>NZ_WPAG02000002.1:0-659826 GCF_013602415.1 Rhodococcus sp. B50 | reverse complement strand
GGCTGTCACCGGCCTCGACCACGACGCCGCCGATGCGGTGCGCACCGCGATCGACGACGTGCATCTCGCGCTCGCGCTGCGCGAGGACCCGGACGCGACCGGGCGATGGCTCGACACACTGGGATCGGTGAGCGACCGCGACGACGTCGACGGTCTGCTCGTCGGCCGCACCACCCGGATGCTGCGCGATACCGGTCGACTCGGCGAGCGCGACGCGGCCGTGCGGGTCGCGCGGGCATTGTCGGTGGGGTCACCCGCACCCGCGAAGGCGCGCTGGATCGACGGTTTCCTCGGCGGTGGCGGGCTCCTGCTGGTCCACGACAGCGCTCTGTTCGACCTCGTCGACGCATGGGTCAGCGACCTCACCGGCGAGGACTTCCTCGACGTCCTGCCCGTCCTCCGCCGCACCTTCGGGTCCTTCGCGTTCGGTGAGCGGCGCCTGCTCGGGCAGACGGTCCGGGGTGAACGCACCCGCCGCACCGCCGCACCGCCGGTCGTGGAGCGCGGCCGTATGGCCCTGACCGCCGCCGCCACGATCCTGGGAGTGTCGGCATGACAACGGAATCCGGAGATACCGAACGCCTGCGCCGGTGGCGGCTCGCGCTCGGTGAGGCGGCCGAGGGCTCGACGGGCTCCCTCTCCTCGGCCGACGACACAGCGATGGACGCCGCGCTCGCCGCGCTGTACGACACCGCTCCCGGCGACGGCACCGCGCCGCGCACCGCAGGCCTCGGCGCGTCCGCGCCCCGGGTGGCGCGCTGGCTCGGCGACATCCGTACCTACTTCCCCACCTCCGTGGTTCAGGTGATGCAGCGCGACGCGGTGGACCGCCTCGGGTTGACCCGGCTGCTCCTCGAACCCGAGATGCTCGAGGCCGTCGAACCGGACGTCCACCTCGTGGGCACGCTGCTGAGCCTGAACCGCGTGATGCCGGAGACCACCAAGGCGACGGCCCGGACGGTCGTCGAGAAGGTCGTGCGCGAGATAGAAGCCCGCATCGCGCAGCACACCCGTACCGCGGTCACGGGTGCGCTCGACCGGTCGTCTCGGACGTCGAATCCGAAACCGCGCGACATCGACTGGGATCGCACGATCCGCGCGAACCTCGCCCACTACCTGCCGGAGCATCGCACGGTGGTGCCCGAGAAGGTCGTCGGGTACGGGCGTCGTTCCCAGGCGGTGAAACGCGACGTGGTGCTCGCGGTGGACCAGTCCGGTTCGATGGCGTCGAGCGTCGTGTACGCGTCGGTGTTCGCGGCGGTCCTGGCATCGATGCGAGCACTGCGCACCTCGCTGGTCGTCTTCGACACCTCCGTGGTGGATCTGACCGACAAGCTCGCCGACCCGGTCGACGTCCTGTTCGGCACCCAGCTCGGCGGCGGCACCGACATCAATCGGGCGATCGCGTACAGCAGGTCGCTGATCACGCGTCCGGCCGATTCGTTGTTCGTGCTCATCTCCGATCTGTACGAGGGCGGG
Source organism: Rhodococcus sp. B50 (assembly GCF_013602415.1). NCBI lineage: Bacteria > Bacillati > Actinomycetota > Actinomycetes > Mycobacteriales > Nocardiaceae > Rhodococcus > Rhodococcus sp. B50. Next base: position 658,347 of record NZ_WPAG02000002.1, on the reverse strand, counting down.
ATCCGGGCCGAGATGCTCTCGCGCATCCGGGAGATGCTCGCGGCGGGTGTGCAGGTCGTGGTGCTGCTGGCCCTGTCCGACGACGGCGCACCGTCCTTCGACCGCGACAACGCGGCGGCGCTCGCCGAACTCGGGGTCCCCGCCTTCGCGTGCACGCCCGACCGCTTCCCCGAGTTGCTCGCCGTCGCGCTCGAACGGGGCGACGTCGGACGCTGGTCACAGTCGAGGTGAACGCCGGACGACCCCAGCGGCACGACGACCCGCGATCAGCGAGCCGGCTCCCCGGAGGAATCGGCCTCCGCATCGCCGTCCTCCTCGGCGTACCGGGCGAGCAGCGCCATCTCGGCCGTACGTGAGGGGAACGCGAAGGCCACCAGCGCTGCTCCGATGAGCACGATGGCGATCGCGGCGGTGTACGCGCGGGTATCCCCGTCGAGGAACGCCGTACGGGCGGCCGCGATGATCTGTGGCGCGTACTGCGGAAAGCGCTCGCTGGTGCCGACGGCGCCCGCGAACGACTTCTCCAGTGCGGTCTCGGTCTGCTCGTCAACCGACGCGGCCTGAGGACTCGCCGCGATCGTCGCCGCGAGCGAGGCCGAGTATCCGGCCGTGAGCAGCGCACCGAGGATCGACTGGACGATCGCTCCACCGAGGTCGCGCTGCAGATCGGCGGTGCCGGAGGCCATCCCGGCGCGGGAAACCGGCACAGATCCGGTGAGCGAGTGTGAGGCGGGGGTGCCGGCGAGACCCACGCCCGCTCCCAGGCACATGAATCCCAGGGCGATCACCCAGTAGTGCGCGTCCTCGTCCCACAACGTCAGTGCGACGACGAGTCCCGCCACGATCGCCACGTAACCCGACAGCAGGGTGAAGCGGGAGCCGCGCGACCCGACGAGCTTCGCCGAATGCGGTGCCACCAGGACCATCACGAGTGCGGCGGGAAGCGCTGCCGATCCCGCCGCGAGCGTCGAGTACCCGAGCACGTTCTGCAGGTACTGCTGACTGATGTACATCGTGCCCATCAGGGTGCCGAACACGATGATGCCCGCCACGGCCGCGACCCAGAACACGCGGCGCCGGGCGATGTGCAGGTCGAACAGTGGATTGGGCGCGCGTAGCTGACGCATCACGAAGACGATCGCCGCGGCGAGGGCGATCACCAGCGCGGAGACCGCGATGGTCGCCATCCCGTCGACCGGCACGAAGTTGATGCCGAGGACGAGCGAGCCGACGAGCACCACCGAGACGATCCCGCCGAGATGGTCGACCGGTTCTGTCGACTCGTTGACGTGGCTCGGCACGAACACCCAGGTCGACGCGAGGGCGATCAGCGCCAGCGGGATCGTCACGAGGAAGACCGATCCCCAGAAGAACTGCTCGAGCAGGGTGCCGGCGACGAGCGGGCCGAGCGCGGTCAGGCCGCCTCCGATCGACGACCACAATGCGATCGCGCGGGTCCGTGCTGCGCCCGACCACAACGCGGTGATCAGCGCCAGGGTGGTGGGAAACGCCAGACCCGCGGACACGCCGCCGAGCACCCGGGCGGCGAACAACACGTCGGCGTTCGGCGCGAATCCGGCGACCGCCGAGGCGGGAACCGACAACGCCATGCCGATCAGGAGCATCGTCTTTCGCCCGTAGCGGTCGCCGACGGCCCCGAGATAGAGCACCGACGCGGCGAGGCCGACGGAATAGCCGACCGCGACGAGGTTCAGTTCGGTCTGGCTCGCGTCGAATGCCTTCCCGATGTCGGGTAGCGCCACGTTCGCAACGGCGAGGTTCAGGTTCGCCACTGCGGCGACGAGGATCAGCGAGGCCAGCACCAGGCTCGCCCGCGCAGGACGACCGTCCTCGGGTGGGGTCACGGACACATAGTGCGCGCTGGGACCGCTGTCCTGCTCGGTTTCCGACGGGTTTTCACCTTCGCCCATCCCTCCGGGTTAGGATCACCTCACTCATCGTTCGACAGACTCGAGGCCCTCAATGACACGCCGATCCGCCGCTCTGCTCCGTTCCGCCGCGCTGTTCACGGCCACCGCGATCGCGCTGACCGCGTGCGGATCGTCCGACACGGAGACGGAGGCCGACTCGGCTGCGGCCGACGGCGCGTTCCCCGTCACCGTCGACACGAAGTTCGGGGAGGTCACCGTCGACTCCGCCCCCGAGCGTGTCGCGGCACTCGGCTGGGGCGACGCCGAAACCGCACTGGCACTCGGTGTTCAACCGGTGGCCGCGAGCGACTGGCTCGCCTTCGGCGGCGACGGCGTGGGACCGTGGGCGCAGGGGCTGTACGACTCGCCGCCGGAGCTCATCGGCACGATCGAACCGTCCTTCGAACTGCTCGCGGCCCAGACCCCCGATCTGATCCTCGACACCAAGAGTTCCGGCGAGCCGGCCCGCTACGAGTCGCTGTCGGGGATCGCCACGACGATCAGCGGCCCCGAAGGCAGCGACGCCTACCTCACCTCGCTCGACGACCAGGTGACCTCGGTGGCAACGGCTCTCGGTGTGCCGGACAAGGGCGCCGAACTGCTGTCGCAGATCGATGCGGATTTCGCGCAGGCCGCCGCCGACAACCCGGAGTTCGCGGGCAAGACCGTCACCGTCGCCTCGTACACCTCCGAGGGCTGGGGCGCCTATGTCATCGGTGACTCGCGCGTGGACTTCATGACCGAGCTCGGCTTCGTGAACAATCCGCAGGTGCAGGCCGCAGCGTCGGACGATTTCTTCATCACCGTCTCCGACGAGAACCTGAACCTCCTCGACGCGGATCTGCTCATCGTGCTGCCGATCTACGTGCCGGCAGCGGAGGTGACCGACAATCCGGTCTTCCAGCAGATCCCGGCAGTGCGCGACGGCCGGTTCCTCGTGCTCGACAGCGATTCCGACATCTCCGCGGCGTTCTCGACGAACTCGGTGCTGTCGGTTCCGTTCGCGCTCGACGAGCTCGTTCCCCTCGTCGCCGAGCGCGTGAACTGACGCAGTCGGCGTTCCCGGTCAGCGGCGGAACAGTTTGTTGCCGAGCCAGACGATCGGGTCGTAGCGGCGGCCCGCGACGCGTTCCTTCATCGGGATCAACGCGTTGTCGGTGATGTGGATGTTCTCCGGGCACACCTCGGTGCAGCACTTGGTGATGTTGCACATGCCCAGGCCGTGCTCGTCCTGGGCGACGTCGCGGCGGTCGGCCACGTCGAGCGGATGCATCTCGAGTTCCGCGATACGCATCAGATAGCGCGGCCCGGCGAACGCCTCCTTGTTCTCCTCGTGGTCGCGCACGACGTGGCAGACGTTCTGGCACAGATAGCATTCGATGCACTTGCGGAACTCCTGGGAGCGCTGCACGTCGACCTGCTGCATCCGGTACTCCCCCGGCGCGAGATCCGGGGGTGGCGCGAAGGCCGGTATCTCCCGCGCCTTTCGGTAGTTGAACGAGACGTCGGTGACGAGATCTCTGATGATCGGGAAGGTCCGCATCGGCGTCACGGTGACGGTCGCGTCGGGATCGAACAGCGACATTCGGGTCATGCATGTCAGGCGCGGGCGGCCGTCGACCTCCGCCGAGCAGGATCCGCACTTGCCCGCCTTGCAGTTCCAGCGCACGGCGAGATCCGGCGCCTGGGTGGCCTGCAGGCGGTGCAGGATGTCGAGGACGACCTCGCCTTCGTTGACCTCGACGGTGTAGTCGCGCAGCTGCCCGCCGTCGGCGTCGCCCCGCCAGATCCTGAACGACGCTCGATATCCCATCTCAACCCCTCCGTCCGGGATGGTCCGCGAGTTCCTCGTCGGTGTAGTACTTCCCGAGCTCGTCGATGTCGAACAGTTCGAGCAGGTCGGCGCGCATCGGTTCCTGTCGCTCGGCGGTGACCGACACGTCCGGGACGAACGGGTCGCCGCCGGCGAGGCGGCAGGTGAGCAGGGTGCGACGCCATTCGGCATCCATCGACGGGTAGTCGTCGCGGGTGTGTCCCCCGCGACTCTCGGTGCGCTGCAGCGCGGCTCGGGCGACGCATTCGCACACGAGCAGCATGTTCCGCAGGTCCAGGGCGAGATGCCAGCCCGGGTTGAACTGGCGGTGCCCCTCCACCGCGACGTTCCGGATCCGGGACCGCAACCCGTCGAGTTCGGCGAGCGCGCGTTCGACCTCGTCCGCGCGGCGGATGATGCCCACGAGATCCTGCATGACCTGCTGCAGATCGGTGTGCAGGGTGTACGGATTCTCGGCGCGGTCGGCCTCCGCCGGATCGAAGGGAGCAAGCGCGGCGCGGGCGGCGGCGTCGATGTCGGCCTCGGCGACGGCCGGTCGCGTCGTCAGGCCCTGGACGTAGTCGGCTGCGCCGAGACCGGCCCGGCGACCGAAGACCAGCAGGTCCGACAGCGAGTTCCCACCCAAGCGATTCGATCCGTGCATGCCACCGGAGCACTCCCCGGCGGCGAACAGGCCCGGGACCGCGGCAGCACCGGTATCGGGGTCGACCTCGATTCCGCCCATCACGTAGTGGCAGGTCGGGCCGACCTCCATTGCTTCGGCGGTGATGTCGACGTCGGCGAGCTCCTTGAACTGGTGGTGCATCGACGGCAACCGGCGCATGATTTCGGCGGCCGGCTTCCGCGACGCGATATCGAGGAAGACCCCGCCGTGCGGGGTGCCCCGGCCTTCCTTGACCTCCGAAGTGATGGCGCGGGCAACCTCGTCGCGCGGGAGCAGATCAGGGGTGCGACGGTTGTTCTCCTGGTCGTCGTACCAGCGGTCGGCTTCCTCCTCGGTCTCGGCGTACTGGCCTTTGAACACCGGAGGGATATAGGAGAACATGAACCGCTCCCCCTCGGAGTTCTTCAGCACCCCACCGTCGCCGCGCACGCCCTCGGTGACGAGGATTCCCTTGACACTGGGCGGCCAGATCATCCCCGTCGGGTGGAACTGGACGAACTCCATGTTGATCAGGGCGGCCCCGGCGCGCAGGGCGAGAGCGTGCCCGTCGCCCGTGTACTCCCACGAGTTCGATGTGACCTTCCACGACTTACCGATACCACCGGTCGCGACGACCACCGCGGGCGCCTCGAACAACACGAATCGCCCGGTCTCTCGCCAGTATCCGAAGGCGCCCGCGATGCGACCTTCCGCGTCCTTCAGCAGTTCGGTGATGGTGCATTCTGCGAAGACCCGCACCCGCGCCTCGTAGTCCCCGTGTTCGGCGTGGTCCTCCTGCTGCAGCGACACGATCTTCTGCTGCATGGTGCGGATGAGTTCGAGTCCGGTGCGATCGCCGACGTGGGCGAGTCGCGGATAGGTATGGCCACCGAAATTGCGCTGGCTGATCCGTCCGTCGGGTGTCCGGTCGAACAGTGCTCCGTAGGTTTCCAGTTCCCACACCCGGTCGGGGGCTTCACGCGCATGCAATTCGGCCATCCGCCAGTTGTTGAGGAACTTGCCGCCGCGCATCGTGTCCTGGAAGTGGACCTGCCAGGAATCCCGGGGATTGGCGTTGCCCATCGCGGCGGCGCATCCGCCTTCGGCCATCACGGTGTGGGCCTTGCCGAACAGCGACTTGCACACCACGGCGACGGAGAAGCCACGTTGCCGCGCCTCGATGACCGCTCGGAGTCCGGCGCCGCCCGCTCCGATCACCACGACGTCGACCTTGTGCCGTTCGACATCCACCATCTGCGCTTCCCCTCTTCCGGTGTCCTGCCCTTCCGCCGTACTGCTCGGGACTGCTCGGGTCCGTCAGCCGACGAACCGCAGATCCGCGATGGTGTCGCTCGCCACGAGCATGATGTAGAAGTCCGTGACGATCAGGGTTCCCAGCGTGATCCACGCGAATTGCATATGCCTGGTGTTGAGCTTCGAGAGGAACGTCCAGATCCGGTACCGCACCGGATGTTTCGAGAAGTGGCGCAGCCGACCACCGGTGACGTGCCGACACGAATGGCACGAGAGCGTGTATCCCCAGAGCAGGATCACGTTGATCAGCAGGATCAGATTGCCGAGTCCGATGCCGAATCCACTCGGGCTGCGAAAGGCCGCGATCATGTCGTAGGTGTTGATCAGCGACACCACGAAGCCGGCGTAGAAGAAGTAGCGGTGCGAGTTCTGCAGGATCAGCGGCAGCCTGGTCTCGCCGCTGTAGCGCGCGTGCGGTTCGGCCACCGCGCACGCGGGCGGCGACAACCAGAACGAGCGGTAGTAGGCCTTGCGGTAGTAATAGCAGGTCAGGCGGAAGCCGAGCAGGAACGGCAACGACAGGAACGCGAGCGGGATCCACATCGGGAGTTCGCCGACCCAGGTTCCGAAGTGGCGGGCACCGTCCACGCAGGATGCGCTCACGCACGGGGAATAGAACGGCGTCAGATAGTGGTAGTCCTCGACGTAGTAGGCGCTGCGCACGAACGAGCGGATCGTCGCGTACACCACGAACACACCGAGGCCGAGCGCGGTGAGTGCGGGTGTCTGCCACCAGCGGTCGTTGCGTAGCGTGCGTGCGGCGATCCGGGCGCGGCCTTCGGAGCGGACACCGGTGGCGGGCGTGCCGCGAGCCGCCGGCGTCGCCTCGGACGTGCTCACCGCGAGCCGTGCAGCCCGCCGAGACCTTCGTCGTCCGTGTCCGTTCCGCGGAACAACGTGTCGTCGTACGGCGTGTCGGGGATCGGGATGCGTTCACCGAGACTGTTGACGACCTCGCGCGGAGGATGTTCGGCGAAGTCGCGTATGTCGATGTCGAGACGCTCGAGGTCGTTCGCCAGCCTCCGGACGGGGGCTGCGTCCCCGTAGCGCGATCGTAGTGATCCGAGGCAGTGGCGCAGGTGTGCGGCGGTGCGCTGAAGTTCCTGCACTTCGCTGGTGGACATCCGTACCTCCGGGCCGAGCGGTCGGCATGTCGCGCCGGCCGACACGATAGGACAGGCCAGTTGCAGTGTGGCATCCATCACAGTACAACGGAAGCGTCGCCCGCAAGCCGTTTCGTCCGGAGCGGCGACCCCAGCCATTCGGAGACCCGCACGGCGAAGCGGGCGGCATCGAGTGCGCCGCTGCCGGCCGGGATCCGGCCCAGCACGGGGACGCCGGCGACGGCCGGGAGGTCGTCGAGATTGCACCGCTCCGCCAGAGTCGGTGCGGCAGGCCAGGATCCGATGATCACTCCCCGGCAGGCGACCCCCGCCGAGTGCAGTGCGGCCACGGTGAGCGCGGTGTGGTTGAGCGTGCCCAGTCCCGCCGCCACGACGACCACCGCAGGTGCGACGAGCGTGGCTGCGACGTCGGCGAGGGTGAAGCCGCCGACGCCGAGGCGGACGAGCAGACCTCCGGCGCCTTCGACGAGGGTGAGGTCGTATCCGGCGTCGAGAGCCCGGACGGCGTCGACGACCTCGTCGAGCTCGAGCAGCCGGCGTCCGCTGCGCCGCGCGGCGGTATCGGGTGCGAGCGGGTCGGGGTACCGAGCGAGTTCGACGAGGCGGACCGAGTCCCCGACCAGCCGGCGGATCTCCTGCAGGTCGCCCGGGCCGTCGTCCGCGACACCCGTCTGGGCGGGCTTGCACACCGCGACCCGCAGCCCCGCAGCCACGGCGTTCGCGGCCAGTGCGGCGGTCGCGACGGTCTTTCCCACATCGGTCGACGTACCGGTGACGACGAGGACGCTCACGCGCGAGCCCCCGCGAGGACGTCGGTGAGCACCTCGTCGACGAGTGCGCGTTCGTCGTCGGTGAGGTTCGCGCGTGCGGTCAGTCGCAGTCGCGAGGTCCCTGCCGGTACCGACGGCGGCCGGAAGCAGCCGACGTGCACGCCGCGTTCGCGGCATCGCGCAGCGGCGTCGGCGGCGACGTGCGGGTCGCCGAGGATCACCGACACCACGGCGGACGGCGGTGCGTCGACGCCTGTGACGCGGGCGAGGTGTGCGGCCTGTTCGAGTACGGCCGCGGCACGGGCGGGTTCGGCGCGCAGCACCTTCAACGCGGCACGGGCGGCGCCGACCGCGGCCGGCGCGAGGCCGGTGTCGAAGATGAACGTGCGGGCGGTGTCCACGAGGTGTTCGCGCACACGCCGGTCGGCCAGGACGGCTCCCCCCTGGGATGCAAGGGATTTCGACAGCGTCGCGGTGACGACCACGTCGGGCTCGCCGGCGAGGCCCACTTCGTGGACGAGTCCGCGGCCCCCTGCGCCGCGGACCCCCACACCGTGGGCCTCGTCGACGAGGAGCACTGCGCCGTGCGATCGGCAGGCGCGGTGCAACTGCCGCAACGGGGCGAGGTCTCCGTCGGTACTGAACACCGAGTCGGTCAGGACGAGTGCGCGCGCCTCGGTGCGGGTCGCGAGGGCTCGCGCGACCGCGTCGACGTCATTGTGAGGAGTGACAACGATCCTCGAGCGGGACAGTCGGCACGCGTCGACGAGCGAGGCGTGGCCGCCGGCGTCGGAGACGATCAGTGCATCCTTGCCACCGAGGGCGGCGACGGCACCGAGGTTCGCGGCGTATCCGCTCGAGAACACCAGACCGCTGTCGGCCCCGACGAAGTCGGCGAGTTCGCGTTCGAGGAGTTCGTGTTCGGCCGTGGTGCCGGTGACCAGCCGCGATCCGGTGGCGCCGGCTCCCCAGCGCCGCAGTGCGGCGGTGGCCCCCGCGAGGACCTCCGGGTGACGGGTCAGGCCGAGGTAGTCGTTGGACGCGAGGTCGACGACGGTCGAGCCGGGGGTCCGGACGACGGGTTCCCGGTGCAGACCCGCCGCGCGCCGCGCCGCCGCGGTGTCGTCGAGCCACGCCAGGGCAGGATGTGCGGTCATGAGCGGTGACCATACTTGAACACCGTTCAAGTCGCCACAACGGCCGCCGTGGCCGAGGCGATCGCAGAGTTCCTCACCGCGGTTCCTCGACCGGCAGCTCACCGGGCATTCGCGCCTGCGGCGGCGATCATCCCCGTCGTGATCGCTGCGAGGTCTTCCGCCGAACACACGTAGGGCGGCATCGCGTAGACGAGATTGCGGAACGGCCGCAACCACACCCCGGCCGCAACCGCCGCATCGGTCGCCGCACGCATGTCCACCGGGTCGGTGAGTTCGATGACGCCGATACCCCCGAGCACCCGTACGTCCACGACGCCCGGCAGTTCGCGTGCCGGGGCGAGTCCCTCCGTCAGGCCCGCGTTCACCGATGTCACCTCGGACCGCCAGTCGCGGGAGAGCAGCAGCTCGACCGCCGCGACCGCGACGGCGCACGCGAGCGGGTTGCCCATGAAGGTCGGGCCGTGCATCACGCCGCCGCCCTCGCCCGCGCTGATCGCCTCCGCGACGGCCCGGGTGCACAGCGTTGCGGCGAGTGTCATGTACCCGCCGGTGAGCGCCTTGCCCACGCACATCACGTCCGGGCTCACGTGCGCGTGGTCGGCCGCGAAGAGTTCCCCGGTGCGCCCGAAACCGGTCGCGATCTCGTCGAAGATCAGAACCAGTCCGTGCTCGTCGCACATCCTGCGCAGCTCGCGCAGATAGAGCGGATCGTGGAAGCGCATACCGCCGGCGCCCTGGACGACCGGTTCGACGACGATTGCCGCGAGCTCGTCGACGTGCTCGAGCAGGATCGCTTCGAACTGCGCGACGTAGCCGGGATCGAAGTGTGCAGGCGGGGCGGGGGCGAAGACCTGCCGCGCGAGCATGTCGGTCCACAGCGCGTGCATGCCGCCCTCCGGGTCGCACACGCTCATCGGGGCGAAGGTGTCGCCGTGGTAACCGCCGCGCCAGGTGAGCAGGCGACGCCGCCCGGGCCTGCCCACGGCACGCTGGTACTGCACCGCCATCTTCACGGCCACCTCGACGGACACCGAACCCGAATCGGCGAGGAAGACCGTGTCGAGACCCTCCGGGGTGATGCCGACGAGCAGTTCGGCGAGCCGCGCGGCGGGCTCGTGGGTGAGGCCGCCGAACATCACGTGGCTCATCCTGTCGAGCTGGTCGCGGACCGCGGCGTCGAGGACGGGATGCCTGTAGCCGTGGACCGCGGCCCACCACGAACTCATGCCGTCCACCAGCTCGCGATCGTCGGCGAGGACGATCCGGGTACCGTGAGCACGGTCGACCACCAAGGGTTCGGTGGTCGCCGGAAACGCGCCGTAGGGGTGCCAGAGGTGCCGACCGTCGAGGGTGCGGATCCGCTCGACCGAGAAAGGAGAGTTGCCCACGCCCAGACTGTAGGCGGTTGGCAGTCACGGACTGCAGCCGCGTAGTCTGCCCCAGTTACCGTGAACGACGCTCACGGCAATCGTCCGGTGCGCTCGCCGGCCGCGTCGCAGTTACAGCCGAACACGTAAGACACCGGGGGTATCCGTCACATGTCCGTCCACACCTCGGGACAGGAACTCGGGAGTGCCGCGCGGACAGCGGGCAGGCGCTCCGTGCGCCGTGCCGACATCGACGGATTACGTGGTCTCGCGATCGCGCTCGTGGTGATCTTCCACGTCTGGTTCGGTCGTGTCTCCGGCGGTGTCGACGTCTTCCTGGCACTGTCCGGCTACTTCTTCGTGGGCTCGCTCCTCCGGACCGCCGAATCCTCTGCGCCGCTCGACCCGCGGCCCGTCCTGCGGCGGATCGGCCGGCGCCTGCTGCCCCCGCTCGTCCTGGTGCTCACCGCCGTCGCCGTGGCCACGGTCGTGTTGCAGCCGTTCACACAGTGGCTCGGGGTGGCCGACCAGACCGGGGCGTCGCTGCTCTTCGTGCAGAACTGGTACCTCGCCCTCACCGCCAGCGACTATCTCGCTGCGGATCCGATGGTCAGTCCACTCCAGCACCTGTGGTCGATCGCGGTGCAGGGCCAGTTCTACATCGCGGCGCTCGCGGTGGTGTTCGGCTGCGCGTGGCTGTTGCGCCGGATGTCGGTTCCGGTGCGTGTCCCGCTGACGGTGCTGCTCGCGGTACTCACCGCGTCGTCGCTGGCGTACGCGGTGCTCTCCGACCGGGCGCAGTCGTGGCTGTACTACGACAGTGCCGCCCGCGCGTGGGAGCTGACCCTCGGCGGACTGCTCGTGTGCCTGTCGCCGTGGCTGCGGGTTCCGCGTGTGCTGCGGATCGTGCTCGGTGGGCTCGCGCTCGTCGTGCTGCTCGCGTGCGGTTTCGTCCTCGACGGCAACGCCCTGTTCCCCGGCCCGTGGGCGCTCGTGCCCGTCGGCGCGGCGATGGCACTCGTCGTGGCGGGGGTCGGCTCCGGTGCCGAGCCCGACACACCGTCGGCGCGACTGCTGGCGTCCGCACCGATGGTGCGTCTCGGGGCGATCGCCTACTCGCTGTACCTGTGGCATTGGCCGCTCCTCATCGGCTACCTGATCGTGAGCGGGCACCCGTCGGTCGGTCTCGTGGGCGGGCTCGGCGTGATCGTCCTGTCGTTGCTGCTCGCCGAGGCGTCGACCCGGTGGTTCGAGGAGCCCCTCCGCCGCGTCGAACCTCCTCGGCCGTCCAGGACGGCCGTGGTCGGTCTCGTGACGGTCGCGGCCGTCGCGCTCGCCGGGGCCGGCAATCTCTGGCACACCCACGTCGACCGCTCGGCGGAGACGGTCGAGCGCACCTCGGCGTTGCCGGCGGAGTTGTATCCGGGCGCCGCCGTCTTCGATCCCGCCGTCTCCTCCGAGCCGCAGCCGGTGCAACCGCCGCTGCTGGTCGCCCACCGCGACCTGCCTCCCGCGACGCTCGACAACTGCATCGCCCAGCACACCAATCGCACACCGTTGACCTGCACCTACGGTGATCCGCTCGCGACGCGCCGCATGGTGCTGGTCGGCGGGTCGCATTCGGAGCACTGGCTCGCTGCGCTCGACGCGCTCGGCATCGAACACGGTTTCCGCCTCGACACCTATCTCAAGGTGGGCTGCCCACTGTCCGATCCGCGCGCCCCGCTCGTGGAGGAGTCCCCGACGGTCGAGTGCGACACGTGGTCGACCGCCGTGCTCGCGGAACTGCGCGCGGATCCGCCCGACTACGTGTTCACCACATCGACGCGCACCAAGGACCAGGGCGAGGGGCCGGGCGACTTCGTTCCGTTCTGGTACGTCGACCTGTGGCAGACACTCGCCGACTACGGCATCCCAGTGGTCGCGATCCGCGACAACCCGTGGCTCTTCCGGGAGGACGTCGCGTACCGGGCCGCCGACTGCCTCGCGAGGGGCGGCAACGCCGAGACGTGCGGGGTGCCCCGTGACGAGGCGCTGGACCCGGTCGACCCGGCCGTCGCCGCCTCCGCGCATCTGCCCACCGTGTCGCTGCTCGACCTGTCCGACAAGTTCTGCCGACCGGACCTGTGCCGGGCGGTGGAGGGCAACATCCTCATCTACCGCGACGAGAACCACCTCACCACGACCTACGTCCGCACCCTGACGCCCGAGCTCGGCAGACAACTCGGTCCCGCCACCGGCTGGTGGTAACGCGCTCACCCGGTGCCCGGACCGCCGGAAGACTACTGTTGGCGGGCATGGAGTCCACCGACGCGAGCGCTACCGACGAGATGCCCGAGACACTGGAAGTGTGGCCGGGATCCCCGTACCCCCTCGGCGCGACCTACGACGGGGCAGGCACGAATTTCGCGCTGTTCTCCGAAATCGCCGAGAAGGTCGAACTGTGCCTCATCTCACGCGACGGGACGGAGACCCGTATCCCGCTCGAAGAGGTGGACGGATACGTCTGGCACGCATACCTTCCCACGATCTCCCCCGGCCAGCGCTACGGCTATCGCGTGCACGGCCCGTTCGACCCCGAGAACGGACACCGGTGCGATCCGAGCAAACTGCTCCTCGATCCGTACGGAAAGGCGTTCGACGGCTCGTTCGACGGCGATCCGTCTCTGTTCTCCTACCCGCTGCCCGGCGCCGAACCCGAGACCGACCCGGCCACGGACGACGGTCCGGAGGACACCGACAGCGGTGACACCGCGTCCGCCGACGAGGTCGAACCCGAGGCGATCGCAACGGGACAGACCGCCGATGCCGCCGCGGAGCTGCCCGCACTGGATTCGCTGGGCCACACGATGACGACGGTGGTGATCAACCCGTTCTTCGACTGGGCGATGGATCGCCAGCCCCGGCGCCCCTACAACGAGACCGTCATCTACGAGGCCCATGTCAAGGGCATGACCGCGACGCACCCGGACGTCCCCGAGCACATGCGGGGCACCTACGCCGGACTCGCGCATCCGGCGATCATCGACCATCTCCTCGACCTCGGGGTCACCGCGATCGAGCTGATGCCGGTGCACCAGTTCATGCACGACCAGGTGCTGCTCGACCAGGGCCTGCGGAACTACTGGGGATACAACACCTTCGGCTTCTTCGCGCCGCACACCGAGTACTCGTCCTCGAACAAGCCGAGCGCGGTGGTCGCCGAGTTCAAGGCGATGGTGCGGGCCTTCCACGAGGCCGGCATCGAGGTGATCCTCGACGTGGTCTACAACCACACTGCCGAAGGGAACCATCTCGGTCCCACCATCAGCTTCCGCGGTATCGACAACGCCGCCTACTACCGCCTCGTCGACGACGACAAGGCCTACTACATGGACTACACCGGAACGGGCAACAGCCTCAATGCCCGTCACCCGCACACCTTGCAACTGATCATGGATTCGCTGCGTTACTGGGTGACCGAGATGCACGTCGACGGTTTCCGCTTCGACCTCGCGTCGACCCTGGCTCGCGAGCTGCACGACGTCGACCGGCTGTCGGCCTTCTTCGATCTCGTCCAGCAGGACCCCGTGGTCTCGCAGGTCAAGCTCATCGCCGAACCCTGGGACATCGGTGAGGGCGGCTACCAGGTCGGCAACTTCCCCGGTCAGTGGACCGAGTGGAACGGCAAGTACCGCGACACGGTCCGCGACTACTGGCGCGGCGAACCTGCCACCCTCGGCGAGTTCGCGTCGCGCCTGACCGGCTCGTCGGATCTGTACGAGGACACCGGCCGGCGTCCCGGCGCGTCGATCAACTTCGTCACCGCCCACGACGGTTTCACCCTCGCGGATCTGGTGTCGTACAACGAGAAGCACAACGACGCCAACGGCGAGGACAATCGCGACGGCGAGTCGCACAACCGGTCGTGGAACTGCGGGGTGGAAGGCCCCACGGACGATCCCGACGTCCTCGCGCTGCGCGGGCGCCAGCAGCGCAACATGCTCGCGACGCTGATCCTGTCGCAGGGCACGCCGATGCTCGCCCACGGCGACGAGTTCGGTCGCACCCAGCAGGGCAACAACAACGTGTACTGCCAGGACAACGAACTGTCCTGGGTGGACTGGTCGCTCGCCGAGTCCAACGCCGAACTGCTCGCGTTCACCCGCAACGTGATCGCGCTGCGCACCGAGCACCCGGTGTTCCGGCGCCGCCGCTTCTTCGAGGGCCGGCCCATCCGCAGCGGCGATCAGTCCCGCGACATCGCGTGGCGCACCCCGGCCGGCGACGAGATGATGCCGGAGGACTGGGACAGCGGTTTCGGCAAGTCCCTCGCGGTCTTCCTCAACGGCGAAGGCATCCCCGAGCCCGATCAGCGGGGACAGCGCGTCGTCGACGACTCGTTCCTGATGTGCTTCAACGCCCATCACGAACCGATCGAGTTCGTCACCCCCGACGGCCCGCACGCCGAGGAGTGGACGGTCGCGCTCGACACCGACGTCCCCGACGGTCTGCGGGAGGAGACGGTCGTCGCCGGTAAACCGGTCCGGGTGCAGGCGCGCGCGGTGCTGGTGCTCCGGAGAACCCGGTGACGCCAGGCGCTCCGGAGCCGGCAGGTGTGAACAGCGGCGGTGCGGGGAAACCTGCGCCGGTGTTGTCCACCTACCGACTCCAGATGCGCGGCGACGAGTGCACCTTCGCCGACGCCGTCGCCCTGCTCGACTACCTCGACGCCCTGGGTGTCTCCCACGTCTACCTCTCCCCCGTCCTCAGCGCGACCATCGGATCCACCCACGGATACGACGTGGTCGATCCCCGCACCGTCTCCGAGTCGCTCGGGGGCCGCGAGGGGCTCGAACGATTGTCGCGGGAGGCACGCGCGCGGGGCATGGGACTGGTCGTCGACATCGTCCCGAACCATGTCGGTGTGAGCGACCCGCGCCAGAACGCCTGGTGGTGGGACGTCCTGAAACACGGGTCCGGGTCCCGGTACGCGTCCTTCTTCGATCTCGACCTCACCGACGACAACGGCGCGGACGGACGGATCGCCCTGCCGGTGCTCGGGTCCGACGACGACGTCCGTGAACTGACCGTCGACCACTCCGGCGACGAACCTCTGCTCGCCTACTACGACAAGAGATTTCCCATCGCTCCCGGAACCGGCGACGGCACCGGCGAGGAGATCCACGCGCGACAGTCCTACCGTCTCGTGGCATGGAACTCGGGGCTGATCGGATATCGCCGCTTCTTCACCGTCGACGATCTCGCCGCCGTGCGGGTGGAAGATCCGGAGGTGTTCGACGCGACGCACGAGCAGGTCGCGTCGTGGATCGCCGACGATCTCGTCGACGGGATCCGCGTCGACCATCCGGATGGTCTCGCCGACCCGTCCGGTTATCTCGCGCGCCTGCGCGAGGTGATCGGCCCCGAGCGGTGGCTCGTGATCGAGAAGATCCTCGGCGACGCCGAGCCGCTGGACGCCACCCTGCCGGTGGACGGCACCACCGGCTACGACGCGCTCGGGGAACTGTCGGCGGTGTTCGTCGATCCGTCCGGCGAACCGGAACTGAACGCCTTGTCGCGCAGGTTCACCGGCACCGAGGGCGACGCGTCGTGGCTGCACGCACGCGAACACGAGCTCAAGCGGTCGGTGCTCGGGAACGGGCTCGCACCCGAGGTGCGCCGACTCGTGCGGGCGATCCGGCGTGAGACCGGCGACACCGAGTGCGAGGACGCGGCGCTGCACGAGGCCGTGATCGCCGTCGCCGCACAGCTTCCCGTCTACCGCGCCGACTACGCGCCGCTCGCGACCCTGGTGCCGCGCCTCGTTGGCGATCTCGCCCGTTCGCATCCCTCGCTCGGTACCGCGCTCGCGGTATTCGCCCGGGCGATGGCACTCGGAGGCGAGTCCGCGACACGCTTCGGCCAGGTGTGCGGGGCCGCGACCGCCAAGGCGGTCGAGGACTGCTTGTTCTACCGTGCGGCGCGGCTGATCTCGCTGCAGGAGGTGGGCGGGCAACCCGGCCGCTTCTCCGTCTCCCCTGCCGAGTTCCATCTCGCATGGACCCAGCGGGCTCGGCACTGGCCGCGGGCGATGACCACCCTGTCGACCCACGACACCAAGCGCAGCGAGGACGTCCGGGCACGGATCGGCGTGCTCTCGCAGGTTGCCGACGAGTGGTCGCGCCGGCTCGGGCCGTGGAACGACCGTGCGCCCGCACCGGATCCGGCGATCGGCCTGTTCCTGTGGCAGACCCTGTTCGGGGTGTGGCCGCTCGACGGAGTGGTGACCGCAGAATTGCGCGACCGGGTTCACGCCTACACGCAGAAAGCGCTGCGGGAGAACGGGACCCGCTCCACCTGGACCGAGGTCGACGAGGAGTTCGAGGCCGCCGTGGACCGCTGGCTGGACGCGATCTTCGACGGACCGGTCGCGGGCGAGCTGAGCGCGTTCGTCGCGGAGGTCGAACCGCACGTCGCGGCCGTCTCGTGCGGCCAGAAGTTGCTGCAGCTGCTGGGTCCGGGTGTGCCCGACGTCTATCAGGGCACCGAACTGTGGGACGACTCGCTCGTCGACCCGGACAATCGACGGCCGGTGGACTTCGACGTCCGCCGGAGACTGCTCGTCGGCGACGATGCGGCCCCGGCGAAGTTCACCATCGTGCGCACGGCACTCCGGTTGCGCCGCGAACGTCCGGAGAGCTTCGTCGGCGGGGCCTACGTGCCGATACTCGCTACCGGCCCGGCCGCCGAGCATCTCCTCGCGTTCGGTCGTGGTCCGGCACCGGACGATCTCGACGTGCTCGCCGTGTCCTCCCGCCACACCGCGGCGCTGTCGCGCTCCGGCTGGAAGGACACGGCACTCCACCTGCCGGACGGCGAGTGGGCGGACGCCCTGACCGGGCGCACCTTCACCGGGCGGGTCCGGATCGTCGATCTGCTCGATTCCCTGCCGGTCGCGGCGCTCGTACGGGATCGGAATTCCGGATAGAGGTGCTGCTCAGGGTTCGAGAGCGTCGCGCGCATCTTCTTCGGCCCGGCGCCGGCGGGTCCGCCGCCGGTTCCAGGCGAACCCACCGCCGAGGAGAGCGAGTGCCACGGCCGCGCCGGTGATCCGCCCCGCCCAGGTCGCGAGGTCGTTCTCGAACGGTTCACTGTCGTAATGCAGGCGGAGGAAGATCCCGACCACGCCGACGAGGTAGAGCGCAGCGGCGGCGGCACTGCGGGGTCGCCACAGCTTCGCCGTGGCGTACAGGTCGACGTCGCGTTGTCGCGCGTACAGCTGGGTCACGATCGAGACGATGAACCAGGCGACCAGGATTCCGATCGCCGTCCACGCCCCGGGGCGGCCGGCGAGCCACGGGAGCAGTGCCGCCGCCGCCAGTGCGACCCACTGCGTCAACTGGAATCCCACCGCCGAGGCCTCGTTCCATACGTCGCGTTGCCGCTCGTCGCGGTAGAACTCGTCGTCGAGGTCGCCGATGACGCGCGCGGCTTTGAGGAAGACCGTCATGAGGACTCCTTGGTGGTGAGCGGGAACAGTTCCTCGACCGTGGTGTCGAGTCTGGTGGCGAGACGCAAGGCGAGGTACACACTGGGCGCGTAGTCGCCCTTCTCGGTCGAGACGATGCTCTGTCTGCTGACGCCGACCGCCTCGCCGAGCGCAGCCTGGGTGAGTCCCGCCCGTTTGCGGAATTCTCGGACCCTGTTGCTCCTCGGTGTGTCGGTCACGTCAAAAGTAAACTCTGCTTGTCATTTCATGTCAAGAATTCTTGTCTTTTCCTGACATCCCGCAACTTCTCCTCGACAACCCGGAGCAAGTATCGAACCCTTCGAGTCAGCCACACTCTCGAAAACCAGAATCTAATTCTGCATGCCCGGGGTGGTGAGATTGCGTCGGGAGACGACGAATCGTGGGACAATGCGCTGATTTCCGGACAGAATTCGATACTGATCAGCGGTGAGGACGACGAATCAGGCTCCCCGAATCCACGCGATATGCAGGACTCCTTGATTTATGTTCTCGAATACGGAAATCTAGTTCTCATCGCGAGCGCCGACGCCGGCAGGACCTTTGCGCAGCCCAGGGAGAGGATTCGATGAAGACCGAAGACATGGTGATGATCAGCATCGACGACCACGTCGTCGAACCCGCGGACATCTTCGAGAAGCACTTCCCCAAGAGCCTGATGGACCAGGCTCCCAAACTCACCGCCCACCCCCGCAACCCCAACGTGCAGGCCTGGCAGTTCCAGGGCACCGTCGTCGGCAGTTCCGGCCTCAACGCCGTGGTGTCGTGGCCCAAGCACGAGTGGGGCATGGACCCCACCGGCTACGCCGAGATGCGACCCGGGGTCTACGACATGGACCTGCGCGTACGCGACATGGACGCCAACGGCACCCTCGCCGCGACACTGTTCGCCACCTTCCCCGGCTTCGCCGGCACCCACCTCGCGAGTCTGCCCGACAAGAAACTCTCCCTCGCCGCACTGAAGGCCTTCAACGACTGGGTCGTCGGCGAGGTCCCGGACGCCCACCCGGGCCGATTCATCCCCATCGGCATCGTTCCGTTCTACGACCCCGAGGAGTCCGTGAAGGAGATCGAGCGCATCGCCGCCATGGGATGCCGTTCCATCAGCATCCCGGAGACGCCCTACGGCGTCGGCGAGGGCTATCCCGACTTCAAGTCCGGTTACTGGGACCCGATCTTCAAGGCCTGCGTCGAGCACAACATCGTGCTGTCCCTGCACATCGGCGGTGGCATCAACCTGGTCAAGCGGCCGGCAGGTTTCAACATCGACGACATGATGATCCTCACGCCGCTCATCTCGACCATCGCAGCCACCGACATCATGCTCAGCGGCGCGTTCCAGAAGTTCCCCGACCTGAAGGTCGCGATGAGCGAGGGCGGTGTCGGCTGGGTCGCCCCGTGGCTCGACCGTCTCGACCGGCACATCGTCAACCAGTCCTGGACCGGCACGAGCTTCCTGCCGGCCGGGATGAGCCCGACGGACGTGTGGCGCAAGAACTTCCTCGCCTGCTACATCACCGAACCGAGCGGCCTGAACAACCGTGATCGGCTCGGCATCGACACCATCGCGTGGGAATGCGACTACCCGCACTCCGACTCCACCTGGCCGAACTCCCCCGAGATGCTCAAGGAGGAACTCGACGCGTGCGAGTGCACCGACGAGGAGATCGACAAGATCACCTTCGCGAACGCCGCGCGTTTCTTCGACTGGGATCCGTTCGCACACATCCCGCGTGAGAAGGCCACCGTCGGCGCCCTGCGCGCCCGCGCGGCCGACGTGGACATCAGCGAGACCTCCAAGGAGGAGTACCGCCGACGGTACGAACTCGCCAACACCAACTCGTAGGTTCGCGCCCCAGGGCACACGGAGAGCGGGCCCCATCGATCCGGAGAGCAGTCCGGATCGATGGGGCCCGTCGTCTTCACGGTCGGATCACACCGGATCCTTGCGCCACAACAGTGCGTGCAGGCACTCGACGGCCTCGGCGGGCGACTCGACGTCGAGTACTCCCGCAGCGGGCATCTTCCAGCCCCCGAGGGCGATGACCGGAACGCCGATCCGGACCGCGAGCGCGATCTCGCTCATCGTGCCCCAGCTGCCGCCCACCGCGATCAACGCGTCGCTGCTGCGCACGAGCAGCGCGTTCCGCATCTCTCCGAGACCGGTGGGAACAGCCACCGTCAGATAGGGATTGCCCTCGGCACGGTCGTCCCCGGGCAGCAAACCGAGGGTCGTCCCGCCTGCTTCCACAGCGCCGCGGCAGGCCGCCGCCATCACCCCACCCAGTCCGCCGGTGACCACGACGGCCCGGCGGCCGGCGAGGAGTCCCCCGACCTGGCGGGCGATACGTCGCTGTTCGGGCGTGGCTTCACCCGGACCCACCACCCCGACATAGCGCTGCGCGTTCATGTTCGGCATTGTGCATCATGGAACGCTTCGGAGCGCGCGGTCCGAGAACATCATTCGCGATCGGGGATCGACCGCTCCCCATAGCGCCGCACGCGCCGACGCGGCGATGTGGATTCTCCGCGGTCACCGCCCCGAGGTGGGCCGAGCGACCTGCCCGGGGGACACTGGGGCCATGAGCAGAGCCGACCGCCGAGCCGATATCCGCCCGGACTCCCCTTGCCCGTGCGGTCGTGGGGTACCCCTGTCCGAATGCTGCGGGTCACTGCTGGCCGGTGCGGGCGCTCCGACCGCCGAACGGCTGATGCGTTCGCGGTACACGGCATTCACGGTGGGCGACGCGGCGCACCTGCTGCGGACCTGGCATCCGACCACGCGCCCACACTCGATCGAGTTCGACCCCGACCAGCGTTGGACCGGTCTCGAAGTACTGCACACCACCGGCGGCGGATTTCTGCACACCACCGGCACGGTGGACTTCCGCGCTCACTGGACGGCCACCGGGGTGCCCGATTCCATGCGCGAACACAGCCGGTTCGTGCGGGAGAACGGCGAGTGGCTCTACCTCGACGATCGCGGCGACGCCTGAACCGAACCCGTCACGGCGCGGTCGGGCAGGGCGCCGTCGTCACGGCGCGGTCCTGCGCAGCAACGTCGCACGGAGGGTGCCGGAGAGCCACTGCCGGTACTGATCGACGTCCCATCCGCACTCGCGTCGGAGCAGGGCGTGCACCTGCGGGGAGCTCAGAGTGAACAGGACGTCGGCGGCGTGTTCGACGGTGACGTCCTCACGTAGCCAGCCGGCGTGTTCGAGTCCTTCGGCGAGGGTGCGGGCGTTCTCGGCCGTCGCCTTCGCGTCGTCCGCGGCGAATCGACGCATGTCGGGGTCGGCCCCGGACGATTCCACGGAGGTCATGAGCAGTCCACCCGCACGTTCGAGCATCGCGGTGCCGTAGCGGACAAGCTGTTCCACCACCAGATCCACGTGTGAGACCCGGCTGCCGCCTCCCTTCGGCTCCGGGTCCGCCGTGACCGCACGCGGGTCGCCGTCGCCCGCCACCGCGTGGTCGAGTGCCTCGCGGAAGATCTCCGCCTTGCCACCGGGAAAGGCGGTGAACACGGTCCGCACGGCGACTCCTGCTTCGTCCGCGATGTTCTTGACGGTGGTGCTGACGTAACCGTCGCGAACGAACAGACGCGCCGCGGCGTCGCGGATCGTCTCGCGGGTACGACGCGCCGCCTCCTCCCGCAACGGTGAGGTATACCGCCGGCGGGCTCGCTCGGGATTCGGGTTCACTCCCCCAGTATCGAGTGCATTGCAGCTGCAACAAAATTGACGCGCGACAGGCCGACTGCTCGACGGCGTCAATCCCTGCACCGGCACCGCCGACACGGCATGCTGGTCGGGTGCATACCTTCGAGGTCTGGGCTCCCATCCCGTCGTCCGTCCGATTGTTCGCCGACGGAACGCTCCACGACATGCAACGCGACGACGACGGCTGGTGGCGCACCACCGTCGACGTCGCCCCCGACACCCGATACGGCTTCGTGCTCGACGACGACACCGGGACGGTGCTTCCGGATCCGCGGTCGCCGCGGCAGCCGGAGGGCGTGCACGAGCCGTCACAGGTGCACGTGGTCGACGGGACGAAATGGACCGATCGCGACTGGACCGGTCGGCAACTGACGGGAAGCATCGTCTACGAGATGCACGTGGGGACCTTCACCCCCGAGGGCACCCTCGACTCCGCGATCGACCGACTCGACGAACTCGTGGATCTGGGCGTCGAATTCGTCGAACTCATGCCGCTCAACGCCTTCAACGGCACCCACGGATGGGGTTACGACGGGGTGCTCTGGTACGCGGTGCACGAGCCCTACGGCGGCCCCGACGCCCTGCAGCGCTTCGTCGACGCCGCCCATACGCGAGGTCTCGGAGTCGTGCTCGACGTCGTGTACAACCATCTCGGCCCGTCCGGGAACTACCTGGGCCGCTTCGGTCCCTATCTCTCCGCAGCACCGGGCATCTGGGGCGACAACATCAACCTCGACGGCCCGGGTTCCGGTGAGGTGCGCAGGTACATCCTCGACAACGCGCTGCGCTGGTTCCGCGACTTCCACATCGACGCACTCCGCCTGGATGCCGTGCACGCGCTGGTCGACCACACCGCGACGCACATCCTCGAGGAACTGGCCGTCGAGACGTTCCGCCTGTCCGCACATCTCGGTCGCCCCCTGTCGCTGATCGCGGAATCGGACCTGAACGATCCGCGGCTGATCACCCCACGGCCCGGTGGCGGATACGGGCTGCACGCGCAGTGGGCCGACGACGTCCATCACGCGATCCACGCGGCCGTGTCCGGCGAACGACAGGGCTACTACGGCGACTTCGGCTCCCTGGACTGCCTCGCGTACACGCTCGGGCACGGCTTCTTCCACGCCGGGACGTATTCGACCTTCCGCGGACGCATCCACGGACGCCCGCTCGACACCCGGCGGACCCCGGCGAGCGGTCTCGTCGCCTACACCTGCACGCACGACCAGGTCGGCAACCGGGCGCTCGGCGACCGGCCGGGAGCCTATCTCGAGCCCGGACAGCTCGCCCTGAAGGCCGCGCTCGTGCTCACCTCACCGTTCACCCCGATGTTGTTCATGGGCGAGGAGTGGGGTGCGAGCACACCCTTCCGGTACTTCACGTCGCATCCCGAACCGGAGCTCGCCGCGGCCGTCGTCGAGGGTCGCCGACGCGAGTTCGCCGAACACGGCTGGGACGCCGCCGACGTACCCGACCCGCAGGATCCGGAGACATTCGTCGGGTCGAAGCTGCGCTGGGACGAACGCGACGAGGACGGGCACGCCCGGCTGCTCGAGTGCTACCGGGCCCTCATCGCGCTCCGGCGTGCGCGCGCCGAGCTCACCGATCCCTGGCTCGAGAACGTGCACGTGACATACGACGAGGAGGAGAAGTGGCTCGTCGTGCACCGCGGAGCGCTGCGCGTGGCCTGCAATCTCGGACCCGATCCCGTCACCGTGCCGGTCGGCGGGAAACCGCTGCTGTGGTGGGACGAACCGGTGGTGAATCGTACCGAATCCGCGGTACTCGTCCCGGGCTGGTCCTTCGCCGTCCTGGAGGCACCGGCGACACCCCAGCGATAACGTTCGGCAAGCGAAAAAGTCGTTGATTATGCCACGAGTGGGCGAGTACCGTCTCAAGTACCGTCGAATTCTCGAGGTGAATCACCATGAAACCCAAGAAGATTCTGGCGAGCGTATTCCTCAGCACCGCCCTCGTCCTCGCTCCCGCCGGAGTGGCATCGGCGTCCCCCACCGTGGACACCGCGCCCGGGATCGTGTATGTCAGCGGAGGCCACGACGACCACGGAAGATACGACCACCACGATCACGACAAGAACTACAACCATCACGACAAGAAGTACGACCGCGACCATCACCGGCACAACTACTGGCGGCCCGACTGCTACTGGTGGGGCCCGTGGTTGGTGTGCAATCGCTGGTGACTGCACACCACCCTGACGTGACCGGGCTGCCCGGTTACGTCAGATAACGGTAGGCCGGCGACCCCGGCTCGAGTCGCTGCGCGTCGATGGGCGATGCGTCCATGCGATGGAGAAGGGCCGAAAGATCTTCTGCAGCACCCAGTTCGATACCGACGAGGGCAGCACCGGTCTCCCGGTTGTTGCGCTTGACGTACTCGAACAGGGTGATGTCGTCGTCCGGTCCGAGGACCTCGTCCAGGAACCGGCGCAACGCGCCGGGCTCCTGGGGGAAGTCCACGAGGAAATAGTGTTTGAGTCCGCGGTGGACGAGCGACCGCTCGACGATCTCGCCGTAGCGTGAGACGTCGTTGTTGCCGCCCGACACCAGGCACACCACGTTCGCTCCGGGCTGCACCGAGACCGCGCCGAGGGCAGCGACGGACAGAGCGCCGGCGGGCTCGGCGATGATGCCCTCGTTCTGGTACAGATCGAGCATCGTGGTGCACAGTGCACCCTCGTCGACCTGGGTCATCCCGAACGGCGCGCGGCCGAGCCCTTCCCGGCGCAGCGTGGCCACGAGCGGCAGGCTCGAATGGGACACGACCTCCGCACCGAGTTCGGACACGACCGCGTAGGGGACGTCGCCGATCCGCTTGACCGCGGCGCCGTCGACGAACGGCTCGACCTCCGGCAGCGTCACCGGGCCGCCCGCGACCAGAGCGGCGGTCATCGATGCTGCTCCGGCGGGCTCGACCCCGACGATCGACGTGCGCGGGGATCGTTCGCGCAGATATGCGGCGACGCCGGCGATGAGACCGCCCCCGCCCACGGGGACGAGCACGACGTCGAGATCACCGTCGAGTTGTTCGAGGATCTCGCGCGCGATCGTGCCCTGCCCGGCGGCCGTGCGGGCGTCGTCGAAGGGCGGGATCATCGTCGCTCCGGTGCGGAGCGCATCGTCCGCGGCCGCTGCGGCCGCGGCGTCGAAGGTGTCGCCGACGCCGATGAGTTCGACGCTGTCCCCGCCGTGCACACGGATCCGGTCGCGCTTCTGCTTCGGGGTGCGGGTGGGCACGTAGATGCGGCCCTGGATTCCCATCACCCGGCACGCGTAGGCCACACCCTGGGCGTGGTTTCCTGCACTCGCCGTGACCACGCCTGCGGTGCGCTCGGCCGCGTCGAGCTGGGCCATGGCGTTGTACGCGCCGCGGAGCTTGAAAGACCGCACCCGGGTGAGATCCTCACGCTTGAGGTAGACGTTCGCGCCCACGAGGGCCGAGAGCCGGGGGCTCGGTTCGAGCGGCGTCGGGGCGACCGCCTCCGAAATTCGCTCGGCAGCCGCATCGATGTCGGCCGCGCCGGGCACGGCAGTCGCGGTCGTCGGTTCTGCGGTTCGCGAAGTGGAGGTCACCCGTCAATGCTGCCACTTGCCGGAATCGCCCACCACGGCGGGACCCGTCTCACAGCGGTGGCAGCACCTCCGGATTCTTCGGAGTCTTCGCCGCGATCGACTACGCGCCCGCAGCACCCTCGGCGATCGATTCCGAGTCTTCCGCGACCTCGAGCACGAAGACCGGTATCTCACGGTCGGTCTTCTCCTGATACTCCGCGTACGGCGGGAACGCCTCGACGGCACGTTCCCACCACTGCGCTTTCTCGTCGCCGTGGACCTCGCGGGCGATCATGTCCCATACCTCGGTGCCGTCCCGCAACTCGACGTGCGGATTCGCCAGGACGTTGTGGTACCAGACCGGATGCTCGGGAGCGCCGCCCAGCGAAGCAACGGCGGCATAGGCACCCTCGTGCTCGACGCGCATGAGAGGGATCTTGCGGAGCTTGCCGGACTTCGCGCCGACCGTGGTCAAGATGATCACCGGCCGACCCTGGAGGGTCGTGCCGCGGGTACCGCCCGACGACTCGTACTCCTCGACCTGCTTCGCGCTCCATTCGACGGGACTCGGTTCGTACTCTCCGTGCAGTGGCATGTCCGTCAGTCAACACGGTCGTGGTGACGGTCGCCGCTCGATCGCCGAGTTCGGTGGCCCGAACTCTTCCCTGCGTCTATCCTGAAGAAAGATTTCCGTTCGGCCTTCAGGAGGTGCACCGAGATGTCCGTGCTCGATACCCGGGTATCCCGTGAGCGCACCGACGGTGTGGACATCGCCGGGACGATCTGGCCCCTGTACAAGCTCGAAGCACTTGCGACGGGCATCCTCACCCTGCTCGTGGTCCTCGTCGTCACCGCCAGCGCACAGAGCGCCGTACTCGGCGCGGCCGCGGTCACCGTCCTCGTGTGGTGGGTCCGCCGGTTCCAGCGGCACGCATTCCGCTCCTGAGCGAACAATCCCCCACCTGCACCCCCCGACTTCCGATCCTGCATCGTGCAGCCGATCGATGCGATCCCTGACTTCCCCAGATCCCTGACCGCCTACGACAGATCAGGCGTGCAGCCCTCGACGGTGCGCCGTGCCGCGTCGGCGATCACATCGGTGAGGGAACCACCGTGGTCGAGGATGCGGCGTTGCCGGATCGCCCCGTTACCTCGGGCCAGGACTACTGTCAGAGCCTCGTCCACGGATCGATAGGCGTCGAGTTCTTCGAGAACCGGCCCGACCCGGACGAGCAGTCGGCGTATCAATTCCACGGCCGGAACCGGCTGCGCAGAGCAAGGATCGACACCGCGACCGGCCAGACCGTCCCGGGCGGCTCTCCAGCACGCCGCGCGCAGCAGGTCCTGACCGACCGACGGCGCCGCCTCACCGCGTTCGATCGACGCTGTCGCCCCGGCGACCAGCGCATACACCAAGGTGGCCAGGGTGACGGTCTCCTCGACGGTCGCGGGTACGTCCGCAACGCGGATCTCGATGGTCGGATGACGAGCGGAGATCCGCACATCCCAATAGACCATGCGTGGGTCCAGGATCGTGCCGGTGGCGAGCAGCGATTCGACCGCCGCGTCGTACTCTGCGGCCGAGGCGCACTGTGGCGGCGGCCCCGCGCTCGGCCAGCGCCCCCACCTCAGATATCTCCAGTCGGCATAGCCGGTGTCCCGGCCGTCGGCGATCGGGGAGTTCGCGGTCAACGCCAGCAGGGTGGGAAGCCACGGCCGCAGATGGTTGATGATCTCTACTGCGCGGTCACGATCATCGACACCGATATGCACGTGGCATCCGCAGATCACGCCGTCGGCGATGCCCCCGAAGTGCTGTGCCATGCGCTGATAGCGAGGTGTGTCGGTGGTCGATCCCGCCGGAGGCTCGAAAATCGGTGTTCCGACCGCGACCAGCCGGCATCCGGCGCGCGCTGCGGCTTCGGCTGCGACAGCACGGGAGCGGCGCAACTGTTCGCGTAGGTCCTGCGGATGAGTACACACCGCGGTGGCGGTCTCGATCTGGCATCGGGAGAGCTCGACGGTGAGGTCGATGCCGAGTTCGCGTCCGGCCTCGATCACGTCGAGGTTTCGCAACCGGGGACGGCCGGTGTGAGGATCGACCAGGACGAATTCCTCTTCCACGCCGATCGTTGCCGACGCCGCACCGCGCACCGTGGGGGTGGCTTTCGGTCCTGTGGCGGTCATGGCGCTCTCCCCCCTCGAGATCTTTCACTCTACGAAGGGGCAGCGGTTCGGCGTGGGTGTATCGTGCGCCGATCGTGAACCGCATCGGCCGGACGAGGGGCGCAGCAGAACTCGGTCGTGCACCCGACGGCGCTCGCACCGCGCGGCGAGACCGCTAGGTTGCCAGGCAACCCGGCCCGAGCAGCGCCTTGAGGTCGCCCATGAGCGCCGACGACGCTTCGACCCGCAGACTGTCGTCGAGCTTGAGGACCGTGACCTTGCTGCCGGTGATGAGCCGTACGTGCACGTCGGACGAACCGGGATGGCGCGTCAGCACATTCTTGAGGGCCCCGACCTTGTCGGGGGTGCACAACCGGGTGGGCATCGATACCGAGACCGGCTTCGCGACCCCGATCTGCGACAGGTCGGGGACGACGAGATCGTTGGCGATCAGGGAGATCCGGTCGTCGCGGATGGATACGCGGGCCTTGACGAGGACCACCGAGTCCTCGACCACGTCCATGCCGTAGACGGCGTAGGACTGCGGGAAGAACAGCACCTCGATGCCACCCGTGAGATCCTCGAGCTGCGCGGACGCCCAGGCGAGACCGTTCTTGTTGATGCGGCGGTTCACCGAGGCGAGGATGCCGCCGACGGTGACCTGGGTGCCGTCCTTGAGAGCGCCCTCGAGGATCGCCGGGATCTGGGTGTCGGCCTGGGACGCAAGGACGTGCTCGACACCGTTGAGCGGGTGCCCGGAGACGTAGAGACCGAGCATCTCCCGTTCGAGGGCGAGAAGATGCTTGGTGTCCCATTCCTCCTCGGGGATGCGGACGTTGAACACCGCGGCGACGGATTCGTCGGCGTCGGCCCCGCCGAACAGGTCGAACTGGCCGATCGCCTCGGCCTTCTTCGTGCTCATCACCGCATCGATCGCGTCGGCGTGGACGAGCATCAGTCCCTTACGCGGGTGTTCGAGCGAGTCGAAAGCGCCTGCCTTGATGAGGGATTCGGTGACCTTCTTCGAGCACGCGATGGTGTCGATCTTGTTGAGATAGTCGGAGAAGTCGGTGTAGCGGCCCTTCTCCTCCCGTCCCTTGATGATCGAAGCGACCACGTTCGCGCCGACGTTACGGACCGCGCCGAGGCCGAACCGGATGTCCTCCCCCACCGACATGAAGTTGGTGTGCGACTCGTTGACGTCCGGGGGCAGCACCGTGATGCCCATCTTGCGGCAGTCGGACAGGTAGACAGCGGCCTTGTCCTTGTCGTCGCCGACGGAGGTGAGCAGACCGGCCATGTACTCGGCGGGGTAGTTCGCCTTGAGATAGGCGGTCCAGAACGACACGAGGCCGTAGCCGGCGGCGTGCGACTTGTTGAACGCGTAACCGGCGAAGGGCAGAACGGTGTCCCACAGCGCCGTGATCGCCGCCTGCGAGAAGCCGTTGTCCTTCATGCCCTGCGCGAAGCCGTCGTAAGCCTCGTCGAGGATCTCCTTCTTCTTCTTACCCATCGCGCGACGCAGCAGGTCGGCCTGCCCGAGGGAGTAACCGGCCACCTTCTGAGCGATCTGCATGATCTGCTCCTGGTAGACGATCAGGCCGTAGGTGTCGGCGAGGATGTCCTTCAGCGGTTCCTCGAGTTCGGGGTGGATCGGCTTGACCTCTTGCCTCCCGTTCTTGCGGTCGGCGTAGTCGTTGTGCGCGTTCATGCCCATCGGGCCGGGGCGGTACAGCGCGAGCACTGCGACGATGTCCTCGAAGCCGGTGGGCTGCATGCGGCGCAGCAGGTCGCGCATGGCGCTGCCGTCGAGCTGGAACACGCCGAGTGTGTCGCCGCGCGCGAGCAGTTCGTAGGTGGCCGGATCCTCCAGCGGGAGGGTGTCGAGGTCGAGATCGATCCCGCGATTGACCTTGATGTTCTCGATCGCGTCGCCGATGACCGTGAGGTTGCGCAGACCGAGGAAGTCCATCTTCAGCAGGCCGATGGCCTCGCAGGACGGATAGTCCCAGCCGGTGATGATCGCACCGTCCTGCGCGCGCTTCCACAGCGGGATCGCGTCCATGAGCGGCTCGGACGACATGATCACCGCGCATGCGTGCACACCCGCGTTGCGGATCAGGCCTTCGAGGCCGAGCGCGGTGTCGTAGATCTTCTTGATGTCCGGGTTGGTCTCGATCAGCTGACGGACCTCGGCGGCTTCCTTGTACCGCTCGTGGCTCGGGTCGGTGATGCCCGAGACCGGGATGTCCTTCGCCATGATCGGCGGCGGCAGGGCCTTGGTGATCTGGTCGGCGATCGCGAATCCGGGCTGGCCGAACTGCACTCGCGCGGAGTCCTTGATCGCGGCCTTCGTCTTGATGGTGCCGAACGTGATGACCTGTGCGACCTTGTCGTTGCCCCACCGCTCGGTGGCGTACCGCACCATCTCACCGCGGCGGCGATCGTCGAAGTCGATATCGATATCGGGCATCGACACGCGTTCGGGATTCAGGAATCGCTCGAACAGCAGGCCGTGCGGGATCGGGTCGATGTTGGTGATGCCCATGGCGTAGGCGACGAGCGAACCGGCGGCCGAACCGCGGCCGGGTCCGACGCGGATACCCACCTCGCGCGCGTGGTTGATGAGGTCGCCGACGACGAGGAAGTACGCCGGGAAGCCCATCTGGTTGATGACCTTGATCTCGTACTCGGCGCGCTCGACGTACTCGCGCGGCGGGCCGGCCGGGAAGCGCCGGTCGAGGCCGCGCATGACCTCCTTGTGCAGCCAGCTCGCCTGCGTCTCCCCTTCCGGCACCGGGAAGACGGGCATCCGGTCGCGGTGGGTCCACACGTCGTCGTAGGACTGCACGCGCTCGGCGATGAGCAACGTGTTGTCGCACGCCTCGGGCACCTCACGGTCCCACTGCTCGCGCATCTCCTGGGCCGACTTGAGGTAGTAGCCGTCACCGTCGAACTTGAACCGGGTGGGATCGGAGAGCGTCTTGCCGGTCTGGATGCACAGCAGCGCCTCGTGGTTCGCGGCCGCATCCTTGGTGACGTAGTGGCAGTCGTTGGTCACCAGCGGCGGGATGTCGAGCTTGCGGCCGATCTCGAGCAGACCCTCGCGCACCCGGCGCTCGATCGACAGGCCGTGGTCCATGAGTTCGAGGAAGAAGTTGTCCTTGCCCCAGATCTCCTGCCACTTCGCAGCGGCCTCGAGCGCCTCGCGGTCGTGGCCGAGGCGCAGACGCGTCTGGATCTCGCCCGACGGGCAGCCGGTCGTGGCGATGATGCCTTCGTGGTGCTGGGCGATGAGCTCTTCGTCCATACGTGCCCACTTGCCGAGCTGGCCCTCGATCGATGCGAGCGAGGACAGCTTGAACAGGTTCCGCAGACCCGTCGAGTTCTCGGCGACCATCGTCATGTGGGTGTAGGCACCCGAGCCCGAGACGTCGTCGGATTTCTGGCTGCGGTCGCCCCACAGGACACGCTTGGTGGAGAACCGCGACTCCGGCGCCACGTACGCCTCGATGCCGATGATCGGCTTGATGCCGAACTTCTTCGCGACGTTGTAGAACTCGCTGGCGCCGTACATGTTTCCGTGGTCGGTCATGCCGACGGCCGTCATCCCCAGCCGTTCGGCCTCCTTGAACAACGGTCCGACCTTGGCGGCACCGTCGAGCATCGAGTACTCGGTGTGGGTGTGCAGATGAACGAACGAGTCAGCCACGCGTGCCTCTCCCGGGATGTCTGTGGGCAGAGACGAGTCTAAGCCGCGCGGTGCTCCGCGGTGACCACGGCACGCTGACGACGGGCCCGCACGAGTGCGTCGGTGCTGTACACCGCCAGCGCGATCCAGATCAGGACGAAACCGATCCACCGCGAGGCAGGCATGTCCTCCCCGAGTACCCACACACCCCACGCCATCTGCAGACTCGGCGTGAGGTACTGCAGCATGCCGAGCGTCGCGAGGGGGACCCGTTGCGCGGCCGCGCCGAAGAGCAGCAACGGCACCGCGGTCACCAGACCCGCCGAGACGAGCAGGGCGGTGTGATCCGCGCCGTGCCCGAGGAAGGTTCCGGTGCCCGTCACCGCGAGGAAGATCACGTATCCGAGCGCGAACGGGGCGGCGACGACCCCCTCACCCGCCAGGGATGTCCGCGGGTCGAGCGGCACGATCTTCTTGATCACCCCGTAGGACGCGAACGACAGCGCGAGGGTCAGGGCGATGATCGGCGGTCTGCCGTAGTCGACGGTGATCACCACCACCGCACACACCGCCAGCACCAGCGCGGCGATCTGCGCCGGCCGCAGGCGTTCCCGGAAGAACAGGACACCGAACACCACGCTGACGAGCGGGTTGATGAAGTAGCCGAGCGCCGTCTCCACCACGCGGCCCGAGACCACGCCGTAGATGTAGACGCCCCAGTTGATTGCGATCGCGGTGGACGCCGCGGCGACCAGACCCCATGTGCGGGCGGACAGGCCGCGCAGGGTGCCCAGGCGGCCCATGACACCGAGTACGACCAGCATGAGCACGAGGGTCCACAGCACGCGATGCGCGAGGATCTCGACGGCGCCGGCGGGTTCGAGCAGACCGAAATAGGCCGGGAACAGTCCCCACAACCCGTAGGCGCCGAGTCCGCACAACACGCCCGTGCGCACGAGGCTCCGTTGCCCCGAGTCGCCCTGTTGTCCCGAGTCGGTCACCGGATCACCGTACGGCGTCGCGGGTGCACTGTCGTCCCGGGGCGACATCACACCTCCCCGTCGTCGGGGCCGGGCACGACCGTCTCGACATGGGTGGGGAGCAGCGGGGTCACGGCGAAGCGTCCCGCGACCGCGTCGGCCGGCAGAACCTCCACGGCGCGCACGTCCGGTTCGTCGGCGACGGCCCGGAACTGAGCGGCGGTACCGCGGAGCACCACCGCGACGACGCACTCGCATCCGGCGGCGAGCCGGTCCGCGGAGACCGCGGCGACCCGCTCGGCGCGTTCCGTTCCGAACTCCACCGAGCCCAGCCTGCCCGCGGCGACCGACGGGGCTCGCCGCAGCGCCTCCGGATTCTCCGGCACCGCGACCGGCACCAGAGGTGTCTGGACACGATCGAGCGGCAGGCGGAACAGCACCTGTCCCACCCGCACCTCTTCAGTGATCTCGACGACCCGGTCGATACCGACGGTGTCGGCGAACGACACCAGCCCCCAGTGCTCCGAATCCCCGGACTCCTCGGCCTCGGCAAGGCTGTCGGACGCTCTCGTCAGGTAGTCGTCGACCACTTCCCCGTTGTCGGGGCCGAGGGTGTCGCTGCCCACCGGGGCAGGCCGCGGCGGGGAGGTCCACCCGGCGACGAGCACGGCGACCACGAGGACGGCCACCGCGGCCCAGGGCAGAACGCGTCCCATCGGTCAGGCGTTGCGCAACACGCCGAGCGCGTGTTCGAGATCCGGCGGGTACTTGCTGGTGATCTCGACCCAGTGTCCGCGCGTCGGGTGCGAGAACCCGAGGGTGCAGGCGTGCAGCCACTGCCGTTCGAGACCGAGACGCGCCGCGAGGCGCGGGTCGGCGCCGTAGGTGAGGTCGCCGCAGCACGGGTGACGCAGCGCCGAGAAGTGCACGCGGATCTGATGGGTACGACCGGTTTCGAGGTGGATGTCGAGCAGACTCGCGGCCTGGAACGCCTCGATCGTGTCGTAGTGCGTCACGCTGGGCTTCCCGTCGGCGGTGACCGTGAACTTCCAGTCGCTGCTGCGGTGCCGGCCGATGGGTGCGTCGATCGTGCCGCTGCTCGGGTCTGGATGCCCCTGGACGAGCGCGTGGTACCGCTTCTCTACTGTGCGCTCCTTGAACGCGCGCTTGAGCACGGTGTAGGCGCGTTCGGACGTCGCGACCACCATGACGCCGGAGGTGCCCACGTCGAGCCGGTGCACGATGCCCTGCCGCTCGTGGGCGCCGGACGTGGAGATCCGGTAGCCGGCAGCGGCGAGACCGCCGATCACCGTCGGGCCGGTCCAGCCGACGCTCGCGTGGGCGGCGACACCCACGGGCTTGTCGACGGCGACGATGTCGTCGTCGGCGTAGAGGATCTCCATGCCCTCGACGGGCTGGGCCTCGATGGTCAGGGGGCGGGGCGGCTCGGGCAGCTCGACCTCGAGCCACGAGCCGCCGGACAGCCGGTCGGACTTGCCCACGGCCGTGCCGTCGACCACGACGGCGCCCTCCTCGGTGAGCGTGGCGACCACGGTCCGGGACAGACCGAGCAGGCGCGCGAGGCCTGCATCGACACGCATCCCGTCGAGCCCGTCGGGTACGGGCATCGCGCGGGTTTCCCTCACTGGTGTGATTCCTTTCTCGTTTCGTCCGGCGCCGTGTCCCGGTCCTTCGAGGCGCCGCCGTCGGGTTCGATGCCGAAGACGGTCAGGGCGACGAGCAGAATTGCTCCGCACACTATGGCCGAGTCGGCGACGTTGAACACCGGCCACCATCCGACCGACACGAAGTCGACGACGTGGCCCTGGAGCGGTCCGGGCGAGCGGAACAGACGGTCGGTGAGATTGCCGAGCGCTCCCCCGAGGACCAGGGCGAGACCGAGTGCCCACCACCCCGATGTCAGGGTCCGGCCGATCTTCACGATGCCGACGACGACGGCGATCGCGACCAGCGTGAGCAGCCAGGTCATGCCCGTGGCCATCGAGAACGCGGCGCCGGGATTGCGAATGAGCCTCAGAGTGACCGTGTCGCCGACGATGGAGATCGGGTCGGCCGGGTCGATGTAGTGGACGGCGAGCACCTTCGTCACCAGATCCGCGACGTAGATGACGAGCGCCACGAGCAGCAACGGTCGCAGCATGCGCCTGCCGACGCCGGTGGACGGGGACGGCGCCGGCTCGTCGGCACGACCGGAAACCGGCGGATCCGCGTCGCGGTCTGGTCGGGAAGCTTCGTTCGTCACCGCTCCATCATCCCCTACCCGGACGACCGCGGCGGTTCCCCCTCCCGTCGTGGCTACCCTGGGTGTCGTGCCTGCGCTGTCCAGATTCGCCCGCTCGGGGCCGTGTGCCCTCGCGGCTGTGCTGTCCCTCTCCGCTCTCGTCGCCGGTTGCGGTGGTCCTTCGGACGGCGCGCCCGCCGTCACGGCCGCGACATCGACGGAGGTGACGGTGCCCGTATCGGCGGTGACCACGACAGTGCTCGACCCGGGTGCCGAACCCCGATCGGTGGCGCGGGTCGCTCCCGCGGCGGGGGTGCAGCAGGGCGTCGTCCTCACCACCCGTTCCGAGGTCTTCCAACGGGTCGGCGACGACCCGCAACAAGACTTCTCCACACCCGAGTTGACCCTTCCGCTCTCGGCCACGGTCGAGCGGGCGATCTCCGACGAGGATCCGAGCACCGTCGTCGACATCACGGTCGGGTCGGCGACGTCACCGGACGGGACGCTCGGGTCGGCGCTGTCCGATGCCGAGGGCTCCGGAGCCGGATTGACGATCGGGCCGACCGGCGCCATCAGCGCGCTGCGCCTCGAACCTGCTCCCGACGCGGCGAACATCGCGCGGTCGGCCATCGAGCAGGCCTTCTACCAGGCCGTCTATCGCATCGTGTCGTTCCCGGAGGAAGCCATCGGGGTGGGCGCGGTGTGGGAGATCCACCAGCAGGTGATGAGCGCCGGCATCACCCTCGACCAGGTCGGGACGGCGACACTCGTCGAGCGCGAGGACGATCGCATCACGGTCGATGTGAAGGTCGAACAGACACCGCGCGAGTCCACCTGGGTGCTGCCGAACGGGCAGGGCCGCCTCGACATCGAGCAGTACACGATGGCCGGTGAGGGTTCGATGACGGTCGACGCGTCGCTCCCCCTGCCTGTCCGCGGAGAGCTGACGGTACGGGGCGATCAGACCTACGTCGAGCCGGACGGCGGAGCGCGGCTGTCCCAGTCGCAGGTCGACCGGGTGGGTTGGGCCACTCCGGATCGGTAGTCCGAAACAGCAGGGAGACGACGGCGACGGCCGGCGCGGATGTTCCGCGCCGGCCGTCGAGTCGTTCGGGACGAGTACTACATCACACGCAGGCCGGGGACTGCAGCTGCGCCATGTTGATGACGATGGAGCACGCGTAGTCCTTGGAAACCTTCCAGGTGCCGTCCTCGGCGACGAAGTCGACGGTGCCGAAGGACGGCTGGTCGCTGCCCGCGAGCGCCATCTCGACACCGGCGGTGATGGTGCCGTTCTCGTTGTCGGTCACGTCGACGACGTTGACCTGCACGCCGGCGTCGTTGGCCGCCTGGGCGACCATGTTGATCAGCTCCGGATCCTGCTCGGCGCCCTGGACCAGGTCGGTCTTCTCGGCGGCCGGGACGCCGAGGTCGAAGGCGCGTGCGAGGTCGGCGTTGAGCTCCTCGACGGTGGGCACCGGCGGGTAGTCGACGGCCGGAGCCGCGGCGGTCGTGGTCGTGCTGGTCTTCGCGGTCGTCTCGGCGGAGCTACCGCCGTCGTCCGAGCTGCAGGCGGACATCGTGAGGGCGGCGGCGAGCGCCACGGTGGCGACGGTGATCTTGCGAAGCTTCAACTTCTCGTCCTTCTCGTTCGGTCGTGCACGATGCGTTCGTCGTGCTCGGTCATCCGGCAGCGGATCGCCCGCAAGAGTACCCGGCGGTAGTAAGAAGACCATGAGGGCGCCGGGAACGTGTTTCAGTTCAGGCTCGCGAGCGGATCCGCGACGACGAGACCAGGCTCGTTCTCGTCGAGTGTTCGTGCAGGTCCCGGACCCGTACTGCGCGTCTCGAAGCGGATGGTGACCACCCCGTGCCCCGCGCCCTGCACCCATCCGTGCCCGAATTCGGGATGGCTGACGTCGGCCCCGGGCGTCCAGCGGGTGGCCGATCCGCTCGCCGGGACCAGCTCCTCGCCCTCCTCCTCGGCCGGTCCGGACTCCTCGGTCGTCGTCCGGTCGAGTTCGGGGAACAGGGTGTCCTGCGCGATCGCGGACAGACCCGCATAGCCGACACCGACGAGCCGGACGGGTCCGATCTCGAGGGGATCGAGCGCGAGACGTTGGGCCGCAGCGGTGAGCACCTGTACGTCCTCGGTGGCGTAGGGCAGCGTCGACGACCTGGTGAGCACCGACATGTCGGCTTTACGCAGTTTGAGCACCACCGTGCGGGCAGCCCGGCCGTCCTTGCGCAGCCGCGAGTGGGCAGCGGACGCGGACGCCGCGATGGCACGCCTCAGCCCGGGCATCGCGACGATGTCGGTCGGGAAGGTGGTCTCGGCACTGACCTGTTTCGCCTCGGCGCGCTCGGCGACGGGCCGGTCGTCGAACCCGTTGGCGAGCCGGTGCAGGCCCGGCCCGGCTGTGCCGCCGAGGATCGATGCCGCCTCGGCGACCGGCAGAGCCGCGAGATCTCCGATCGTCTCGATGCCGAGCCGCCGCAACCGGTCCTCGGCCACCGGGCCGATCCCCCACAACTTGCGCACGGGCAGGCCGTGCAGCAGCGGGAGTTCGCCCTCCGGCCGCACGACGAGTGCACCGTCCGGCTTCGCGAGACCGGATCCGATCTTCGCGATCTGCTTGCCCGACCCCGCCCCGATGGACGCGACGAGACCTGTCCTCTCCCTGACATGTTCGCGTAGCTCCGAACAGAACCGCTCCACCTCGTCGACGTCGGCACCCGCCAGTTCGGGAGGTTCGGCGAACGCCTCGTCGAGAGAGAGGGTCTCGAGGATCGGAATCCGTGCCCGCAGGGTGTCGAAGACGAGTCCGCTCAGTTCGCGGTACAGGATGCCGCGCGGAGGCAGCACGACCGCCGCCGGTCCGACGAGCCGGCGTGCTCTGCTCATCGGCATGGCCGAGCGCGCGCCGTACACGCGAGCCTCGTAGCTCGCACCCGCGACCACCCCGCGGGCACCGAGCCCACCGACGAGGACCGGCCGACCCCGCAGGGTCGGCCGGGTCAACTGCTCGGCGGACGCGAAGAACGCGTCGAGATCCAGGTGCAACACCCAGCGCCGAGTCACGCCTTGACGATCGACGCGCGCGTCCCCTCGCCCAGTTCGATCGCGTCACCCTCGGCCGCACCGACTTCGAAGGTCGTGGCGAGGATCTCGCCCGCGATCAGATCACGGTGGCGCGCAGCCCATTCGGTGCGCTCTGCCGGAACCTCGAACCGCACCGAGATGCGGTCGGAGACGTCCAGGCCGAGGTTGCGGCGTGCGTCCTGGAACTCGCGGATGCGGTCCTTGGCCCAGCCCTCGGCCTCGAGTTCCTCGGTGACGGTCGTGTCGAGGACCACCAGGCCGTTGCCACCCGGCAGCGCAGCGGTGGACTCCGGTTCGGCCGCGACGAGGCGGCTGGTGTACTCCTCGGGCAGCAACGTGATTCCGGCTGCGGTGACCGTGCCGTCCTCCGCCTGCGTCCAGTCGCCCGCCTTGACGGCCTTGATGACCTTCTGCACGTCCTTGCCGAGGCGCGGCCCGGCGGCACGCGCGTTGACGACCACCTCGAAGCGGCCGTGGGCCTCGACGTCGTCGGTGGTGACGACCCGCTTGACGTTGACCTCGTCCTTGATGAGGTCGACGAACGGATCGAGGTGCGCCGATCCCGGGGTCGCGACCGTGACCTCCGGCAGCGGGAGCCGCACGCGCAGCTTCTGTGCCTTGCGCAGCGACAGCACCGTCGAGCACACCCCGCGCACCTCGTCCATCGCTGCAACGAGCGCCGGATCCGACGGCAGGTCGTCGGCCGCGGGCCAGTCCGCCAGGTGCACCGACCGGCCACCGGTCAGACCCCGCCAGACCACCTCGGACGCCATCGGCAGCAATGGCGCGGCCAAGCGCGTGACGACCTCGAGCACCGTGTGAAGAGTGTCGATCGCGTCGGTGTCCTCGTCCCAGAACCGGTTCCGCGAGCGCCGCACGTACCAGTTGGTCAGCGCGTCGCAGAAGGTGCGCAGTTCGTCGCACGCACCGGCGATGTCGACGGTCTCGAGCGCCTCGGTGATGACCTCGCGGGTGTGTGCGAGCTTGGCGAGGATGTACCGGTCGAGCACGTTCGGCGAATCGGTCCGCCAGGTTCCCGGCTTCGACGCGTACAGCTGCAGGAAGCTCCACGCGTTCCACAACGGCAGCAGCGCCTGCCGCACGCCCTCGCGGATGCCCTGCTCGGTGACGACGAGATTGCCGCCGCGCAGGATCGGCGACGACATGAGGAACCACCGCATGGCGTCGGAGCCGTCGCGGGCGAAGACCTCGTTGACGTCGGGATAGTTGCCCTTCGACTTGCTCATCTTCAGGCCGTCGTCGCCGAGGACGATGCCGTGCGCGGCAACGCATTTGAAGGCAGGACGATCGAACAGCGCCGTCGCGAGGACGTGCAGCGTGTAGAACCAGCCGCGGGTCTGCCCGTTGTACTCGACGATGAAGTCGCCGGGATAGTGCGAGTCGAACCATTCGGTGTTCTCGAAGGGATAGTGCACCTGCGCGAACGGCATCGAGCCCGACTCGAACCAGCAGTCGAGCACCTCGGGGACGCGACGCATCGTCGACGTTCCGGTCGGGTCGTCGGGGTTGGGCCGGGTGAGCTCGTCGATCATCGGCCGGTGCAGGTCGGTGGGCCGCACGCCGAAGTCGCGTTCGAGTTCGTCGAGCGAACCGTAGACGTCGACGCGGGGGTACTCCGGATCGTCCGAGACCCACACGGGGATCGGGCTGCCCCAGTACCTGTTACGGCTGATGTTCCAGTCGCGGGCACCTTCGAGCCACTTGCCGAACTGGCCGTCGCGGATGTGTTCGGGCACCCACGTGATCTGCTGGTTGAGCTCGACCATGCGATCGCGGAAGCGGGTGACGGCGACGAACCACGACGGCACCGCCATGTAGATCAGCGGCTGACCCGACCGCCACGAGTGCGGGTAGGAGTGCTCGATGGTCTCGTGCCGCAACAACTTTCCGGCTGCCTTGAGGTCCTTGATGATCACCGGGTTGGCGTCGAAGACCTGCAGGCCCTCGTACGGGGGGACCATCG
Source organism: Rhodococcus sp. B50 (assembly GCF_013602415.1). Classification (NCBI taxonomy): domain Bacteria; kingdom Bacillati; phylum Actinomycetota; class Actinomycetes; order Mycobacteriales; family Nocardiaceae; genus Rhodococcus; species Rhodococcus sp. B50. The sequence goes on along the minus strand of NZ_WPAG02000002.1, from coordinate 619,237 downwards.
AGGTGAACTTGCCGCCCGGGTCGAGCGGCTGCACGAGCTCGATGCCGTTGCGCTGGCAGTACTCCATGTCCTCTTCACCGAAGGCCGGTGCGAGGTGGACGATTCCGGTGCCGGATTCGGTGGTGACGTAGTCGGCGGCGATGACCTGATGGGCGTTCTCCCGCCCGGTGAAGAAGTCGAAGGGCGGCTCGTAGGCGAGGCCGACGAGATCGGCACCGCGGTGGCGGCCGAGAACCTCGGGCTCCTCGCCGAGTTCGCGGGCGTAATGACCGAGGCGGTCCTGCGCGAGCAGGTAGGTCTTGTCGTCGGTGCCGCGCACCGCGACGTACTCGATCTCGGGGTGTACCGCGATCGCGAGGTTCGACGGCAGGGTCCAGGGCGTGGTGGTCCAGATGAGGGCGCACGCGCCGTCGAGTTCGGAGCCGGGGGCGCGCAGCACCATGTCGACGGTGACTGCCGGGTCCTGACGCATCTTGTAGGCGTCGTCGAGGCGGGTCTCCTGGTTCGACAGCGGGGTCTGCTCGTACCAGCTGTAGGGCAGCACGCGGAAGCCCTGGTAGATCAGGCCCTTCTCGTACAGCGACTTGAACGCCCACATGACCGACTCCATGAAGTCGAGGTCCAGGGTCTTGTAGTCGTTGTCGAAGTCGACCCACCGGGCCTGGCGGGTGACGTAGTCGCGCCACTCACCCGTGTAGCGCAGCACCGACTGCTTGCAGTAGGCGTTGAACTCCGCGAGACCCATCGAGTCGATCTGCGACTTGTCGGTGATGCCGAGTTGCTTCTCGGCCTCGAGTTCGGCGGGAAGACCGTGACAGTCCCAGCCGAAACGGCGGTCGACCTTCTTGCCGCGCATGGTCTGGAAGCGCGGTACGACGTCCTTGACGTAGCCGGTGAGCAGGTGCCCGTAGTGCGGCAGGCCGTTCGCGAAGGGCGGGCCGTCGTAGAAGACGAAATCGTCGGCGCCGTCGCGGTTGCGCAGGGACGCCTCGAAGGTTCCGTCGGTGGCCCACTGTGCGAGGACGCGCTCCTCGAGTGCAGGGAAGTCGACACCCGAATCGCGCGGCAGGTCGTAGTCGACGCGCGGATATCCGGCAGCGCTGCCGGCGGTTGCTGCGGTGGGATCCGGTGCAGCGTGGTTCTCGGTCACAGCGTGGCTCCTCCGTGCCTGGATACGTCTCGGCACGGGGACGATCACCGTGCGCGTGCACGGCTACCGCGGTACCACCCCGCTTGCACGTCCGGTACGGACGGCCACTCGTTCGGGCTGTGACGGGCCCACCCGTCCGGTTCTAGTGAGCGACCGCCAGGGTCGCCGTTCTTCCGGAGGCTCCCCGGTGATGGCCGGATCGACGCCGCCCCGCATACGCGGGATCGAGCTTCACTCGATGGTGCATATTGTAGGACGCTTCAACGCTCCGACGAATTCCGGTCGCCGGGACGTCGCCGCCGCGACGCGCGGCCGGCACGTCCGGCCTGCCCGATGGAACGCGGATCGGCCCACTCACCTTCGGCCGGGCTTCGTCCGCCGAGTGCGCTCGCCAGCAGAATGACCGCTCCCACGACGCACACCGCGATACAACCCCATGCCCACACCACCGATCCGGTCATCAACGCGATCACGAGGAGACCGAATCCGACAGCTGCGAGTACCAGCGTGACGACGAGCACGACGCTCCTCCTCTACCGAGGTACAGCACCAGGGCCGTACAGCACCAGGCCGGAGAGACCGTCGGTCAGCTGTTGCCCTTCGCGAAGGACGACGACCCGAACGACGACGAGTTGGACTGGTTGAACGCTTCCTGTCCGCCGTCCACCGGAACGGCCGAACCACGCTGCTCGAGCTCTTCGAGCTGCGATTCGAGGTAGGACTTCAGACGCACCCGGTACTCGCGCTCGAACGTCTTGAGCTGCTCGATACGGCCCTCCAGCACGGAACGCTGCTGGTTGATGGTCGCCATGATCTCGGTGTGCTTCTTCTCGGCGTCGGCCTGCAGGGCGTCGGACTTCTCCTTGGCCTGACGCAGCTGCGTCTCGGAGCGGGTGCGCGCGTCGGCGAGCATCGCGTCGGACTTCTGCCGCGCGTCCGCGATCATCGCCTCGCTGCGGGTGCGAGCATCGGAGACGAGCTGCTCGGAATTGGTCCGGGCGTTGCGGACGAGTTCCTCGGCCTCGGCCTTGGCATCGCCGGTGAGACGGTCGGCCATCTCCTGCGCGAGTCCGAGGACCTTGGCGGCCTGCATGCTCGCATCGCTGCTCGACGGTGCCGCGGCGACCGGGGCGGGGGCCGGAACCGGGGCCGGCGCGGGCTCCGGCTTGGGCGTCTCCACCACGCGGGCGGGTTCCGGTTTGGACGGGGCTGCCGGTGCGGACGACGACGCGGTGCGCGGCGCCTTCTTGGCCTCGGCGAGCTCCTGGTCGAGTTCGGCCACCCGCTGACGCAGGTCGGCGTTCTCCTCGATGAGGTTCGTCAGCTCCTGCTCGACGAGATCGAGGAAGGCATCGACCTCGTCCTCGTTGTAACCACGCTTCCCGATCGGAGGCTTGCTGAACGCGACATTGTGCACATCAGCTGGTGTCAGCGGCATGGAAGGATCCCTTCACGCGTCGAGTAAGCGGTCAAGCAGGCGTTCTGAGTTATCGACAGTGCGTTACGCGTATCAAAACCCACTGTATATGGCACTCCATTGTGGCACACGGCAGCTCCGGGACTGCCCGACACGACGTCGGACGGGGGCGTCATGCTGCGCCGCCCCTGGGCAGGAATGCCATGAGGAAGTACACGATGAACAGCAAGACCATGATGGACAGATCGAGCCGTACGCCACCGAGATTGAGCGGAGGAATCAATCTCCGCAGCAGCTTCACCGGCGGGTCCGTGACTGTGAAGATCGCCTCGAGAACGACGACGACGAAGCCGGACGGCTTCCACTCCCGCGCGAAGGTTCTGATGAACTCGACGATGATCCGTCCGATCAGCAGAAGCCAGAAGATGAACAGCAGGAACCACAGCACCTCGAAAACGGCCACCTGCCCACAATGCCCGACAAGGACGGGTCGATCAAAACCGAAACGCCCGGCCTGCAGTGATCTGCATCATGGCCGGGCGTGTCGGGACACTCGAGGGACGGCAACGGACGTGCGATGACGGGCGTGCCCATGGTGACAGGCGCGCCGTGGGCGCGAGTGCCTCGCGCGTCGACTACTGCTGGTTGTAGAAGCCCGTCTCGGCGATGCGCCGCCGCTCCTCGGCGGAGACGTCGATATCGGCGGGCGAGAGCAGGAAGACCTTGGTGGCCACCTTGTCGAACGAGCCGCGCAGCGCGAACGCGAGCCCGGCGGCGAAGTCGACGAGCCGCTTGGCGTCGGCGTTGCTCATCTCGACGAGGTCCATGATGACCGGCGTCCCGTCGCGGAAACGCTCACCGATCGTCCGCGCCTCGCTGTAGTCGCGGGGGCGCAACGTGGTGATCTTGGACAACGGACCTCCCTCGTCGAAGAGCGCGCCACGCCGGGGCTCGGCGCGCTCGAGCCGGCTCTCCGCACCCAAGGATGCGCGACCGGCGACAGCGCGGGCCGGGGCGGGCGCCGGGCGCGCGCTGCGGGCAGTGATGGGCTCGACCCGCGGACGGGGCGCCGGCTCGTACCGGTCGAATTCGTCGTGCTCGAACTCGCGGACCGGTTCCTCGCGATGCGACGGGGCGTACTCGTCGCGGTGCGACGGCGCATAGCCGCCGTAAGGCGCGTCGCCGTAGTCCCGTTCGCGGTCGCGGCGGCCACTCGCCGGATCGTCGAGGTATTCGTCCTCGTAATCCTCGAGCGGCACCATCCCGAAGTACGCCTTGAACTTGTGGAGTGTGCTCATCGATCGCCTTTCCCTCGCGCGGCGGATGTCATTCAGGCTAACGGTCGATACCCCAAGACCGCCGTTCCGACACGCACGCACGTCGAACCCCACCGAACCGCGTGCTCGAGGTCACCGGACATCCCCGCGGACAACTCCACGGCCGCGGGGTGGTCCTGCAGCAGGCGTGCATGCAGGTCGTGCAGCTGCTCGAATGCCCGCTCGGGCTCCCACCCGAGCGGTGGGACACCCATCAGGCCTCCGAGTTCGAGAACCTCGGACGCGCCGACGGCGTCCGCGAGGGCAGGAAGATCCTCGGCCACCACGCCGCCCCGCTCACGGTCTCCGTCGAGACTGACCTGCAGCAGGGCCCGCAACGGCGCGCTGCGCTCACCGTCGTCGAGTGCCACCCGCACGCCCTTCTCGAAGGCGTGCACGAGACGGAGACTGTCGACCGAGTGCACCGTGTGCGCCCAGCGGGAGACGGCACGGGCCTTGTTGCGCTGCACTCGCCCGATCATGTGCCACTCGACCGGCTCGGCGACGCTCGCCCGGAACTCGGCGATCTTCGCGCTCGCCTCCTGCTCGCGTGACTCGCCGAAACGTACGCATCCCAGCTCGTGGAGGAGCACGGCGTCCGAGGCGGGGAAGAATTTCGTGACGGTGAGCAGCGCGACGTCCGACGGATCGCGACCGGCGGCGCGGGCCGCGACGTCCAGTCGCTCACGGACGGCGACGAGGCGTCCGGCGAGTTCGCGGCGTCTGTCCTCGGAGGCGGGAGCGCTCACGCCGTCCCCACCTCGCCTGTCTCCTCGAGCCACACGACCGAGGCGAACCTGCCGGTGGGTGCCGAGCGCCGGTGACTGAACAGGGCGGTGTCCTCGATCGTGCACCGCGGATCCTCGACCACGGCCGTCACGCCGTGCTCGACGAGTTGCCGGCGGAGACCGGCACGCAGATCGAGACCGGGCGTGCCGCGACTCGTGCGGGTCGCGCTGCCCGGCAGGTGGGCCTCGACGTCGGCTCTCATGGCCGCGGGCACCTCGTAGTGCCGTCCGCTCGCCGCCGGTCCGAGCAGTGCGCCGATCCGGTCGGGGCGGGCTCCGAGGTCGACCATGACGTCGAGGACGCGCGGAAGGATCCCGATGCGCGCGCCGACACGACCGGCGTGCACGGCAGCGATCACCCCGGCGACCTCGTCGGACAACAGGATCGACACGCAGTCGGCACTGAGGGTCGCGAGCGCGAGCCCGGGCTCGCGCGTGACGAGCGCATCGGTGGCCGGAACCGGTTCGGTCACCGGGCCGTCGACCACGGTGACGTTGCGGCTGTGGATCTGCTCCATCCAGACGAACCGTTCCGGCGGCAGCCCGATGACGGACGCGAGCCGCCGCCGGTTGGCGGCGACCGCGGCCGGGTCGTCACCGACGTGGTCGGCGAGGTTGAAACTGTCGTACGGAGCCGCGGACACCCCGCCGGCCCGAGTCGTCACGACCCGGCGGGCGCGCAGCAGTCGATGCGGAGCCGTCAACGGCGCATGAAGATCGGCACGTCGACGTCGTCGTCACCGTCGTCGTCGATGTCCACGCTGCGCGGTGCGTTGTTCCCTCCCGCCGGAGGCTGTCCGCCGGCCACGGGCGCGGGATCCCGCACCGGGGTCGGCTCGACGGCTTCACGCTCCGGCCGGCCGAGTTCGCCGGCGCGCGCGACACCGATCGCACCGGGACGGCCGGACGGCTGTTGCTGCTGCGGCTGCTGCGACTGACCCGGCTGCTGCTGACCCACCTCGACGGGACGGCGGGCAGGAGTCCCGCCCTCGAACCCGGCGGCGATGACGGTCACTCGGACCTCGTCGCCGAGCGAGTCGTCGATGACCGTGCCGAAGATGATGTTGGCGTCGATGTGCGCGGCCTCCTGCACGAGCGAGGCAGCCTCGTTGATCTCGAACAGGCCGAGATCGGAGCCGCCCGCGATCGACAGCAGCACGCCACGCGCGCCTTCCATCGACGCCTCGAGCAGCGGCGAGTTGATCGCCGCCTCGGCAGCCTTGATGGCACGACCCTCGCCGCGCGACGAGCCGATACCCATCAACGCCGAGCCGGCGCCCGACATGACGCCCTTGACGTCGGCGAAGTCGACGTTGATCAGACCCGGGGTGGTGATCAGGTCGGTGATGCCCTGCACACCGTTGAGAAGTACCTCGTCGGCGGAACGGAAGGCGTCCATGAGGCTGACGGCGGCGTCGCCGAGCTGCAGGAGCCGGTCGTTGGGGATGACGATGAGCGTGTCGCAGGACTCGCGCAGCGTCTGGATGCCGGTGTCGGCCTGCCCTCCGCGGCGCTTGCCCTCGAACGAGAACGGACGCGTGACGACACCGACGGTGAGCGCGCCGAGCTTGCGGGCGATGCTCGCGACGACGGGTGCACCGCCGGTACCGGTTCCACCGCCCTCGCCCGCTGTCACGAAGACCATGTCGGCACCCTTGAGCACCTCTTCGATCTCGTCCTTGTGGTCTTCGGCGGCCTTGCGACCGACCTCCGGGTCTGCGCCGGCGCCGAGTCCGCGGGTCAATTCGCGACCGACGTCGAGCTTGACGTCGGCATCCGACATGAGCAGTGCCTGCGCGTCGGTATTGACGGCAATGAACTCGACTCCCTTGAGTCCCTGCTCGATCATGCGGTTGACCGCGTTCACGCCGCCACCGCCGATACCGACGACCTTGATTACGGCGAGGTAGTTGTGCGGGGGCGTCATGTGCTCTCGCCTTCCTGAAGTTCCGGGTGGTGCATGATTCCGGGTGGTGCTCGGGTCTGGGTGGTGCTGGGTCTGGCTCATGTCGGTCACGCCCGCCTGGCGGGCGGTCGGCCTGCAGCACGACGTCTCGACAAACCCTCAACCACAGCTTGAAGGTTATGTCAAGTAACGCGGCTGTCCGAAACGCTATGGCACGGGTACCGGGATTAGCCAGCAGACGCGCCGGACACGCCGGACGAATTTCGCCGATCCCTCACCTCACCGTCGGCAGGTCGGGACTCGCCACATCGAATCGCTCCCCCGGCTGCGTCAGGAGCGGACCGACGACCGCCGCCTTCCGGTCCGAACGATCGACTCCACCCCACACCACGACACGCCCGTCGGTGAGGACGAGTGAGATGTCGGAGGCCGTCGGCGCTTCGATCGTCTCGACCTGAACGCGCAGGTCGGGCGGCAGCATGTCGAGCACCTCCACGGCGGCGCGGGTCGCGGGATCACCCGTGCCGGGCGACGGCGTCACCAGTCGCGGAGTGAACATCGGCGGCGGCTCGACCGCGAAGTCGACCCCCTCGATGTCGACCGAGTGGGTACCGTCGGGCGCGTCGAAGAAGACCATCGCCTCCCGCTCCGTGACCGTCACGCGCACGGTGGAGGGATACACCCGCTGCACCCGGACCGAGGCCGCGCGCGGAATCGTCGCGACACGCTGCGCCGCCGCCGCCGTATCGACCCGCAACAGCGGTGTGCCCTCGGCGACCTCGAGCGCGTCGACCACCTCGTCGTAGGTGACGACGTCGATCCCGGTCACCTCGATCGCCCGCACGGATAGCAACGGCGACAACCAGGCCACCGCGATCGCTCCGAGGAGTACCACGACGGCCCCCGCCCCGACGAGCACGGTGCGCAACCGCACCGACCGGCCCGACGGGCGGCGGGCGGTACCACGCTCCCTGCGTTCCCCGGGTTCTCGAGGCTTTCGTGACGGTCGCCCACGACGTGCACGTGACGAGACGGCGGCGGGCGTCACGGGCCGATCGGCTCCGGTCCGGAACCGCCGGGTGCGCGGAATCCGCCGGGCTCGGGTGCGGCCCCGGCCGGACGGAAGCGGCCCGGTTTGCTGTGCAGTGCGTCGAGGATCTGCCTGCCGAGCATCGTGACGTCACCCGCGCCCATCGTGATCACGACGTCGCCGGGCCTGGTCAGACGTGCGACCTGCCGGGGAACCGCGGACAGGTTCGGCTGGTAGTGCACCGGTCTGCTCACCGCCCGGGCGACCAGGGCGCCGCTCACCCCGGGGATCGGTTCCTCCCGCGCGCCGTAGACGTCGAGCACGACGACCTCGTCGGCGAGGTCGAGAGCCGCGCCGAACTCGGTGGCGAACGCTTCGGTGCGCGAATAGAGGTGCGGCTGGAACACCACGATCACACGGGGCCGTTCGGTGCCGGTCTCGGTGTAGCGCAGCGGCTCCCCCGCGACGAGTTCGGCTGCGGCCGCCAGCACGGCCCGGACCTCGGTGGGATGGTGGGCGTAGTCGTCGAACACCCGCACGCCGTGTTCGCGGCCGGTGTACTGGAACCGCCGGTGCACGCCGCCGAAACCGGCCAGTCCCTCGAGAGCCTCGTCGACCTGCGCTCCGGCTTCGAGCGCGGCGAGCAGCGCGGCCAGAGCGTTCAACGCCATGTGCCGGCCGGGGACTGACAGTCGCACGGTCCGCGGCGAATCCTCACCCGCGAGGTGGAGCTCCGCGACCCCGCCCACGTCCTTGGCCTCCCAGCCGAGGAGCCGCACGCCGACGGGAACGCCGCGGTGATCACCCTCCGTGCCGATGACATCGGCCGTGCCGTAGCCCCGAACCCGCAGGTCGTCGCGGCCGAGCGCGACGACCCGCTCCGCGAGCGCCGCCGATCCGGGATCGTCGAGGCACACGACCAGCAGACCACCTGGCGCGATGCGGGCGACGAACTCGTCGAAGACCGCCGTGTACGCCTCCGGCGTCCCGAAGTAGTCGAGGTGATCGGCCTCGATGTTCGTGAGGATGACGGTGTTCGGGTCGTACTGCAGTAGCGAACCGTCGCTCTCGTCGGCTTCGGCGACGAAGACGTCCCCGCTGCCGTGGTGTGCGTTGGTCCCGGACTCGTTGAGTTCACCGCCCACCGCGAAGGAGGGATCGAAGCCGCAGTGCTGTAGCGCGACGACGAGCATCGACGTCGTCGAAGTCTTGCCGTGTGTGCCCGAGACCAGGAAGGTGCGGTGTCCGCGCATCAGGGAGGCGAGCACGGTGGGGCGTAACAGGATCGGGATCCCCCGCTCGCGGGCGGCGACGAGCTCGGGATTGTCCTGCGGGATCGCGGCGAACGTCGTGACCAGAGCTGTGGGACCGCCGTCGAGCAGGTCGAGCGCCTCGGCGGCGTGCCCGATGCGGACCTGCGCGCCGCGTGCCCGCAGGGCGAGCACACCGCGGCTCTCCTTCGCGTCGGAACCCGACACCTGCCCCCCGCGCGCGAGCAGGATCCGGGCGATGCCCGACATCCCGGCGCCGCCGATACCGACCATGTGCACCCGCTCGAGTTCGGCGGGCAACTGCGCACTCATCGTTCACTCCTGTTCGGTTCCACTCCGGCAACCTCGAGCACTATGCGCGCCAATTCGTCCGCGGCACTGCGATGACCGGCGGCCGCGGCGCTGCGACCCATCTCCACGAGTCTCTGCTCGTCGCCGAGCAACGACACCACGTCCGTCGCGACATAATCGGAGTTCAGGTCGCCGTCCGCGACGATCCTCCCACCACCTGCCGCGACGACCGGACGGGCGTTGAGTTCCTGTTCGCCGTTCCCGTGCGGGAGCGGCACGTACACCGCGGGCAGCCCCACCGCCGAGACCTCCGCGACCGTCATGGCCCCGGATCGGCACACCACCGCGTCGGCCGCCGAGTACGCGAGGTCCATCCGTTCGAGATAGGGCACGGCGACGTACGGTGCCCGAGCGTGACCGGGATGGGCGGGGATGTCGACGGTGTTCTTCGGTCCGTGCGCGTGCAGCACGGCGATGCCGGCCTCCGCAAGCGCGGCGGACGCGCCGGACACGGCCTCGTTCAGCGACCGCGCTCCCTGCGAGCCGCCGAACACGAGCAGGACGGGCACGTCGTCGGGCAGACCGAAGTACCGCCGCGCCTCCGCGCGCAGACCGGCGCGGTCGAGACCCGTGAGGGACGACCGGACCGGGATCCCCACGATCTGCGCGTCACCGCGCCGGACGATTCCCGAGTTCGGGACGGCGGCGAGCACGCGTTCCGCCCTCAGGGCTCCGATCCTGTTGGCGATGCCCGCGCTCGCGTTGGCCTCGTGGACGATCACGGGGATGCGGCGGCGTCGACGCAGCGGGCCGGCCTCGGCCGCGAGGTAGGCCGGCAGCGCCACATATCCACCGAAACCGACGACGACATCCGCGTCGACCTCGTCGAGGATCTGCCGGGTGCGGCGCACCGACGCGACGATCCGGCCCGGAAGCTTCAGCAGATCCACCGTCGGCTTGCGGGGCAGCGGCACCGGCGGGACGAGTTCGAGTGGGTAGCCGCGTCGCGGCACCAGGGTCGTCTCGAGTCCGCGCTCGGTGCCGAGCGCCGTGATCCGCGCATCGGGCACGAGTGCGCGGACGGCATCGGCCACCGCGAGCGCCGGTTCGATATGCCCGGCCGTACCACCTCCGGCCACCACCACCGACAGTGCCGGCCTCTCCGCACTCACCTACGGTTCCCTCGCTCTCCGTTTCGTCCGTTCGATCCGCGTGTCGTGCGGTTCGTCTGCTGCCGGCCGCGGGCCGGTTCCCGCGCGGGTTGTGTGCGCCGGGCCCGGCCGGTTCCGTCCGCCGGTTGCGCGCGACTCGCGGCCGCCCGACGGTCCTGCGCCGCTCCACGTTGCCGTTCGGTCGGCACCTGAGGCTGCCGCTTGCGCGATCCTCTACCGCGCGACGCTGCGGGAGCGGTGCGCTCGGGTGCCGCGACCCGCGATCGCGGCGGCCGCGCTGCGGCCGTACGCGCCGGTGTGCGACCGGCCCGGTAGGCCTCGGGCTTGCGCAGGCGCAGCAATCGCGCGAACCGGCCGTCCTGCCCCGCGTGCAGCGCCGCGATCGCCTCGGGTTCGTGTCTGGCCGCGTTCGCGATCAGGCCGAACATCAGCAGGGTGGTGGCCGTCGACGTGCCCCCGGCCGACACGAGCGGCAACTGCAAACCGGTCACGGGCAGCAACCCCACGACGTAACCGATGTTGATGAAGGCCTGGCCGATGATCCACGTCGTCGCCGTCGCGGTGAACAGACGCAGGAAGGGATCGGCCGAACGCATCGCGATACGCAGCCCGACATAGGCGAACAGACCGAACAGGCCGATGACGGCCACCCCGCCGAGGAAGCCGAGTTCCTCGCCGATGATCGCGAAGATGAAGTCGTTGTGGGCGTTGGGCAGATAACTCCACTTCGCGCGGCTCTGGCCGAGGCCGCGGCCCCACAGACCGCCGTCCGCGAGGGAGAACTTCGCCTGTCGTGCCTGGTAACCGGCGCCCTGCGGATCGTCCCCGGGATTGAAGAAGGCCCGCACACGCTGCGAGCGGTAACCGGCCGTCAGGGCCAGGATCACTGCGAGTGTGGCGGCGGTGCCGACGATGCCGAGGAAGACCTTGAGCGGCAGGCCCGCGAACCACAGCAGGGCGAGCACGATGATCACGATCGAGACGGTGGTGCCGAGGTCGGGCTGCAGCACGATCAGGCCGGTCACGAGCAGGGCTGCCGGGACGAGCGGAACGAGCATCTCGCGCAGGGTGGAGTTCTCGCCGCGGCGTGAGGCCAGCAGGTGCGCACCCCACACGGCGAGGGTGATCTTGGCGATCTCGGCCGGTTGCAACGAGATGCCGGCAATGACGAACCAGCCCCGGGTGCCCTGGGAGACGGTGCCGATACCGGGGATGAGCACGAGCACCAGCAGCACGACCGAGAACGCGAATGCCGGGAAGGCGAACCGCCTCATCAGACGCACCGGGATCTGCAGCGCGATGTAGAAGATCACCATGCCGAGGGCGGCGAAGATCAACTGCGAGGTGAACAACCCGTAGGCCGACCCCGCCGCGGCCACCGCACCGACGCTCGACGAGGACAGGACCATGACGAGTCCGAGCACGGTGAGCAACACGGCGATCGTCACCACGAGGTGGAAGGACGCGAGCGGCCGCGCCAACCAGGCTCCGAACCGGCCGCGGACTCCCGCCACCGGATCGTCGGAGCCGGCCCCCGACCGAGTCGCGCCTGCCCGAGAGGTCACCTTGGCGTCCCGCCCCCGCGGAGTTCCTCGACCACGGACGCGAAGCTCCGGCCGCGTTCCGCGTAATCGGCGAACATGTCGAGCGACGCCGCAGCCGGGGCGAGCAGCACCGTCTCTCCCGTCGAGGCGAGAGCGGCCGCTTCCCGGACCGCCACGCGCATCACGGCGGGACCGTCGGCACCCGGCGCCGCGATCCTCCTCACCGGAGGCGTGTCGGCCTCACTCGTCGCATCGGTCATCGCTTCATCGTCGCCCGTGTCCACCACGACGACCGGGACCTGCGGGGCGTGTCGCGTCAGTGCCTCGGCGATTTCGCCGGCATCGCGGCCCAGCAGCACGGCACCGGACAGCCGCGGCGCCACCTCGGCGACCAGGTCGTCCACGCGGGCACCCTTGAGGAGACCACCGGCGATCCACACCACGCGGTCGTGCGCAAGCAGCGAACTGCGGGCCGCATGCGGGTTGGTCGCCTTCGAATCGTCGACGTAGTCGACACCGTCGACCCGACCGACCGGCGCGGCGCGGTGCGGACCTACGCGGTGCCGTCGCAGACCGTCGTGCACCGCCGATTCGGGCACGTCGATCGCCCGTGCGAGGGCGGCGGCCGCGAGCGCGTCGGACAACCCGGCAGGGCCGGGTGGCGTCACGTCGTCGACTCGGGCCAGCACGGCGGAGTCCGCGAACGCCCGGTCGACCAGCAGTTCTCCGCTGATGCCGAGTTCGCCCTCCTGGGGGTAACCCAGCGTGAAGCCCACGGTGACCACCGCCCGGGAACGATCCCGGAGACCGCCGGCGATCGGGTCGTCGAGGCCGAGGACCCCGACGGCACCGGTGAGAGCACCGAGCTTGGCCTCGATGTAGTTCTCGATCCCGCCGTGCCAGTCGAGATGGTCCTCGGCGATGTTGAGCACGACACCTGCGTCGGGTCGCACCGACGGTGCCCAGTGCAGCTGGAAGGACGACAGCTCCACGGCGAGGACGTCGGCGCGCGGGTCGTCACGGCGCAGGGCGTCGAGCACGGGGAGGCCGATGTTGCCGCACGCGACACTGCTGCGGCCTGCGGCCTCGAGAATCGCGTGCAACATCATGGTCGTGGTGGTCTTGCCGTTCGTCCCGGTGACCACCAGCCATCGCCGGGCCGGTCCGTAGATCTCGGCGCGGTCGATGCGCCAGGACAGTTCGATGTCGCCCCAGATGGGCACCGCGGCTCCGGCCGCCCGCGACAGCAACAGCGCGTGGGGCGGGAATCCGGGACTCGTCACCACCAGGGCGAACTCGCGCAGTGCGGAGGGGTCGTCGACGAGCGTGTCGAGGTCGACCGTCCGCGCGCCGAGCGCCGCGCACTCGGCCAGTGCCCGCTCGTTACGGTCGGTGACGGTGACGTGGGCACCCAGGTCGGTGAGCGGTTCGATCGTCGCGCGGCCGGACACTCCTGCGCCGGCGACGAGGACCGCCCGCCCCCTGAGCCGTTCCAGTTCGTCGGTCACGTCAGTCCCCGATCGCCGCGAGGTATTCGCTGTAGAACAGTGCGAGGCCGATGGCCGAGGCGATGGCGGCGAGCAACCAGAACCGGATGATCACCGTCGTCTCGGCCCATCCGCCGAGTTCGAAGTGGTGGTGGAAGGGCGCCATCCGGAACACCCGCCTGCGGCTGGATCGGAACACCGCGACCTGGATGACCACCGACGCGGCCTCCGCGACGAAGAGCGCTCCGATAACCACCATGAGCAGTTCGGTGCGGGTGGTGACGGACAGACCGGCGAGCATGCCGCCGAGGGCGAGCGAGCCGGTGTCGCCCATGAAGATCTTGGCCGGCGCGGCGTTCCACCACAGGAAGCCGATACAGGCGGCGGCACCGGCGGCGCACAGCAATGCGAGGTCGAGCGGGTCACGGACGTCGTAGCAGCCGGCGGTCGGCTCCACTGCGCACGCGTTGCGGTACTGCCAGAAGGTGATGATGACGTAGGCGCCGAGCACGAGTGCCATCGAGCCGGCGGCGAGACCGTCGAGACCGTCGGTGAGGTTCACGGCGTTCGACCACGCGCTGACCAGCAGGTACACGAACAGGATGAAGACGATCGACCCCATCGAGACCGTAGCGATGTCGCGCACGTAGGACAGATCGGTGCTGGCGGGGGTGAGGCCGTCCGCATTGCGGAACTGCAGTGCGAGGATGCCGAAGGCCACCGCGACGACGAGCTGGCCCACCAGCTTGGCGGTCTTGTTCAGACCGAGATTGCGCTGCTTGCGGATCTTGATGAAGTCGTCGAGGAATCCGACGCCGCCGAGCGCCGTGGTCAGGCCGAGCACGAGCAGACCCGAGGCGGTGGGGCCTTCGGCGTCGTATCCCATCCCGATGAGATGTGACCCCCAGTAGCCGGCCCACAGACCGGCGAGGATCGCGACGCCACCCATCGTGGGGGTGCCGCGCTTGGACTGGTGGCTCTGCGGGCCCTCGACCCGGATCTCCTGCCCGAAGCCCTGCCGGGAGAACATCTTGATCAGGACGGGGGTGAGCAGGATCGAGACTGCGAGCGCGATGCCCGCCGCGAACAGGATCTGTCTCACCGGGCGTCCTCCGTCCCCACAGCAGCGTCGTTCTTTCCGGTACCGGCCGGATCGTCCGCAAGGACGGCCTCGGCGACGGTCCACAAGCCCACGGACTGCGATGCCTTCACCAGCACGATGTCGCCCGGCTGCAGTTCGTCGCGCAGCAACGCGATCGCGGCGTCGGCATCGGGTACGTGGCTCGCTTCCTCACCCCACGATCCTTCCATCACGGCGCCCTGGAACAGACCCCGGACCGGGCGCGTGGCCCCGACGGCGACGATGCGGGTGACGTCGAGGCGCACCGCGAGCCGTCCGATGGCGTCATGGGCGACGACCGCGTCGTCGCCGAGCTCGGCCATCTCCCCCAGCACCGCGAAGGTGCGGCGGCGAGCAGGGCCCGACCGCGCCATCGTGACCAGGGCCTTCACCGCTGCTCGCATCGAGTCGGGGTTGGCGTTGTAGGCGTCGTCGATGACGGTCACGCCGTCGGATCGGGTCTGTACGGCCATGCGATGGGCCGAGACGGGGCCGGCCGTCGCGAGCGCGTCGGCGGCCTGCTCGACGGTCGCACCGCATTCCACGGCGACCGCGATCGCCGACAGGGCGTTGCCGATCTGATGTTCGCCGTGGACGGCAAGGCGCACGGGCACGCGCTGCTCCTGCCCGTCGGCGCCGGGGACGACGGCGGTGAACGAGGCGCGCGCCTGATCGTCGAGGTGGATGTCCTCGGCGCGGTAGGCCGCGCCGGAACCGGTCCCGACGGACACCACGCGACCGGTGGTGCGGGTCGCCATCTTCGACACGAGGGTGTCGTCGGCGTTGAGGATCGCGACTCCCCCGTCGGCGGCGCTGGGCAGGGCTTCGACGAGTTCACCCTTGGTCTCGGCGATGATCTCCTGCGAGCCGAACTCGCCGATGTGGGCGGTGCCGACGTTGAGCACGACACCGATCCGCGGCGGGGCGATGCGGGCCAGGGTCGCGATGTGCCCGGGGCCGCGTGCCGACTTCTCGAGGACGAGGAAGCGAGTGGTTTCGGTGGCGCGCAGGGCAGTCCACGGATGGCCGAGTTCGTTGTTGAACGATCCGGGCGGAGCGACGACCTCACCCAACGGTGCGAGCACGGCGGCGATCATGTCCTTCGTGGACGTCTTGCCCGCCGAACCCGTGACGCCGACGACCGTGAGACCGGCCTCGGTGAGCGTGTCCACCACGTTGCGGGCGAGCTTGGCAAGGGCGGCGAGCACCGCCGCGCCGGATCCGTCGCTGTCGTGCTCGAGTGCGAGGGCGTTGGTCTCGGTGGGCGGGATCGGCGGCACTACGATCGCGGGCACCCCCACCGGTCGTGCGGCAAGGACCGCCACGGCACCGGCGGACACCGCGGCCGGGGCGTGATCGTGCCCGTCCGAGCGCGCACCGGGCAGCGCCAGGAACAGGCCGCCGGGACCGATCCGTCGCGAGTCGAACTCGACGGACCCGGTCACCTCGACGGACGGATCGTCGACGTCGTGCAGGGTGCCCCCGACGACCTCCGCGATCCGAGCCAGTGTCATCGGGATCATGCCTTGCCTCCGTGATGCGAACCGCCCGCAGCAGGCGGATGGTGACCGTCGGGTCCTGCGGTCCGGTACTTGTCGAGTGCTGCGCCGAGGACCTCGCGGTCGTCGAAGGGATGTTTCACTCCCTCGATCTCCTGCCCCGTCTCGTGGCCCTTACCTGCGACGAGCACGACGTCGCCGGGACGGGCCCACGCCACCGCGGCGTCGATCGCCGCAGCGCGATCCCCGATCTCGAGGATCTCACCGCGGTCGCCCGCCGGTACGGAGTGTGCACCGTCGAGGACGGCCGCGCGGATCGCGGCGGGGTTCTCGGTTCGTGGATTGTCGTCGGTCACGATCACCAGGTCTGCGGCCCGCGCCGCGACCTCGCCCATGATCGGCCGCTTCGTCCGGTCGCGATCGCCGCCCGCACCGACGACCACGGCGATGCGCCCCTCGGTCGCGGCGCGCAGGGTTCCGATGACCGCTTCGAGCGCGGCGGGCTTGTGCGCGTAGTCGACGACCGCGAGGAAGTCCTGTCCGCGGTCGACACGCTCGACCCGGCCGGGCACCGCGACGTCGCCGATGCCGCGGATCGCGGCGGCGATGTCGACACCCACTTCGGCGCAGATCGCGACGGCGAGTGCGGCGTTGGTGACGTTGTAGCGTCCCGGCAGGCCGACGGTGGCACGGTGTCGGGTGCCGTCCGGACCCACGAGGGTGAACTGTTGCACGCCCGTCTCGTCGGGGACCTCGTCGGTGACCGTCCAGTCGGCACCACCGGCACCACCGGCACCGCCGACACCGCGAGCGCCCGTGGCGACGGTTCGGACGGTGGTCGCGTCGTCGCGGCCGGCGCGGGCGAGTTCGGCCATGCGGCGTCCCCACTCGTCGTCGGTGCACACGACGGCGCGTCGGGCCCGGACCTGCGAGTCCTCGGCGAACAGTCTGGCCTTCGCGCCGAAGTAGTCGTCGAGATCCTTGTGGAAATCCAGATGGTCCTGGGACAGGTTGGTGAATCCTCCGACGGCGAACTCGGTGGCGTCCACCCGGCCGAGTGCGAGGGCGTGGCTGGAGACCTCCATCACGACCGTGTCCACGCCCCGCTCGCGCATGACGGCGAACAGGGCGTGCAGTTGCGGCGCCTCGGGGGTGGTGAGGGTGCTCGGCAAGCGGATCCCCTCGATCCGCGTCTCCACGGTGCCGACGAGACCCACGACGCGACCGGCCGACACGAGCCCCGCCTCGACGAGATAGGAGGTCGTCGTCTTGCCCGAGGTGCCGGTGATCCCGATGACCTGCATGTTCCGCGACGGATGCCCGTAGACGGTGGCCGAGGCCGCACCCAGCGCGGCACGCGGCTCGGGATGGACGAGGACCGCGACGGGCTCCGAGGTCGACTCGGCGACGAGATCGCGGCCGGCCTCGTCGGTCAGCACGGCGACGGCTCCGCGTTCGAGTGCGGTGCCGGCGAAGGAGGCACCGTGGGTCTTCGCGCCGGGCAGCGCCGCGAAGACGTCGCCCGGGCGGATGCCCTGAGCACGGAGGTCGATACCGGTGACCGCGACCGTGCGGGCCGTGTCCTCTCCGGCCTCGGGGTTCACGATCTCCACGCGCGCCCCGATGGCGTCGGCGAGGACCGCGATCTGCGTCATCGGTGGGTGCTCGGGTCTCCGCCCCTCCTCCGGAGGAGACGGATCCGGACTCGATGGCACAGGCACCAGTTTCCTCTCGCTTCGCTGCAGCTCGTCTGCAGGCATTCCGACGGATGTTCCCGGGTTCGTTCCCGTTCTGCGGTCTCGGCGACGACCGTCGTGTCACGTTACCGACGTGTCAGCGTACCGAGGCCGCGTGGTCGCGTGGTCAGTCGACCTGGAGGATCAGCTTGCTCTCCGGTTCGGCCGACAACGGCACACCGTCGCGTTGCAACAACCACGACGCGATGGTGCGGAACAGCGGTGCGGCCGACTGTCCGCCGCTGCCGTCGGAACTGCGGGTCGGGGCGTCGAGCATGATGCCGACGACGTATCGCGGATCGTCGGACGGCGCGATGCCGGCGAAGGTGATCCAGTATTCGGAGTTCGAGTAGCACTTGCAGTTCTGGTCGATCTGCTGGGCGGTGCCCGTCTTGCCCGAGATGCGATAGCCCTCGATGGCGGCGCCCGTGCCGGTGCCCTGCTGGTTGCCGGTATCGGCTTGGACGACGGAGCGGAACATGTCGCGCACCGTCGCGGCGGTCTGCGGGCTCACCACGCGCACCGGATCCGGGCGGGGAGTCTCGGTACGGCTGCCGTCGGGCGCGATGGTCGCGCGCACGACCCGCGGCGGGACACGCTCGCCGTCGTTCGCGATGGTCTGGTAGATCGCGGTCATCTGCAGCAGTGTCATCGACAGGCCCTGGCCGATGGGCAGGTTCGCGAAGGTACCGCCCGACCACTGTTCGCGGCTGGGCAGCAGGCCGGACGATTCGCCGGGCAGGCCGACGTCGGTGCGCTGTCCGAGTCCGAACAGTCGCAGCATCTCGGCGAAGCGGTCCTCGCCGATCCGCTCCGCGAGCATGAGCGTCCCGACGTTCGACGACTTCCCGAACACACCGGTGGTGGTGTAGGGCACGACCCCGTGATCCCAGGCGTCCTTGACGGTCGCGCCGGCCATCGTGATCGTTCCGGGTACCTGCAGAACCTCGTCGGGCCTGGTGAGTCCGTCCTCGATCGCCGCCGCCGCCGTGATGATCTTGTTCACGGATCCGGGTTCGAACGGCGAACTGACCGCCAGGTTGCCCTGTTCCGCATCGGGCGGGTTGTTCGCGACACCGATCGACGGGTCGAAGGTGCCGTCGTTGGACATGGCGAGAACTTCACCGGTGTGCGCGTCGAGCACCACCGCGGAGGCGTTCTTCGCGCCGGACAGATCCTTCGCGCGCTGTACCTCCTGCTGCACGTGGTACTGCAGGTCGTTGTCGATGGTGAGCTCGACGGACGAGCCGTCGACCGCCGGCTGCCGATCGCGCCAGCTACCGGGGATCACGGCACCGTCGGAACCGCGGTCGTAGGTCGACGAACCGTCGGTACCCGCCAGCACGGCGTCCATCGACGCTTCGAGCCCGATCAGGCCGTGTCCGTCCCAACCGGTCGCGCCGATGATGTTGGCGGCGAGGGAACCACCCGGGTACAGGCGGATGTCCTGACGTTCGGTTCCGACCTTGTCGTACTCGTCGACGATCTCCGCCGCGACACCCGGATCGACACCGCGGGCGAGGTAGACGAAGGTTTCGTCGCTCTCGAGCATCTCGAGCACGTCCTTCTCGGGCGCCGCGGCGCCGAGCGCGTCGTGGATCGCCGAGGCCACACCCTCGAGATACTCCGAGACCTCCGGTCGGGTCGGATCCTTCGCGCGTTCCTCCTCGAGTTCCTTTCGGACCCGCACGGGTTGGAAGGTCAGTGCCTTCGCCTCCATGGTGTAGGCGAGCGGTTCACCGTTGCGGTCGGCGATGGTGCCGCGGGTCGCGGGTTCGACGAGGCGGGTGGTGCGCTGGCTCGCCGCTTCGGCGGACAGAGTGGGAGCCTGGACGAGCTGCACGGACAGCAATTGCGCGATCGCTACGCCGAGCGCCCCGAACATGCCGATCCGGCCCCACTTGTTGCGGTAGGTGAAGCTCGTCCTGTCGCGTTGCTTGCGGTCGCGCGGCGCGGACATTCGAGCGCGTCCGCCGCGCGTCGCAGGGGTGGAACGTCGCTGCGGTACACGCCGGGGGGTGGGGCGGTTGTTCACCGAGGCCCGCCCTCGGGTTCCGCCGGCACGGCCTGGACAGGCGCTTCGGGTGCCGCGTCGCGGGGCACCTCGGCTTGCGGCAGTTCGCTCACGGGTACCGATTGTCCCGCTGCGGGCGGCGCAGGTGGGGCACCTTCGACGTCCGGCGTGGCGCCCGCAGGAGCCTCCGGTGCGGGGGCCGGTGCAGGTTCCTCGCCAGCCGGCCGGCCGTCGGCGGACGGCGCAGCCCGTCGGGTGTCGTCGGCTTCGGTGCGCGGCCGGGGTTCTTCGCTCACGTCACCGACCGGCCGCGGGGTCTCCGCACCTGCACTACCGGCCAGCGGGGTCTGGACGCGGGCGTCCTCCCGGACCGGCGGATCGAGCGGAGCCGGCGGGGCACCCTGGGCCGGCACCGGATCGCCCACCACCTGCACCGAACCGTCCGGCGCGACCACGATCCGCGCGACCTGCCCGGTAGGGATCATGCCCAGCTCCGCCGCCGCGACCGCGAGGGCGGGAGCCGACTCGGCCGTCGCCACGTCGCGTTGCAGCACCGCCCGCTTCTGTGCGAGCTCCTCGTTGAGGGAACGCGCCGCGCTCAACTCGTAGGAGTCCTCGGTCGCCCGGGTGGTGAGCAACAACGTCACCGCCATGCCCACGCCGAGAAGGGCGATGATCGTGGCGACGAACGGGATCCGGGTGCGGACACGTCCGGCACCCGTCGTCCGACCGCGGGTCTCGACCGGTTCGACACCGAGCTGCGCGGCGCGCTGAGACCGTCGCTGATAGGCACGCTGTGCTGCGGTCGATCGGCCCGAGTGCCGGCGCTGCGAGGGTGCCACCTGTACGGTCATCGGTTACCTCCTGGCGATTCGTTCTGCGGCACGCAGGCGGACGGGCGCCGAACGTGGATTGGCCTCGATCTCGTCCTCGGTCGCCCGCTCTGCGCCGCGGGTGAGGATGCGCAATTCCGGCCCCATGCCCGGCAGTTCGACCGGCAGCCCTTCGGGACTGCGGGACTTCGAGCGCGGGGTCAGCTCCTGCTTGACGACCTTGTCCTCGAGCGATTGGTAGGACATGAAGACGATCCGGCCACCGACCGCGAGGGCGTCGAGAGCGTCGGGGATCGCATCGCGCAGCGAGTCGAGCTCGGCATTGACCTCCACACGCAGCGCCTGGAAGGTGCGCTTGGCCGGATGACCACCGGTGCGACGGGTCGCGGCCGGGATCGTGCGGTACAGCAGCTCGACGAGTTCGCCGCTGGTCCGGAACGGCGCTTTGGCCCGGGTCCGCACGATCTCGGAGGCGATCTTGCCGGCGAATCGTTCCTCGCCGTAGGTGCTCAGGATGCGGGCGAGATCGCCGTGGCTGTAGGTGTTGAGCACATCGGCCGCGGTGATGCCGGTGGTGGGATCCATCCGCATGTCGAGGGGTGCGTCCTTCGAGTAGGCGAAGCCGCGCTCCGCCTCGTCGAGCTGCATCGAGGACACACCGAGATCGAACAGAGCAGCGTGGACCGAGCCGTACCGGTCGAGGCCGACGCTCTCGAGGGCGTCGGCGATCCCGTCGTAGCGGGTATGGACGAAGTCGGTGCGGTCGGAGAACCGGGCGAGTCGCTCGCGCGCGATCGCCAGCGCATCGGGATCGCGGTCGAGGCCCACGAGCCGCAGCTTGGGATAGATCGTCAGGAAGTGTTCGGAGTGCCCGCCGAGCCCGAGCGTCGCGTCGACGTAGACCGCGCCCTCTCCCTCCGGTCCGGCACTCTCGATCGCCGGACCGAGGATCTCGACGGCACGATCGCGCATGACCGGCACGTGACCGAACTCCGCGGGGGGTGTCACATCGGCACCGGTGGCCTCATCCGTACCATCGACGGATTCGTGCTCGCCGTCCACCATGTGTCCTCCGGAATCCTGCTCGGGCCGCTTACGGTCTGTGGGGTGCTCGTCGGGTGGACGGTGGTGCGCCTCGTGCCTGCCTGTCGCTCGTATCGATGCCCGCTCGCCGCCACGGGGTGGATACGGAAGACGGCGAATGCCTCGAGGTCTCTGTCCGAGTCCGAAGAGACCTGACGCCGGGGAAGTGCGTCAGGGCCCTCCGGTCCGTACCTGGCGCTGGGGAAGTGCGTCAGGGCCGGTACATCGGGCAGAGGCCTCGCGGCACTCGCCGCGCAGCCCGAGCCGTGGTTACAAGATGTCGCGCAGTGCTTCGTCTCTCGCTTCCGAAAAGTCTTCTTCGTGTTCGGCGAGGTAGGTCTCCCATGCCGTCGCGTCCCAGATCTCGAGGTACCTGACCGAGCCGATCACCACGCAGTCCTTGGCGAGACCGGCATACTTGCGGTGCGCGGCCGACAGCGTGATCCGGCCTTGTGAGTCGGGTCGCTGCTCGTCCGTCCCCGAAGCGAGGCTGCGCAGGAACGCACGTGCCTGGGGGTTGCTCCGGGAGGCGCTCGCAGCGCGTTCGGCCAAGGCGGCGAACTCGTCACGAGGGAACACGGTGAGGCTGTGATCCTGCCCCTTCGTGATCATCAACCCTCCCGCCAGCTCGTCT
This sequence comes from Rhodococcus sp. B50, assembly GCF_013602415.1. NCBI lineage: Bacteria > Bacillati > Actinomycetota > Actinomycetes > Mycobacteriales > Nocardiaceae > Rhodococcus > Rhodococcus sp. B50. The sequence goes on along the minus strand of NZ_WPAG02000002.1, from coordinate 596,946 downwards.
CGGTACTTCGCCGGCAGCGTGAGCCGGCCTTTGTCGTCCAACTTGGGGGTGTAGGTACCGAGGAACACTCGGCGCCTCCCCGCTGCCGGACGGATGCTTCGCGTGGCAGGACACCTCGTCCCGCCGTGCCCCACATTACCCCACTTTGCCCCACCGGAAACGGATTACCGCCGCCCGGTCACGCGTGTTGTCATCACAACCCCAGCTCAGAGCGGGTGGCGGAAAATGGGGACACGCCCAGGGAGGTGATACAGCCTCCGCCGACGCGGTCGTGTCGACGACCGGCCCCGCCCGGAAATCGAGAACGAGGCGCGAGACGACCAGGGAAAATGCCGCGGATGAGACACGGCGGGGAGACGGAACGGGACCGAGGGTGGCGCGAGTGGGGCGCGGTGGCGGAAAGGCGACCGATGGTGGGGCACGAAGGTGCGCACAGAACGACGACGGCGCGACCCGTGGGTCGCGCCGTCGTCGATACAGCTATCGGTCGAGGAGTCAATCCTGCTCGAAACGCCTCCGGAACCGCTCTTCCATGCGGTTGGTGAAGCCACCACCCGAGGACTTCTTGCCGCCGCGGGAACTTCGGCCGGTCTTTCCGGAACCGGAACTACCGCCCGTCGCCCCCGGAGTCGACGGCCGACGACCGCCGAGGAGTAACAGAACTCCCGCGGCGAACATCACGAGGAACCCGAGCAGACTGATGATCGGGAAGCCGCCCGGCTTGAGCGGCAGGGCAACACCGGCGATCAACAGCGTCAGGCCCAACACGAACAAGGCGCCGGCCTGTAGCCGCCGCCGGTTCGACGCCATCCCCAACCGGCTGCCACGCACGGTCGAGGCGAACTTGGGATCCTCAGCATAGAGCGCGCTCTCGATCTGATCGAGCATGCGCTGCTCGTGCTCGGAGAGTGGCACGGTACCTCCCCCGGCACTAAACGGTGGCCACCGGATCCGTGGGGCGAAGCCGGTGGGGGGCCGTCGATACGGCCGCCTGAGTCAATAATACGAGCAGATGTCGCTGTGGACCACAAACTCCACACGTGAGTTCGATCCCCCGCCCGGCGAAGACCCTCGTAAGACGGCGAAGGTCACCTACCGACACCGACTTCCGACTCCGCCTCGGCGTCGAGATAACCCTCCACGTCGTGCAGGAAGTGACCCACCTCGTCGTAGAAGGCCCCGGACTCGTCGGCTCCCACCGCCCGCGCGACGCCCGCCTCGATCGCCGCGCGGGTGGCGGAACGATCGGCGAAGTAGTCGGCCCAGACAGCGAAGGACTCGTCGGCGCGCGCCATGAGCGCCCACGCATTGCGTGTGACCGGCCGGCGCGCCGGCCGGACCCCGGAGCGCATCTCCGCAGCAGCGACCACCGCGCCGGCACCGCGCAACGCCGCCAGATAGGCGAGCCGGAATCGCTCACCGGGATTGTCGGCACCGGCGGCGCCGGAGAGCAGGTCGTCGGCCTTGCGCAACAGCGTCGCCGCGCGCGCCGAGGTGGGGCTGTCCATGCATGAGGACGGCCCGAGTGTCGGAGACGTTCGGCGCGGCCCTCGACTCGCGACGTGACCGTTGGCCATATTCACGCACCTCCTCGGCGTGGTCGCACCACTCACTACAACGAGCGGTATCCGGTGGTATTCCCGCCGAAACGCCGAGGAACGGAGATCACTTCCTCGAATGTGGCCGACACGGCGCCGAGCGGGAGACCCCAGGGTGATCCGGGGATGTTCGCTTCCCTCGAACATCCCCGGATCACCGGTGTCGAACATGCGTTCGACGTATTCAATATAGCTGGACCCACCGACAACCCGTCAAGAGAAAGCGGCTACGCCATCTCGAACGATCAGCGAGACACGAGCACCTCCGACACATCGCGAGCCACCCGAACGAGTCACGCATGACCACCGACCCCCGCCACGACCCCGCGATCCTCACCGAACTCTCCCCTGCGGATTTCCGTGCGCGCCTCCCCGAGCTGCTGTCCGTCTACGTCGCGGCGATGCGCTATCCCCGCGGCACGGAGTACCACCGGGCGCCGATGTGGTCCGAGCATTCGGCCCGTGCGGGATGGCAGGCCTTCGTCGCCGCTCTCCCCGAGGCGCCCGACACGATCGTCGGCATCGCGTACGGCTACCGGGGCGATACCCGGCAGTGGTGGAACCAGCAGGTGCGCGCCGGCATGCGTCATTCCGGACGGCCCCCCGAGGAGATCGATCGGGTCCTCGCCGACTACTTCGAGCTCACCGAACTGCACGTCCGTCCCGATATGCAGGGACGCCGCATCGGGGAACTGCTCCTGTACGCACTGCTGCGCGACCGCACGGAAGGGACCGTCCTGCTGTCGACTCCCGAAGTACAGGGTGAGGACAACCGGGCCTGGCGGCTGTACCGTCGGTTCGGATTCCAGGACGTCGTCCGTCGCTTCGTCTTCACCGGCGATGCCCGCCCGTTCGCGGTCCTCGGCAGGAGCCTGCCACTCGGGCCGGACCTCGTTCCGCATCACCCCCACACGCTCGACGATCCGGACGGAAGCAGTACCTCATGAACCCCACACTCGACGCCGTCGTAGTCGGATCGGGTCACAACGCCCTGGTCTCGGCGTGCTATCTCGCCCGTGACGGATGGTCGGTGGAAGTGCTCGAACGCGACACCGTGCCGGGCGGGGCCGTCTCCACCGTCGAGCGCTTCCCCGGATACGCCGTCGACCGTGGCTCCTCGGCCCACATCATGGTCCGCCACTCGGGGATCGTCGAGGAACTCGATCTCGCCGCCCACGGACTGCGCTACATCGACTGCGACCCGTGGGCGTACGCGCCGCCGCCGGAGGGCACCGACCGTCCGGGCATCGTGTTCCACCGCGATCTCGACCGGACGTGCGCGTCCGTCGAGGCCGCGTGCGGGCGCCGGGAGGCCGACGCGTACCGCCGATTCGTGCAGGACTGGGGCCCGCGCAGCGCGGCGGTGATGAAGTCGTTCACCCATCCCCCGACCGGTCGGCACCTGCTGTCCTCGTTCTGGGGTCTCGACGCCGGGGAAGGCGGCAGCGCCCTGTCCCGCCGGTTCCTCACCACCGGCGACAGCCTGCTCGACGAGTACTTCGACGACGAACCCCTGAAAGCGGCACTGGCCTGGTTCGGTGCGCAGTCCGGACCGCCCATGTCCGAACCCGGCACCGCCGCGATGGTGGGTTTCGCGGCCCTCATGCACACCCTCCCCCCGGGCCGCGCGATCGGCGGGAGCGGCGCACTCACCCAGGCACTGCTGTCCCGACTGCGCTCCGACGGCGGCACGGTGACCTGCGGCGACGCCGTCACGGAGATCAGCCGCTCCGGCGACCTGTGGACCGTGCGCACCGAATCCGGACGCTCCGTGCGGGCGCGAAGGGTCGTCGCCGGCTGCCACGTCCTCACCACGCTGGATCTGCTCGACCGCGGCGGATACGACCGCGACCGGCTCGAAGGCTGGCGGCGCAGCATGCGGGTCGGCCCGGGCATCGGCATGGTCCTGCGGCTGGGCACCGCCTCGCTGCCGCACTACCGCGGGTGCGACGAACCGGAGCTGACCACATCGGGTCTGCAACTGCTCGTCGACGACCGCGCCCACCTGCGGGCGGCGCACGGTGCCGCGATGGCGGGAGACCTGCCCCCACGACCGGCGGTTCTCGCCATGAGCTTCTCGGCACTCGATCAGACCATTGCGCCCGCCGGCAAACACCAGATCACGCTGTGGTCCCAATGGCATCCGTATGCGCTGCGAGGCGGACGACGCTGGGAGGACATCGCCGGATCGGAAACCGATCGCATCCTCGCGGAGATGGAGACGCGATCTCCCGGATTCACCGCCGGCGTCGAACATTGCCACGTACAGACCCCCGCGGACATCGAGAGCGAACTCGGGCTGCTCGGCGGGAACGTCATGCACGTGGAGATGTCCCTGGACCAGATGTTCCTGTGGCGGCCGCTGCCGGAACTGTCGGGCTATCGGGTGCCCGACGCGCCCGGTCTCTACCTCACCGGCGCCTCGACGCATCCCGGCGGCGGTGTCTCCGGCGCGAGCGGACGCAACGCCGCCCGCGTCGCCCTCGCCGACGCCAAGGGCGGCATCGTCGACCGCGTGAAGGGCTGGGTGTCGCGATGACCGAGACCTACGTGCCGGCCGCGGCCCACCCGACCCGGTGGCGGACGATCCTTCCCGTCGTCCCGGCCGTCGCCGCGGTCCTCGCCCAGATCGCCTATCCCCTGACCGAAGGTGACGCCCGAGACGCCGCGACCGTCGCGGTCGTCGCACTGCTCACCGTCGCCTGCCTCATCCACGCAGCGCTGAACCGCGGTCTCACCTTCGCCGTCGTCCTGTTCGTGAGCTCGGCCGGTATCGGATATCTGTCCGAGGTGGTCGGCACGATGACCGGCTATCCCTACGGCTGCTACAGCTACGTCACCGATCGGCTCGGGCCGGCGGCCTTCGACGTCCCGCTCGTGGTGCCGCTGGCATGGTCGGCGGGCCTGTACCCCGTGTGGTGTGTGGCCTCGCGCCTCGTCCGCAACGGTCCCGGCCGGGTCGCGGCGGTCACTGTCGGCATGCTCGGATGGGATCTCTATCTCGATCCCCAGATGGTCGCGGACGGTCACTGGTCGTGGTGCAACGGCGGTGGCCTGCCCGGGGTCGAGCACATCCCGCTCACCAACTATGCGGGCTGGCTCCTCGTCGCCGCGATCATGGCGACCGTACTCGTGCTCGTCGACTCCCGTTCGGACCGCGCCGATACGCCCCGGCACGACGGTGTGCCGATCGCCTTGTTCCTGTGGACGTGGCTCGGTTCGGCCCTCGCCCACAGTGTCTTCCTCCATGCCCCCGAATTCCGCTATTCGGCCGTGTACGGGCTGATCGTCATGGGTGTGCTGGGCGTTCCCCTGCTGGTCTCGCTCGCCCGTGCGCGCGGCGAGAGCGGATCCGTCCCGGAACGGGACGAGGCACGACTCGCCGCGCGCGACCCGAAGAACCGACGAGGATGACCGTGCCTGGCACCATGTTCTCCGTGCAGTCGTCCACCGTGTCCGCCCGCCGTCGTGTCGTCGCGGTCGTGGGGCTCGTGCTCCTCGCCGTTCCGCTCCTCACCGGCTGCCTGCGCGTGCAGGCGACGATGGGGATCTCCTCCGACGACCGCGTGTCGGGGCAGATCGTCGCCGCGACCATTCCCGCCGACGAGAACGATCCCGGCCCCGAGCTCACCGCCCCCTCGGCACTGGCCGGGAAGGTGCGGGTGCAGGAGTATTCGCAGGACGGCTATGTGGGGAGCCAGGTCTTCTTCAACGACCTCACCTTCGGCGACGTCCAGCAGCTCACGACGATGTCCGATCAGAGCGCGGGCATGTTCCAGCTCAACCTGCAGCGTTCCGGCGACCTCGTCGCGCTGAACGGACGTGTGGACCTCGAGTCCGCCCCGTCCCAGGGCACGGACGTGCAGTTCACCATCGCGTTCCCGGCCCGGGTGGCGACCACCAACGGCACCCGCGAGTCGGATTCGATCGTGACCTGGAAGCTCCCGGCCGGTGAGGTGAGCAGCCTGCGGGCGGAGGTGCGCTACGCGGATCCCAACACGCGCGGTTTCGCGGGCTGGGCCGGGATCATGGCCGGAGCCGCCTTCGGGGTCACGCTGATCATCGCGGGCGCCGCCTGGTTCACCCGTAATCCGGCGCCGCAGTGGTCTGCGACGAGCGGGACGCGGTCCTGACCGGCCTGTCGCGCGATCCGAGTCCCACCCCGTGGGAGCGGCTCGTCACCGGTGGCGCTCTCGTTGCCTCCTACGGCGCGGTGGTCGCCGTCGCGAACCGCTTCATGCTCCCCCGTCTCGCGCCCGGCCCGGTCGTCGACGAGCAGGTCACCGTGGTCGTCCCCGCCCGTGACGAGGCCCCGCGCATCGGTGCGATCGTTTCCGACCTGCGGGCACAGCGAGGACTGCGCGTCCTGCACGTGATCGTCTTCGACGACGACTCGTCCGACGGCACCGCCGACCTTGCCGCGGCTGCCGCCGGAGGGGACGAGCGCATCACCGTCGTGCGGTCGACGGACCCGCCTGCCGCCGGGTGGACCGGGAAAGCCGCCGCATGCGCCGCGGCGGTGGCCCGCGCCGGCTCGGCGGTGGACGAGGGAGTCGTCGTATTCATCGACGCCGACGTCCGGCTCGCACCCGATGCGCTCGCCGGCGCCGTCACGCTGCTGCGCCGCCAGGATGCCGCGCTCGTCTCCCCGTTCCCGTTTCAGCGGACCGGATCGGCACTCGAGCGGCTCGTGCAACCCCTGCTGTTCTGGTCGTGGTTCTCGCTGCTGCCGGTCGCGCTCTCGCACCGCACCCGCCGGCCGTCGATGGCGGTCGCGTGCGGACAGTTCCTCGTCTTCGACGCCCGGGCCTACGCCGCCATCGGTGGGCACGCGGAGGTCGCGGCGAGTCCCACGGAAGATCTCGATCTCGCCCGGGCCCTACGCCGCACCGGAGAGCGCACCACGGTCGCGGCCGCGGGCCGATTCGCGTCGTGCCGGATGTACGACGGACCCCGCCCGCTGGTCGGCGGCTACACGCGCTGGCTGTGGTCGGCGTTCGGCTCTCCTGCCGGGGCGGCCGCGGTGGTGGCGCTGTATCTCGTCGCCTACCTCGTTCCCCCGGCCGCAGCCCTGCTCGGAGACGGGCGGACGCGACGCTGGGGCGTGACCGGAGCCGCCGCGGGAATGCTGTCGCGGCTGCTCGCGCGAACGACCGAACGGGGAGGCCGCCGGCACCCGGAGACCCCCGACCGTGTCGCCGGCGATCTACTGGACGCCGCGGCCCACCCGGCATCGGTCCTGGCCTTCGGCGCGCTCACGGCGTCGTCGATCCGGGCACGGCGCAGCGGACGCGCGTCGTGGAAGGCACGCATCCTGCCCTGACCGGAGCCGTGACGGGCTCAGACCGGCTGCACCGCGGCGGGAGCCTCGAGTTCGTAGCCGAGGCGGGTGAGCACCTCGCCGGTCGCGCGGGCGAAGTTGAGCGTGATGAAGTGCAGGCACGGCGCACCCTCGGCGATCAGGCGCTCGCACATCTCCGTCGCGACCTCGATGCCCACCTCGCGTACTGCCGCCCGGTCCTCCTCGGGACCGTCGCCCGCCGCCCGCCGCAGGCGCTCCTCGAGTACGGGCGGCAACTGCGAACCCGACAGTTCGAGGCTGCGGCGCGCCGAGCGCAGCGACGTGATGGGCATGATCTCGGGGATGATCGGCTTCAGTCCCTGCTCGGCGTCGTGCGCCACGACCCGGTCGCGCAGACGCAGATAGTGCTCGACGTCGAAGAACATCTGGGTGATCGAGTACTCGGCGCCCGCGCGCAGCTTCTGCACGAGATAGCGGGTGTCGTGATCGAGATCCGGGGACCGGTGATGCCCTTCCGGGAAGGACGCGACGCCGACGTGGAAGTCGCCGAGGTCGCGCACCAACCGGACGAGCTCGTCGGCGTACTCGAGACCCTCCGGGTGCTTCTCCCACTCGCCGAGCGGGTTGCCCGGCGGATCGCCACGCAGGGCCAGGATGTTGGTGATACCGCGGTCGGCATACGCTCCGACCATCGCGCGAAGTTCGTCGATGCTGTGCCCGACGGCCGTGAGATGCGCGACCGGCAGGAGGGTGGTCTCCTCGGCGAGACGCCCGGTGACCCGGACCGTACGGTCGCGGGTGGATCCCCCGGCGCCGTAGGTCATCGATACGAAGGCCGGGCCGAGACGCTCGAACGTCCGCACGGCACGCCACAGTCGTCCCTCGGCCTCGGCGTCGCGAGGCGGGGAGAACTCGACGGAGAACGGAATGCGGCCCGAACGCGTGGACCCGAGACGGTCCACGATCGACGGGGTCCGAGAAATCCCGCCGTCCTCGGTTGCCCTGACGAAGTCGCTTGTCACCGGTCCAGCATAGGTGGCGCCGCTGGAGCCGTCGCTACCGGCGACGATCCGAGAGTGCAGATAGGCTGGTCGCGGCGCCCAGGCTTCACTCGCTGCCGAGGTGCCGTCACCATCGATCTGGAGGTTTCGTCCTGTCTAGCGGCGCCGATCATTTGCTTGCCGAGCAGCTCCCCCATCGTGTGGAGGACTCCCTCCGGCAGTTCTTCACCTCACGCTCCGCGTTGATCGACTCGGTGGGTGGTGGATACCGGCCGGCCGTCGACACACTCGAAGCGTTCGTGCTGCGCGGTGGCAAGAGGGTCCGTCCGCGCTTCGCGTGGACGGGCTGGCTCGGTGCCGGGGGTGATCCGGCGGGTCCGGACGCAGAGGCCGTCCTGCAGGCATGCTCCGCGCTCGAACTCGTGCAGGCCGCAGCGCTCGTTCACGACGACATCATCGACGCGTCCACCACGCGTCGCGGGTTCCCCACCGTGCACGTCGAGTTCACCGAACAGCATCGGACGGCGGGCTGGCACGGCAGGGCAGAGCAGTTCGGCGAATCCGTCGCGATCCTGCTCGGCGATCTCGCCCTGGTGTGGGCCGACGACATGCTGCACTCGGCCGGGCTCGCATCCGAGACCGTCGCGCGGGTGACGCCGGTCTGGGCCGCGATGCGCACCGAGGTGCTCGGCGGGCAGTATCTGGACATCGCCAACGAGGTGGCGGCGGACGAATCGGTGGAGGCCGCGATGCGGGTGAACCGGTTCAAGACGGCGGCGTACACGATCGAACGTCCCTTGCATATCGGTGCCGCCCTCGCCGGCGCCGATAACGACCTGATCGATGCCTACCGCCGCTTCGGCACCGACATCGGCCTGGCGTTCCAGTTGCGCGACGACCTGCTCGGGGTGTTCGGCGACCCGGAGGTCACCGGAAAGCCCTCGGGCGACGACCTGCGCTCCGGTAAGCGGACGGTCCTGTACGCACTGGCCCTCGAGACCGCCGATACCTCCGATCCGGCAGCGGCCCGGCTGCTGCGCGGCTCGATCGGCACCGACCTGTCCGACTCTCAGGTGGAGCAGGTTCGCTCGGTGCTCGTCGACCTCGGTGCCGTCGCCCGGATCGAGGATCGCATCACCGCATTGACCGACAGTGCATTCGAGGCTCTCGAGTCGTCCGGCGCCACGCCGGAGGGTAAGGCCCTTCTGCGCGAATCGGCGGTCGCAGCGACCCGACGGGTGGCGTGAGACCGATGCGGACGGTTTCCGGCGTCGACCGGGTCGTCGTGGTCGGCGCCGGACTCGCCGGTCTGTCGGCGGCTCTGCACCTGCGTGGCGGGGGCAAGGACGTGACGGTGCTCGAACGCGCCGACGACGTCGGTGGCCGGGTCGGCAGCTATCACGGGCCGGGCTACGAGATCGACAACGGCGCCACCGTACTGACGATGCCCGAGTTGATCGACGATGCGCTCGCCTCGGTGGGCGCCGACCGGGACTCCGTCCGCCCGGCGCTCCGCACCCGGCGACTCTCCCCCGCCTATCACGCACGCTTCGCCGACGGCACCTCGATCGATGTGCATTCGGATCCCGATGCCATGGTCGCGGAGATCTCCCGGGTGTGCGGGCCCGACGAAGCAAGGCGCTACCTGCGGTTGCGCTCCTGGCTCGCCGACATCTTCGAGGCGGAGTTCGACCGCTTCATGGACGCGAACTTCGACTCGCCGCTCGACCTCGTCTCGTCGCCCGCCGCCGTGCGCGATCTGGTGCGCCTGCTCCGTCTGGGCGGGTTCGGCAGGCTCGGCGCGCAGGTGAACCGCAGGGTCACCGACCCCCGCCTGCGCCGCGTCTTCACCTTCCAGGCGCTGTACGCCGGTGTCGCTCCGGCACGGGCTCTGGCGGTATACGGAGCCATCGCCCACATGGACACCTCGATGGGTGTGTACGCGGTGGACGGCGGTATGCGGTCGGTCGCCCGCGCGATGGCCGCGGCGTTCGTCGAGGCCGGGGGGCGGCTCGAACTCGGCCGGGAGGTGACCGCGGTCGACATCACCGGCGGCCGGATCGACGGTGTCCGCACCCGCGACGGGCACCGCTTCCCGTGCGACGCGGCCGTCCTGACCCCCGACACCCCGATCGTCGACGCCGTGCTGCCGCGCCGGCGGCGCCGGCGCACGCTGGCCGCACCCTCGGCGGTGGTGCTGCACGGATCCATCCCTACCGGGGTGACCGGCGGCTGGTCGGCACAACATCACCACGTGATCGACTTCGGCGCCGCATGGGACCGCACCTTCGCCGAGATCACCCGCAGCCGCGGTCGCGGCCGCCTGATGTCGGATCCGTCACTGCTGATCACCCGGCCCGCACTGTCCGATCCCGGCCTGCGGTTCACCCGCGAGGGCGTCGAACACGAGCCCCTGTCGGTGCTGGCACCGTGCCCGAACCTCGACAGCGCCCCACTCGCCTGGGCGGAACTCGCGGTGCCCTACCGCAACGAGCTGCTCGACGTCCTCGACCGCCGCGGATACGGCGGGATCACGAACGGGTTCCGCGTCGACCACATCGACACACCCGCGACCTGGCACGCCCGTGGCATGCAGGCGGGCAGCCCGTTCTCGAGCGCGCACGTCTTCCGCCAGACCGGACCCTTCCGGCGACGCAACCTCGACCCGGCCGTTCCCGGCGTGGTGCTCGCAGGTTCGGCGACGGTGCCCGGCGTCGGCGTGCCCACCGTGCTGTTGTCCGGGAGGCTCGCCGCCGAACGGCTCGGTGTTCCGCGCACGCGGTGATACCCGGCGCAACGCGCTCCACCTCTCCACTAAACTGTCCTCGTTCGCCAGCATCTGCGCGCCGCGCATCCACACGTCCACGGGGGAGGAACCGTACCGATGTCGTCCCCTGCCTCGCCCGACGCCGAGTCGCAGACCTCGCCCGCGCCGGAGGGGACGGTCACACCGGCACGTGAGCGTTCGAAACATGCCTTCCTGAGGAGCCCCGCCGGCAATGCCGCACTGCTCGGCGCGTGCGGTGCGGTGTTCATGACCTTCGGCAGTTTCGGGGCGGGCAGCGTCCGCCGGGTCGATCCGCTGCTCGAGGACATCTACCTGTCCTGGCTGCGCTTCGGCCACGGCCAGTTGCTCTCGACGATCATCTTGTGGATCGGTGTGCTCCTCATGATCGGCGCGTGGGTACGCGTCGGCCGGGCGACCCTCGCCGGGCTCGTGACGGTGCGCGATCTGTGGACGGTGCTGCCCGCGTGGACGGCTCCCCTGCTGATCGCCACACCGATGTTCAGCCGCGACGCCTATTCCTATCTCGCTCAGGGTGCGCTGTTGCGCGACGGCTTCGATCCGTACGCGGTGGGACCGGTCGTCAATCCGGGTGTCCTGCTCGACAACGTCAGCAATGTGTGGACGACCACCACCACCCCCTACGGCCCCGTCCACCTGCTCCTCGGTGCGGGAATCACGTCCATCACCGACGACAACGTGGTGACGGGAACGTGGTTGTGGCGTCTGACCATGCTCCCCGGCCTCGCGCTCATGGCGTGGGCCGTGCCGAAACTCGCACGCCGCATGGGCGGCAATCCCGCGATCGCCCTGTGGCTCGCGGTCCTGAACCCGCTCGTGCTGATCCACCTCGTCGGCGGAGTGCACAACGAGCTGCTGATGGTCGGTCTCATGATCGCCGGCATCGTGCTGGTTCTCGAGGGCCACCATCTCGGGGGCATCGCACTGGTCTCGCTCGGCGCCGCGATCAAGGCCACCGCGGGGTTGGCGTTGCCCTTCCTGGTGTGGGTGTGGATGGTTCACGAACGCGACCGTGCACGCGCCGAGGGACGCGAACCGGCAGCGCCCGTCCGCCTGTTCGCCAAGGCGGCCGGACTCGGACTGCTCGTGTTCGCTGCGGTCTTCGGTGGCACCTCGTTGCTCGCCGGGGTCGGTATCGGCTGGCTCACCGCCCTGTCCGGATCGTCGAAGATCATCAACTGGTTGTCGCTGCCGACGATGATGGCGCACGTCGTCACATGGATCACTCCATGGCGCCTCGGTTCGATCCTCGACATCACGCGCCTGCTCTGCGCGATCGCGCTGGTGGTGATCCTCGCGTGGGCGTGGTGGCGGTTCCGCCGCACCGAACGCGACGCGGTCTTCGGGATCGTCGTGGCCCTGACCGCTGTGACGCTGCTGTCGCCCGCTGCTCTGCCGTGGTATTACTCGTGGCCGCTCGCGGTCGCCGCCGCCTTCACGATGTCGCCCCGGGTCCTCATGGTGCTCGTCGCGCTGTCGACCTGGCTCATGTTGATCTTCAACCCCGACGGCTCGATCGGCATGTACAACCTCGCGCACGTCGCGCTCGCGGTGTTCGCCTCGATCGTCGCGGCCCGCGCCCTGGTCACCTACGATCCGCTGCGACTGCGACTGCGGCCGCGACCGGCACCGCCCACGGGTGCTGCGCGGGACGACCGTGCCTGACCGGCCTACCGGGATCGTGACCGACGATCTCACCCGGGCCTACGCCTACTGCGCTGACCTCACCGCCGAGCACGGACGCACCTACAATCTCGCCACCCGGCTGTTGCCCGCCTCGCGGCGGCGCGCCGTCCACGCGCTCTACGGCTTCGCCAGGCACGTCGACGACATCGTCGATGTCACCGCCGTGGACGACCCGGAAGCCGCGATCCGCGGGGTCGACGATGCGCACACGCGGCTGCACGCCGCGCTCGCGGGAGATCCGGGCCCGCTCGACGACACCGGGCTGGTGGTCCGCGCACTCGCCGACACCATCGAGCAGTACCGGATCCCGATCGACTGTTTCGAGGCGTTCATCCGGTCCATGCGCATGGACGTGCCGGGCACGCCCGAGTTCCGGCCCCATTACCGGACCATGGAGGAACTACGCGAGTACATGTACGGCTCCGCAGCCGTGATCGGGCTCGAACTGCTTCCGATCTTCGAGGTCGACGATCCGGCCGCGCCGCCGGCCGCTGCCGCGCTCGGCGAGGCGTTCCAGCTCACCAACTTCATTCGCGACGTGGGAGAAGACCTCGAACGCGGACGCGTCTACATCCCGCTCGACCTGTGGTCGGCGTTCGGGGTCGACCTCGACCTGCTGCGCGAGGGCAGGCGCAGCGGTGTGGTGGATCCGAGGGTCCGGCGGGCCCTCGCCCACGCGGTCGCGCTGACCCGCGCCGAATACCGCAGGGCCGAACCCGGCCTGGCATTACTCCCCGACCGCATCCGGCCGGGCATCCGCACCGCGTTCACGCTCTACGGGCGGATCCTCGACGAGGTAGAAGGTAGCGGTTTCCGAGTCCTCGACCGGCGCGCGACGGTTCCTCGCCGCACGCGCGCCGCGGTGATGCTCACCGAGTACGTCACCGGTTCGCTGTTGCGGCGTCGCTGAGATCCCGGAGAGATCCGGGGAACTCAGAAGGCGAGCGCCTGCGCCCGCCGCATCACCTCGCGCGCGGATTGCGTGTGCATCGCGGCCACGGGGCATCCGCCGGGAAGAGAATCGTCCTCGTCGAACAACCACCGCAGAATCTCGTCGTCCTCGTAACCACCGTCGTGCAGCACCGCGATCAGACCGGGGAGGCCCTTGAGGATGTTCCCTTCGCCGTCGAGGAAAGCCTCGGGGACCACGGGCACCCGGTCGCGTTTGAACGCCAGCAGCTGCCGGTCGCGCACCATCTGATGGACGCGGGAGATGGCGACGCCGAGGCTCTTCGCCACGTCGACGAGCTGCACCACGGGGACGGAGCGGTCGAGAACGTCGTCGCAGTAAGGGATTGCACTCACCCCACCACGTTATCTCTGCGCCCGCACGGGCAGCTACGCGGCTACCGTCCACGAGAGCTGGCTACGATCGACGGGGACGAAATCGCTTTGCACACGCGGGGCCGGACCTTCGTCACGCCGATACCTCGAAGACCCGGGTACCGGCGTCCCACCATCACGCACGAGACACGGGGGTACACCGGGTGACCGCTGGAGGCGACCGACTGGTCGGCGTCGTGCTCGACCGGCGTTATCGCATCGAATCGCAGATCGCGCGGGGCGGCATGTCGACCGTCTACCGCGGCACCGATATGCGACTCGACCGTCCCGTCGCCGTGAAGATCATGGACCCGCAGTTCGCGGCCGATCCCCAGTTCCTGGCTCGATTCGAGTTCGAGGCCAGGTCCGTCGCGCGACTGACCCACCCCGGGCTGGTCGCGGTGTACGACCAGGGCCAGGACGGTGATCACGTCTTCCTCGTGATGGAGCTCGTCGAGGGTGGCACCCTGCGCGAGTTGCTGCGCGAACGCGGCCCGATGCCGCCTCACGCCGCGGCCGCCGTGGCGGCACCGGTTCTCGGGGCCCTGGCCGTGGCGCACCGTGCGGGTCTCGTGCACCGCGACATCAAGCCCGAGAACATTCTCATCTCCGGCAACGGCGAGGTGAAGATCGCCGATTTCGGGCTCGTCCGGGCCGTCGCCGCCGCGACCACCACCTCGCGCAGCGTGATCCTCGGCACCGCGGCCTATCTGTCTCCCGAGCAGGTCACCGTCGGCAGCGCGGACGCACGCAGCGACGTCTACTCGACCGGTGTGCTCGTGTACGAGATGCTCACCGGTCGCACCCCGTTCACCGGCGACACGTCACTGTCGGTGGCGTACCAGCGTGTGGAGAAGGACGTGCCGGATCCGAGTTCGGCGATCGACGGGGTGCCGCCCGAACTCGACGCCTTCGTCCGCCGGGCCACGGAGCGCGAACCGGCCGAACGCTACGCGGATGCCCAGGTGATGGCTGATGCTCTCGGGGAGATCTGCGACACGCTCGATCTTCCGCGCTACCGGGTTCCCGCCCCGAGGAGATCCGCGGTGCGCACGCCACCGGCACCGGTGGATCCCGACGCCGCCGTACCGGCGCGCACCGCCGACGGCTCCGCGGCCGGGCACCACGACCCCGCCCCCGCGACCGCGGTGCTGCCCGGCGCCGCCGCGGCGAACGCACATGCGCCGACGACCGTGCAGACCGCCGTGCCGGGCACCCCCGGACCGAATGTTCCCGCCACCCGTCCGCACCCCACCCGGGTCGCGACCCGCACCCATCCGCGCCCCGACACCGAACCGGTGGCGCCCCGGCCGGACCACACTGCCGACCGTCGCCGTCAGCGACGCTCGGCGGCCGCCTGGATCGCCGCGATCATCGTGCTCGCGTTGTTCATGGGGATCGCCGGGTGGTGGCTCGGCGCCGGCCGGCTCACCGACGTCCCGACCGTGCAGGGGCTCGACCGGGCTGCCGCAGTCTCCGCGATCGAGACCGCCGGGCTGGCCGGCGAGATCAGAGGCGAGTACTCCGACGAGGTCCCCGTCGACACTGTTCTCGGCACCGACCCCACCGCAGGATCACGCGTGCCCGACGGCGACACGATCGCGCTGCTCGTCTCGCTCGGTAAGCCCACCGTCCCGTCCATCCCCGGCGCCGGGGAGAGATCCGTCGTCGAGGACGAACTGCGGCGTCGCACCTTCGAACCGGTGGAGGGCGGCACCGCATTCAGTACCACGGTGCCCGAGGGAGGCGTCGCCGCACTCGACCCCGCGCCCGGAACGGTCCTGCCCGTCGGGTCCGAGGTGAAGCTCGTGATGAGCAAAGGATCGCCCCCGGTGACCCTGCCCGACCTCGCCGGACGCACGGTCGACGAGGCGAGGCGCATCCTCGACGAGGCGGGGCTGACCGTCGGGGAGATCCGGGAGGTCTTCGACGCCGACGTCGACGAGGGCCGCGTCGCCGGCACCGATCCGGCGGAGGGCGACGAGGTCAATGCAGGAGGAACGGTCACTCTCCTCGTATCCGATGCAGTGAAGGTGCCGTCGATGTTGGGACGCTCGGTGGGCTCGGCCCGAGACGAACTCACCCGCCTCGGCTTCGACGTCGAGGTGCGGCAGCTCGGCGACTCCGACAGGTCGGTCGTGATCGGCCAGAACCCCGGGGCGGGCCGGAGAGCCGAACAGGGCAGCACGGTCACGCTGACCGCACTGCCCTGATCCGGAGACGTTTCCCCGGCTACCCGCGGAGCATCTCCGCGACAAGGAATGCGAGTTCGATCGACTGCTGCGTGTTCAGACGCGGATCGCACGCCGTCTCGTAACGACCGTGCAGGTCGAGATCGGAGATGTCCTGGGCGCCACCGAGACACTCGGTGACGTCCTCACCGGTGAGCTCGACATGGATGCCACCGGGATGCGTGCCGAGCGCGCGGTGCACCTCGAAGAAGCCCTGGACCTCGTCGACGATGCGGTCGAAGTGTCGGGTCTTGTAGCCGGTGGACGCCTCGTGGGTGTTGCCGTGCATCGGATCGCACTGCCAGATCACCTTGTGCCCGGTGGACTCGACGCGCTCGATGATGCCGGGCAGCAGGTCGCGGACCTTCGAGTGACCCATCCGGGAGATCAGGGTGAGCCGGCCCGGCGTGTTGTGCGGGTCGAGCCGCTCGACGTACTCGACGGCCATCTCCGGGGTGGTCGACGGACCGATCTTCAGGCCGATCGGGTTCGACAACAGCTCCGCGAACGCGATGTGCGCGCCGTCGAGCTGACGGGTGCGATCACCGATCCACAGGAAGTGGGCCGACAGGTCGTACAGGCGCGGCTCGTCGCCCGAATTGTCGAGGCGCAGCATCGCACGCTCGTAGTCGAGGACGAGGGCCTCGTGGCTGGCGTAGATCGTTGCCGCCCGCAGATTCGGGTCGACGACGCCGCAGGCGTCCATGAACCGCAGACCGCGGTCGATCTCGGAGGCGAGCGCCTCGTAGCGGGCGCCGGCAGGCGAGGCGGAGACGAAGGCCCGGTTCCAGTCGTGCACGCGGTGCAGGTCGGCCTCGCCGGCGGCGGTGACGGCCCGCACGAGGTTCATCGCAGCACTCGCGTTCGCGTAGGCGCGCACGAGGCGGGACGGATCGTGCCTGCGCACCTCCGCGTCGGCGACCAGCGAGTTGACCATGTCGCCGCGGTAGGACGGCAGACCGAGGGCATCGGTGTCGGACGAGCGCGGCTTGGCGTACTGCCCGGCGATACGCGCGACCTTCACGACCGGCGTCGAGGCACCGTAGGTCAGCACCACCGCCATCTGCAGCAATGTGCGGATGTTGCCCTTGATGTGCGGCTCGGTGTTGTCCGCGAACGTCTCGGCGCAATCGCCGCCCTGGAGGAGGAAGGCTTCACCGCGGGCGACGGCGGCGAGCTGGCTCTGCAGCTCCTCGACTTCGCGGGGCACGGTGATGGGGGGCACGCTCTCGAGCACGGTGCGCATCGCCGCGGCCTGCTCCTCCGGCCAGCTGGGCTGCTGCAGCGCCGGCTTTGCGAGCGCCGCGTCGAGGTTGGCACGCAGCTCCTCGGGCAACGGAGGAAGTTCGGGCAAGCGGTCGATCGGCACGTCGACAGTCCAGTTCACCTGTTCAGGATATGGCGTGACGGCCGGAAGCGGCGCAGCACCCCGTTACCCGCGTCACCGTGAACGACGGGCGGCCTCGATCGCCTCGAACTTCGCGAGGTTGTGGCGGGCGTCGGCGAGTGCGTCGTGGTTGTCGTCCGGAACCGGAGGCAGGGGCGGGCAGCCCGAGTCCTCCCAGTGCTGCCGGAGCTCGCGGGTGTATCGGGGCAGGACGTCGGGAAGCTCGGGCATCGTGCCCCACAGCTGCGCGAGGACGACGTGGTCGTAGGCCCCGATCCACGCCCACAACTCGGGCCGGATGCCCGGCCGGGGCACGAGGAACTTCAGCAGGTCGTCGCGGATCCTCGACCGCGACTTCCACGCGGGGTGTGCCGGGGGCGGCAGCTTCGGGAGCACGTTGCGGCGCACCCACGCACCGGCCCGGGACGGGTCGAACTCGGTCGACACCGCATAGAACTCGCGGCCGTCCTCGCAGGCGACACCGATCGAGACGAGTTCGATCGTGCGACCGTCCTCGATGAACTCACAGTCGTAGAAGTAGCGCACCCGCTCACCCGGCGCGGGTGTCGGGAACACGGTCCGCGACGGGACCGTCCTGCGGCGGGATGACGACGTCGGATGCCGACGCGCCGGCCTCCCCTGGCGCACCCGAGCCGTCGGTCGCGCCCGGCTTGTTCTTCATGGTCGCGGCGTAGATGTCGACGTACTCCTGGCCCGACAACTGCATGAGCGAGTACATGACCTCGTCGGTGACGGTGCGCTCGACGAATCTGTTGCCACCCATGCCCTCGAACCGGGAGAAGTCGAGGGGCTCACCGATCCGCACGGTGATCTTCGCCGGTCGCCACATCTTCGAACCGATGGGGTTCATCCGGTCGGTTCCGATCATGGCGACGGGGATCACGGGGACGCCGGTCTCCAGTGCCAGTCGCGCCAGGCCGGTCTTGCCCTTGTAGAGACGTCCGTCGGGTGAGCGGGTGCCCTCAGGGTAGATGCCGAGCAGTTTGCCCTGGCCGAGAACCCGGACCCCCGCGTTGAGCGCGTCCTGCGCGGCGTCGGCGCCGGTGCGGTCGATGGGGACCTGCCCGACCGAGGAGAAGAACCAGCGCTGGAAGGCGCCCTTGAAGCCCGCCCCGGTGAAGTACTCGCTCTTCGCCAGGAAGGTGATCCGCCGTCGCACGAGGAGGGGAAGGTAGAACGAATCGAGGACCGCGCGGTGGTTACTGGCCAGGATCGCCGGGCCGTGCGCCGGAATGTTCTCGCCGCCTTCGAACTTCGGACGACCTATGAGCCACAGCAGCGGTCCCAGGAGGACGTACTTGAACAGCCAGTACCACATGGCATCCTTCCCGAATCCGATCATCCCCCACACGGATCGGTGCAGCACCGCCCGCCGGTCGACTCTACGACGACGCGACTGCCACACGCACATCGCCTCAGTGCCCGACCCCACCCTTTCGGCACCGACGTGACGATAATCTCACCTACTGCGTCGCTCCGGAGGTTTCGATCGCCGATCGGGCGAGATCGGCGGCACCGATCAATCCGGCGGCGTCACCGAGTTGCGCCACCCGGACGCGCGCGAGGGGACGATGCCCGGCACCGGTGGTGACGGCCGCATAGTGTTCGCGCGCCGCGTCGAGGAACAGCGGAGCGGAGCCGGAGACCCCTCCCCCGATGACGACGAGCTCGGGATCGTAGACATCGGCGACGAGCGCCAGGCCGAGCCCGAGTCTGCGGGCGAAGTCGTCGAAGGCCGCGAGCGCGACGGGATCACCGTCGTGGGCCGCGCCGGCGATCCGCCGTCCGGTGAGCGATCCCGGATCCGCCGCGATCTCGCCGGCGAGCACGGAACGTCCAGGATCCGCCGCGAGCATCTCGACGGTCGTGTCCACGAGACCTGTTCCGCTGCAATATCTTTCCCAGCACCCGCGCTTTCCGCACGGGCAGGGACGACCGTCGGGTTCGACCTGCACATGCCCGAGTTCGGGCGCCACACCGTACGCACCGCGATAGATCCTGCCGTCGAGCAGCAGGGCGGCGCCGATGCCCGTTCCGAGTGCCACCATCACCGCGATTCCGCTACCTGCAGCGGCACCGAAGCGGTATTCGGCCCAGGCCGCGGCGTTGGCGTCGTGCTCGAGGACGACCGGCAGCCCGAAGCGCGCGGTCAACGTCTCTGCGAGAGGCGTCTCCCGCCAGGGCAGGTGAGGTGCGAACCGCACGGTGGTGCGGTCTCCGGTCAGGAAGCCCGCGACCCCCAGCCCGACCGCTGCTATGTCGTTGCGACCGCGCAGATGATCGACGAGACGGTACAGAGCGTTCTCGAGGGCGACCGCGGAGGACGGCGTCTGCGTGCGCACACTGTCGGCGACCTCGCCGTTCCGATCGACGGCCGCGGCACGAATACTCGTTCCACCGATGTCGATCCCGACCGTGAGCACAGCGCCGTTCCCGTTGCCGATGTTCACGGCCGGACGTTGACGGAGATCGGCACGAAGGCCGGCCGCTCGCGCGTCGGCGCGTCGGGGGTGGGTTCCGGTGGGCTGCTGCCGCCGGTGGCGGGCAGGAACTGCGAGAGGAACTCACGGAGCAACGCGATCAATGCCGCCAACTTCGTCGCGAGCCTGGTGACGAGCTCATGGTTCTCGCCGCGTACCAGCGCTGCGGCCGCGCAGAGCGGGCACCACGCGCACCCGCTCGGGGTCGCCGCCGAGCCGGGAGCGGAGTCGTCGGCGGGATGCGGTGCCTCGCCGGGCGCGACGACGAACTGCTGCACCGCACCCTCGACACGGTCGAGCACGGCGTCGGCGAGCAGCAACAGCTCGGAGAGCAGGGCTTCGTGATCGTCCCTCACAGCGGCCACACCGCCGGATCCGGCACGAAGCGCACCACCAGATCGGTGCCGTCGAACTCGGCTTCGGAGACCGTGCACCGGCGCAGCCCCGACGCGAGTCGCACCCGGCGGCGCATGCCGTCGGCGCCGACGACCAGGTCGTCGCCGATCCGTCCGAGCGTCAGGGACGCAGGGTCGGCGAGTGGGAGGTACATGCGCATCGCGTACACCGATTCCACCCCCGTTCCCGATTCGTGCTGCACCCGGACCGGATCGCCGGTGTCCGGCGAGGGTGTGGGTGCATCCCGGCGGAGCACCGTAGCGAGCTCCTCCAGAGCTGCCAACCCTACCGGCTCGACTGCACGTCGCTCGCACACGATCACGGGGATGTCGGTGACGGTCGTCCCGATCTCCTCCACGATCGCTACGTGCGCGGCCCGCTGATCGGCGAGCAGTCGCGCCGCCGCACCCGAACCGCCTACCGAGGGCATGACGCCGTTGATCACGACAGCTTCGACACGGATGCCGGACAGGGCGAGCCACGACCGCACCCTGCGGAGCTCGGCACGACCGGCGCGGTCGGGCGTCGCCACGATCACCGCGGCGCTGCGTCCGCGATCGTCGAGCAGGTCGCGTACCGCGGCGATGCCGGAGAGCAGCCGGTCGAACAGCGCGACGAAGACGGCCGTCCGGGGATCGGGGCCGGTGGTGGCCGCGACCCGACTGTGCTGCGGCCAGATCCGCTCGAGATAGTCGGCCACCGTGCGTGGCGCGGCGAGGGTGCGCAGGGCGTCCGCCGAGGCCGGCGCGTCGACGACGATGTGGGACCACCTCCCGGTGTCCGCGAGGCGCGCGACCTCCGAGAGCATGAGGAGTTCCTGGACGCCGGGCAGGCCGGTCAGTTCGTCGGGCTCGGGCAGGTCGAACTGCTCCGCGTGTTCGTGGGTCCCGGCGAGCGCCGCCATCGATGCGAGGACCGCATAGCGCGAGCGGAGCAGCTGCAGCGCATCGATCTCCACCATGTCGAGGTTCTCCTCGACGGTCCGGATGTCGGACGCGCCGGTGTCCCCGTCGGTGGCCCGGGGCAGGTCGAGCACGTCGCCGAGCGAGTGCGCCTGATCGATCGAGACGACGAGCACACGCTCCCCCATGCGGGCGGTCGCGAGCGACTCGGCCGCGGCCAAGGTCGTCTTCCCGGCGCCGCCCTTGCCGAGGAACCACCGCACGCGGGCCGGGGCGTGCCGGACGTTCAGCCCTCCACCTGCTTCTTGAGTTCCTTCAGGGCGGTGTCGGTGATGACCTTCTCCGCCTTGCGCTTGAACAGACCGATCATCGGGATCGTGAGATCCACGGTGAGCTGGTAGTCGACGACGGTGGTGCCGTCGGCGCTCTCGGTCAGCACGTACGAGCCGGACTGGGCCTTCTGGATCTCGCCGCTCTCGAGCTCCCAGCTCACGGCGCGGTTGTCGGGCGCCCACTTGTACCGCAGGACGTAGGTGTCCTTGACGATGCCGGCGTCCAGGACGAAGCGCACGCGCTCGGCCCGCCCGTCGGGGCGGTGTTCCACGACCTCCACGGTCTTCGCGGCCGACACCCACGTGGGATAGGCATCGAAATCTGCGATGACCTGCATGACACGCTCGGCCGGCGCGCCGATGGTGATCGACCTCTTCGTCTTCTCGGCCATGTGGTGACGGCTCCCTTTCTCGGCCCCTCGTGTGGATACCGATCAGTCCCGCTCCGAGGGTCTATCACATACCGTGCGGACAACGGTATCGGGACTTCGGTCCTTCGGTTGCTTCGGTGACGCGGCGGCTCACCGGTCAGCGGCGCGGCGGCTCACCGGCCGGACGACCGGCCTCGAGACGCTGCTTGACCTCGAAGGCCATCACCTTTCCCTGAACGCGGCGCGTCCGGTTCATGCCGGCGAGGTCGAGACCCGCGACGCGCTCGGGTGCGACACCCGCCGGTTCGCAGTGCAGGAAGTAGTGGATCACCGCGCCGTCGAGGACCGGTTCGAGCCACACTTCCATCGTCCCGTCGAGCGGGCCCGACACCGTCCACCGGATGCCCTTCTCCGCACGGTCCTCACGTACGGTCAGCGCGAGATCGGGGCACCATGCACGCCACCGATCGGGCGCCGCGACCTCCTCGGCGATGCGCTCCGGGGGCGCCGCTACGAAGGTCTGATCCGCCACCTGAATGCTGCTCACGCAGGACAGCTTCACATATCGCGTCCGCGGCCCGTCCGGTCACCCCGCCGAGGGCGCCACGGTCTCGCTCGGCGGCGCCGCGGCATCGAGATATCCGCGCAATCTCGCTCCCAGGACGTCCCATCTCCAGTCGGTGGACACCCACTCGCGGCCGGCCGCGCCCATCGCGGCGGCACGGTCGGGATCGGCGAGAATGCCGGACACAGCGGTGGCGACGGCCGTCACCGCTGTGCCGTCGACGACGTACCCGGTCCGGCCGTCCCGCACCGTCTCCGGGGCTCCACCCGACCTGCCCGCCACGACGGGTACTCCGGTCGCGGACGCCTCGAGGTACACGATGCCCAGACCCTCCACGTCGAGACCGCCGCCACGGGTGCGGCACGGCATCGCGAACACGTCGGCGATCGTGTGGTGCGCGGCGAGTTCGGCTGCCGGCACGGTGCCGGTGAACACGACATGTTCCTCCACGCCGGTGCGGCGGGCGAGCTCGCGCAGTCGTGACTCGTACGGTCCGCCGCCGACGATGACGAGGACGGCACCGTCGATGCGCGTGCGGATCGCGGGCAGTGCGCGGATGAGCACGTCCTGCCCCTTGCGGGGTACGAGACGCGACAGGCACAGCACGGTCGGCCGGTCACCGAGTCCGTAGCGTGCCCGCAGCTCGGCACGCGCTCCCGGATCGGGCCGGAAGGCGTCGGTGTCGACACCGGACGGCAGGTGTTCGAGGCCCGCCTCCGGACCGAAGGCGGAGGCGAAGCGCCCCCGGGTGTAACGGCTGACGTAGGTGACCGTGTCGGTGTGGTCGCCGATCTGCCGCAGGGCCTGCCGGGCGGCGGGCAGCATGGACCATCCCACCTCGTGGCCGTGTGTGCTGGCGACGATGCGGTGGGCCCCGGCGCGGCGCATCACGGGCGCCAGCAGCGCCAGCGGCGCGGCGGCTCCGAACCAGACGGTGTCGCAGTCGTGTTCGGTGAGCAGGCGGGTGGCGCGTCGCGCGACGTCGGGGGTGGGCAACATCAGCGTCGTGGGATGCCGGACGACCTCGAACGGAGCCCGCGCATCGAACTTCACGTGACTGTCGCCGCGCCAGCGCGGTGCGTAGACGACGAGGTCGTCGGACGGCAACTGGTTCGCGAAGGCGTGCAGATAGGACTGGATGCCCCCGGGGCGGGGCGGGAAATCGTTCGTCACCAGCAGGGTCCGCGACATGGGTCCACCGTAGAAGCAGGGGGATGCGGAAGCGTAGACGGGTCCCGGGCCGGTCAGCGGGTGTCGCGGATGTGACCTCCGAGCCAGCGTCCCCAGACGTCCACGAACTCTGTGGTGTCGACGCCGAGCAGTCCGGTGAGCACGTCGTCGAGCTTCTCGTCGGTGACGGGACCCGCAGCGAGGGCACGGTACAGGGCGATCAGACTGTCGTGTCCGAATTCGTCGGCGATGTATTCGGCGATCGACCAGGCGGTCTCGTAGGCAAGCGCCGAGCGTTCACCGGTGAAATCACCGTCGGCCGGCAGTGACACCGGTACACCCGACGATCGAACCTGCCGGGTCAGCGTCGGTGCGATCCGCCGCACGTCGACCTCGTCGGCTGTCGTGCGGTGGCCGACGTAGTCGGCGAAGCCCTCGAGGACCCACATCGGGGAGCCGTCGACCGTGCCGGCGCGCGCGGCGACGTGCACCATCTCGTGGGTGAGGACGGCTCTCCGCGAGGTGTCGTCGAGCCGCCTACTCGCCGCCGGATTGAAGACGATGCGCTGACCTGTGGCGATCCCGCGCTCGTGATCCACATCGTCGGAGACCGCGACGGCAGCGATGTCGTCGCCGTCGTGCCGCGGCCCGACGAGGTGCGAGAACTCCTCGCGCGACGAGGTCACGACGATCAGCGCGCGCCGCGGCCAGGTGTCGCCCCACAGGTCGTCGACGGCCTCCACCACGGACGGCAGGTCATCGGCGAGGTCGTCCACGAACGACGCGTTGTCCGGGTGACCGACCACGACCGAGCGCCCGCCCGCGGTCTGTGCGATCGCGACATGGAGCGGGCCGTGGTCCCACGGTCCCCGCCACGTGACGGTCTCCGCCCCGGCGAGGGCGGGTGCATCGTCGGCGATCCGCCAGCCCTGCGGCCGGTGGACGAACAGCACGGTCACCGGTCGCCGGGTGGGCACGTCGTCGATGCCGTCCACGGCGAACCGGAGGTGGACGCGATGTGCCCGGACGTCGTCGGCGCCGAACCGGGCCACGTCCTCGGGCGGCAGGGGCAATGCGGGCTCGGCGGCGAGTTCGTAGCCGAAGTCGGCGAGAGGAACGGACGCGATCGCCGTGATGCGCTCCCGCTCGGAAGCGAGGAGCGCCGGGGATGCGGCGTCGATCAGCCGCGCGAGGGACGCGTCGTCGCCGGTCCGGACGGCCAGGCTCCAGTCGTCGAGTACGACCTGCAGTTCGGCCCGTACCCGGCTGTCGACGTCGTCGGTGTCCACCGGGTCGACGGCCAGCAGCAGGCCCGCCGTGACCAATGCGACCACGAGCCCGGCCAAGCCGAGGCGTTCCCACTTGCGGGTACCGGCGGGAAAGGACGATCGCGCGGGCACCGCGTCAGTCTAGGTCGACCCCCGGGCGCCACCCTGAGCGACCTCGGCCGGCGGTGGCGCCGTGGAGGCGGATCAGTACCGGCGGGCGCTGTGGAACGGGAAGCGATCGATCGACTGGACCTTCACCGGTACACCGAAGGTCGAGGCGTGCACCATGTTGCCGTCGCCGACGTACATGCCGACATGGGAGGCGTCTTCGTAGAAGATGACGAGATCACCGGGCTGCAGATTCTCGCGGGAGACGGGGACACCGCCCTGCGCCTGCGCCTGACTGGAGCGGGGAAGCGCCTTACCGACCTGCTTGTACGCCCAGACCATGAGTCCCGAACAGTCGAACTGGTCGGGACCGGTCGCGCCCCAGACGTACGGGGAGCCGATGCGGGACAGGGCCGCCCGGAGTGCGGCGCCGTTGCTGCCGGGGACGAGGTGCTGCAGGATCTTCTCGGCGTCGAGACCCGGCGGGAAAGGGGTGCCGGCGAGTTCGGCCTTCTCCGCGTCGCTGAGCGCTTCGAAGGCGTCAAGGACCTCCTCGATCTGCTGTTCGAGTTCGGCCTGACGCCGCTGGAGTTCGTCGCGGAGAGTCTGGGCCTGCGCGGCGGCTGCATGTGCCTCGTCGGCGGCGTGCTGCGCCGCCACGGCCGCCTCGGCCGCGGCGGCAGTGGCGGCCCGGAAGCCGTCGACCTCGCGCGAGGTCTGCTCACCGAGGACGTCGAGCAGCACCATCTGGTCGAGCATCTGCTGAGGCGAATCACTCACCATCACGGCGAAGAGGCGGTTGGTGCGCGCGCCGCGGTAGTTGGCCCGAGCGAGCTTGTCGACGGTGGGCTTGAAGCGGGCGATGTCGGCGCGAGCGATACCCAGAGCCTCGTCGGCCTGGGCGGCGCGAGCGTCGGCCGACTGCTGCGCCGCGACCTTCGCTTCGAGATCCGCGCCGGCGGCGTGCAGCGCCTCGGTGGCCTGCTCGCTGCGACGTGACAGATCGGCGAGATGGTCGAGTCGTGCGGCGGGGCTCTCCCCCGCAGGTTGCGCCGTCGCCGGCGCGAGAGTGAAACCGAGGACCATCATCACGAGGGCCACGACGAGCGCGGGCCGGCGCCCGGCGCGTACTCTCGGCCTGCTGTGCACTCTCGGCCTGCGCTGCATTCGCACGAGGTGCTTCGTCCTGTCGGAAACCACGAGGGCTCGCATCCTTTCCCGGCGTCCTTGATCATCCGCAACTACCGGATCAAAGATCTCGATCAGGTTACGGAATCGCATAGGTTTGTGTCTACCTGCGAGTAGCCATCACACGCGACGGCTTTCTGTGCAAGAGACGGACACGCGTACGGACCGCGCGTGCAGACATACGAGAAGGGTGGGCCCGGTTCGTACCGGACCCACCCTTCTCGGAGATGGTGCGTCGGAGCGGAGGCGAGAAGTGCCGTCCGATCAGAGGCGACGTGCCGTCAGAAGCGTCGCGCTCCGTCGACCGGCATCGAGTTCAGCGGCGCGATCTTGACCGGCTGGCTCGAGGTGGAGGCATGCACGATGTTGCCGCCGCCGATGTAGATGCCGGTGTGGCTGCCGTCGTAGAACGACACGACGTCGCCGGGCTGGAGAGCCGCGACATCGACGGGGGTACCGGCGGAGGCCTGCTCGTAGCTCGTGCGCGGCACGCTGAGGCCGGCCTGCTTGAAAGCCCACTGGACGAGGCCCGAGCAGTCGAAGGAGCTCGGACCGGCCGCACCGTAGACGTAGGGCGCGCCGATCTTCGACTGTGCGGCGTCGGCAGCACGCTGTCCGACGGAGCTGAAGGGTGCGGTGAAGGCCTCGGCCTGAGGCGCGGGGGCACCCTCGGCGGCCGGCGGAACGAGGTTGGCGATCTCCGGCGGCACGGTCACACCGGCCGGGAGGTCGAACGTTCCGACACCGGGAATGTTGATCGGCTCGGCCATCGCCGGGCCGGCCGAGACGGTGACTGCTCCGAGAGCAATGGCACCGGCGACAAGGGCGCGCCGGACGGTGCGCTTGCTGTTGTTCGAAACCACGAGGGGACGTTCTCCGTTTCTTCCGTTCACCCGCCGACCGAGTTAGCTGACGGGTTCGGGCCGGAAGATCAGCCCTACCCCTCGCCGCGACGGGCGGAGGGGATTCACCCCAAGAACTACGTGGGTCCCCGGCTCACCGCTCCCGAAGCCGGGAGGGGCGATTAGGCGGTAACCGTGCGGCTCCGACCCGGGGGTGGGGCGGAAAACTCTCCGCTCGGTCTCGAAAAGATTACGAAACGGCATCGGTGAAGTCGACCGCTCCGCCGCATCGCCCGACCGTTTCGGCCGATTCCCGGATGAATGCTGCCGCGGGAGCACGGTCCGATAACGACGCGGTAACAAGCGCTGCTCCGCCACTCTCCGCCGCGAGGATGGCTGCTGCCCATTTGCCCGAGTCCGCTCCGGAAGCGGCAGGTCAGAGCATCCCTACCCGAAAAGACCGGCCGGAACGGCTCGCCCGATTCGCCGGACTGCGCCCCTCGGAGGCCGATCGGTCTGTTTTTGTCGGCTTCGCCCACTTCTCGCCAGGGCAGAAAAATCGGTGTGATCCTCGTCTCTTCAGTGTTCGGGAGCCCGCCCGGCGGGTTGTCGGTGCCGCTTCCTAGGCTCGCCGCATGACCTCGCCGCAACCATCCGCCCTCGGCGTGCAACTGGGTTTCGACGAGCTCGACACGCCCTTGCGCGACACCACCTTCGTCGTCGTCGACCTCGAGACGACCGGAGGGAAGTCGGCCGAGGACGCCATCACCGAGATCGGTGCGGTGAAGATCCGCGCCGGGGAGGTGCTCGGCGAGTTCGCGACCCTCGTCGATCCGGGGCGTCCCATTCCGCCGTACATCGTGCAACTCACCGGCATCACCACCGCGATGGTCTATGCGGCCCCCAGGATCGAGGAGGTGCTGCCCGCCTTTCTCGAGTTCGCGTCCGGAGCGGTGCTCGTCGCGCACAACGCCGGATTCGACGTCGGATTCCTCAAGGCGGCCGCCACGAAGTGCGAACTGGCGTGGCCCCGATTCCAAGTGCTGTGCACCGTCAAACTGGCCCGCCGCGTCCTCGGACGCGACGAGGCACCCTCGGTGAAGCTCTCCGCGCTGGCCGAACTGTTCCGGGTTTCCACCCTGCCCACCCACCGCGCGCTCGACGACGCACGGGCCACCGTGGACGTGCTGCACGCCCTCATCGAACGGGTCGGCAACCAGGGGGTCCACAGCCTGACCGAGTTGCGCGACTACATGCCCGTGGTCACTGCCGAGCAACGGGCCAAACGCGCTCTCGCCGCGCACCTTCCGCGCAGGCCCGGCGTCTACATGTTCCGGGGCCCGTCCGACGAGGTGTTGTACGTCGGCACGGCGGTCGACCTGCACCGGCGCGTCCGTACCTACTTCACGGGTTCCGAGACGCGGCCGCGACTACGCGAGATGGTCGCACTCACCACGCGCATCGATCATGTCGAATGCGCCCACGGGCTCGAAGCCGGTGTCCGCGAACTCCGGCTGATCGCGGCGCACACCCCTCCGTACAACCGTCGGTCGAAGTATCCGATGCGTGGCTGGTGGATCATCCTCACCGACGAGGCGTTTCCGCGCCTCGCCGTGAGCCGCACTCCCGGGCCCGATGCGATCGGCCCGTTCTCGGTACGTGCCGACGCCGCGGACGTCGCGGCGCTGCTCGCGGAGATGTGCGGTCTGCGTACGTGCACGCGCAGGATCGGCCGTACGGCGCGGCACGGCGACCGCTGTCCGCCCGTCGCCGTCGGGGGTTGCGCCGCAGCCCGCTTCGGGGTCCAGGACGCCTCTGCCTACGAGGCCCAGGTCGAGGGCGTGCGCGCGGTCGTCCGCGGCCTCGCCGACGACGCCGTCGAGGCGGTACACCAGCGCCTCGACATCCTTGTACGCGACCAGCTGTTCGAGAATGCCGCCCGGCTGCGCGACAGGCTCGCCGCGGCCCTCGTCGCGTTGCGGCGCACGCAGCGCCTGGCCTCGCTGGCGGCCGTCGACGAACTCGTCGCGGCGCGTCCGCGGGCCGAGGGCGGATGGGAGTTCGCCGTGATCCGCGCAGGCCGGCTCGCGTCCGCCGGCGTGGCACCGCGCGGGGTGCGGCCGATGCCCGTCGTGGACGCGATCGTCGCCGGTGCCGAGACGGTACGGCCGTCACCGGGACCACTGCGCGGCGCGTCCCCGGAAGAGATCGGCCTGGTCGCGCGATGGCTCGACGGCGAGGGAACCCGCATCGTCCGTGCGAGCCGGGGTTGGTGCGAGCCGAGCCGAGGTGCGGGCCGATGGAGTGCGTGGGCCGAGCTCGCGCACGACGCCCGCGCGGTCCGCGGGCTCCTGTCCGCCGACTCGTCCCACCGCTTAGGCTGATGCAATCCCCGAGGAAGGCTGAAGGAGACCCCATGATCAACGCGATCGTCCTGATCGATGCCGAGGCGAACCGTATCCCCGAGACCGCGCAAGCGGTCGCCGACCTCGATGGCGTCGACACGGTGTACTCCTGCGCGGGCGACGTCGACCTCGTGGCGGTGGTCCGAGTGCGCGACCACGAGAAGATCGCCGACGTCGTCACCCGGGGCATCAACAAGATCGACGGCGTGACGAAGACCGTCACCCACATCGCGTTCCAGTCGTACTCGAGCGCCGATGTCGAAGCGGGCTTCTCGATCGGGAACTGACCCGGCGTCGCCTGCACACTCACGACGGACGACGGGCCCGCACTGCGCAGTGCGGGCCCGTCCGTCTGTCCTTACTGTTCTGCGGTCACTTCTCCGACGCGGCGCCCAGCCGCGTGGTGACCTGGGCCCACCGCTCCAGCACCGACGCGGCGCCCCCGTCGTCGATCGCGTGCGCCGCCGTCTCGAGGCCGGCCGCGAGGGCGTCCTCGAGAGCACCGTCGACGCCGCGGAAGGCGGCGATCGCCCCGGCTGCGTTGAGGAGCACGGCATCGCGCACGGGGCCCTTCTCCCCTGCGAGGACGGCACGCGCGATCACCGCGTTCTCATCGGCGTCGCCGCCGCGCAGCGCTTCGAGCGGAACGCGTTCGATCCCGAGATCGCGCGGATCGAGACTCACGACCCGTACTTCGCCGTTGCGCACGATGTGCACCGTCGACGTCGTGGAGGTGGTCAGTTCGTCGAGTCCGTCGTCGCCGCGCACCACGAGGGCGGAATTGCCGCGTTGCGCGAGCACGCCCGCGACCGTAGGGACGAGCGGTTCGAACGCACACCCGATCAGACCGGCGCTGGGACGGGCCGGATTGGTGAGCGGACCGAGGACGTTGAAGACCGTCGGGATCCCGATCTGCTTGCGCGGCGCGGCCGCGAAGCGCAGTGCCGGGTGGTAGACAGGCGCGAAGCAGAATCCGATCCCGACCTCGGCGACCGAGTGGGCCACCTCGTCGGGCCCCAGATCGATGTGCACACCGAGGGCCTCGAGCACGTCGGCGCCTCCACTCTTGGAGGAGGCGGCACGGTTGCCGTGCTTGACGACGCGGATGCCCGCCGCGGCCACGACGAGCGAGGCCATCGTCGAGATGTTGACGGTGTTCGCGCGGTCGCCACCGGTTCCCACGATGTCGACGACGTCGCTGTCGACCGGGACCAGCCGGGCATAGTCGAGCATCGTGTCGGCGAGCGCCCGCACCTCTTCGGGTGTCTCGCCCTTCATCTTCAGCGCGACACCGAAGGCTGCGATCTGGGCGGGTGTGGCGTTGTCGGAGAAGATCTCGCTCATCGCCCATCGCGCCTCGGCGGCCGACAGGTTCTGTCCGGCGGTGAGCGCTCCCAGGACGGAGGGCCAGTTCCGGGTCACCTCGTCCGCGTCTCGCGTCGCGTTCATCGCACCTGCCCTCGCCGCATCTCGCTCCTCACCGGGCACAGGCGTGCCCTTCCGACCGGTCAGCTTAGCCAGCGGAATCCTGCGGTTGCAGGGCGTCCCATCCCAGAGCCGTTCCGCCGAGTCGCTGCGCGAGCGAGGCCATGCGCGACTTCTCCTGCGCACAGTGCAGAGCATCGAGGATCTGGACACGCTGCAGGATCACGGAAGCGCCGTCCACGGCCATGGGCGGGACGTTCCGGTCGCCGGTTCCGGCCACGACGTAGCCGTCCTGGCCGGCCAGCTCCGCGGCCCGCTCCACCGCGTCCGCGGGCAACGCCAGATGGTGCCGGAGAACGGCCTCGTCCTCGGACCGCCACGACGGGGCCACCTCGGCCGCGCGCTCCAGCGCCGTGGAGCAGGCTTCGGCGTCCTCGAAGGACGACACGACCACGACCAGATCGGCGCGGTCCGCGTCGAGCGGCTCACCGCGCCGCCCGGCCAGCGAGCGCAGCCATCCCCGAAGACCCTTTCCGGTACTCATGCATCCACGATCCCACGTGACCTTCGCGACCCTCCGAAATGCGCCGTGTGGGGCCCTCCGGAGCACCCCTCACCGAGCGCCCACCTGGTGAAATCCAGGTCCGAGACCTGCACGGACGCGCCGATTTCGGCCCCGATTGCCCAAGACGTACTACGACGGGTCATACTAGCCAGCGTGACGAGCGCAGTAGGGACTTCAGGATCTGCAATCACACAGCGCGTGCACTCGTTGAACCGGCCCAACCTGGTCAGCGTCGGCACCATCGTGTGGTTGTCCAGTGAGCTCATGTTTTTCGCAGGGCTCTTCGCCATGTACTTCGTGGCACGGGCACAGGCCCCGGAGGGCATGTGGCCGCCCCCGCCCACCCACTTGAACCTGTGGTTGGCGGTACCGATCACCGCGGTGCTGATCGCTTCCTCCTTCACCTGCCAGCTGGGCGTGTTCGCCGCCGAGCGCGGCGACGTCTTCGGTCTGCGGCGGTGGTACATCATCACCCTCGGCATGGGCACCTTCTTCGTGCTCGGCCAGGGATACGAGTACATCACCCTCGTGAAGGACGGCACGACCATCCCGGGCAGCGTGTACGGCTCGGTGTTCTACATGACCACCGGCTTCCACGGCCTGCACGTCATCGGCGGCCTGATCGCCTTCGTGTTCCTGTTGTTCCGCACGAAGGTCAGCAAGTTCACGCCTGCGCAGGCCACTGCAGCCATCGTCGTTTCGTATTACTGGCACTTCGTCGACATCGTTTGGATCGCGCTGTTTGCCACGATTTATTTCATCCGTTAGCCAGCTGAACGCCCAGGCAGCCCCCTGACGTCCAGTCCGTCCCGACATAAAAAAAGGGATACAGATGAGTTCATCCCCACCTCTCGCCTCCGAGGGTGACATGCCCGGTCGATCCTCTGCAGCCGATGCTGCGAAGTCCCGCCGCCAGCGCAAGATGCGCCGGCGCGTCACCGGAGCGTTGGTCCTCGCGCTCGGTCTCCTCAGCGCAGGCTTCATCGCCTCCGCGCTGACACCTGCCCCGCAGGTGGCCACGGCGCAGGACGACCAGAGCGCTCTGATCCGCGAGGGTCAGCAGCTCTACGAGACCTCCTGCGTGACCTGCCACGGCGTCAATCTCCAGGGCGTCCAGGATCGCGGTCCCAGCCTCATCGGTGTCGGCGAGGCCGCCGTCTACTTCCAGGTCTCCTCGGGCCGCATGCCGATGATGCGCAACGAGGCCCAGGCCCTCCGCAAGGACCCGAAGTTCGACGCCGCGCAGACCGACGCGCTCGGCGCGTACATCCAGGCCAACGGTGGAGGCCCGACGGTCATCCGCGACGAGAACGGCGAGATCGCTCAGTCGTCGCTGCGCGGCAACGACATCGGACGTGGTTCGGAGCTCTTCCGCCAGAACTGCGCGTCGTGCCACAACTTCACCGGACGCGGCGGCGCGCTGTCGTCCGGCAAGTTCGCACCGAACCTGGATCCGGCCAACGAGCAGCAGATCTACACCGCGATGCTCACCGGCCCCCAGAACATGCCGAAGTTCTCCGATCGTCAGCTGACGATCGAGGAGAAGCAGGACATCATCGCGTACATCAAGTCCGCCAGTGAGACGAGGGACCCGGGTGGCTACGGGCTCGGCGGCTTCGGCCCCGGTGCCGAAGGGCCGACCATGTGGGTCGTCGGCATCGTCGCCGTCGTCGGCGCTGCGCTGTGGATCGGAGCAAGGTCATGAGTGGCGGCGAAACGCCGAACAAGCACACGGTCGAAGATCTCGACCGGATGAGCCGGGACGACCTCGTCACGCTCGGCACGAACCTCGACGGCGTCGACGTCGCGTTCCGCAAGGACCGGTGGCCCGTCGAGGGCACCCGCGCCGAGAAGCGCGCCGAGCGCAACGTCGCCTTCTGGTTCGCCCTCGCAGGCATCTCGGGTATCGCGTTCATCGCGACCTACCTGTTCTGGCCGTGGGAATACCAGGGCATCGGCGACGAGAACTACGGCTGGTACAGCCTCTACACCCCGATGCTCGGCCTGACCCTCGGTCTGTCGATCCTCGGCATCGGTGTGGGCGCGGTGCAGTTCACCAAGAAGTTCATCCCCGAAGAGGTGTCGATCCAGGATCGGCACGACGGTGGATCCTCCGAGGTCGATCGCAAGACGATCGTCGCCGAGCTCTCCGATTCGCTCGACACGTCGACCCTGCCGCGTCGCAAGCTCATCAAGCGCACCGCCATCTTCGGTGGTGGCGCGCTCGGCCTGGGCCTGATCATGCCGCTCGGTGGCCTGATCAAGAACCCGTGGGCCGAGGGCGACGAGTCGTCGCTGTGGGTCTCGGGCTGGACCCCGCGCTACCCCGGCGAGACGATCTACCTGCGTCGCGACACCGGCCGTCCCCAGGACATCGTCCTCGTGCGTCCGGAGGACCTCGACGCCGGCGGCATGGAGACGGTCTTCCCGTTCCGCGAGTCCGATCGTGGCGACGACCACGCACTGCTGCAGGGTCTGCGCGGCATCCGCAACTCGGTCATGCTCATCCGTCTGCGCACCGAGGACACCGAGCGTGTCGTCAAGCGCAAGGGCCAGGAGAGCTTCAACTACGGCGACTACTTCGCGTACTCGAAGATCTGCACGCACCTCGGCTGCCCGACCTCGCTCTACGAGCAGCAGACGCACCGCATCCTGTGCCCGTGCCACCAGTCGCAGTTCGATGCACTGGAGTACGGCAAGCCGATTTTCGGTCCCGCTGCTCGCGCACTGCCGCAGCTTCCTATTACAGTGAACGAAGAGGGCTTCCTGGTCGCCAACGGTGACTTCATCGAGGCACTCGGCCCGGCATTCTGGGAGCGTCGCCCGTGAGTACTGCAACCCCGTCCCGCGCCGCACAGATCGGCGAGAACCTCGATTCTCGTTACCATCTGTCCGCGGGCATCCGCCGCCAGATCAACAAGGTGTTCCCCACCCACTGGTCCTTCCTCCTGGGTGAGATCGCGCTCTACAGCTTCATCATCCTGTTGATCTCGGGTGTCTTCCTCACCCTGTTCTTCGATCCGTCGATGGCGCATGTCACCTACGACGGTGTGTACCAGCCGCTCCGCGGTGTCGGCATGTCCCGTGCGTACGAGACGACACTGCAGATCTCGTTCGAGGTCCGCGGAGGACTGTTCGTCCGCCAGATCCACCACTGGGCTGCGCTGATGTTCGCCGCGTCGATCGTCGTCCACCTGCTGCGTGTGTTCTTCACCGGCGCGTTCCGGCGTCCGCGCGAAGCCAACTGGGTGATCGGCTCACTGCTGCTCATCCTGGCGATGTTCGAGGGCTTCTTCGGCTACTCGCTTCCCGACGACCTGCTCTCCGGCACCGGCCTCCGCGCCGCGTTCTCCGGCATCACGCTGTCGATCCCGATCATCGGCTCGTGGATGCACTGGGCGATCTTCGGTGGCGACTTCCCGGGTGAGCTGATCATCCCGCGCTTCTACGTGCTGCACGTGCTGCTCGTTCCGGGCATCATTCTGGCCCTGATCGCCGCGCACCTCGCGCTGGTCTGGTACCAGAAGCACACGCAGTTCCCCGGCCCCGGCCGCACCGAGCAGAACGTCGTGGGTGTTCGTATCCTCCCCGTCTTCGCCGTGAAGTCGGGTGCGTTCTTCGCGATGACCTTCGCGGTCCTCGCCCTGATGTCCGGCCTGCTGCAGATCAACCCGGTCTGGAACATCGGCCCGTACAACCCGTCGCAGGTCTCCGCCGGCTCGCAGCCGGACATCTACATGATGTGGACGGACGGCATGGCACGTATCTGGCCGGCCTGGGAGCTGTACCTGTTCAACCGGTACACGATCCCGCAGCCGTTCTGGATCGCGTTGATCATGGGTCTCGTGTTCGTCGTTCTCACGGTCTACCCGTGGATCGAGAAGAAGTTCACGAAGGACGACGCTCACCACAACCTGCTGCAGCGTCCGCGCGACGTGCCGGTCCGTACCGGACTCGGGTTCATGGCCCTGGCGTTCTACGCCGTCGCCACGATCATGTGCGTCAACGACATCATCGCGTACAAGTTCGACATCTCGATCAACGCGACGACCTGGATGGGCCGTATCGGTCTCGTCCTGCTCCCGCCGCTCGCCTACTACATCGCGTACCGGTTCTGCCTGGGTCTGCAGCGCAGCGACCGCCAGGTGCTCGAGCACGGCATCGAGACGGGCATCGTCCGTCGCCTGCCGACCGGCGAGTACATCGAGATCCATCAGCCGCTCGGTCCGGTGGACGAGCACGGCCACCCGGTCCCGCTCGAGTACCAGGGTGCCGCGATCCCGAAGCGTATGAACCGCCTCGGCAGTGCCGGCAAGCCCGGTGCCGGCAGCTGGTGGAGCCCCGACCCGGCCGACGAAGCGGCCGCGCTCGAGGCCGCCCACCACGAGGCCGAGCTCGAGCTCCGGAACACGCTCCGCGAGTATCAGGAGCGCGTGCACGGAAACGGCGACGGCGCAGCTCAGCTGCCCGACAAGTCGCACTGATCCGCACCAGCGGTTCGTAACGTAACGGGGCCCCGGACCTTCACGGTCCGGGGCCCCGTTCGTCGTTCCGAGACGATCGGAGGGGAGACCGGTTCTCCCCTCCCCCACCGGATATCGTCCGGGGCATCATCGGGGCGTATGTCTCGAGCTCGACCGTATGTCTTGACCTTGACACTGTGACAAGCGCTCGAATGGTCGGTGAAGGAGGTGCCATCCATGAGCACACATCACGACCCGTTCGTCCGCGCCCCGAGCGACGCCCTGACCGCCGAGGACGCCACCATACGATTGCGCGCAGCACTCGAGCTGGGCACCGCGGCCGACCCCCGTACTGCGACGGCACTCGTCGAGCGGTGCGCCGTGGAGCCGGACTTCTTCGTCCGCGACATGCTGACCTGGGCACTGTGCCGCCTGCCCACCGAGGTGACCGTGCCGCGACTGCTCGCCGAACTCCGGTCGGACACCACGCAGGCGCGCGACCAGGCCCTGCACACACTGTCGAAGATCGGCGACCCGGTTGCGTGGCCGGCGGTGGCGGGCATGCTTCACGACGAGCACGACGAGGTGGCACGTAGCGCCTGGCGGGCGGCGGTCGCACTCGTCCCGACGGGGGCGGAAAGCGGCCTCGCTGCCGCTCTCGGCGCCGAACTGGGCCGAGGCGACCCAGACCTGCAGCTCAGCCTCGGGCGCGCCCTCGCGGTGCTCGACGAGGCGGCCGTGCCGGTGCTCGACGCGGCGATGAGCAGCCCCGATCCCCGCGTCCGCGCCCACGCCGAAGCCACCGAGCGGATCCGTGTCGATCCCGACAGCGCGTTCGTCCTCTCGCTGGAGACCGCCAAGCGGGTCGCCGCCCTCGGCGCGGGCGGGATCCGGGAGTGACACGATGCTGATCGGTGAGGTCTCGCGGAGGTCCGGCGTCAGCAGCCGCATGCTGCGCCACTACGACCGCCTGGGTCTCGTCACACCGACGGGCCGCACGTCGGGCGGCTACCGCGAGTACACCGAGGACGACCTTCGGAGGCTCTTCCACGTGGAGAGCCTCCGTAGCCTGGGTCTGTCGCTGAACGAGGTCGGGCGCGCGTTGCGGGAACCGGATTTCGCTCCCGCCGAGTTGGTGCGGGAGCTGATGCGGCACACGCGGGAGCGGATCGCCGCCGAGACCGAATTGCTCGCCCGTC
Source organism: Rhodococcus sp. B50 (assembly GCF_013602415.1). Taxonomy (NCBI): domain Bacteria; kingdom Bacillati; phylum Actinomycetota; class Actinomycetes; order Mycobacteriales; family Nocardiaceae; genus Rhodococcus; species Rhodococcus sp. B50. Next base: position 559,912 of record NZ_WPAG02000002.1, on the reverse strand, counting down.
TCGAGGACGTCGACGCGGCCTCCCCCACCGGGTGGGACGACGTCCTGCGTCTCGTCGCGTTGCTCCGCGCGTTCGAATCCGACTCGGGATCCCGCCGACAGCAGGCGATCCTGTCCCAGCGCGAAGACACGACATTGCCGGTCGCCTCGCTGGTCGAGGCAGCCCTGTCGGAGGAGGACCCGTTCGTCGCGGGTGCGTTGCGTTGGTCGCTCGCCCGAGCCGCGGACGCAGCGGAGGCCGCACTGCCCGCACTGGAGAGGGGGTTGCGGTCGGCCGAGGCCCCGGTGCGGCGACGGGCGATCGCGGCTCTGGCGGAGCTGCGTGTGCCCGAGTCCACGGCGCTGCTCGAGGAGGCTCTCGGCGACGGCGATTCGAAGGCCCGCGCCATGGTGGCTCTGACGCTCGGGGCGCGGGGCGTGGACGCGGTCGTCCCCGTCCTCGTGGAGATGATCGTGGAGGGCCGGTCGGACGTCGAGGCCGCCGAGGTGCTGGGCCGGCTCGCGGATCGGCCGGCCCTCTCCACGGAGATCGTGCGTGCCGTGCAGCACGGGCTCGGCGGGTCGGACGACACCCGGGTACGCCTGCGCCTCACACAGGCACTCGCGGAGATCCCGGGCTCGGCTGCCCACGACGCTCTCGTGGTCCTGACCGCCGACCCGGATCGGACTGTCGCGGCGACCGCGAGCGTCATCCTCGCCGCCCGCTAGCCGGACCTCCGCCAGGACCCCCTGCCCAGTGAGGGCTCGGACACGCTACGGCCCCGGAAACGCCACGGGCGCCGCACCCGAAGGTGCGGCGCCCGTGTGCGTCGAGAGTCGGCTCAGTGCTTCTCGGGTCCGATGTGGTACTCGAACACCAGTCCGGCGGCTGCGGCGATGATGAGCACAACCGCGAGGACGATCATCCACGGCTGGTAGAAGGCCAGCGCGATCGCAGCGAAAGCTGCTGCACCGGCGAGCAGGATCGGCCAGTAGCTACCCGCACTGAAGAAACCGAGGTCGCCCGCACCGTCGCTGATCTCGGCGTCCTCGTAGTCCTCGGGACGGGTGTCGAGACGACGCGCGACGAAGCGGAAGTAGGTTCCGACGATGAGGGTCAGTCCTGCGGAGAGGACGATGGCCGTCAGGCCGGCCCATTCGATGCCCTTGTCCGACAGCCCGGTGAACACGCCGTACACGATGGCGACGAGCACGAAGAACACCGTCACGACCTCGAAGAGCTTGGCTTCGATCTTCATATCAGCACTTGTCCTTGTCGGGTGAGGTGGCCGTCACTCGCCTGCGGCGACGGTCGCCGACCGGTCCGTGCGGTCGGTCTTGAACGGAGTCGTCGAGGTAGCGATCGGGCTCTGGCCGATGGCTTCGAGCGCGCGAGCGTTCGACAGGCCTTCGCCGCCGTCCTCGACCGGCTTACGGAGCTCGATGTACCGGGCGAAGTCCTCCGGGCTGACCGCGCGGACCTCGAAGTTCATCATCGCGTGGTAGGTGCCGCACATCTCGGCGCAACGGCCGACGAACGAGCCCTCACGATCGATCTCGGAGATCTGGAAGACCGGATCGGAGTTGTTCTCGATCGGGTTCGGGTTCACATCGCGCTTGAACAGGAACTCCGGCACCCAGAAGGCGTGGATGACGTCGGAGGACGCCAGCTGGAACTCGATGCGCTTGCCGGTGGGAAGAACAAGCACCGGAATCTCTTCGCTGGTGCCGATCGTCTCGATCTTGTCGTAGTGCAGGTAGGACAGATCCTCGGCGGGCTTGCCGTGGATCGCTCCCGGAGCCTCGTGCTCCTCACCCGATTCACCGTGCGCGGTGGACGGGTCGTAGGGCTCCTGTGCGACTGCCTCCTCGGCGACCTCGTCGATGCCGTTGTAGGGGGCCGTGCCGTCCTGCAGATCGATCGTCCGGTAGCCGAACTTCCAGTTCCACTGGAACGCCGTCACGTCGACGACGACGTTCGGGTTGTCCTCCTTCTCCAGGACGTAGTTCTGGACCACGACCGTGAAGTAGAAGAGCACACACACGGCGACGAACGGCGCCGCAGTGTAGGCCAGTTCGAGAGGCACGTTGTATGCCGTCTGACGTGGGAACTCCGGGTCGTCCTTACGACGCCGATAGGCGATGATCACCCAGAAGGTGAGTGCCCACACGAGAATTCCCATGACGAGGGCGGCGACAACCGACCACGTCCACAGTTCACGCATACGCTCGGCCTGAGGAGTGATGCCCTCCGGCCAGCCGAAACGAAGGATTTCTTCGCTCGAGCACCCGGTCAGCACCAAGGCTGCAATGCCGAGTGATGCTGCGAGCCCGAACCGCCGAAGGATCCGACCTTGCGCCACGTTCACGCCTTCCTGATCGCCGCAATTCCACTAGGGCACACCCGGAGGGCCGGCCCAATTACTACGCAGCGTAGACCAAACCCGGGCGCTATCCATCGCCGGGGCACGAAGAAAGTGTCGGAGTGGGCGTTTCGACTGGAAGACCCGGCTCGTGACGTCGGTTTTCTCTTGTCTGCCGGCCGGTCGTCGGTGGCACCCGGGCACGACTGCCCGGTCTCGACCGTCTGCGGCATACTTCGATAGAACCAACGCCGGACCCCGAGTGGTAGTTCCCGGTGTCATGCGCGGTGCGGTGTCTCGCGCTGGGCACCCACCGGGGTTCTTCGCGACACCCCCGACCGGAATGAGGTAACCCACGCGTGTGCGGATTGCTCGGGTTTCTGACCACTGACGGCACCAGCGACGACGCCGTCGCGAAGGTGGACGCCGCGATGCACTGTCTGCGCCATCGCGGCCCCGACGAGCACGGCACCTGGCACGACGCCGACCTCGTCTTCGGATTCAACCGCCTGTCGATCATCGACATCGCGCATTCGCACCAGCCGCTGCGCTGGGGCCCGCCGGAGCAGCCGGACCGCTACGCGCTGACCTTCAACGGTGAGATCTACAACTATCTCGAACTGCGCAAAGAGCTCACCGAGACGTTCGGTACCTCTTTCGCGACCGAGGGCGACAGCGAGGCGATCGTCGCGGCCTATCACCACTGGGGTGTTCGCGCGGTCCAGCGCCTGCGGGGCATGTTCGCCTTCGCGATCTGGGACACGCACACCCGCGAGCTGTTCGTCGCCCGCGACCCCTTCGGCATCAAGCCGCTGTTCCTCGCGACGGGTACCGGCGGCACCGCTTTCGGCAGCGAGAAGAAGAGCCTGCTCGAGCTCGCCGACGTGATCGGCATCGACACCGAGCTCGATCCCCGGGCGATCGAGCATTACACGGTGCTGCAGTATGTTCCCGAGCCCGAGACGTTGCACCGGCGGATCCGCCGCCTCGAGTCGGGCTGCTACGCGCGCCTCACACCCGGCGCCGAACCCGAGATCACGCGGTACTTCCACCCGACCTTCCCGGTCCGGCCGTTCGCCGCCGGTCGGGAGCAGGATCGCTACCGCGAGATCGCCGAGGCCCTCGAGGACTCGGTCGCCAAGCACATGCGCGCCGACGTGACCGTCGGATCGTTCCTCTCGGGCGGCATCGACTCCACGGCTATCGCCGCGCTGGCGATGCGTCACAACCCGAAGCTCATCACCTTCACCGCGGGTTTCGAGCGGGAGGGCTACTCCGAGGTCGACGTCGCGGCCGAATCGGCCGCCGCGATCGGCGCCCGGCACGTGGTGCGGGTGGTCTCCCCCAGCGAGTTCGCCGCGGCGATTCCGGAGATCATCTGGTACCTCGACGACCCGGTGGCCGACCCGGCGCTCGTCCCGCTGTGGTTCATCGCCCGGGAAGCCCGCAAGCACGTCAAAGTCGTGTTGTCCGGTGAGGGCGCGGACGAGCTGTTCGGCGGCTACACCATCTACCGCGAGCCGCTGTCGCTGCGGCCGTTCGAGTTCCTCCCGCCGGCTCTGCGCCGGGCTGCCGGAAAGCTGTCGGAGCGGATTCCGGAGGGCACCCGCGGCAAGAGTCTGCTGCACCGCGGCTCGATGACGCTCGAGGAGCGTTACTACGGCAACGCCCGCAGTTTCAACGACGCGCAGCTGCGCTCGGTGTTGCGCGAGTTCCGCCCCGAGTGGACCCATCAGGACGTCACGGCGCCGATCTACGCGCAGTCGGCCGGCTGGGATCCGGTCGCCCGGATGCAGCATCTCGATCTGTTCACCTGGTTGCGCGGCGACATCCTCGTCAAGGCCGACAAGATGACGATGGCCAACTCACTGGAGCTGCGCGTGCCGTTCCTGGACTCCGAGGTGTTCCGGGTGGCCTCGCAGGTGCCCCTCGAGCAGAAGATCACGAAACAGACGACGAAGTACGCGTTGAGGCAGGCGCTGGAGGGCATCGTCCCGCCGCACGTGCTGCACCGCGCGAAGCTGGGCTTCCCGGTGCCGCTGCGGCACTGGCTCGCCGGCACGGAGCTGTTCGACTGGGCGCACGAGGTGATCGCCGAGTCGCAGACCGACCACCTGCTCGACAAGGCCGCGGTCGCGAAGATGCTCGACGAGCACCGGACCGGCCCGATCGATCACAGCCGCCGCCTGTGGACGGTGCTGTGCTTCATGGTCTGGCACGGGATCTTCGTGGAGAAGCGCATCGTGCCGCAGATCCAGGAACCGGCCTACCCGGTGGAGATCTGACGGGCGCGACGGGAAACGGCCGCGAGCTCCCTCACCGGGACTCGCGGCCGTTCGTCGTTCCGGTCCGGCGTCAGGCGCCGAGAACCGCGCCGATCTCGTCGGCGGCGGCGGTGCCGTAGGCGTCGGCGAGACGCTTGAGGGCATCGGCGCGGTCGAAGGTCCATTCCTGGGTGCCGGTGGTCTCGAGGACGTGCACCGCGACCAGCGAGCCGAGCTGCGCGGCGCGTTCGATGCTCAGGCCGGAGCGGTGGCCGAGCAGGAAGCCGGCACGGAAGGCGTCGCCCACACCGGTGGGGTCGACCTTGGCGCGTTCGGGCACCACACCGACCTTCACCGAGTTGCCGTCACGGTCGACGATCTTCGCGCCGTCGCCGCCGAGGGTGGTGATGCGCATCCCGACCTTCGCCTGCACCTCGTCCTCGGTGAGCCCGGTCTTCTGCAGCAGCAGTCCCCACTCGTACTCGTTGGTGAACAGGTACTCGGCGCCGTCGATGAGCTGCGCGCTCTCCTGGCCGTTCAGGCGGGCGAGCTGCTGGGACGGGTCGGCGACGAACGGAACCCCGAGCCGGCGGCACTCCTCGGTGTGCCGGATCATCGCGTCGGGATCGTTGGCGCCGACGAGCACGAGATCGACTCCGTGCTTGTCGACCACGTCCGCGATCGAGATCTCGCGGGCCTCGGACATCGCACCGGGATAGAACGAGGCGATCTGCGCCATGTCCAGGTCGGTGGTGCACACGAAGCGCGCGGTGTGGGCGGTGTGCGAGATCCGCACGGACGAGCAGTCGACCCCGTGGTTCTCGAGCCACGTGCGGTATTCGGCGAAGTCGGCACCGACGGCACCGACGAGCACCGGCGTTCCGCCGAGGACGCCCATCGCGAACGCGATGTTGCCTCCCACTCCGCCGCGGCGGACGACGAGGTCGTCGACGAGGAAGCTCAGGGAGATGTGCGCGAGCTGGTCGGCGAGCAGCTGCTCGGCGAACCGGCCGGGGAAACGCATGAGGTGGTCGGTGGCGATGGAGCCGGTCACGGCGATGGTCACGTGGCTGAGCCTTTCCGCGGATGTCGGGTGGTGTGGCTGCTCACACGGAGAGCCGTAGCGGTCCCACGGTACTACCGCGGAAACGACGGAACCCCGGCGCCGTGAAGCGCCGGGGTTCCGAAGTGCGTCCTCAGTTGAACGAGTCGCCGCAGGCGCACGACCCCGTGGCGTTCGGGTTGTCGATGGTGAAGCCCTGCTTCTCGATGGTGTCGACGAAGTCGATCGACGCACCCTCGACGTACGGCGCGCTCATCCGGTCGACGGCGAGCGTCACACCGGCGAATTCCTTGGTGAGGTCTCCGTCCAGCGTGCGATCGTCGAAGAACAGCTGGTACCGCAGACCGGCACAGCCTCCGGGCTGCACGGCGATACGCAGTGCGAGGTCGTCGCGGCCCTCCTGATCGAGCAGTGCCTTCGCCTTCGCAGCGGCGGCCTCGGTCAGGATGACGCCGTGAGTATCGGTCTCTTGCTGCACAGTCATGGGCGCTCCCTGTCGTTCGTGTCGAAACCCGATGGTTCAACGGTACCGCGCCGGAATCTATTCCTCGTGGACGAGTTGCGCCGAGCGTGGTATGACACGCGGATTTTCCGCTTCTCTCCACTATCCCATAGCCTGGTGGTGTGAAGTTGCTACGCCGCGGTGGTTCCGACGACTCCGCCGATCACCAGGTTCCTGCGACCGAGGACTCCCCGGCCGCGACTCCCGACGACTCCGCGTCCGCGAAAGCGACCGCCGGCAAGGGGCGACCGACGCCCAAACGGCGCGACGCCGAGAGCCGCCGTCGCGGTCCCGTCGCCCCTGCTCCGCTGACTGCGAAGGAAGCACGCGAGCGGCGCAAGGCCGCGCGCAAGTCGCAGAGCAAGGACGAGCGTAAGGCAGCTGCCGCACAGCGCCGCGCCGACGCCGCCGAGCGCCGCAACCGGATGCTCGCGGGTGAGGAGAAGTTCCTGCTTCCCCGCGACCGCGGCCCCGTGCGCGCCTACGTGCGCGATCTCGTCGACAGCCGGCGCAATCTCGTCGGACTGTTCATGCCGCTCGCGCTCGTGCTCATCATGTCGATGTTCCTCGGCCCGGTGGTGCAGCAGTACATCACGCTCGCGATGTTCGTGATGATGCTGCTGATGGTCATCGAGGGCGTCTACCTCGGGCGCATGGTCAACAAGAAGGCGCGCGAGCGCTTCCCGGATTCGACGGACGGCGGCTTCGGGCTCGGCTGGTACGCCTTCGTGCGTGCCTCCCAGATCAAGAAGCTGCGTGCGCCGCTCCCCCGGGTCGGCCCGGGCGACGCCGTCTGACACCAGCGCACCCTTCAGTGGTGAGGCGCTCCGCACGCGACCGGCGGTAGCCGCCGGATCTCGGCCGCGGCCTGCATGTCCTGCGACATGTGGTGCCGCGGCCGAGTCGTCTCCGCGGGGCGCTCCCAGTGGAATCGCCAGGGCGCTCGCCGGACCCATGCAGGCGCGGGTGCGTTCCTGCGGCGCAGCACTTCGAAACCGACGGCCAGGGTGGACAGGACCACGAGAGTGACTGCGAGTTCGATCATGCATCGATCCTCCGGCCGACGAAGGCCACCTGGAAGTGGCAGCAAGGACGCATAACGTCGAATTCCTGCCAGGGCTCGTCGATTGATAGCGTCCTAGCGTGAAGATCCGTCCGAGAGGTGACCTGTGACCAGCGGTTCCGATTCCCCCGCCGACGTCGACTTTCCGCGCGTCGACCTGCCCGATCTCGAAGCACGTGTCGCCGCCGAGGAACGTCAGCGGGATCTGACGAAACCCGCCGGGTCACTCGGACGACTCGAGGACCTCGGTTGCTGGGTCGCGGCCTGCCAGGGCGAGGTCCCGCCTCATCCCTTCCGTCGACCGCGGGTCGTGGTCTTCGCCGGCGACCACGGTGTCGCTCGCCATGGGGTCTCGGCCTATCCACCAGAGGTCACCGCGCAGATGGTCGCGAACCTGTCCGGGGGCGGTGCCGCCGTGAACGTGCTCGCCGCAGCCGCCGGGGCAGGCGTGCGGGTAGTCGACATGGCGGTCGAGAGCGATACCTCCCCCGAGGTGTCCGCATTCAAGATCCGGCGCTCGAGCGGCAGCATCGACCGCGAGGACGCGCTGACCCACGACGAGACCGTCCGCGCGATCGAAGCCGGCCGCACACTCGCCGACCGGGAGGTCGACGAGGGCGCCGATCTGCTCGTCGCGGGCGACATGGGGATCGGGAACACCACTCCCGCAACCGTTCTCATCGCCACTCTTACGTCCACCGAGCCCGTCGCCGCGGTCGGTCGCGGCACCGGCGTGGACGACGCGGGATGGATGCGCAAGGTCACGGCCATCCGCGATGCCATGTGGCGGGCGCGGCCCCACGTGCGCACGCCCGTCGCCCTGCTGCGCACCGCAGGTGGAGCCGATTTCGCGGCGATGGCAGGTTTCCTCGCGCAGGCCTCGGTGCGCCGGACGCCGGTGATCCTCGACGGGGTCGTTGTCACGGCCGCCGCGATGGTCGCCGAGGAACTCGCGCCCGGCGCGGCACGCTGGTGGGTGGCCGGCCACCGCTCGGCCGAACCCGCGCACGGCATCGCGCTGCGCCACCTCCGCCTCGAACCGATCGTCGACCTCGGTATGCGCCTCGGTGAAGGGTCGGGTGCCGTCACGGCACTTCCGGTTCTGCAGGGTGCGGTCGCGATCCTCTCGCAGATGGCGACATTCTCCGAAGCGGGCGTCAGCACCCGCGACGAGACCACCCCGGCGACCACCGACTGATGGTCCGCGCCTGGCCGGCCGGGGTCGCGCTGGCCCTGTCGTGGTTGACGGTCCTGCCCGCACGGGGTCCCGCCGAAATCGATCGGACGGTCGCCGGACGCGCAATCTCCGCAGCGCCGATCGCCGGGGCCGTACTCGCCGCCGCAGCCACGGCTGTCTGTCTGATCGCCTCCACCGTCGGTGCCCCACCGCTGGTGACAGGCCTGCTGGGCGTCGGTGCGCTGGCGGTGGGCACCCGGGGGATGCACGTCGACGGACTGAGCGACACCGCCGACGGCCTCGGTTGCTACGGACCTCCCGAGCGGGCGCGTGAGGTGATGCACAGCGGCGGCGCAGGTCCGTTCGGCGTCGTGGCGCTCATCATCGTCCTCGGGCTGCAGGCCGCTTCGTTCGGTGCGCTCGCCGACACTCACGCGTGGTGGGCCGTCGCCTTCGCGGTCTTCACCGGACGCGTCGCGGTGGTCGTGGCGTGCCGGCGCGGGGTGCCCGCCGCGCCCGGCAGCAGCTTCGGCTCGCTCGTGTCGGGCACCCAGGACGTCGTGCCCATCGCGCTGTGGTCGCTGTCGGCCGTGGTGCTGTCGGTCGTGTGCCTGCCCGGCCCGGTCTGGGCCGGGCCGCTCGTCGTGGTGGTGGTGCTGGTCGCGGCGGCGTTCTTCGCACGGCACTGCGTCGCGCGCTTCGGTGGCCTGAACGGGGACGTGCTCGGCGCGGTTTCCGAGGGCACGGTCGCCGCCGTCGCGGTGGCGGCGGCGAGCCTGCTCTGATCGCGATCCCTCCGGAAAACGCCGTAGGGGTGCTGCCGGATTCCGGCAGCACCCCTACGTTCGTTCGTGGCTACGTCACTTGCGCAGTGTCGTCATCCATCCGTGGGTGTCGGCGAAGGTGCCGCGCTGGATGCCCGTCAGGGTGTCGCGCAGGGCCATCGTGATCGGGCCGGGCTCACCGTCGGCGATGGTGAACTCTCCGTCCTTGTCCTTGACGCTTCCGACCGGCGTGATGACCGCGGCGGTGCCGCACGCGAACACCTCTGTGATCTCGCCGCTGTTGGCCTTCTCGCGCCACTCGTCGGTGCTGATGCGCCGCTCCTCCACTGCGAGACCGGAGTCCTTGGCGAGGGTGAGCAGCGAGTCGCGGGTGATGCCGGGGAGCAGCGAGCCGGACAGCTCCGGGGTGACGAGGCGCGCGTCGGCACCGGACCCGTACACGAAGTACAGGTTCATGCCGCCCATCTCCTCGACGTACTTGCGCTCGATCGCGTCGAGCCAGACCACCTGGTCACATCCCTGTTCCGCGGCGTGCGCCTGCGCGACGAGCGACGCAGCGTAGTTGCCGGCGAACTTCGCGGCGCCGGTGCCGCCCGGTGAGGCGCGCACGTACTCACGGGAGAGCCACACGTTGACGGGCTTCACGCCGCGCGGGAAGTAGGCGCCTGCCGGCGACGCGATGACGAGGAACTTGTACTCCTTCGCGGGCCGCACGCCGAGAGCCGGCTCGGTCGCGAAGGCGAAGGGACGCAGGTAGAGAGAATCCTCGCCGCCCGCGGCCGGAACCCACTCGTTGTCGACCTCGACCAGCTCGGTGATCGACTGCACGAACAGCTCCGGCGGCAGATACGGCATTGCGATGCGTTCGGCGGAGCGGTTCATGCGCGCCGCGTTGGCCTCCACCCGGAACGAGGCGATGCTGCCGTCGGCCTGACGATAGGCCTTGAGGCCCTCGAAGATCGCCTGACCGTAGTGCAGGACCATCGCGGCCGGATCGAGGGAGATCGGGGCGTACGGCTCGACCTTCGCGTCGTGCCAGCCGATCCCGTCGGTGTAGGTGATCGACACCATGTGATCGGTGAAGTGCTGCCCGAAACCGGGATTCGACAGAACCTCCTGGCGCCGCTCCGCAGAGCTCGGTGAAGGATGCTGGACGCGGGCGAATTCGAGGACACCTGTCATGGAGGACAATGGTACAACCGCCTGCAGAAGCCCTATCTGGTGTGGTCCTCGACGAACGGCGGAGCCACCACTTCGGCACGCAGCGACCGTCCGCGCACGTCCACGCTCACTTCGTCGCCGGGTTCGAGTCCGGCGGCGGTGTCGAGGAGTGCGAGGGCGATGCCGATCTTGAGGGTCGGAGAGAAGGTTCCCGAGGTGGTCCGGCCGACCTCGGCGCCGTCGCGCAGCACCGTCAGATCCTGCCGCAGGACCCCGCGATCGAGTGCCCGCAGACCCCACAGCTTCCGTGCCGGGCCCGCCTCCTTCTCCCCGATCAGCGCGTCGCGGCCCCAGAACTGAGGCTTCTTCCAGCCCACGGCCCAACCGACCCGCGCCTGGAGCGGCGAGATGTCCACGGACAGCTCGTGCCCGTGCAGCGCGTAGCCCATCTCGGTGCGCAGGGTGTCGCGGGCACCGAGACCGGCGGCCTGCCCGCCCTGGGCGCGGACGGCCTCGAGCAGGGCACGAAAGACGCGCTCCGCGTCGTCCCAGCGAGGCAGCACCTCGAAACCGCGCTCACCGGTGTACCCGCTGCGGCACACCCGCACCGGAGCACCTTCGTATTCGGCGTCGGCGAATCCCATATAGGCGATGTCGGTGGGCAGTCCCAGCGCCTCGAGGACGTCGACGGACTTCGGTCCCTGGACGGCGAAGACCGCATGGTCTCGATGCTGGTTCGTCACAGTGACGCCTGCCGGCGCCGCCGCAGACAACGCCTCGACGACCGCGGCCGTGTTGGCCGCGTTGGGAACGAGGAAAAGTTCGCTGTCGGAGACGTAGTAGACGATCAGGTCGTCGACCACACCGCCACTCTCGGTGCAACACAGCGTGTACTGCGCCTTACCGGGAGCGATCCGAGTGAGGTCGTTGGTGAGGGTCGTGTTCAGGAACTCGGCGGCGCCCGGCCCGGCGACGAGAGCCTTGCCCAGGTGGCTGACGTCGAACAGTCCCACCGACTCGCGCACGGCCGTGTGCTCGGCGACCGTCCCCGCGTAGGAGACCGGCATCTCCCAGCCGCCGAACGGAGCGAAGGTCGCGCCGAGTTCGACGTGCACGGCGTGGATGGGCCCCTGCTTCAGTTCCTCGTCACTCATGGCGTACGACGCTATCCCACCGCCACCGTGTCCGACAGCGACGTCCGGCGTCGGTGTCATTAGGGTCGATGACATCGAGGCGATTCCCCTCGCACCGAACGACGCCGCACCCGAACGACTCGCTCGTTCCCGATCACCTCCAAGGAGATGCCCTGTGAGTGCACCCACTCCCGATCTTCCCGAACTCGTTCTCGCCGGTTCGGTATCCAAGCGAGCCGATGTACTCGTGATCGGACTGACCTCCGCCGACGGCAGCCCCGAGATCCTCGCGGGTGACGCACCGGTCGACGAAGCGGTTCTCGGTGAACTGCTCGACACCCTCGTCGCCGTGGGCGCGAAGGGCCGCAGCGAAGAACTCACGCGCGTCCCGGCACCTGCGTCGCTGCCCGTGGCGAGCGTGCTCGCCGTCGGTCTCGGTGATGCCGACAAGATCGACGCCGAGCAGGTCCGTCGTTCTGCCGGCACCGCGGCACGCGCGCTGACGGGTGTGGAGACGGTCGCGACCACGCTGTCCGCCGTCGACCTCGGTGCCGCGGCGGAAGGGTTCGCGCTCGGCGCCTACACCTACACCGAGTTCCGGTCGGAGAAGTCCGCGCCGAAAGAGGACGCCCGGCCGGTCGCGCGGGTGGAACTGCTGGTGCCGTCGACCCGCGACCGCGCCGCCAAGGCCGCCCTCACTCGCGCCACCGTGATCGCCGAGGCCGTCGCGACGGCCCGGAATTTCGTGAACACCCCGCCCAGCCACCTGTTCCCGGCCGAGTTCGCCGAGCGGGCGAAGGCACTCGGTGAGGCCGCCGGGCTGAAGGTCGAGATCCTCGACGAGAAGGCACTCGAGAAGAAGGGCTTCGGCGGCATCGTCGGCGTCGGCAAGGGATCGTCGCGTCCCCCGCGTCTCGTGCGCCTGTCCTACTCGTCGAAGAAGCGCAAGGCTCCGAAGGTCGCTCTCGTGGGCAAGGGCATCACCTTCGACACCGGCGGCATCTCCATCAAGCCCGCCGCCGGCATGGAGGCGATGACCTCCGACATGGCCGGTGCCGCCGCAGTGGTCGCGACGGTCGTGCTCGCCGCGAAGCTCGGTGTCGCGGCCGACGTCACCGCCACTGTGCCGATGGCCGAGAACATGCCGTCGTCCACGGCGCAACGGCCGGGCGACGTGCTGACCCAGTACGGCGGAACCACCGTCGAGGTCATCAACACCGATGCCGAGGGTCGCCTGATCCTCGCCGACGCCATCGTGCGCGCGTGCGAGGACGATCCCGACTACCTCATCGACACCGCGACGCTCACCGGCGCCCAGATGGTCGCCCTCGGCACCCGGACCCCGGGCGTCATGGGGCACGACGAGTTCCGCGACCGCGTGGCCGCGCTGTCCCAGGAGGTCGGCGAGAACGGCTGGCCGATGCCGTTCCCGAAGGAACTGCGCGGCGACCTCGAGTCCCGCGTGGCCGACCTCGCGAACGTCTCCCCCCACCGGTGGGGCGGCATGCTCACGGCCGGCATCTTCCTGAAGGAGTTCGTCGCCGAGGGTGTGCAGTGGGCCCACATCGACGTCGCCGGCCCGGCGTTCAACACCGGCGGACCGTTCGGTTACGTCGGCAAGGGCGGCACCGGAGTGCCCGTGCGCACGATGCTCGCTGTGATCGAGGACGTCGCCGCCAACGGATGATCGCCCGCACCGGTCCTCTTCCGGAGACCTCAGCGGAGGCGAGGGAGAGGACCGGTGTGATCGGCAACAGCCGAACCCCCGGTGTGAAGTGATCCGCCCCTCCCCGAACGTCACCGAAAGATAGGTGCAAGGATGGGTGTGGCCATGCCCCGCCGGTATCGGCCCGACCGAACACGTGAACCAGCAGGCACGGGGTCCCTGCCCCGCGCACAATGGTCAACGACCACACAATGGTCGGCGACCACGAGTCGGTACAACTCAACACACACGAACACAACCGTCGAGGAGTCAACAGACATGGCCTTCTCCGTCCAGATGCCAGCGCTTGGTGAGAGCGTCACCGAGGGAACTGTCACGCGATGGCTCAAGCAGGAAGGAGACACGGTCGAAGTCGACGAGCCCCTGCTCGAAGTCTCCACGGACAAGGTCGACACCGAGATCCCGTCGCCTGCCGCCGGCGTGCTGGTCAAGATCGTCGCCCAGGAGGACGACACGGTCGAGATCGGTGGCGAACTGGCCGTGATCGGTGACGCCGGTGAGGAGGCCGGCGACGGTTCAGCACCCGCCGCCGAAGAGGCACCGGCCGAGCAGGCCCCCGCGGAGGAACCCGCCGCCGAATCCGCTCCCGCGCAGCCCGCATCCTCGGGCGGCAGCGGCGAAGGCACCCCGGTCACCATGCCGGCGCTCGGCGAGTCCGTCACCGAAGGCACCGTCACCCGCTGGCTCAAGGCAGTCGGCGACGAGGTCGCCGTCGACGAGCCGCTCCTCGAGGTCTCCACCGACAAGGTCGACACCGAGATCCCGTCCCCCGTCGCCGGCATCCTCACCGAGATCTCCGCGCAGGAGGACGAGACCGTCGAGGTCGGCGGACAGCTCGCCGTCATCGGCGGTGACGCCCCCGCCGAGCAGTCCGCGCCCGCCGCCGACTCCGCTCCGGCGGTCGAGCCCACCACCGAACCCTCGGAGGAGGCCGCTCCGGCTCCGTCCGAGCCCGCGCAGCCCGCATCCTCGGGCGGTAGCGGCGAAGGCACCCCGGTCACCATGCCGGCGCTCGGCGAGTCCGTCACCGAAGGCACCGTCACCCGCTGGCTCAAGGCAGTCGGCGACGAGGTCGCCGTCGACGAGCCGCTCCTCGAGGTCTCCACCGACAAGGTCGACACCGAGATCCCGTCCCCCGTCGCCGGCATCCTCACCGAGATCTCCGCGCAGGAGGACGAGACCGTCGAGGTCGGCGGACAGCTCGCCGTCATCGGCAGCGAGGCTCCGGCCCAGCAGTCCGCTCCCGCCGAGGAAAAGCCTGCGCCGAAGCAGGAGGCCCCGAAGCAGGAGGCCCCGAAGCCCGCCGCCCAGCCGCAGGCGCCGAAGGTCGAACAGGCCACCCCGGCACCCGCACCGAAGCCCGTCGGTACCGCGACCTCGACTCCGAAGCCCGCGCCGCAGGAGGAGTCCACCCCGAGCGGTGCGACGCCGTACGTCACCCCGCTGGTCCGCAAGCTCGCGTCGCAGCACGGCGTCGACCTGTCCACGGTCCAGGGCACCGGTGTCGGTGGCCGAATCCGCAAGCAGGACGTCCTCGCCGCCGCCGAGGGCGGCAAGCCCGCGGCCGGTGCCGAGCAGAAGGCCGCGGCTCCCGCCGGGCCGGCGCCGGGCGTCCGTCCCGAGCTCGCCAAGCTGCGCGGCACGACGCAGAAGGTCAACCGGATCCGTCAGATCACGGCGAAGAAGACCCGCGAGTCGCTGCAGAGCACTGCGCAGCTCACCCAGACCTTCGAGGTCGACGTCACCAAGATCACCCAGATGCGGGCGCAGGCGAAGAAGGCGTTCTCCGAGCGTGAGGGCGTCAACCTCACCTTCCTGCCGTTCTTCGCGAAGGCCGTCGTCGAGGCGCTGCGGGCGCATCCGAACGTCAACGCCT
Organism: Rhodococcus sp. B50; assembly: GCF_013602415.1. NCBI lineage: Bacteria > Bacillati > Actinomycetota > Actinomycetes > Mycobacteriales > Nocardiaceae > Rhodococcus > Rhodococcus sp. B50. Next base: position 544,821 of record NZ_WPAG02000002.1, on the reverse strand, counting down.
CCTTCGACGAGGACAAGAAGGAGATCACCTACCACGCCGCCGAGCATCTCGGTATCGCCGTGGACACCGAGCAGGGCCTGCTCTCGCCGGTGATCCACAATGCCGGCGACCTGTCGCTGGCCGAGCTCGCCCGCGCGATCGCCGACATCGCCGAGCGTGCCCGCAAGGGTGGTCTCAAGCCCGACGAGCTCGCCGGTGGCACCTTCACCATCACCAACATCGGTAGCCAGGGCGCGTTGTTCGACACCCCGATCCTTGTGCCGCCGCAGGCCGCGATGCTCGGAACCGGTGCGATCGTCAAGCGTCCCGTCGTCGTGAACGACGAGACCGGCAACGAGTCGATCGGTGTGCGGTCGATGTGCTACCTGCCGCTCACCTACGATCACCGCCTGATCGACGGTGCCGACGCGGGCCGATTCCTCAAGACGATCAAGCATCGTCTCGAGGAGGGCGCGTTCGAGTCCGAACTGGGACTGTAGGTCCGAAGAACCGGACGACGATCCGGGCAACGTCCGCGGGGGCATCACCGATCAGGTGGTGCCCCCGCGGCGTCCCCGCACTGCGGGTGCTCACGCCGTACCGCGCGGCGTAGAGTTCAGGAACATGAGCAATCCCTCGTCTTCCGCCCGCTCCGACTCGGCTCCCGTCGCCGTCGCGCGTCTCGGAACCATCGGCTATCTCGAGGCCTGGGAGAAGCAGCGCGAACTCGCGAACGAGCGCGCCGACGGCATCGGCGCCGACACCCTGCTGCTGCTCGAACACCCGCCCGTCTACACCGCCGGGCGCCGCACCGAGGACGGTGACCGACCCACCGACGGCACCCCCGTCATCGACGTCGACCGCGGCGGCAAGATCACCTGGCACGGTCCGGGCCAGCTCGTCGGCTACCCCATCGTCAAGCTCGCCGAACCGATCGACGTGGTGGGTTACGTGCGCCGCATCGAGCAGGGCCTGATCCGAGTGTGCACCGACATGGGCCTGACGTGCGGTCGCGTGGAGGGACGGTCCGGCGTGTGGCTTCCCGCCGAACTGCGCGACGGGCACTGGCTTCCCGAACGCAAGATCGCCGCGATCGGCATCCGGGTGCAACGCGGGGTCGCGATGCACGGCTTCTCGCTCAACTGCAATTCGGCGCTCGACGCGTTCGACTCGATCGTCCCGTGCGGTATCCGCGATGCCGGAGTTGCGTCGCTCACCGGCGAACTCGGCCGGGAGGTCACCGTCGACGAGGTGATCCCCGCCGTCACGGAGGCCGTCATCTCTGCGCTCGACGGCCGAATCCCCGTGACCGACTGCGACATCGACCGGGTCACCTTCGAGCAGGCCGTCGGCGCGTCCGGAATTCCCACCACCACCCCGGAATTCACGACGCACCGGTTCTGAGGGCTGTCGCACCCGCCCGATCGGGGCAGGACCGGCGGCGTACGATCGAGGGCGTGACTGTGGCCCCAGAAGGACGCAAGCTGCTGCGGATCGAGACCCGAAACGCGCAGACGCCGATCGAACGCAAACCCAACTGGATCAAGACCCGGGCGAAGATGGGCCCGGAGTACACCGACCTCAAAGGCCTGGTGCGACGCGAAGGTCTGCACACGGTGTGCGAGGAAGCCGGTTGTCCCAACATCTACGAGTGCTGGGAAGACCGCGAGGCGACCTTCCTCATCGGTGGCGAGCAGTGCACCCGGCGCTGCGACTTCTGCCAGATCGACACCGGCAAGCCGACCGCCCTCGACCGCGACGAGCCGCGCCGCGTCGCCGAGTCGGTCCGGTCCATGGGTCTGCGCTACTCCACGATCACCGGCGTCGCCCGCGACGATCTGCCCGACGGCGGTGCGTGGCTGTACGCCGAGACGGTGAAGCAGATCCACGCGCTCAATCCGGGCACCGGCGTCGAGAACCTGATCCCCGACTTCAACGGCAAGCCCGACCTGCTGGCCGAGGTCTTCGAGTCGCGTCCCGAGGTGCTCGCGCACAACGTCGAGACCGTGCCGCGGATCTTCAAGCGCATCCGTCCGGCCTTCCGCTACGAGCGGTCGCTCGACGTGATCCGGCAGGCCCGCGACTTCGGTCTGGTCACCAAGTCCAACCTCATCCTCGGCATGGGCGAGACCCCCGAGGAGGTCACCGAAGCGCTGCACGACCTGCACGACGCCGGGTGCGACATCATCACGATCACCCAGTACCTCCGGCCCTCCCCGCTCCACCATCCGGTCGAGCGCTGGGTCAAGCCGCAGGAGTTCGTCGACCACTCCGAGACCGCCCGCGAGATCGGGTTCGCCGGTGTGATGGCCGGGCCGCTGGTGCGTTCGTCGTACCGCGCAGGCCGCCTGTACGCGCAGGCGATGGCTCACCACGGACGCGAACTGCCCGCCGACCAGGCGCATCTCGCCGAGGAGGGCACAGCTTCCCAAGAAGCCGGCGCGGTTCTCGCGCGCTTCGGCAACTGACGTCGCGCAAGTTCGTCACGGCCCCGGTGGTGGTAAAGGTGCCACCACCGGGGCCGTATCCTTGAATACATGGCGAAGGGCAGCAAGACCGACAAGGAAGCGAAGGCCGCGGCGAAGGCCGCACGCAAGCAGGCGTCGAAGGAGCGTCGAACCCAGCTGTGGCAGGCGTTCCAGATCCAGCGCAAGGAGGACAAGGCACTCCTGCCGTGGATGATCGGTGCCCTCGTCGGTTCGATCGTGGTGTTCTTCGTCGTCGGTCTGATCTTCGGCATCCAGTGGTTCCTGCTGCCGGTCGGCATCCTCGTCGGAGTCCTCCTCGCCTTCATCATCTTCGGGCGCCGGGTGCAGAAGAGCGTGTACGCGAAGGCCGACGGTCAGGCCGGTGCGGCCGCGTGGGCGCTCGACAACCTGCAGGGGGCGTGGCGCGTGACCCAGGCGGTTGCGGGCACCACCCAGCTCGACGCCGTGCACCGCGTGATCGGACGCCCGGGCGTGATCCTCGTCGGTGAGGGCAACGCCGGTCGGGTGAAGGGTCTGCTGGCCCAGGAGAAGAAGCGGGTCGCGCGCTTGGTGGGCGACACCCCCATCTACGAGTTCGTCGTCGGCAACGACGAGGGCCAGGTCCCGCTCTCCGAGCTGCAGAAGCGTCTGAACAAGCTGCCCCGCAACATCGACACCAAGCGGATGGACACCATCGAAGGTCGCCTGTCGGCGCTGAGCTCGAAGAAGTCCGGTCCGGCCATGCCCAAGGGCCCGCTTCCCGCCGGCGCGAAGATGCGCAGCGTGCAGCGCACCATGCGTCGCCGCTGACCTTCCGAACTACATCGAAGGCCGCCTTCGTCCCGGGGACGAAGGCGGCCTTCGGTGTCTACGGAAAAGTGGTTGCGCGGTCAGCGCCGGCGAACCACCGCGGTCAGCGCGAACGAACGACTGCGGTGCCGGTGGCGCGGTCCTGGAGGCCGCGACCGTCGATGTCCGTGACGAGCGCCGGAGCGATGAACACCAGCAGGACCTGGCGGGCGAGCGCTCGCACGATACCGACTCGCACGGGAGCGTCCACCCGCGCCACCTGCAGACCGGCGACGAACTGCCCCGGCGTGAACGAGAACAGGCTCACGCATCCCACGCCCACCACGAACCAGATGATCAGGGTGTACGACGACAACAGCGGACTCTCGAGTGGGTTGCCCCCGACGAGACCCGCAGCGATCGCCATGGCCATGAACCAGTCGATCACGAGGGCGAGCACCCTGCGGATCGTGGGCACCATGGAACCGGGGCCGTGCTCGGGGAGTCCGAGCAGCTGCCCGGGATAGTCCTGCTCTTGCTCGAGACCTTTGGGGAGCGCCGCAGCAGGCCCGGAAAGCCAACTGCCCGTCATGCGTGCCATGGCACCAGGATAAGCTCTCCTGGGCGGACCAGCGTCGACCCGTGTTGGCCGTGGTGACTTATACCACCTTTTCGACCTCACAGCAGGACGAAGACATGTGTAACACCCGCGAAACATAGGCTTGATGGACGGGCAACACCAGATCCATAACGTCTGATCCGACGCAGGCGCCCAGCACCCATGGCGCGCACCGACTGAAGGAGCACAAGCGTGGCGTTCACCACGGCCGAAGAGGTCTTCAAGTTCATCGCGGAAGAGAACGTCGAATACGTCGACGTCCGCTTCACCGACCTGCCCGGCATCGAGCAGCACTTCTCCATCCCGGCCAAGGCCTTCAACGAGGACGTGCTCGAGGACGGCCTGGCATTCGACGGTTCCTCGGTCCGTGGGTTCCAGTCGATTCACGAGTCCGACATGCTGCTGCTCCCCGACGTGACGACCGCGCGTCTGGATCCGTTCCGCGCCGCCAAGACACTCAACATCAGCTTCTTCGTCCACGACCCCTTCACCCGCGAGTCCTACAGCCGCGACCCTCGCAACGTCGCGCGTAAGGCCGAGGAATACCTGATCAGCACCGGCATCGCCGACACCGCCTTCTTCGGTGCCGAGGCCGAGTTCTACATCTTCGACTCGATCGCCTACGACTCGAAGATGAACGGTGCCTTCTACGAGATCGACGCGATCTCCGGTTCCTGGAACACCGGCGCCGAGTACAACGCCGACGGCACCCCCAACCGCGGCTACAAGGTCCGGGCGAAGGGCGGCTACTTCCCCGTCGCACCGTACGACCACTACGTCGACCTGCGCGATCAGATCGCCACCAACCTGTCCAACGCCGGCTTCGAACTCGAGCGCGGCCACCACGAGGTGGGCACCGGTGGTCAGGCCGAGATCAACTACAAGTTCAACACGCTGCTCGCCGCGGCCGACGACCTGCAGCTGTTCAAGTACATCGTCAAGAACACCGCGTGGCAGGCCGGCAAGACCGTCACCTTCATGCCGAAGCCGCTGTTCGGCGACAACGGTTCGGGCATGCACGTGCACCAGTCGCTGTGGAAGGACGGCAAGCCGCTGTTCCACGACGAGGCCGGATATGCGGGCCTGTCGGATGTGGCCCGCTGGTACATCGGTGGCATCCTGCACCACGCCCCGTCGCTGCTCGCCTTCACGAACCCGACGATCAACTCGTACCACCGCCTGGTTCCGGGCTACGAGGCTCCGATCAACCTCGTGTACAGCCAGCGCAACCGTTCGGCTGCCGTGCGTATCCCGATCACGGGCAACAACCCGAAGGCCAAGCGCCTCGAGTTCCGCGCTCCCGACTCCTCGGGTAACCCCTACCTGAACTTCGCGGCGCAGATGATGGCCGGCCTCGACGGCATCAAGAACAAGATCGAGCCGCTCGCCCCGGTCGACAAGGACCTCTACGAGCTCCCGCCGGAGGAGGCCAAGAACATCCCGCAGGCTCCGACGAGCCTGTCGGCTGTCATCGACAATCTCGAGCGCGACCACGAGTACCTCACCGAGGGTGGTGTCTTCACCACCGACCTCATCGAGACCTGGATCTCGCTCAAGCGCGAGCAGGAGATCGCTCCGGTCAACCTGCGTCCGCACCCCTACGAGTTCCAGCTGTACTTCGACTGCTGAGTCGAGTCCGGTAAGCACTCCTCGAGAGGCCGCTCTTCCCTGTTCGGGACGGGCGGCCTCTCGCCATTTCCGCACCGGCATCCCCGCGCGCCGAATCGAGGTTCGCCCCTGCTGCAGCGGTAGCAAACCTCGGTTCGGCGCGCGAGAACTGTTCGTTCATGGACAGATCCGGCGAAATCGCGACCGATTCCAGAAAAGTGGTCCATAGTGGGCACGTGCCCTCGACGCGGGATTTCTCCGAGCGGTTACGCGCAGCCGGTCTTCGCGTGACCCGGCAGCGTCTGGCGGTGCTCGATGCGGCGCACGAGCACCCGCACGCCGATGCCGATCGCATCTTCGACGCGGTCGGCGCCGTCGTTCCCGGCATCGGCCGGCACACCGTGTACGACATCCTCCACGCGCTCTCTGCACGTGGACTGCTCCGCCGAATCCAGCCCGCAGGTTTCCACGCGCGGTACGAAGTGCGTGTCGGCGACCGCCATCACCACCTCGTCTGCCGGTCCTGCGCAGCGATCTCGGATGTCGACCACACCCTCGGCGACTCGCGCTGCCTGGCGCCGGTGGACGACGCAGGTTTCGACGTCGACGAGGCGGACGTCGTCTTCTGGGGCCTGTGCCGCGATTGCTCGAAAGACAACCTACGACCACAGCCCTGAATCGGTCCGATCCACCCTGATCCGGAAGGAAACCGCAGTGTCCGAAAGCGAAAACCCCGCAGTCCCCTCCCCCGAGCCGTCACCGCACCGGCCCAGGACCAATCAGGACTGGTGGCCGGAACAGCTGGATTTGACGGTCCTGCATCAGCATTCGTCCCTGTCCAATCCGATGGAACCCGACTTCGATTATTCGAAGGAAGTCGAGTCACTCGACGTCGAAGCACTCCGTCAGGATCTCATCGACCTGATGACGGATTCGCAGGACTGGTGGCCGGCCGACTTCGGCCACTACGGCGGCCTGTTCATCCGCATGAGTTGGCACTCGGCCGGCACCTACCGCATCGCCGACGGCCGCGGTGGCGGTGGCAAGGGCGCGCAACGCTTCGCGCCGCTCAACAGCTGGCCCGACAATGTCAGCCTCGACAAGGCACGTCGTCTCCTGTGGCCGATCAAGCAGAAGTACGGCCGCACACTCTCGTGGTCCGACCTGCTGGTCTTCGCCGGCAACTGTGCCTACGAGTCGATGGGTTTCAAGACGTTCGGCTTCGCGTTCGGCCGCGAGGACATCTGGGAGCCCGACGAGGTCTTCTGGGGCCCTGAGGACACCTGGCTGGGCGACGAGCGGTATGCCGGCGAACGCGAACTCCAGGGCCCGCTGGGTGCAGTCCAGATGGGTCTGATCTACGTCAATCCCGAAGGCCCGAACGGTAATCCGGAGATCCTCGCGTCCGGACGCGACATCCGCGAGACGTTCGCCCGGATGGCGATGAACGACGTCGAGACCGCGGCGTTGATCGTGGGCGGCCACACCGTCGGCAAGACGCACGGTGCCGCACCTGCCGACAATCTCGGCCCCGAACCCGAGGGTGCCCCGCTCGAACAGCAGGGCCTCGGCTGGAAGAACTCGTACGGCACCGGTGCCGGCGGCGACACGATCACCAGCGGTCTCGAAGTCACCTGGACGCCCACCCCGACCAAGTGGGACAACACCTTCCTCGAGACGCTCTACGCGTACGAGTGGGAGAAGACGAAGAGCCCCGCCGGAGCGTGGCAGTGGACCCCGAAGGGCGGCGGGGGGGCCGATACCGTGCCGGATGCCCACGACCCCTCGAAGAAGCACGCGCCCGGCATGCTTACCAGCGATCTCGCGCTGCGCTACGACCCCGTTTACGGCGAGATCACCCGCCGCTGGCTCGATCACCCCGAGGAGCTCGAGCGCGAGTTCGCCAAGGCGTGGTTCAAGCTGCTGCACCGCGACATGGGTCCGGTCTCGCGGTACCGCGGCCCGTGGATCCCGGAACCCCAGATCTGGCAGGACCCGGTTCCGGACGTCGACCACGAGCTGATCGACGAGAGCGACATCGCGTCGCTCAAGAGCACGATCCTCGAGTCGGGAGCAACCGTCCCGCAGCTCGTCGCGGCCGCGTGGGCATCGGCGTCGAGTTTCCGCGGCACCGACAAGCGTGGTGGCGCGAACGGTGCGCGGATCCGCCTCGAACCGCAGAAGAACTGGGAGGCCAACGAACCCGAACAGCTTTCCCAGGTGCTGCAGATCCTCGAGGGCATTCAGGAACAGTTCAACAGTTCGGGTGGGAACAAGAAGGTCTCTCTGGCCGACCTGATCGTGCTTGCCGGTTGCGCCGCGGTGGAGAAGGCCGCCGAGGATGCCGGCCACGACATCACCGTGCCGTTTTCCCCCGGTCGGACGGACGCCACACAGGAGTGGACGGACGTCGAATCGATCGCGGTGCTCGAACCGAAGCACGACGGTTTCCGCAACTACCTGCGCGGCGGCGAGAAGCTCCCGCCCGAGAAGTTGTTCCTGGAACGGGCGAACCTGCTGACGCTGACAGCTCCCGAGATGACGGTGCTCGTCGGGGGCCTGCGTGCTCTCGGTGCGAACCACGGGGGTAGCAAGCACGGGGTCTTCACCGACCGCCCGCAGACCCTGACGAACGACTTCTTCGTCAATCTGCTCGACATGGGAACCGAGTGGAAGGTCTCTCAGAACAACGAGGGCATCTACGAAGGTCGCGCTCGCGGATCGGACCAGGTCAAGTACACCGCAACCGCAGTGGACCTCGTCTTCGGCGCCAACTCCCAGCTGCGGGCACTGGCCGAGGTCTACGCGACCGACGACGCCGGCCCGAAGTTCGCCCGCGACTTCGTGGCGGCCTGGACGAAGGTGATGGATCTGGATCGCTTCGACCTGAAGAAGTGACCGCTGGGGCGGTCCACGACCGCACCTGACGCACCACTCCGGAGCCACCCGCCGTACTCGGCGGGTGGCTCCGCCGTGTGCGGACAAGGGATAGCGAAAACGGACTGGACAGACTTACTACACACAGGTGTACCGTTGGAGTGCGACTTTGGTGATATGTGTCACATTCCGCTCTCGGGGGGAGCAGATGCGACGAGGTCCGTATTCGAACGACTCGTCTCCCTGGGAGGCCCCACCATGCGTAGATCCCTCATCTCGGCGGCTTGTGCCGCCGCACTCCTGTCCCCCGTTCCTCTGTCCGTCGCACTCGCCGGCACCGCAGTGGCACAGACCGACGTCTCCGTCGTCGGGATGTCACAGGAGCAGGCCCAGACAGTGCTCTCCGACGCCGGAGTCCCCTACATCATCCTCAACCGTTCCGGCAGCACCATGCAGAACTGCCGGGTGACCGAGCAACGCGACCGCGGCTACGACGTCGAGGTCGAATACGACTGGAATCACGAAGACGGCACATGGGACAAGACCGAGGTCGACGTCTGGCGAGGACTCGCACTCGTCATCGTCTGCGACTGAGGTCCGCTAGTCCCAGAAGACCCGCTCGACGACCGCCCGCGCACGTCGCGTCACGCGCAGGTAGTAGTCGAGGAACTCCGACGCGTCCTCGCCACGCCAACCCGTCACGCGGGCAACCGCTTCCAGCAATCGACCGGGGCCGGGGAGCTGGTCGGTCGGTTTGCCGCGCACGAGCACGAGACAGTTCCGCGCATCCGTCGCGGTGATCCACGCCGTCCGGAGGAGCTCGACGTCGGTCGCGCTGAGCAGTTCGGCGGCTCCGATGGCGTCGAGCGCGTCGAGCGTCGAGGTCGTGTGCAATGCCGGGATGTCGTATGCGTGCTGGAGCTGCAGCAACTGCACGGTCCACTCGATGTCGGCGAGTCCACCCCTCCCGAGTTTGGTGTGGGTCGCCGGATCGGCGCCGCGCGGCAGCCGCTCGGAGTCGACGCGGGCCTTGATCCGCCGGATCTCGCGGACGGCCTCGTGGGACACCCCGCCCTCGGGATAGCGCACGTCGTCGATCATGTGCAGGAAGCGTGTGCCGAGTTCGCGATCCCCTGCGACGGCATGCGCGCGCAGCAGCGCCTGCACCTCCCACACTTCGGCCCACTGCGTGTAGTACGCCCGGTAGGACGCGAACGTCCTCACGATCGGACCGCTGCGACCTTCCGGACGCAGATCCAGATCCACCTCGAGAGGCGGATCGGTGCTCGGCGCACCCAGCAGTCGCCGCACCTGTTCGGCGGTGCTCGTGGCCCACTTGACCGCATCCGTCTCGTCGGCGTCCGGTAGCGGATCACACACGAACAACACGTCCGCATCGGATCCGTAGCCGAGTTCGCCGCCCCCGAGCCGTCCCATCCCGATCACCGCGATGCGGGCCGGGGCCGGTCCGCGAGACTGTTCCGAAGCACGGATCACCGCGTCGAGCGCGGCTTCGAGCACGCCCGCCCACACTGCGGACAACGCCTTGCACACCTGCGGCACGTCGAGCATCCCGAGGATGTCGGCGCTCGCGACCCGCGCGAGTTCGGCACGCCGGAGCGAACGGGCAGCGGCGATCGCGCGTACGGGATCGGAATAGCGCGACGACGAGGCGACGAGGGCGCGCGCCACCTCGGGCGGGTTCGCCTCGAGCAACCTCGGTCCGGTAGACGCGTCGGCGTACAGGCGGATGACGTCGGGAGATTTCACCAGCAGGTCGGCGACGTAGGCCGAGGAGCCGAGAACCGTCATGAGGCGTTCGGCCACTGCTGGTTCGTCGCGCAGCACCCGCAGGAACCAGACGGTGTCGTAGAGCGCATCGGACAACCGCCGATAGGCGAGCAGACCGGCGTCCGGATCGGTTGTCTCACCGAGATATTCGAGCAGCTGCGGGAGCAGCAACGCCTGAATGCGCGCCTTGCGCGAGGCCCCGCCGGACAACGCCGCGAGGTGTTCCATCGCGTGCTGCGGGGCGTTGTATCCCAGTGCCGCGAGCTGACGGACCGCCGCATCGGGTGACAACCGCAGCGCTTCCTTGTCGAGCTTGCTCACCGAGTCGAGCAGCGGCCGGTAGAACAGGCGCGCGTGCAGTTTGCGGATCCGCGACGAGTTGCGCTTGATCTCCGATTCGAGGACGCCGAGCGCATCCTTGCGTCCATCGGGTCGCATGTGGGCGGCACGGGCGAGCCAGCGCAACGCCTCGCGGTCCTCCGGCGGAGGCAGCGTGTGGGTCCGCTTGAGCCGCTGCAACTGCAAACGGTGTTCGAGCAGGCGGAGGAATTCGTAGGACGCCCGCATGTTCGCCGCATCGTCGCGGCCCACATAGCCGCCGTCGGCGAGCGCACACAGCGCTTCGACGGTGTTGGGCACACGGAGCGACTCGTCGACGCGACCGTGCACGAGTTGCAGTAACTGCACGGCGAATTCGACATCGCGGAGGCTCCCGCGTCCGAGCTTGAGTTCGCGCTCGCGCAGCTCGGGCGGCACCATCTCCTCGACCCGACGCCGCATCGCCTGCACGTCGGGCACGAAGTCCTCGCGTTCGGAGGCGGTCCACACCATCGGGCTCAGGGCGTCGATGTACCGGCGGCCGAGATCGAGATCGCCGGTCATGGGCCGTGCCTTGAGCAGCGCCTGGAACTCCCAGGTCTTGGCCCACCGGTTGTAGTAGGCGACATGGGATTCGAGGGTGCGGACGAGTTCGCCGCGCTTGCCCTCCGGGCGCAGCGCTGCATCGACCTCGAAGAACGCCGACGTGCCGATGCGCATCATCTCGCCGGCGATCCGGCTCGCCCGGGCATCAGCGGGTTCGGCGACGAACACGACATCGACGTCGCTGACGTAGTTCAGTTCGCGCGCACCGCACTTGCCCATCGCGATGACGGCGAGGTCGATCGGGCACGGGCCCTCCGGGATCACCGTGGACACGGCCACCGCGAGCGCCGCGGTCAGCGCCGCGTCGGCGAGGTCGGCGAGCAGCGCCCCGACCTCGAGATAGGGCACCACCGGTTCGTTCTCGACCACCGCGGCAAGATCGGCGGCGGCGATCAACATGAGCTGGTCGCGGTAGGTCGTCCGCAGTGCGGCGACCGCCTGCGGGCCGACGAGTCCGGCCCGGTGGATCAACCGACCGGGCCGCCCGTCGGGCTCGGGTTCGGCGTCGACGCTGTCGAGCATCCGCGCCGTGAAGGTGTGCTTGTCGGGCAGCGCCGCGCTGCCCGCGAGCATCTTCCAGCGATCGGGATTGGCGACGACGTGGTCGCCGAGCGCAGACGACGCACCGAACAGCCCGAACAACCGGCCGCGCAGGCGCGTGTCCGAGCGGAGCGCCGAGTCGAGTTCCGCCCAGTCGTCGCCGAGCGCGTCGGCCAGTCGCGCGAGAGTGCGCAACGCCAGATCCGCGTTCGGGGCACGGGACAGCGACCACAGCAGTTCGACGCCGGCGTCGTCGTTCCATCCGAGTCGAGCGAGTTCGGCGGAGGCGGTCGGCTCGACGAGGCCGAGCCGACCGGGGCCGGGAACTACCGAACGCGCGCTGGGCGGTCTCACCACGCTTCCATCGTCGCTTACAGCCCCAGGTACTGCTCGAGTTCGAACGGAGTGACCTGGCTGCGGTAGTTCTCCCACTCCCGCCACTTGTTGCGCAGGAAGTAGTCGAAGACGTGCTCACCGAGGGTCTCGGCGACGAGTTCGGACTTCTCCATTTCGCGCAGCGCGATGTCGAGATCGGTGGGCAGTTCGCGGTAGCCCATGGCGCGACGCTCGGCGGAGGTCAGCGACCACACGTCGTCCTCGGCCTCGGGTGCGAGCTCGTAACCCTTCTCGATGCCGCGCAGGCCGGCCGCGAGCAACACCGCGAAGGTCAGATAGGGGTTGCATGCCGAATCGGGGGTGCGGATCTCGACACGACGCGACGACGCCTTGTTCGGCGTGTACATCGGGACGCGCACGAGCGCGGAGCGGTTCGACGGACCCCAGCATGCGGCCGTCGGTGCCTCTCCCCCGTGCACGAGACGCTTGTACGAGTTGACCCACTGGTTGGTGACGGCGCTGATCTCGTTGGAGTGCTCGAGGACACCGGCGATGAACGCCTTACCGGTCGCCGAGAGTTGCAACGGGTCGTCGGGGTCGTGGAAGGCGTTGGTCTCGCCTTCGAACAGCGACATGTGGGTGTGCATCGCCGACCCTGCGTGGTCGCGGAAAGGCTTGGGCATGAAGGTGGCCCGCACGCCTTCCTGCATCGCGATCTCCTTGACCACATAGCGGAAGGTCATGACGTTGTCGGCCATGGACAACGCGTCGGCGTAGCGCAGGTCGATCTCCTGCTGGCCGGGTGCGGTCTCGTGGTGGCTGAACTCCACCGAGATACCCATGGATTCGAGCGCGTCGATGGCGTGGCGCCGGAAGTGCGGGGCGGAACGGTGCACCGACTGGTCGAAGTAGCCGCCGATGTCGGCCGGCACGGGTGCGTTGCCTTCGGGGCCGTCCTCGACGAGGAAGAACTCGATCTCGGGGTGCACGTAGCAACTGAAGCCGAGGTCGGAGGCCTTGTTGAGCTGACGCCGCAGCACATGGCGGGGATCGGCCCAGCTCGGGGTGCCACCGGGCATGGTGATGTCGCAGAACATCCTGGCCGAGTACTGATGGCCCCGGTCGTCGGTCCAGGGCAGCACCTGGAAGGTGGTGGCATCGGGACGCGCGACCATGTCGGCTTCGGAGATGCGAGAGAAGCCCTCGATGGCCGAGCCGTCGAAACCGATGCCCTCCTCGAAGGCCCCTTCGAGTTCGGCCGGCGCGATCGCCACCGACTTGAGGGTGCCGACGACGTCGGTGAACCACAGACGCACGAACCGAATGTCGCGCTCTTCGAGGGTGCGGAGCACGAACTCCTTCTGGCGATCCATACCCGCGAGACTAGGCACAATCCGTTAATTCCGTGTTACATCGGCAGGCGCATCCGGATGGCGTGTCGCTCACACGTCCCGCCGGTCAGCAGTGAGGCTCGCCGGCGGGCACCTCGAGATCCACAAGATAGCTGGTCACAGCGGTGTCCACGCACTCGTTGCCGTCGAGCACCACGGTGTGCTGCGTTCCCTCGAAGGTCACCAGGACACCATCGAGCCGGGCGGCGAGTTCGACCCCCGCGCCGTAGGGAGTCGCCGGATCCCCGGTCGTCGAGACCACGAGCACGGGCGGCAGATCGCGAACGTCGGGCGTGTGCGGTTCTCCGGTGGCCGGAACCGGCCAGAAGGCACAGACGTCGAGGGCCGCCGATCCGGTGCCGCGGCCGTCGTCGAGGAAGGGTGCGGCCGCGCGGAACCGCGTGTCGAGTTCGCCGGCGAGCGCCCGGTCGGTCACCGGCGGGTCGTCCACGCACCGGATGGCGTTGAAGGCGTCGGTGATGTTGCTGTAGGTGCCGTCCTCGCCGCGCCCTTCGTAGAGATCGGCGAGCCTCAACAGGGTGTCGCCGGTGCCGGTGCTCGCGAGCGACTCCAACCCGCCGCGCAACGACCCCCACAGGGTCGGCGAGTACAACCCCTGCTGCACACCGGTGATCGCGTCGCGGTGGCTCAGCCCGCGCGGGTCGGTCGTGGGTGCGGGAGCGTCGAGCAGCGGGTCGACGAGCGCACGGAACCGCTCGGCGGCCCGGGACGGCTCGGCCCCGAGGGGGCACCCGGCGTACTGCGCGCAGTACGCCGCGAACTCGTCGAAGGCCTTCTGGAAGCCCTCGGCCTGCAGCACGATCTCCTCGACCGGGTCCTGCTCCGGGTCGATCGCACCGTCGAGCACCATGGCCCGCACCCGACCGGGGAAGGCCTCGGCGTAGAGGGTGCCGAGCCGGGTTCCGTACGAGAAACCGAGATAGGTCAGCGCGTCGTCGCCGAGGACGGCGCGGAGGACGTCCATGTCCTGCACGACCTCACGGGTGCCGACGTGGGCGAGCAGGTCCGTGCCGTTGCGTTCGGCGCACAGCTGGGCGTACTCGCGATTGCGCTTCTCCGCCTCGGCGATACCCTCGGGGCTCGTGTCCCCGTCGTCGAGGGCGCGGTCGGCGTCGAACTCGGCGTCGGTGAGGCAGCGGACCGCCGGTTCGGACGACCCGACCCCGCGAGGGTCGAAACCGATCACATCGAAACGGTCGGCGAGAACGGTGCCGTCGGCGGCGAGCGCCGTCGACAGTCCCGAGGCGCCCGGCCCGCCGGGATTGACCAGCAGGGAACCGATCCGGTCGCCCGCGGCGGCCAGTCGCGACACCGCAAGGGTGATCACCTCACCGCTCGGATCCGCGTAGTCGAGCGGAACCTCGAGCCGAGCGCATTCCACGCCCTGCCGCTCCAACATCGGCCCGTCGGCGCTGTACGGCCCGCACGACTCCCACTCCGGGTCCTGCTCGTAGAACCGTTCGAGCCCCGGAACCACTCCGACTGCCGACGGCTGCCGTTCCTCCTCGGCAGTGTCACCGCATGCGGTCGCAACGGCAACGGCAACGAGCGCCAGGACGAACAGACGACGGATGCGCACGCGAGCGGGGTGGGGCACGATCCGATCGTGCCACGGAGAGGGCTGCGCACTGCCTCGCGACCGGCACTGCCCCATGACCGGCAGCGCTGCGATGTGACCAATCGCACCGCGTCGAGACCTTCGCGGGTTCCGGCCCGAGTGGCAGACTGAGACGGTCATCACCCGACCCGGGGACCCCGAGGGCCTCGAGGAAGAAAGGGACAGTGATGTCCGACAACGTGACGTCCGTATACGGTGGCGCGGCTTCCGCTGCAGCCCCTGCCGACACCCCCAAGCGCAAGACACGAGTCCATCACCTGCAGGCGATGAAGGCCGAAGGCCGCCGCTGGGCCGAGTTGACGGCCTACGACTACTCCTCCGCCCGCATCTTCGAGGAGGCCGGTATCCCCGTCCTGCTCGTGGGCGATTCCGCAGCCAACGTCGTGTACGGCTACGACACCACGGTGCCCGTGACGATCGATGAGCTCCTCCCGCTCGTCCGCGGCGTCGTGCGCGGCGCTCCGCACGCGCTCGTCGTCGCCGATCTGCCGTTCGGCTCGTACGAGGCCTCGCCCGAGCAGGCCCTTACGACGGCCGTGCGGTTCATGAAGGAGGGCGGCGCCCACGCGGTGAAGCTCGAGGGCGGCGAGCGGATGGCTCCGCAGATCGCCGCGATCACCGCCGCCGGTATCCCCGTGCAGGCCCACATCGGCTTCACTCCGCAGTCCGTGAACACACTCGGCGGGTTCCGGGTGCAGGGGCGCGGCGACGGCGCCGAGCAGCTCGTCGCCGATGCGATCGCCGTCCAGGAGGCGGGCGCCTTCTCCGTCGTGATGGAGATGGTGCCGGCAGATCTGGCCGGGCAGGTCACCCGCAAGCTGAGCATCCCGACCGTCGGCATCGGCGCCGGCAACGAATGCGACGCCCAGGTCCTCGTCTGGCAGGACATGGCCGGCTACACGAGCGGGAAGACCGCGAAGTTCGTCAAGAAGTTCGGGCAGGTGGGCGACGAATTACGCCGAGCAGCAACGCAGTACGCAGCAGAAGTGGCGCAGGGCACCTTCCCGGGGCCCGAGCACTCCTTCTGAGAATCTGCGACGACGGGCACCATCGACGAGTTCGGTGGTGCCCGTCGCATTTTTCGGGCACCTTCCGGATCGGTGGCAGACTCGACGACGACCCGACCCAACGACCCACGAGGTGTCCATGCAGCTCCGCTTCAGTCTCGTCCCCGCCGTCACCGCCGCACTGGCGGGTGTTCTCGTCGGCTGCGCACCGGCTCAGGATCCGGCACCCAGTGGAACGTCGACCGACGCCACGGTCGAGACGTCGCGGTCGGCGGAGTCTACGGGTTCGACGTCCGTTGCAGGATCGCCCGCGGAGGCCGGAGCCGGTGGCTTCACCGAAGCGCAGACCGCCGACCTGTGTGCTCGTCTCGAAGGCCAGTTGTCGAACTGGCGCACCTACACCCCCTCGGTGGGCCGCGGAGGCCTCAACATCCTCGTCGGTGAATGGGGTGCGGCGAACGGTGTCGATCTCGTCGTGCTCGCGGGCGACCGGGGCCGCATCGACGCGGCGACCTCCGCGCAGTGCCCGGAGGTGCGCGAGGAGGCCCTGCGCGGCCTCGACATTCCCGATTTCGCGTCGGGCCTCGTCGGATTCTGACCTGTGGTGCGACGCGAACTGTATCCGCCGATCGAGCCGCACGCGACGGGCATGCTCGACGTCGGCGACGGCCAGCAGCTGTACTGGGAGGTCAGCGGTAATCCGCAGGGCAAGCCCGTGGTCTTCCTCCACGGCGGTCCGGGCGGGGGCACCGCGCCCCTGCACCGGCGCTTCTTCGATCCGGCCGCATACCGGATCGTGTTGTTCGATCAGCGTGGCTGCGGCCGGTCGCAGCCCCACGTGGCCGACGGCGCCGACCTGTCGGTCAACACCACCGACCATCTGATCGCCGACATCGAGCGGCTGCGCACCTTCCTCGGTGTGGACCGGTGGATGGTCTTCGGCGGGTCGTGGGGCTCGACGCTCGCCCTCGCCTACGCCCAGCGGCACCCCGAGCGCGTCACCGAACTCGTCCTGCGCGGGATCTTCCTGCTGCGCCGCAGCGAGATCGACTGGTACTACAACGGCGGCGCCGGGCAACTGTTCCCCGAGGCGTGGGAGGGATTCTGCGCTCCGCTCGACGCCGAGCCGGGTGAGCATCCCGTGGACGTCTACCACCGCCTGCTGCACTCGACCGATCGGGACGTCGCCCTGAACGCGGCGATCGCATGGTCCACCTGGGAGGGCGCGACGAGCTCGCTGTTGCCGAACCCGGATCGAGTCGCGGAGACCGCCGAACCCCGGTTCGCCCTGGCCTTCGCGCGCATCGAGAACCACTACTTCCACCACCGCGGATTCTTCGACGAGGGGGCGCTCCTTCGCGACGCGCATCTGCTGCGCGACATCCCGGGTGTGATCGTGCAGGGCCGCTACGACGTGGTGTGCCCGGCGCGCAGTGCCCATGATCTGCACGACGCGTGGCCGGCCTCCCGCTTGCACGTCGTCGAGGATGCGGGACATGCGGCGACCGAACCGGGGATCGTGCACCGGCTCGTCGAGGCCACCGACGGGTTCCGCTGACCCTGCTCAGGCCGGCAACCGTCCGAAGCCGATCACGGCGTCGTCACCGGTCGGGTCGAGTTCGTGGACCCTGATCTTGCCCATCTCGTTGCCGCCGACGGTGATCGCGGAATCACCGTCGACGGCGACAACGATGTTCGTGTGTTCGCGCTGGCCGACGCCGATCCTGTTGTGGTACAGCACCACATCGCCGACCTCCGGCCGGTACTCCGTTCCTGCCGGTTCGTAGCGGTCGGTCTGCTCGTAGTACTCCTGGAGTGTGTACACGCCCGGGATCCGCCAATGACCCGAGTGCGGATTGGACAGCGGCACACCGGCTTCCCGCATGATCCAGCTGACGAAGTCGGCGCACCACGGTTCGCGGACGCCCTCCGAGTAGAACGTGCCGGGCGGTTGCGCCTCGTGCTGCTCCTCGAGCAGTTCGACGATCCGCACCTGCGTCGGCGACAACGTCGAGGTGTCGATCTCGGGGAACGACGCACTGTCCCAGGGGAACAGCCGGTTCGGCAGGATCCACCACACGAGCACCGCGAGCGCCGCACACAACGCGACCGCGACGGCGAGGACGGCAGCGACCGGGCGTCGCCGCCGCGCCACCTCACCGGTCATGATCGAAGCGGATCTTGCGGGCCTGCGGGTCGGCGAGGGTGAGCCGCACCCGCACGGTGCTGCCCTCCTCGGGTTCCCCGCCGCACGGGCCGATGACGGTCTCGGAGGCGACGAACACCTCGGCGTCGCGCCGGTCGGTAGCCTCCTTCAGCACCGTCGCCTCGAAGGTCTCCCCCACCCGCGGCGCGAGGACGACGGCCTCGGTCAGGTCGATACACGCCCGATTCACCTTGCCGGCGAGCGAATCCGTCGACGACATGATCTTCGGCATCGCGGACAGTTCCGCGCGCACCGCTTCCGGGACGGGCAGGCCCGACGACACCGCGAGGCACACCTCGGTGGCGTACCGGTCGGACAACCGGCGCAACGGCGCGGTGACATGCGCGTAGGGTGCACCGATCGCTCCGTGCAGGATCGTCTCGGGCAGTTCACCGTCGAAGGCGGCGTAGGACGCCCCGCGCAGCAGGGTCGGCGCTTCGCTCATCAACACGAGCGTTCGCGGATCGTTGGCGTCGAGTCCGGCGAGGAAGGCTCCGACACCGATCTGCGGCGGCCACGGCACGTTCAACGACCGCGCGGTGCGACGCAATCCGTCGACCGCGGCGGGATCGGCGGTGGGCAGGGTGCGCAGCAGACCGACCCGGGCGTCGATCATCATCTGCGCGGCGCACATTCCGGTGAGCAGCGAGATCTCGGAGTTCCACTCGTCTGCCTCGGTGCGCGGTTCGATCTGCAGCTTCCAACCGTCGCCGTGCGGCACGACGTCCTGCGTGGGCAGGCGCAGTTCGATCGCGCCGCGCGCGAGCGCCGCGGCCGCGCGCAACCGGCCGAAGTCGGGCAACGCTTCGACGGACGGATGCAGCCTGCCCGCATCGGCGTCGCGTTGCACTCCGGCATAGTCCATGCGCGCGACCGACCGGACGAGCGCGCGCCGCGCACTCACGGCGACGGGCTCGCCGCGGTGGTCGGTGTCGATCCGCCACAACGCCGCCGGGCGGACGGCGCCCGGCAGCAGGCTCGCGGTGCCCTCGGACAATTCGCGCGGATGCAGCGGAACCGAGCCGTCGGGCAGGTAGAAGGTCTGGCCACGACGATGTGTCTCGGCGTCGAGCGCGCCACCCGGTTCGACGAGTGCGTACACGTCGGCGATCGCGTAGTGGAGCACGAAACCGTCGTCGGTGCGCTGGAGGTGCAGCGCCTGGTCGAGATCCATCGATCCGGGTGGGTCGATGGTCACGAGCGGCAGGTCGGTGCGGTCCTCGCGCACGTCCGCGAAGCGGTCCTCGGCCCGGCGCGCCTCGTCGAGCGCATCCGAGGAAAAAGCGTCGACGAGGTCGAATTCGGCGCGCACGTCGGCGAAGTCGATCGCCGGCGCGACGACGATGGGAGTGGTCACCACGATGCTCGTGAGCTCCTGCGGTTCCGGGTGCTCGTCGTCGAACTCAGCCGTTCTTCCAGTCGTCGTCGGCGGCGTCGGCCGCCTTGTTCCGTTCTGCTGCGATCTCCAGCGCCCGCTGAGCGGTCTCCCGATCCGGGTAGGGACCCATGCGATTGAGGGCGTGCGGATCCTTGCCCTGGGAGACCTTCCCCGTGCGCACGTCGTAGTACCAGCCGTCGTCGCTCATGGTCTCAGTGTGCCCGAACGACGTCCTCGTGTACGGGCAACCCGTCGGCGGGCGTGGCGCGGTACTGTCGGGCCGCACGCATGTGCTCGATGTCCGAACGCACATGTGCTCGATGTCCGAACGAAGGAGCACGCAATGTCCTACATCCTCTACGACGCGTTGCTGCCCTGGCTTGGTCCGGAAGCGGCCTCGTACTGGGCGCACCTGCTGGTCATCGATCCGATCTGATCCGACCGGTAGCCACGCGGAGGGATCGGGAGCCGCCGGGCGAACGAGCCGGCCTGTAAGCCGGATCCTGTCCCCCGCCGAAACGGGGTGGCGACCATCCATCTGGGCACACCGTCGCCGGGTACCTCGAGCGGTTCACCCGCAGGCTCGGGCGAGCAGCCCTCGAACACCTGCGCAGCCGCACCGCACGCGGTGCGACCTTCAACCTTGCTCCGGGCGGGGTTTACCTAGCCGCCCCGGTCACCCGGGGCGCTGGTGCGCTCTTACCGCACCCTTTCACCCTTACCTGCCGTACCGGCAGGCGGTTTGCTTTCTGTGGCACTGTCCCGCGAGTCACCTCGGGTTGCCGTTAACAACCGCCCTGCTCTGTGGAGTCCGGACTTTCCTCGATCCAGGGCCTGGCACCATCCGGTACCGGTTCCCTGCGCCGCGGCCGCCCGACCGACTCGTTCGCTCGACCAGACTATCCCGCGCGGTGTCGGCGCCGCCAACTACGGTGCCCCTATGACGCGACTCGTGGCCCTGCTGCGCGGAATCAACGTCGGCGGCGTCCGGATCCGGATGGCCGATCTGAAGGAGGTCTTCGACGCTCTCGGCTTCGAGAACGTACGCACCGTGCTCGCCTCCGGCAACGTTCTCTTCGACGCCGATGACGACCCCGCCACCGCGAAGGCCCGGATCGAGGCCGCGCTGACCGAGCGGTTCGGTTACGAGGCCTACACGTTCGTCCTCGAGCAGTCCGCTCTCACACGGGTCGTCGAGGCGTATCCCTTCGACCACACACGTACCGACCGGCATTCGTACGCCGTGTTCGTCTCCGATCCCGCCGTACTCGAACCGCTCGCCGCCCTGTCGGACGATCTCGATCCGGACCTCGAATGCATCGAGGTGGGCGAAGGCGTCCTCTACTGGCAGGTCGTGAAGGGCTCGACACTCGACAGTGCCGTCGGGAAGCAGTCGGGTTCGGCCCGCAACAAGGCGACGACGACCGTCCGGAACCTCAACACGCTGCGGCGACTGATCTGACGGGGCAGGTCGCCGGCCCGCCGATTCGGCGGGCGGATCCATTGCGCCTGCGTACAGCCTGCAGGTAGCGTCCCTCCTCGACGTTCGTTCCGTTCGGAAGGTCCAGGATGCGCAGACGCACGGGAGTATTCGCCTCGATTGCCGCGGCCGCGCTCCTCGCGACCACACCGACGGTGGCGAACGCCGACTCGGACACCGACTTCTACGCGCCCCCGCCTGCGTTCGAGGCGGCTCCTCTCGGCGACGTCCTGCGCACCGCGCCGTCGGTCGCGGCGGTCGTCCCGAACACCCCGGCAGTCCTCGACGCGACCGTCACCCGCGTGATGTACCGCAGCACGAACGCCACCGGAGGGCCGGTCGCCACCGTCGGCACCGTGCTCGTCCCATCGCAACCGTGGAGCGGCCCCGGGCCCCGGCCCACTGTCGTGCTGGGCCCGGGTACGCAGGGCATGGGCGACCAGTGCGCACCGTCGAAGCTCATGACCTTCGGCCAGGAGTACGAGTACATCCACATCGGTCCGATGCTCGCGGCCGGCTACGCCGTCGCAGTCACCGACTACGAAGGGCTCGGCACACCCGGCGTGCATCCCTATCTCAACCGCGAGTCGCAGGGACGGGCGATGCTCGACCTCGCGCGCGCCACCCGCTCGCTCGCCGATCTCGGTCTCGACGCCGACGGCCCGATCGCGTTCTGGGGATATTCGCAAGGCGGGATGGCGTCGGCATCGGCCGCCGAACTCGCCGCGACGTACGCACCCGAATTGTCGGTGGTCGGCGCCGTGGCCGGCTCACCGCCCGCCGACCTGGGCGATCTCGCCGTGGCCGGCGACGGCTCCCTGCTCTCCAGCGGGATCGGCTGGGTCGTCGACGGTTTCATCGCGGCCTATCCCGAGCACACCCCGTCACTGCTGGCGGCGTTCAATCCCGCCGGACTCGACGTCCTGCGTCGCGCCGAGACGGCCTGTGTCTTCGACGCGGTCGCACTGAATCCGTTCGGGCAGACCTCGTCGTACACGATCGACGGACGACCCATCGCCGAG
The DNA here is from genome assembly GCF_013602415.1 of Rhodococcus sp. B50. Lineage (NCBI taxonomy): Bacteria > Bacillati > Actinomycetota > Actinomycetes > Mycobacteriales > Nocardiaceae > Rhodococcus > Rhodococcus sp. B50. The sequence goes on along the minus strand of NZ_WPAG02000002.1, from coordinate 522,767 downwards.
CACCTCGGCGACGAGCCGTGGGCGTCGCTGGTCGCCGAGCAGCAACTCGGCAACCGCACCCCGTCGATGCCTGTCTTCGTCGCGCAGAGCACGGGCGACGACTTCGTGCTCGTCCAGGGTGTCGACACGATGGTCGACAAGTGGTGCGCGGACGGCGCCGACGTCACCTACCGCCGCTACGACGTCGGACCCGTCCTGACGAAGACCGGGACGGGCCACCTGATCGGCATGTTCCCGGCCGTCGTCGAAGGCCTCGACTGGCTCGATCAGCGATTCTCCGGCCGGGAATCCCAGTCCGGCTGCACCGCCTGACATCCCGCCGAAAGATTCCCCGACAACTGTGTAACGCCGTCGGTCCGCCGACAGATAGACCTGGTGAGTGGCCGCGCAGACAACCCCCCGACATGTCTGCGCGGCCACTTTTCGTTTCGCGACCGCTACCGGTTCACAGGTGCGAGGTGTCGTTGACGAGCCGCACCGACGACCCGCCGTCCGCGTAGAACTCGGCGATGCTGAGCGACGCGAGATCCAGGTGCAGGCGGTACAGCAGCGACGGGCCCGACTCGAGCGCCATCTGCAGGAACGTCTTGATGGGCGTGACGTGCGAGACGATCAGCACGGTCGAGCCGGCGTAGTCGGTCAGCAGGTCGTCGCGCACCGAGGCGATCCGCTTGGCCACCTCGTCGAAACTCTCGCCGTTCGGAGGTCGCACGGAGGTGTCGCCGAGCCAGCGCCGGTGCAGTTCGGGATCGCGACGCGCAGCCTCTGCGAAGGTGAGACCCTCCCAGTCGCCGAAATCCGTCTCGATGAGCCCGTCGTGCACCGTCACCGGGAGGTCGAGGGCGTCGGCGGCCGCGGCGGCCGTCTCCCGCGCGCGCCCCAGCGGTGACGACAGGACGGCAGTGATGCCCCCGCGGGCACCGAGGCGCCGGGCCGCGGCGACCGCCTGGCCACGACCGAGTTCGGTCAACTCCGGGTTGCCCCGCCCCGAATAGCGACGCTCGACCGACAACGAGGTCTGCCCATGGCGCAACAGCAGCAGACGGCTCGGCGACCCGACCGCACCGGTCCAGCCGGGTGAGGCCGGAACAGCCGGATCGGGCACGGGCACGACCGGGGGGGTCGTGACGTTCTCGGTCTTCGCACTCGACGGCGGCACCGCCCGCGCCACGGTGTCGGATGCGACATCCAGCAGCGCTTCGGCCGCCGCGTCCATCGCAGCATTGGCCAACCGGTCGGCGTAGGCGTTCTCCGCACGCGGGATCCACGTGAAGTCGACGCTGCGGAAGCGGCCGGCCAGCTCACGCGCCTGTGCGGCCAGCGGGATCATGTCGGCATGCTTGACCTGCCACCGGCCGCTCATCTGCTCGACGACGAGCTTGGAATCCATGCGGACGTGCACCTCGTCGGCGCCGAGTTCGACGGCGGCGGTGAGACCGGCGATCAGACCCTTGTACTCGGCGACGTTGTTCGTCGCGCGCCCGATGCTCGCCTGCCGTTCGGCGAGGACGGTCCGGTGATCGGCATCGAAGACCACGGCACCGTAACCGGCAGGACCGGGATTCCCGCGCGAACCGCCGTCCGCTTCGACGACGACCGTCGTCACAGGCCGGATTCCTTGGTGCGGACCATGATCGCGTCGCACTCGGGGCACCGGACCAGCAGATCCGCGGGAGCGGCCGCGATCCGGGCGATCTCACCGCGGTCGATCTCGAGGCGGCACGCGCCGCAGCGGCGGCCCTGCAGCAGCGCGGCGCCGATGCCGGACTTCTCGCGCTGCTTCTCGTAGACCGTCACCAATTCGGCGGGGAACACCGCGAGCAGCGCCTCACGATCGCTGCGGCACCGCTGCTCGGCCACCTCGATGTCGGCAATGGCCTCGTCGCGGGCCCGGACGGCGTCGCCGAGCTGGTCGTCGACCTGCGACACCTGCGCGCCGGCATGGTCGTGGTCGGCCTTCGACGCCTCCCGCCGCTCCATGACGTCGAGCAGATCGTCCTCGAGTGCCGCCTGGCGACGTTCGAGGCTGGTGAGTTCGTGCTGCAGTTCGGTGAGCTGCTTCGATCCCACCGAGCCGCTCTCGAGCAGCGACCGGTCGCGGTCTGCACGCAGGCGCACGGCCTCGATCTCGCCCTCGAGCTTCCGGATGTCCCGGTCGAGGTCGTCGAGGATGATCTCGACGGCCACCGCGGCATCCTTGCGGGCGTTGCGCTCGGCCTGCAGGCGGTCCACCTCCTGCTGTTCGGGCAGTGTCCGACGGCGATGCGCGAGGCGGTTCAGCTCTGCGTCCACGGCGGCGAGAGACAACAGCTTGGCCTGCACGGTGGGTTCGACGTTCACTCGGGTGGTTCCTGCTTTCGATGGTGTGTCGGCGGGCCGGGAGTCGGCTGCCACGCGGGACGTGTCGTAGCTGATTACCGTACCGCGCCCGCCGCGGTGGTCCAGGGATCGGTGCGCAACTCGCTGACCCGCGCATGCCAGCCGTCCCGGCCGGCGAACGCCCCGTCCAGGACGTCGCGAGCCTGCGCGCACCACGGGTACTCGCTCGCCCAGTGGGCGACGTCCACCAGCGCAGGACCTCCCGCGCGCAGATGCTCGTCCGCGGGATGGTGCCGCAGGTCGGCAGTGACGTAGACGTCGACGCCCTGTGCGGCGGCGAGACCGAGGAACGAGTCGCCGGATCCGCCGCACACGGCCACGGTCCGCACAGGCCGGTCGGGATCGCCCGCTCCGCGCACACCCCATTCGGTGGCCGGCAGCGCGGCGGCGACATCCTCGGTGAACTCGCGGAGCGTACGGCTCTGCGGCAGCTCCCCCACCCGCCCCAGACCACGATCGCTCGGCAGGTCGGCGAGTTCGAGAATGTCGAAGGCCGGCTCCTCGTAGGGGTGCGCCTCGCGCAGCGCCGCGAGCACCGCCGCCCGCGACCGGCGCGGCGCGATCACCTCGATCCGGTCCTCGGGGACGCGTTCGAGGTCGCCGACCGAACCGATCGCGGGGTCGGCGCCGTCGACGGGACGGAACTGGCCGGTCCCCGAGGTGGTCCAGCAGCATTCGCGGTAGTTGCCCAAGGCACCCGCACCCACCGCGAACAGGCCTGCGCGCACCGTGTCGGCGGCGTCGGCCGGCACCATGACGACCCACTTGTCGGTCGCGGGTTCGGGCTTTGCCTCGAGCGGTCGCAACCCGGTCAGGCCCAGCGCCCCGGCAAGCGCGTCCGAGACACCGGGGTTCGCCCGGTCGGCGTTGGTGTGCGCGGTGAACAGAGCGCAACCGCCGCGGATGAGGCGGTGGATCAACGCGCCCTTGGGGGTGTGTGCGCCCACGGTGTCCACGCCGCGGAGCAACAACGGATGGTGCACGAGCAGCAGCTGCGCACCCCACTCGAGTGCCTCGTCGACGACCGCCGCGGTGGCGTCCACCGCCAGCAGCACCTTGCGCACCGGCTCGTCGGGGTCGCCGGCGACCAGTCCCACCGAGTCCCAGCTCTCCGCGAGGGACGGCGGGTAGGCCGTCTCCAGAACGTCGATCACCTCACGCAGCGTCGCCGCCGTCACGTCCACCTCCAGCTGATCCGCTCTCTCCTACGCGCACGACCCTACGCGGCGGGACACCGGACGAACGGGGAGAATGGGCCGGTGACCGCTCTCGCCACCACCCAGCCGCTCGTGCTCCCCGCTCCCGTCGTCCTGTTCGATCTGGACGGGACGCTCACCGATTCCGCGACCGGGGTGATCAACGGATTCCTCCACGCCGCCGAGACGACCGGTTTCGAGGCACCCGACGGCGACCTGCAGTGGCTGCTCGGACCTCCCATGCGCGACACGCTGCACGAGCTCGGACTCGACGACGAGCAGGTCGCTGCGGGGCTCGCCGCGTACAAGGATTACTACTCCGCCACCGGATGGGCGGAGAACGCGGTCTTCGACGGCATCGAATCGGCGCTCGAGGCAGTACGTGGGGCCGGTAGCCGACTGGCCGTCGCGACGTCGAAGTCCCAGGCGTTCGCCGAGCGGATCCTCGACCACTTCGGTCTGACCGGATACTTCGAGTTCATCGGCGGTGCCAGCGACGACGGCTCCCGGCGACACAAGTGGGAGGTCGTCGCGCACAGCCTCGCCGCCCTCGGAATCGATCCGCGGGAGACCGCGGCCGGCGGCACGACGGGAGTGGTGATGGTGGGCGACCGCGAGCACGACATCCACGGTGCGGGACGCTTCGGTATCCCCACGGTCTTCGTCGAGTGGGGTTACGGAACCCCGACCGAAGGTCGCGCGGCGGCGCGGACGACCGCCTCGGTCGAGGAGTTACGCGAGGTGCTCACCGGTGAGCGCTGACGGCCGTTTCCACGTCACCTTCGTGTGCACCGGCAACATCTGCCGGTCGCCCATGGCCGAGAAGATCTTCGCCGAACATCTGCGCCGGGAAGGACTCGACGACCGGGTCCGCGTCAGCAGCGCCGGCACCCACGGCTGGCATGTCGGGTCCGAGGCGGATCCGCGGACCGACGCGGTCTTGCAGCGGCACGGCTATCCCACCGGTCACCGAGCCGCGAAGCTCGGGGCCGAACACCTGTCCGCCGACCTCGTCGTGGCCATGACCACCACACACGAGCGGGCGCTGGCGCGGCTGGGTGTCCCCTCCGATCGCCGTGTACTGCTGCGATCGTTCGATCCCGACGCCGACGACGATTCGGTGCCCGATCCGTACTACGGTTCCCTGAACGAGTTCGAGCAGGTCCGTGAGCAGATCGAAGCCGCGGTTCCCGGTCTGCTCGAGCGGGTGCGACAGTGGTGAGACGCACCTCACCGGCTACCGTGGATCTGTGCGCCGATTGACATTTCTCCTACGCCCCAGCTGGTTGGTCCTGGCGCTGGTGGTCGTCGGTTTCGCCTATGCGTGCTTCACGGTCCTCGCGCCGTGGCAGCTCGGCAAGAACACGAGCACCGAGGACCGCAACGGTCGTATCGCTGCGTCGATGGCGCAGGATCCGGTTCCCGTCGCCGAACTGCTGGACGGCGACGGCCCGACGATCGAGGACGAATGGCGCCGTGTGCTCGCGCAGGGCTCCTACCTGCCCGAGTCGGATGTGCTCGTACGGTTGCGCAGCGTCGAGTCGCAGCCTGCCTACGAGGTGCTGACCCCGTTCGCACTTGATTCCGGCGGAACGATCCTCGTCAACCGCGGTTACGTGCGGCCGGTCCGCGGCACCGAGATCCCCGAGATCCCGGCCGCGCCGTCGGGCCCCGTCACGCTCGACGCCCGAATCCGGATGTCCGAGGGAACAGTCGACGGCAAGGACCCCTTCTTCGACGCCGGCTACCAGCAGGTCTACTACATCGACGCCCCGCAGGTCGCTGCCGTGACGGGTCTCGACCTCGAGGACGTCTACCTGCAGCTCGACGCCGACCAGGCCGGTGGTCTCGGGATGATCCCCCTCCCCCAGCTCGACTCCGGTCCGTACCTGTCGTACGGCCTGCAGTGGCTGGCGTTCGGGATCATGGCTCCGCTCGGTCTGGGCTACTTCGTGTGGGCCGAGATGCGGGAGCGCAAGAAGGCAAAGAACCCGGAGGCCGGTGGTGACGCTGCCGGGGCTCCCGTGGAAGCGGTGCCACGCACCGCGAGCGAGAAGCTCGCCGATCGATACGGCCGGCCGCGGTGACCGAGCCGACCACCCTGCCCCGATTCGAGGAGCTCCCGATGTACACGACCGTCGACGACTACCTGGCCGACAAGGATCCGGTCGCCGTCGACGTGTTCCGGCACGTGCGGGCCCTGATCCTCGGCCTCGGCGACGACGTCTCCGAGCGTGTGCACGCGTCGGAGATCTCCTGGTCGCGGGGTCTTCTGCCCTTCGCGGCGGCGTTCGTCTACGCCTCGCGTCTCGAGGTGGCCCTGGATCTCCCCCGGCGGATCCACCACGCGACCCTGCGCGAGGCGTTCCCGAAGAAGGGGCCGGTGACGACGCACCGGCTGAGCGTCTCGTCCGTCGACGAGCTCGACGACCACTTCGTGGAGTTGCTGGACGTCGCCTACCGCACCGCGGCGGAACCGCGCGACTGACGCCCCACGACTCCCTTCCGCACGAAAACGCCGGAACCTGGAGTTGTGTGGAGCCGACCCCGCTGGGCGGGGCTCGATCCACCAGAATCGCGAAAACAGGATTGTGGGCGCGGAGGGTTTCGAACCCCCGACCGCTGGTGTGTAAAACCAGAGCTCTACCACTGAGCTACACGCCCGAAAGACGGCGGTAGATGCCGCCGACTTCGCATCAGGACTTTAGCGCGGCGAGCGCTCTGGCCCAAGCTCCCTGGTCACGGGGCTCTCCGGGCTGGTTCTCCTCCGCGAACTGCACGATGCCGTCCTTGTCGATGACGAACGTGCCACGGTTGGCGAACCCGAACTTGTCGTTGAACACACCGTAGGCCTGCGCGACCTCGCCGTGCGGCCAGAAATCGGACAGCAGCGGGAAGGTGTAGCCCTGCTCGGCCGCCCAGATCTTGTGGCTCGGCGACGGGCCGACCGAGACCGCGAGGATGGCGGTGTCGTCGTTCTCGAAAGTGGGCAGGTCGTCGCGGACGGCGCACAGCTCGCCCTGGCAGACGCCGGTGAAGGCGAGCGGGTAGAAGACCAGGAGCACGTTCTTGCTGCCCCGGAAGCTCGACAGCGTCACTTCCTGGTTGTTCTGGTCCTTGAGAGTGAAATCGGGGGCTTCGGCGCCCACGGCGATCGGCATGCGTGTGGATCCTTCGTTCTGGGGAGCCGGGTCAGCGGCGGGGACGGCCGGCCTTGGGCTGGACGAGGCGGCTGCCGATCCAGTCCCCGAGGTTGGTGGCCGTGGTCTGGGTGAGACCGGCCGTGGTGGCCGATTCGGCGATCTCGCTGGGCTCCACGTGATCGGGACGCCCGGTCTTGGGGGTCAGAACCCACACGACGCCCTCGTCCGCGAGGGGGCCGATCGCGTCCATGAGGGTGTCCACCAGGTCGCCGTCGCTGTCGCGCCACCACAGCAGTACGACGTCGACGACCTCGTCGGAGTCCTCGTCGAGCAGTTCGGTACCGGTGACCTCTTCGATCGCAGCCCTCAACTCGTCGTCGGTGTCCTCATCCCAACCGAGTTCCTGCACCACGTGGTCGTGAGTGATACCGAGCTTGGAAACATAGTTCTTGGCATCCGCCGCGGCGACCACGGTGGTTCCTCCTCAGGGTTGTGGTGCGCGAAGCGGGCTCCGCGTACCGACGTGACGATCAATTGGTCAAAGCGAACATCGTCGGAAGCCTCAACGCAACCCGAATCGCTGGGAAAAGCGGGAGAATCTTTCGGAAGAGACCTATTGCACCACCTCGCACCGTGCCCGATCCGTCCGGTTGGCCGGACCACGACGTGATCCTTCGTTCCGGATGGGGGAAGATGAGGGGTGCATCATGTTCAGATGTCGATTGCGTCGGCTCCCACAAGAGCCGGCCGACGGAGAGGGCGCTCCACCTACGCGCCCACCACGATGAGGAGCAGACGTTGACAGACCTGATCCACGGATCCGATTCCCGACAAGGCGCCGCACCGGGCGCGTCGGGACCGGATTCCTCGGCCAAGCCGGCATCGACCAAGGACAACCGAGTCCGGGTGATCCGCGAAGGCGTGGCCTCCTACCTGCCGGACATCGATCCGGCGGAGACCGGCGAGTGGCTCGAGTCGTTCGACGGAATGCTCGAGGCCGCAGGCCCCACCCGCGCACGCTACCTGCTGCTGCGCATGCTCGAGCGCGCCAACGAGCGCAAGGTCTCCCTTCCCGCCCTGACCTCCACCGACTACGTCAACACCATCCCCACCGAGAGCGAACCGTGGTTCCCCGGTGACGAGGAGGTCGAGCGCCGCTACCGCGCGTACATCCGGTGGAACGCGGCGATCATGGTCACCCGCGCGCAGCGTCCGGGTGTCGGCGTCGGTGGCCACATCTCCACCTATGCCTCGTCGGCCGCGTTGTACGAGGTCGGCTTCAACCATTTCTTCCGCGGCAAGGACCATCCCGGCGGCGGCGACCAGGTCTTCATCCAGGGCCACGCCTCCCCCGGCATCTACGCGCGCGCCTTCCTCGAGGGCCGCATCGGCACCGAGCAACTCGACGGCTTCCGTCAGGAGCACAGCCATGCCTCGCTCGGCGGCGGCCTGCCGTCGTACCCGCACCCGCGCCTGCTCCCGAACTTCTGGGAGTTCCCGACGGTGTCCATGGGCCTGGGCCCGATGAACGCGATCTACCAGGCGCGGTTCAACCACTACCTGCACGACCGCGGCATCAAGGACACCTCCGACCAGCATGTCTGGGCCTTCCTGGGCGACGGCGAGATGGACGAGCCGGAATCGCGCGGTCTGGCGCACGTCGCGGCCACCGAGGGTCTCGACAACCTGACCTTCGTCGTCAACTGCAACCTGCAGCGCCTCGACGGCCCGGTGCGCGGCAACGGCAAGATCATCCAGGAGCTGGAGTCGTTCTTCCGCGGCGCCGGCTGGAACGTCATCAAGGTCGTGTGGGGCCGCGAGTGGGACGCCCTGCTGCACGCCGACAAGGACGGCGCGCTGGTCAACCTCATGAACGTCACGCCCGACGGCGACTACCAGACGTACAAGGCGAACGACGGCGCGTTCGTGCGCGAGCACTTCTTCGGCCGCGACCCGCGGACGAAGGAACTGGTCAAGGACCTGTCCGACCAGGACATCTGGAATCTCAAGCGTGGCGGCCACGACTACCGCAAGATCTACGCGGCGTACAAGGCCGCGATGGAGCACAAGGGTCAGCCGACGGTGATCCTCGCGCACACCATCAAGGGCTACACGCTCGGTAAGCACTTCGAGGGCCGCAACGCGACCCACCAGATGAAGAAGCTCACCCTCGAGGACCTCAAGTACTTCCGCGACGTTCAGCGGATCCCGATCTCGGATGCCGAGCTCGAGAAGGATCCGAAGATGCCGCCGTACTACCACCCCGGTTCCGAGTCGCCCGAGATCCAGTACATGCTCGAGCGCCGCCGGTCGCTCGGCGGCTTCCTGCCGGAGCGCCGTACGAACCCGAAGCCGCTGCCGCTGCCCGCCGAGAAGACCTACGACGTGGTCCGCAAGGGTTCGGGCAAGCAGGAGGTCGCCACCACGATGGCGACCGTGCGCGTGCTCAAGGAGCTGTTGCGCGACAAGGAGATCGGCAAGCGCATCGTGCCGATCATCCCGGACGAGGCTCGCACCTTCGGTATGGACTCGTGGTTCCCGTCGCTGAAGATCTACAACCGCAACGGTCAGCTGTACACCTCGGTGGACGCCGACCTGATGCTCGCCTACAAGGAGAGCGAAGTCGGGCAGATCCTGCACGAGGGCATCAACGAGGCCGGTTCGACGGCGTCCTTCACGGCGGTCGGTACGTCCTACGCGACGCACGGCGAGCCGATGATCCCCGTGTACATCTTCTACTCGATGTTCGGTTTCCAGCGCACGGGCGACGGTCTGTGGGCGGCGGCCGACCAGATGGCCCGCGGTTTCGTGCTCGGCGCCACTGCGGGCCGCACGACGCTGACCGGTGAGGGCCTGCAGCACGCCGACGGGCATTCACTGCTGCTCGCGTCGACCAACCCCGCCGCGGTCACCTACGACCCGGCGTTCTCCTACGAGATCGCCCACATCTTCCGCGACGGTCTGCGGCGGATGTACGGCGGCACCGAGGGTGTCGACGGTTTCGGCGGTGAGGACGTCTTCTACTACATCACCGTGTACAACGAGCCGTACTCGCAGCCGGCCGAGCCGGAGGATCTCGACGTCGACGGTCTGCTCCGCGGTATCTACCTGTACAAGCGGGGTGCGGAATCCGGCCCGAAGGCGCAGATCCTGGTCTCGGGCGTGATGATGCCCGAGGCGCTGCGCGCGCAGCAGATGCTCGCCGACGAGTGGGGCGTGTCCGCCGACGTCTGGTCCGTCACCTCGTGGGGCGAGTTGCGCCGCGACGGCGTCGAGTGCGATCGCCAGGCGCTGCTGAACCCGGGTGAGGAAGCTCCGGTGCCCTACGTCGCGTCGGTGCTCAACGACGCGGCCGGTCCGTTCGTCGCGGTCTCCGACTGGATGCGTGCGGTGCCCGACCAGATCCGCAAGTGGGTGCCCGGCGACTACACGGTGCTCGGGGCCGACGGCTTCGGCTTCTCCGACACTCGTGGTGCCGCGCGCCGGGTGTTCAACATCGACGCCGAGTCCACGGTGGTCGCGGTGCTCGCAGCACTGGGCCGCGAAGGTGCCGTCGACCGGGAGAAGGCTGTCGAGGCGGCCCGCACCTACCGGATCGACGACGTGACGGCCGCCCCGGTGTCGATGGCGGATCCGGGCGTCGCCTGACCCACCTCGACGTCACGTCCGTAGTGGCGTGACGGCCGGCTCGCGACCGACGGGTACTTTCGTCCCATGGTCGACGAGCCGCAACTCCGCCGGACCGGGCAGGTACCGGGCGCTCACAGGGAGCGCCCGGTACCGCCTTCGCGTCCCGAGCGGGCACCGCTGCCCGACGCTCTGCTCCGTCGGGTCAAACAGTTCTCGGGACGTCTGTCCACCGAGGCCGTGCACGTCATGCAGGAGCAGTTGCCGTTCTTCGCCGATCTCGACGCGTCGCAACGCTCGACGGTGCAACTGGTCATCCAGACGTCGGTGGTCGATTTCCTCGAATGGGTACGCAATCCCGACAGCGACCTGCGGTTCAGTCTCGATGCCTTCCAGATGATCCCGCAGGATCTCGCACGACGGCTGACGCTGCGTCAGACGGTGGACATGGTCCGCGCCGCGATGGAGTTCTTCGAACAGTGGCTGCCGGCCCTCGCCCGTAACGAGGAACAGCTGGTGGCGCTCACGGAGGCGATCCTCCGGTACGGACGCGAACTCGGCTTCGCCGCGGCCGCCGTGTACGCGGGGGCTGCCGAGTCGCGGGGGGCGTGGGACACCCGGCTCGAGGCGCTCGTCGTCGACGCCGTGGTGCGCGGGGACACCGGTCCGGACATGCAGTCGCGGGCCGCGACCCTCAACTGGGATGCCACGGCCCCGGCGACGGTGATCGTCGGCACTCCCCCACCTGATCAGGGCGTCTCGGTGATCACCACCGTGCACACCGTCGCCCAGGAGCACGGGCGCGCGGCCTTGGCCGTGGTGCAGGGTGAACGTCTGGTGATGGTGGTCAGCGGCGACCTGCACGGTTCGGCGGATGCGGCGACCTTCCGCACCGAGCTGATGCGTGCGTTCTCGGACGACCCGGTGGTGATCGGCCCGACGACACCCACACTGGCGACCGCGCACGTCTCCGCCGTCGAAGCGCTCGCCGGCATGGAGGCTGTGGTGGGCTGGCCGGGGGCTCCCCGGCCGGTGCACGCCGCGGAGTTGCTGCCGGAGCGAGCGCTGCTCGGCGATCCCGGTGCGATCGCCGCGCTCGAGGACTTCGTCGTCGCCCCGCTGGCGGCCGCCGGACCGTCCCTCGCGGACACGCTGGACGCATACCTCGACAGTGGCGGTGCTGTCGAGACTTGCGCCCGGAAGCTGTTTGTTCATCCAAATACCGTGCGGTATCGATTGAAGCGGATCACAGAAGTGACGGGTCGGGATCCCACAAATCCCCGCGATGGGTACGTGCTCCGGATCGCGGCGACGGTAGGTCGCCTGGCACGAAGCCATAACGAATTGAGATCGCCTGCACCACCTGCCACTCGATTCACAATTCGCGAATCGGACACGTAACGTCCCGGGCCTTTCGCCCGATAGCGAGCACCGACGTGCAGATTTGTGGGAACCCCACAAATCGAGAGGCCAGCTTTCATCGCTACCGACATCTCGCGGGCACGGGTTTCCGGTGTTCTCTGGTGATCGTGATTTCGCTGCTTGCCCCCGGCCAGGGGTCTCAAACACCCGGAATGCTCGCCCCGTGGCTCGAGCAATCCGGAGCGCGCGACCGCATCGACCAGTGGTCGCAGACGGCGGGACTCGACCTCGCGCGGCTCGGTACCACCGCCACCGCCGACGAGATCACCGACACCGCAGTGACCCAACCGCTCGTGGTGGCCTCCGCACTCCTCGCCTTCGAGGATCTCGACCGTCGCGGCCTCGTGCCCGCCGACACGATCGTCGCCGGCCATTCGGTCGGCGAACTCGCCGCGGCCGCCATCGCGGGTGTCATCAGCGCCGACGACGCCGTCGCCCTCGCCGCGATCCGCGGGGCCGAGATGGCCCGTGCGTGCGCGATCGAACCCACCGGAATGTCCGCCGTCCTCGGCGGCGCGGAGGACGAGGTGCTCGCGCGCCTCGCCGAGTTGGACCTGACCCCCGCCAACATGAACGCGGCCGGCCAGATCGTCGCAGCAGGGCGCCTGACCGCGCTCGAGGAACTCGCTGCGAACCCGCCCGAGAAGGCCCGTGTCCGCGCTCTGCCGGTCGCCGGCGCCTTCCACACCCGATTCATGGCACCCGCCCAGGACGCCGTGGCCGCTGCTGCGGCGAAGATCACCCCTTCGGATCCGACGCACACGCTGCTGTCGAACTACGACGGCAAGCCCGTCACCTCCGGAGCCGACGCCCTCGAACGTCTCGCAGCCCAGGTCACCCGGCCCGTCCGGTGGGATCTGTGCACCGTCTCCCTGCGCGACGCGCAGGTGAGCCGGATCGTCGAGCTTCCCCCCGCCGGCACGCTGGTGGGCATCGCCAAGCGCGAGATGCGTGGCACGCCCACCGTCGCCCTCAAGACCCCCGCGGAAATCTCCGCTCTGGCCGAAAGTCTTCAACTCGGTTAGGTTGCTGCGCGCGCCGTCGCGCAGCACGGGCACCTCACCGGGACATCCCCGGACCCCCGGTCGGAAACATCCGGCCGGTTTCGAACGACATAGTCGACAGATCGAGAAGGGAGCCACATCGTGGCCGCCACCCAGGAAGAAATCATCGCCGGTCTCGCCGAGATCATCGAAGAGGTCACCGGCATCGAGCCCTCCGAGGTGACCGTCGACAAGTCCTTCGTCGACGACCTCGACATCGACTCGCTGTCCATGGTCGAGATCGCCGTCCAGACCGAGGACAAGTACGGCGTGAAGATCCCCGACGAGGATCTCGCCGGTCTCCGCACCGTCGGCGACGCCGTGAACTACATCCAGAAGCTCGAGGCCGCAGGCGTTCAGGCCACGAACGACAACGAATGAGTTCTGCTGTGACCTCCCCTTCTCCTCGGGCACTCCGCAACGTCGTCGTCACCAGCCTCGCGGCCACGACGTCGATCGCCGGCGACGTGGACTCCACCTGGAAGGCACTGCTGGCCGGTGAGAGCGGGATCGGCACCATCGACGGCGGATTCGTCGACGAGTACAACTTGCCGGTGCGCATCGGCGGAACTCTGAAGGTGAGCCCCGACGAGGGCCTGTCCCGCGTCGAGCTCCGCCGCATGAGCTTCGTCGAGCGCCTCGCGCTCACCCTCGGGCGCACCGTCTGGCAGAACGCCGGCAGCCCCGAGGTCGACAAGGACCGTCTCGGTGTGGTCATCGGTACGGGTCTCGGTGGTGGCGAGTCGCTCATCGACGCCGTCGACAAGCTCCGTGAGGGCGGCTACCGCAAGGTCTCGCCGTTCGCGGTGCAGATGATCATGCCGAACGGGCCGTCGGCCACCGTCGGCCTCGAACTCGGTGCTCGCGCAGGGGTGATCACCCCGGTCTCGGCGTGCTCGTCCGGATCCGAGGCGATCGCCAACGCGTACCGGATGATCGCCTTCGGCGACGCCGACATCGTCGTCACCGGTGGTGTCGAAGGTCAGCTGGACGCGGTCGCCACTGCGGGCTTCGCGATGATGCGGGCGCTGAGCACCCGCAACGACGACCCGCGTGGCGCGTCGCGCCCGTTCGACAAGGACCGCGACGGCTTCGTCTTCGGCGAGGCCGGCGCGCTGATGGTCCTCGAGAGCGAGGAGCACGCCAAGGCACGCGGAGCGACCATCCACGCTCGCGTCCTCGGCGCCGGCATCACCTCCGACGGATACCACATCGTCGCCCCCGATCCGGAAGGCACGGGTGCGGCACGGGCCATGCGGCGGGCGATCGAGACCGCCGGGCTCACCAAGGCCGACATCGGGCACGTCAACGCGCATGCGACGGCCACCCCGATCGGCGACGTGGCCGAAGCCAAGGCCATCAACGCGGCCGTGGGCAACCACGCCGCGATCTACGCCCCCAAGTCCGCGCTCGGTCATTCGATCGGTGCGGTGGGTGCACTCGAAGCAGTACTCACGGTCCTGACGCTGCGTGACGGGGTCATCCCGCCCACGCTGAATCTCGAGAACCAGGATCCAGAGATCGATCTCGACGTGGTCAAGGGCGAACCGCGTTCCGGCCGGATCGATTTCGCGCTGAACAACTCGTTCGGTTTCGGTGGGCACAACGTGGCGCTCGCATTCGGTCGCGCCTGACCGTCGACGCCTGTCCGCCCCTGTGGTGGAGGCTCCGCCCGGAGCCTCCACCACAGCCCACCACCACCGCGTCTGCCCGAGGAGTACCCGATGACCATCCTGGATCCAGCCACCCTGCGTGAGACGTCGGTGGACCCCAGAGATCCGTTGGCCCGTCTCGAGAAACTGTTCGACCCGGGCAGCCTGGAGTTGCTGCACAGCCGCGACAAGTCGGGCGTCCTCGCCGCCGTCGGCGACGTCGACGGCATCCGGACGGTCGCGTACTGCTCCGATGCCACCGTCATGGGTGGTGCCATGGGCGTCGAGGGATGCAAGCACATCGTCTCCGCCATCGACCACGCCATCGACCACGAGATCCCCGTGGTCGGCATCTTCCACTCCGGTGGTGCGCGTCTGGCCGAAGGCGTCGAGGCCCTCCATGCCGTCGGCCTGGTCTTCGAGGCCATGGTGCGCGCGTCCGGTCTCGTCCCCCAGATCTCCGTCGTTCTCGGCTTCGCGGCCGGCGGTGCCGCCTACGGCCCGGCCCTGACCGACATCGTCATCATGGCCCCCGAGGGCCGTGTCTTCGTCACCGGACCGGACGTGGTGCGCAGCGTCACCGGCGAGCAGGTCGACATGGAGTCGCTCGGCGGCCCCGACACGCACACCAAGAAGTCCGGTGTCGCCCACATCGCCGCGCACGACGAGCCCGACGCCCTGCACCGGGCACGCCGTCTCGTGTCGATGCTCGCCGAGCAGGGCGAATTCGACGTCGCCGCAGCGGCACTCGGCGACACCGACCTGCGGGCACTGATGCCCGAGTCGCCGCGACGCGCATACGACGTGCGCCCGATCGTCCACCAACTGCTCGACAACGTCGACGGCGAGTCCGCCTTCGAGGAGATCCAGGCCGGCTGGGCTCGCAGCATTGTCACCGGCTTCGGTCGTCTCGGCGGCCGCACCGTCGGCGTCATCGCCAACAACCCGCTCCGACTCGGTGGGTGCCTCAACTCCGAGAGCGCCGAGAAGGCAGCGCGATTCGTGCGGATGTGCAATGCCTTCGGTGTTCCGCTCGTCGTGATCGTCGACGTCCCCGGTTACCTTCCCGGGGTGAGCCAGGAATGGGAGGGTGTCGTGCGACGCGGCGCCAAGCTGCTCCACGCATTCGCCGAGGCGAAGGTTCCCCGCGTCACGCTCGTGACGCGCAAGATCTACGGCGGCGCGTACATCGCGATGAACTCGCGGGCGCTGGGGGCCACCGCCGTCTACGCGTGGCCGGAGTCCGAGGTGGCCGTGATGGGCGCGAAGGCCGCCGTGGGCATCCTCCACAAGAAAGCCCTCGCCGCGGCTCCCGAGGAGGAGCGCGAGGCCCTGCACGACCGGCTCGCCGCGGAGCACGAGGCGATCGCCGGCGGCGTCGGGCGCGCGATGGCCATCGGCGTCGTCGACGAGATGATCGATCCGGCCACCACGCGCAGCACCCTGGCCGCTGCGCTCGCCGCCGCCCCTGCGGTTCGCGGGCGCCACAAGAACATTCCGCTCTGAAACGGCGCTTCTACGGCAGAAGAACACCGGCATCGCTCCTCGGAGCGATGCCGGTGTTCTCGTATCAGAAAGCTGTGGAGTGCGTTCCGGTCGTGATATCGGGGCGGCGGACCGCGGTCAGCCGACGTCCCGGCGGAGCCACGTCACTTGGGCGCCTTCGTCGCCGCTGCGGTACGGCTCGAGTTCCTCGTCCCATGCCGTCCCGAGGGCGCGGTGCAGTTCGCTCGTGACATCGGAGGCGGAGGACAGCATGGCGCGCAGACGCATCTCTCCGACGACGATGTCGCCGTTGGCACTGGTGGTCCCCCGCCACAGGCCCAAACGGGGGACGTAGCTGAAGCGTTCGCCGTCCACACCCTCGCTGGGGTTCTCGGTGATCTCGAAGCGGAGCATCGGCCACGAGCGCAGCACGTCGGCGAGTCGCGCGGCCGTGCCGACGGGCCCGACCCAGTCGACGCAGGTGCGCAGTAGCCCCGGTGAGGCGGGCTGACCCGTCCACGCGAGATCGGGCCGGCAGTCGAGGATGTCGGCCAGCGCCCACTCGATGTGCGGGCACACGGCCGCCGGAGAGGAGTGGACATAGATCACCCCCGCCGTGGCATCCGCGAATTGGTTGGATGCGCGCATACATTCACCTCCGATTCGACCAGGACGTCTTCCCCAACGACCTTCGCCGATCAAGGCTTCTCCATGCAGGCTGCGTACAAGTGTGCCCGTGTGGCGTGTGTTTCGCCAGCGAACCAGAGAGGTTTATGTGAATTCGGTGATGATCGCGTCGCCGACGGCGGGCCAGAGCGGTTTCGCCCAATCTCCGAACGCACGATCAGTAAGTACCACAGTGGCGACGGAAATTTCGGGATCTACCCAAATGAATGTCCCCGATTGACCGAAATGACCGAAAGTGCGCGGTGAATTCCGCGTGGCGGTCCAATGCGGATTCTTCTCGCCGCGGATCTCGAATCCGAGACCCCAGTCGTTGGGCTTGAACATCCCGTAACCCGGCACGAGTCCGTTCAGCCCCGGGAACTGCACTGCGGTCGCCTCGGCGACCGTCTCACGCGAGATCAGAACCGGGGTGAGCAGTTCGCGCGCGAACAGAGCGAGATCGGCCACCGACGACTGCGCACCGTGGCCGGCCGGTCCGGGCAGGGAGGAGGACCGCATGCCGAGCGGCTCGAAGACCGCCTGCCGAAGGTATTCCGGGAACTCGATACCGGTTTCCGTCTCGACGAGTTCGGCGAGAACCTCGAAGCCCGCACTCGAGTAGATGCGCTTCCTCTCGGGTTCGGTCTGCACGGTGCGCTCACCGAACGCCAGACCCGAGGCGTGGGCGAGCAGATGCCGCACCGTCGACCCCTCGGGGCCCGCAGGCTGATCGAGTTCGATCGCGCCCTCCTCGACCGCCACCAGCGCCGCATACGCCACGAGCGGCTTCGTCACGGACGCGAGCGGAAAGACCTCGTCGAGATCTCCCGTCGACGCGACCGTTCCGCCGTCCCGGGTCACCACCGCTGCGGCGGAACGGTCGACAGGCCAGTCGCTGATCAGATCGAGGCTGTGCACGCGACCAGCCTACGAGACGGCCCGGCGGGGGGAGGTCACCGGTCGGTGCCGGTCACCAGTCGGCTTCGGTGTACCGGATGACGCCGCGGATGTTCCTGCCCTCGAGCATGTCCCGGTATCCGTCGTTGATCTGCTCGAGGGTGTAGGTGCGCGTGACCATGTCGGCCAGGTTCAGTTGACCGGACTTGTACAGGTCGAGCAGGTTGGGGATGTCCACCCGCGCGTTGCAGCCACCGAAGATGTTGCCCTTGAGGTCCTTCTGCAGCATCGAGAACAGGAACGAGTTGAGCTTGACGTCCATGTCGGACATGTAGCCCATCGCCGTGACGACGCACCGGCCGCCCTTGGCCGTGAGTGTCAGTGCCGGATCGACCAGCTCGCCCTTCATCTCGCCCACGGTGATGATCGTCGAGTGGCACATGCGGCCCCACGTGATCTCCATGATGGGCACGATGGCCTCTTCGATGGAGGCGTAGGTGTGGGTGGCACCGAACTTGAGCGCCTGCTCCCGCTTCCACGGCTCCGGGTCGATCGCGAACACGTGGCGCGCACCCGAGGCGACGGCGCCCTGCAGAGCACTCATGCCGACACCGCCGACGCCGATGATGGCGACCGAGTCGCCGGCCTTGACCTCGGCGATGTTCGTCGCCGAACCCCAGCCGGTGGGTACGCCACAGCCGACCAGCGCCGCGAGCTCGAAGGGTACGTCCTTGTCGATCTTGACGACCTGGCTCTGGTTGACCGTCATGTACGGCGAGAAGGTGCCGAGGAGGCACATTGCGATCACGTTCTCGCCGCGGGCCTGAATGCGGTAGGTGCCGTCGGAGATCGCCTGGCCACTGAGCAGTCCCGCCCCGAGGTCGCACAGATTCGAGTGCCCCGAGGAACAGGACGGACACCGCCCGCACGCAGGGATGAAGGACAGCACGACGTGGTCGCCCACCTCGAGACCCACCACGCCGTCACCGACCTTGGTGATCACACCCGAGCCCTCGTGACCACCCATGGCGGGGAAGGACGGCATCGGGGTTGCGCCCGTGACGATGTGATGGTCGGAATGGCACATGCCGGCGGCTTCCATGCGGATCTGCACTTCGCCCGCGACGGGATCGCCGAGGTCGATCTCCTCGACCGACCACGGTTCGTCGATGCCCCACAGCACTGCACCCTTGGTCTTCATCTGGCTCGCCCTCCATCGCATTGCCGGTTCTGCACGTGACGATAGCCACAATCGCACAGAATTGGAACAGGTTCTACATCCTTTCCCGGTCCGGTGGGACACCCGCGCTCGATACGGTGAGAGGCAGTCCCGCGGGTCACCACCGCCCGAGCGTCCGAGGAGATGCCGTGTCCGACAATCCGGAACTCACTTTCCACGGGGCGGCGAGAACCGTCACCGGTTCGTGCGCGACGGTCGAACTCGGCGACGCGCGGATCCTGATCGATTGCGGACTGTTCCAGGGCTCCCGCAGCCTCGAGAACCTGAACGTCGCAGAGTTCGCGTTCCCCCCGGAGTCGGTCGACGCCGTGATCCTCACCCACGCCCACATCGACCATTGCGGCCTGCTCCCCAAGCTCGTCGCCCGCGGCTTCGACGGCCCGATCTTCTGCACGGCCCCCACGGCGGAATTGCTCTCGTTCATGCTTGCCGACTCGGCTCGCATCCAGGAGTTCGAGGCCCAGCGCCGCAATCGGCGACGCGACCGCGCGAACCGCGCCGAATTCCACCCGATCTACACCGAGGAGGACGCCCGTCTCGCCGCGGCGCGCGCCCGGCCGGTCCCCCTCGAAGAGTGGTTCGAGCCGACGCCCGGTTTCCGGGCCCGCCTGTGGAACGCCGGACACATCCTCGGGTCGGCGTCGGCGGAGGTCGAGGCCGGTGGCGTGCGGACGTTGTTCTCCGGCGATCTCGGTCCGGAACAGAAGGCGTTCCATGCCGATCCGGAAGGCCCGACCGGCATCGACCACATCGTCTGCGAATCCACCTACGGAGACCGCTCACGACCCCGGCTCACCATCACCGAGCGCCGCGATCTGCTGGCCCGGGAAGTGAACGAGGCACTCGAGCGAGGCGGCAATCTGGTCATCCCGTCGTTTGCTCTCGAACGCACCCAGGAGCTGTTGCTCGACATCGGCCACCTTCTCGACGACGAGCGCATTCCCGACGTACCGGTCTTCGTCGACTCCCCGCTCGCGATCCGGGCCACCGAGGTCTTCGCCCGGCACGCAGCCGAACTCGAAGACCTCGAGGGACGGAACGTCTTCCGCCATCCCGGTATCCGGTACACCCCCGACGCCGAGGAATCGATGCGAATCGATTCGTTCCGTCGCGCGATCATCATCGCCGCCTCCGGGATGTGCGAGGCGGGACGAGTGCGGCACCATCTCCGGAACAATCTGCACCGCCACGACTCGACTGTGCTGTTCGTCGGCTATCAAGCGCAGGGCACGCTCGGCAGGGTGATCCTCGAGGGCGCGTCGAAGGTCCGGATCTCGGGTGAAGACATCGACATCCGAGCACAGATCCGGCGGATCGACAGCTACTCCGCGCACGCGGACCGCGACGAGCTGGTGCGCTGGATCTCACAGCGCGCGCCGATCTCCGGCACGGTCTTCCTCGACCACGGAGAACCCGACGCCCTCGCCGCCCTCACGGTGTCGCTGCGCGAACTCGACGGAAACCTCCGCGTGGTCGTCCCGGAGATCGGCGCGCGGTACCGGCTCCCAGCGGGCGCTCCCGCCGAGCACATCACCACCGTCGCACCGCCTGCGCCTGTGCGGATCGGCCGCGACTGGCAGAACGAGTACGCCGATTTCGCCACCGGCCTGCGCGACCAGCTGCTCGAGATCGACGACCCGCGTACCCGGGAGCGCGCGATCGCCGCGATGCGGAGAGTTCTCGACGAGTACCGCGTGGGGGTCTCGGCACAGGAGGAGCAACACCGGCACCACTCACGGCCGGGTCGACGCAAACCTCCTCCCCGGCGGAGGCGCCGGTTCTGACCGTCCCCGTCTCCACGAGTCGATGCCTCGAACGATATTTATCCTCTCATTGTAGAGAATGACATTTCCGTCTAACGTAATCCTCATGTTCGACCGCGGCGAGGGCCGCCGCATCGGCATCGGACAACGGAGGACGAACCATGACGACGAAGGCGCTCGCGCCCGACGTATCCACGTGGCCGGCAGAGAACCCGCAGCTCATCGGCAGCCGCTGCGACGACTGCTCCGCGACCACCTGGCCCACCCAGCCGCGCTGCCCCCGGTGCAGCGGGGCGAACATCTCGGAACTGCCGTTGCCGCGGCGCGGCACGCTCGTGGCGTGGACCACGCAGGGCTTCGTACCGAAGCAGCCCTACGCGGGCAACGAGACCGCGGCGACCTTCGAGCCGTTCGCCTTCGGACTCGTGCAACTCGGTGACGTGGTCCGCGTCGAGGCCCGCCTCACGGAGAACGACCCGGAGAAACTGCGCCCGGGCATGGAACTCGAGCTCACCTTCGTCCCCTTCTACACCGACGACGACGGCACCGACATCGTCACGTGGGCCTTCGCGCCGATCTGATCCGCACGCATCCCATCGAGGAGTTCCCGACATCATGAACGACGTTGCCATCATCGGGGTGGGCCTTCACCCGTTCGGTAGATTCGGCGCCAAGTCGGCCATCGAAATGGCCGCAGACGCAATCCAGCTCGCCCTCGAGGACTCGGGTGTCGCCTGGAAGGACATCCAGTTCGGCATCGGCGGCAGCTACGAGGTCGACAACACCGACGCCGTCACCCGCCTCGTGGGCCTGACCGGCATTCCCTTCACCAACGTGTTCAACGCGTGCGCGACGTCCGCGAGCGCGATCGAGCAGACCGCGGACGGGATCCGTTCCGGCAAGTACGACATCGGCATCGCGGTGGGCACCGACAAGCACCCCCGCGGCGCGTTCACCGCCGACCCCGCCATGCTCGGCCTGCCCGCCTGGTACGCCGAGAACGGGCAGTTCGTCACCACCAAGTTCTTCGGCATGAAGGCGAACCGTTACGCCATCGACCACAACATCTCGCACGAAACGCTCGCCCGGGTCGCGGCGAAGAACTACCGCAACGGCGGGCTCAACCCGAAAGCCTTCCGCCGCACCGAGTTCAGCATCGAGGAGATCCTGTCGTCCCCGATGCTCAACTACCCCCTCACGGCGAAGATGTTCTGCGCTCCGGACGAAGGTGCCGCCGCGGTGATCATGTGCCGCGGCGACTTGGTGTCGAAGTACACCACCAACAAGCCGGTATACCTGCGCTCCACCGCGATTCGGACGCGCACCTACGGTGCGTACGAGGTCCACGCGACGTGGGCGTCGGTCGAGGAGGACGTCTCCCCCACCGTCTACGCCGCGAAGGCCGCCTACGAGGCCGCCGGAATCGGTCCCGAGGATGTCGACGTCGCTCAGCTCCAGGACACCGACGCCGGAGCGGAAGTCATCCACATGGCCGAGACCGGGCTGTGCGCCGACGGCGACCAGGAGAAATTGATCGCCGAGGGTGCGACCGAGATAGGTGGATCGCTCCCGGTGAACACCGACGGCGGGCTCATCGCCAACGGTGAACCCATCGGGGCCTCCGGCATCCGCCAGGTCCACGAACTGGTTCTGCAGCTGCGCGGTCAGGCGGGCGAGCGTCAGGTCCCGGGCGAGCCGAAGGTGGGTCTTGCTCAGGTCTACGGCGCACCCGGCACCGCAGCCGCATCGATCCTGTCACTCTGAGTACCACTCAACCGCTCGAAAGTTCGGCCGCCGCACCAGGTCCCGGGTGCGGCGGCCGAACCCGTTCCGGCGTCCCGAGAGTTGGGAATCACAGTACCCCGGGGCACTTTTCGCAACCGGGGGAAGGTACTGTCCAGCCCAGCGGGTCGAGCCTGGGGAACGACTCATCAGCATCAATTCGAGTCGAGGAGTTCATCCGTGCGTCGATCCGTCGTGTCCCGTCGTGGTTTCCGTGGCCTCACGATCGGTCTCACAGGCCTGTCCATCCTCGTGTCCGGCGCTGTCACCGCGCAGGCCGACCCTGCTCCGGGCAGCACCGAGCCCGCCACCGCCTATGTCGACGGTATCGACGAAGTGACCGACCAGCACTGGACTGTCCGCGTCTACTCTCCGGCGATGGACACCGTCGTCCCGCTCGACGTCCTGCGTCCGGCCGACCCGAGCGAGCCGCGGCCGGTCGTCTACGCCCTCGGCGGCGCGGGTGTCGGCGTGATCGACGGCACCGGGTGGATGGAGAGCAGCGACATCGCCGAGTTCTTCTCGGACAAGGACGTCAACGTCGTCGTTCCCGCCACCGGCAACTTCAGTTACTTCACCGACTGGGACCTCGACGACCCGGTTCTCGGCCGCAACCAATGGCAGACCTTCCTCATCGAGGAACTGCCGCCCGTGGTCGACGAACTGCTCGACACCGACGGGAAGCAGTCGATCATCGGGATGTCCATGAGCGCGGGTTCCGCGCTGGACCTCGCGATCCAGAGCGGAGACCTGTACTCCGGTGTGGCATCCTTCAGCGGATGCGTGCGCACCAGCGACCCGGTGGGACAGCTGTACGTGAAGCTCGTCGTCGAGCGTCGCGGCAAGGGCGATGTCGAGAACATGTGGGGTCCGGCCGACGGTCCGCGCTGGGCCGAGCACGACGTCTATCTCAATGCGGAACGCCTGCGCGGCAAGGCCTTGTACCTGTCGAGCCGCAACGGTCTACCCGGCCCGTACGACATCCCCGGCCAGGAACGGGCGGCAGGCGAATCGTTCGCCACGCAGATCGTCGCCGGCGGAGCGATCGAGGCCGCGACGAACATCTGCACGCGACAGCTGGTGGACCGGCTCGAATCCCTCGACATCCCGGTCACGGCCGAACTCGACTCCGACGGAACGCATTCGTGGGGTTACTGGGAGGACGATCTGCGCACGGCGTGGCCGATCCTCGCCGAGTCGATGAACGTCGAACCCTGATCCCACGTCGTCACGCCCGGGGACTCAACCGGATCCGGGCGACCACCGCGAGGTGATCCGCTCCGGGCAGTTCGACGGACTCGAACGAGGTTGCCGTCGCGTCCGCGACGAGGACGTGGTCGATCGCGACGAGCGGCGGGCCGGATTTGTCGGTCGGGTAGGTGCGCACCGTCCCCGCTCCCACTTGCTCGGCAGCATCGGCGAAGCGCCCCGAGAGCAACGCGCGGAATTGCGAATGGCCCTGAGTCGCATTGAAATCACCGCCGACGACCGCGGGGACGTCCGCCGGAGACCGATCGAGGATGTCCTGCAGTCGTGACAGTTCGGCGGCCCAGTCCTGCGTATCGAAGACCGGCGGCACGGGGTGGAATGCGTGCACTGCGACCTGTCCCGCTCCCGGTACGTCCGCGACCGCGGAGAGTTGGTGGAACATGAACCCGTCGTGTTCGACGGTGTCCGACAGCGGAAATCGGCTCCAGATTCCCGTACCCGACGCCAGCTGTCCGGGAACGAGATATCGGTGGGGCAACATGTCGTCGAGACCGGCACGGGTGAGCCCCTCGACTCCCGCAGAGGTGAGTTCGTTCACCGTGAGCAGGTCGACGTCACGCTCCCGGACCCGGGCGACGACGACGTCCGGATCGGCACCCCCGTCGAACAGGATGTTCGCGTGCATCACCGTGATGTCGGGTCCCGTCCCGGACGCGGTTGTCGCGACGTGGAGAGGTGCCTGTGTCCAGATGGCCGGCGCGGCGACCGCGGCCGCCGCGAGGACTCCGATGACGTGACGGCGAGCCCCGAACACCACCAGCCCGATCAGCGCTCCGACCATCAGATACGAGGCGCCGGACGCTGCGAGCACCAGGGGCCGAGCCGACGACGTACTGAAATGGAGCGCGAGCCCGACCGCGCCTGTCGCGGTCGCTGCCCACCCGAGACCGTCTGCTCCGAGCCGGAGCCACTTCGCCGTCACCTACGCCACACAACCATGCGACGGGTCTGTATGCGAGGACCCGTCACCGATCGACACGGGCGGCGATCGCGGCGAGGCGCGCCGCGAGCCGTTCCGCAGCCTTCCGGAGTTCCGGTGGCTCGAGGACGACTGCCTCGAAACCCATTCGCGCGACGTGCATCACGACCCAGTCCGGGTCGTCCGCACCGACGACGAGCACGCACCATCCGTCCCCATCGTCCTCGACTCGCCCGACCTGTGGCGGCACCATGTCGCGCACGTGTTCGGCGTCGGCCCGCAGGCGGATCCGCGCGATGTACCGATAGGGCGACTCGGTCACGGACCGCTGGACGTAGGCCACCGGATCAGGATGCTGCCGCGGCCGGAACCGCCACATCGTGGGTGTCACCTCGCGCATCCGGTCGAGCCGGAAGGTACGCCAGTCGTCACGGTCGACATCCCAGGCCATGAGATACCAGCGCTGTCCCGCGGCGACCATCCGTACCGGTTCCACGGTGCGCTCGTCGTCCGCGTCCAGGCGGGTGGTGTACCGGAACCGCACACGGGTCGCGTCGCGGCAGGCTCGGGCCAGGGCCATCAGCACGTCGACGTCGATCTCCGTGCCCGCGCCGACGACGGTCTCGGTGGCGCCGTAGATCGCCCGCACCTCCTCGCGCAAGCGTGGTGGCATCACCTGGTCGAGCTTGGCCAGTGCGCGCAGCGCCGCCTCGGCGGCGCCGGCGATCGTGCTGCCCGACGCCAGTCGCAACGACACCGCCGTGGCGATCGCCTCGTCGTCGTGCAGAAGCAGCGGCGGCAATCTCGTGCCGGCTCCGAGCTGATAACCGCCCCCGACTCCGGGAGTCGCGCGCACGGGATAGCCGAGAGCACGCAGACGATCGACGTCGCGACGCACCGAGCGATCGGTCACGCCGAGTTCCGCGGCGAGCTCGACCGCGGTCCAGGACGGGCGGCTCTGCAGCAGTGCCAGCACCCGCAGGACCCGTTCGGTGGTCGACTCGACGGTCATACGACGATGGTCGCACAGATCACGGACCGAATCTGTCCGCAATATGCGTCAGCCTGGAGTCATGACGGAACTCGAATGGAACCACCTACTGCGACAGCAACTCGACTATCCGGTCCGCCACCGCCTCGACGGCCTTACCGACGACGAATACTTCTTCGAGCCCGCACCGGACTGTTGGAGTGTGCGGCCGCGCGGGACGAGTACCGCTCCCGTGCAGGGGGGAGCCGGAGCGATGACCATCGATTTCGCGTTCCCCGAACCCGATCCACCGCCGTTCACGACCATCGCGTGGCGGCTCGGGCATGTGATCGTCGGCGTGCTGGCGATGCGCAATGCGAGTCACTTCGGGCGGACCCCCACCGACTACACGTCGTTCGAGTACGCAGCGACAGCGGACGAGGCCCTCGCCCAGCTCGATACCGAACTCTCGACGTGGATCGCAGGCGTCGAGTCCCTCGGGGAAGACGGACTCGCCCGCCCGTGCGGTGAGGCGGAAGGACCGTACGCGCAGTACCCGATGGGCATGCTGGTCCTGCACATCCACCGCGAACTCATCCACCATCTGTCCGAGGTCTGCCTCCTGCGGGACCTCTACCTGCATTCCCGTACCCGAGCCCGACAGGAGACGAGCTGACATGGCACGCGATATCCAGATCACGTTCGATTGCGCCGATCCCGGAGCCCTCGCGGAGTTCTGGGCCGACGCTCTCGGGTACGAGATACAGAAGCCGCCCGGCAATTTCGTCTCGTGGGACGACGCACTCGACGCGATGGGAGTGCCGCTCGAACGACGCAACGACGCGTCGGCGGTCGTCGATCCGGACGAGGCAGGGCCCCGGTTGTTCTTCCAGAAGGTGCCCGAGGGCAAGCAGGCCAAGAACCGGGTGCACCTGGACGTGCGTGCCGCGCCCGGACTCGACGGCGCCGAACGCATGGCGGCCCTGGAAGCCGAGGCCGAACGGCTCATCGCGCGCGGAGCCACGCGCCTGGAACGTCACGACCCGGCGCCGCCGTTCGGGGCCGGCCACATCGTCATGAGCGACCCCGAGGGCAACGAATTCTGCCTCGACTGAACCTCGCTCAGGTCAGGCCGGTTCGGAGACCCAGTGGACGAGTTGCCAGATGATCCCGTTGGGGTCGGCGAACTGGCAGTACCGCTCGCCCCACGGCTCGGTCTCCGGCTTGGTCACCACCGTCGCACCGGCCTCCGCGATGCGCGCGAACTCGGTGTCGACGTCGTCGACGACGAAGGCGATGAGCATGCCCTGCCCGGCCGGTCCGGCGACGGATTCCGGCTTGAACGTCGCCAGCCCGGTACGCAGGAACACGATGTTGAAGCCTGCGTCCGGGTGACTCAGCGAGACGAATCCGTCCGCCGACATCTCCTCCGTGAAGCCGAAGTGCCGGATAGCGAAATCGGCCGAGGCGGCCGTGTCGGCGACGTTGAGCGACAGCGCTGTGGCGTTGATTTTCATAAGACCTCCCGCGACAGAAACCTTGTACGACGTATAGAGTACTCCCGAGGACGAGATTCCGGGAGGCACTTATGGCGCGCGATCTGATCGACCTGCTGTGGCGCGACCATCCCGACGCGCCCACCGGCGGTTCACGCGGCCCGAAAGCCAAGGTCACCACTGCATCCGCCGTGGACGCAGCCATCACCGTCGCCGACGCGGAAGGCCTCGAGGCCGTGACGATCCGCCGCCTCGCAACCGACCTGGGGATTTCCGCGATGGCCCTCTACACCCATGTCGGATCGCGCGACGACCTTCTCGTCCTCATGGTGGACCGGGTACACGCCCGGCAACCCCGGGCGCGCTACGAATCCCCGTCGTGGCGGGATCGGGTACGGCACGTCGCCGAAGCCGAACTCGAGCATTACGCCGCGCACTGGTGGCTGCTGGACGTCGAGGATCAGCGCACGGCCCTCGGCCCCGGCACGATCGCGAAGTACGACTACGAACTCCACGCCTTCGACGGGACATCCCTCGGCGACATCGATCGCGATGCTGCACTGACGTTCGTCGCGGACTTCGTGCGCGGTGCGGCGCGAGCGCGACGTCCCGATCCGCACGCCCCCGACATGAGCGAAACCTGGGCCAGGTGGAACGAGCGATTGGCGCACTATCTCGGCGACGAACACCCGCTCGCGCAACGGGTGGGCGCGGCAGCCGGAGCGGAGATGAACGCCGCCTACAGCCCGGATCACGCGTGGGAGTTCGGACTGCGGCGCGTCCTCGACGGGCTCGAACCACTCGTCTCGAATGGCGGGGTGCGACCCACCGGGGAATGATTTCCCCGAAGGTTCGTACGAGAGATTCGAGGTTTTCATGAAGCGATTCGCCGCGGGCGTGCTCGGTTGTGCCGCAATCGCGCTCGCAGTGCCGGCGACGGCAAGCGCCGACATCTACCTCCGGCCCGGCGTCTCCCCCGTTGCGGACACCGACGAGGCACCCCCGGAACTGACACCGGAAGAGCGTGCGGAGTGGGAGCACTGGTGGTTCCACATGGAGTGCCGGTACACGCCGTTGCGGCCGGATTGCCTCGGCCACAACATCGTCGAGACGTTCGCTACCGGTTCGGGAGGTAACCGGGACAAGCCGCTCGGCTCCTCGTAGATCCGCCCGTCCGCCCCGATTTCAGTGGATCGACCCCCGCTTCCGGGGTCCGATCCACCCGAATCGTGTCGTCCCTACCCCTCGCGCACCTCTTCGAGCCGCCGGATCAGCGTCGCCGCGTCGAAGGGACCGATGTGCCGGGTGAGATCCGAGCCGGTGACGCCGAGATAGAAGGTCGGCGTTCCGAACACCTCACTGGTCTCGGCGTCGAGGTCATCGTCCTCGACACGGTGCCGGTGCCGCCCCAGGCGCAGGTCCTCGTCGAACCGGTCGATATCGAGACCCAACTGCTGTGCGTGTTCGTAGATCTCGTCGCGGGACAGGGCGTCGCTGTTGGCGAACAGATGGTCGTGCATGTCCCAGAACCGCCCCTGCGCCGCGGCGGCCTCGGCCGCTTCGGCGGCGAAACGCGCGTGCGGATGCGGCTCGTCGAGAGGCAGATGCCGGAAGACGTACCGCAGGTCGTCGCCGAAGTGCTTGTGCACGTCGCGGATGCTGCCGGTGGCCTTGCTGCAGAACGGGCACTCGAAGTCTCCGTACTCGACGAGCGTGAGCGGGGCGTCGTGCGGCCCCCGCACGTGGTCGCGGTCCGGGTCCACCGGACGCAGCAGCAAAAGTCCTGCCGGACCCTGCGGCGGATGCAGGCGATCGGACAGCCGGAACAGCGCCCAGCCCAGTGCCGTGGCGAGAATCGCCGCAAGGAGCACACCGATCCGGGCATCGTTGGCCGCCTCGGGAGACTCGATCACCAGGTCCACGATGAACAGCGAGATCGTGAACCCGATCCCGGCGAGCGCGGCGCCCCCACCGACGCGCGAGAGGGTGAGTCCCGGTGGGAGGCTGCCGGGGCGCAGGCGCGCGAAGACGGCAGTGGCCGCGGTGATGCCCACCAACTTGCCGACCACCAGACCGAGGACGACGCCCCACGTTATCGGCGACCGGATCGCAACGCCGACGGTCTCGGCGGAGATCACCACACCGGCATTGGCGAGAGCGAAGATCGGCACCACGAGGAACGCCGTGTACGGCTGGTAGAGCCGCAACAGACGCTCGTTGACGGACACCGCGCGGAGCACCCCGAGTTGCGCGGCGCGCGCGTAGTCGGAGTTGGGTGACTGCCGGAACGCTCGCGTGAGCTCACCGGCGCGTTCCACCTCGCCGCGCCTCGGTGGATAGACGGGAAGGATCAACGCGATCAGCACACCCGCGAGGGTCGGATGCACACCGGACTCGTAGAACGCCACCCACGTGCCCGCCGCGACGACGAAGTAGACGACGCCGCGCCACACCTCGAGCCGACGGAACTGCAGGATCAACAGCAGCCCGATCGCCGCAGGTATGAGGAAGACCGGCTGCAGATCGTCGGTGTAGACGAAGGCGATGATGGCGAGGGCACCGATGTCGTCGGCCACGGCCAGGGTGAGGATGAACACGCGCAAACGGGCCGGGCACCGCGGTCCGACCAACGCGAGCGCACCGAGCACGAATGCGGTGTCAGTGGAGACCACCACACCCCACGCTCCGGCGGCCTCTCCGCTCGGGTTGAGCAGCAGGAACAACGCCGCCGGCACTGCCAGACCCGCGATCGCCGCCACCAGGGGCACCGCTGCGCGTGTCCGATCGGTGAGTTCCCCTATGGTCAGCTCACGTTTGACCTCGAGACCGACGACGAAGAAGAACAGCGTCATGACCGCGTCGTTGACCCAGTGTTTGAGGTCGAGGTCGATGCCGTAGTCGCCGATGCTGATGCTGAGCGGCGTGTGCCAGAACGACTCGTACGAGTCGCCCAGGTTGGCCCAGACCAGAGCGACCACGGTCGCGGCGAGTACGACGCCTGCCGCGAGGGTGTCGTCGTCGGTGCCGTCACGGATCCCTGCGAGGAGGCCGTTCATCCGGCGGAGCGTCGTCGGTTTCTCGTCGACCGTCATGTGCCCCTCGTTCCGCAGTCCGCTCCGAGCAACTCGGTGCCGGTGAGTACGCCGACGAAACCCGCAACACCGCTTCCCGGGGCGATTATTTCCGGTACCGACGTTCCTCGCCGAGTCGCCCGAACACAACAGCGCAACTACATCTGCCGTGCGGGACGCCGAATGTACCTCTTCCGCGCACCACCCTCGCCCGAAACTAGTCCGAATCGTTGTGCCAACAGAGGATTTCGACGGTTCGACGGTCCGAACGTTATATTCCGCTGCTGTGCGTCGCCTCCACGGACGATAGCCCTTCCCGTCCGCGCCGGGTATCGTCACGATCCATCGAAGCGTCGGTTCCGAATAACCCTCGGCGAGAACAACTTTCCTAAGTTCTCTTACGGAGAGGAGGTGGATCCGTTGCTGCACAGGGGAACGATCCGAAGAGCCCGATGGATGCTGTTCGCCGCAGTGGGGGCAGGGGTGCTTATCGCGGCGACGAATTACCGGCCTGTCCCTGCGGATGGGGCCGACCCGACGGTCGCGCATGCCCGGTCGTCGCACTTCTCGGCCCCGGTGTGCGCACCGCCGGACGGCGCGCCCATCCGGCGCCCGGACGAGGCCGGCGACCGACCGGACCCACCGGATGCGATCGGAGCGGTGGCGCACGGCCGGATCGGAGGTGTCTTTCATCCGTCCACCACGGTTCGGCTGATCGGCCTGGACGTGTGCGATCAGAACATCGATCGCAGCCTCGTTACCACGAGCGACGGCTGGTTCCTGTTCACCGGTCTCATGCCGGGCCGCTACACACTGCTGAGATCCGACGGAACGGTGCTCACAGAGGTCGAGGTCTCCGCCGAGTCACCGGATCGCTCCACACTGGTGCTGATTCCTGGCTAGGCCGTCAGCACCACCAGGTACCCGCCGCCGGCCGACTCGATCCGGGTGTCGAACCGCACTCCCGGCTCGAGGCGCGACAAGCGATCGAGCAGCCATTCGGAGGCGTCCTCCGCGTCCGCCTTGTCGGGGCACCGGGCGACGGCGACGCGACCACCCTTGCGCGTGAGCTGCTCGACGACACCGATGATCGGCGCCGGGTCGACGACGAACAACCGGTCGGGCCACGGCACGACGGGTTTGACGGCACCCTTCTTGGTGTTGCAGGCCCGGTGCGCGAGTCGCTCGACCCCACCCTTCCCCTTGCCACCCTTCTTCGCGGTGTTGATGCTGTCGATGCTGGGACCGCGTGGGTCGTTGACCGACATATCGGGGTCCACAGGCTCGTCGCACAACCAGCAACGCCATGCCTCGCGGTCACCGACTTCTCGAAGGGTGCTCATGGGATCGAACGCTACCGTTTCGGTACAGAGGGACATCTCGTGGCCACGAGCGGAGGATGTGGGGCGGGCGGGGCTCGAACCCGCGACCAGCGGATTATGAGTCAGAATCCACCCTCACCGCCGGTTGATATGCCTTAACGCGAAGCGATACTTTTTGCAGGTAGATCAGGTCGTCGAATGCCTCCTATCGCCGCCGGTTGCCGTGGTCACACACATCGTCTGTGACCACCGTGTGGCCACAGAAGTAGGGTCATGGACAGGGGTGTCCATGACCTCGCGGCGTTGCGTATCCCCAGGGAGCTGAGCAACCCGCTGGGTTGCGCAGGCCACAACCGAGATAGGAGCGCGATGAATGCCAACCCGCCCGGCGAGATCCCCCTGTCCGTCGAGGACACCGCCCGGATGCTCGGCTGGAAGGGTCCCGGCACTCACACATCGCCGTCGTACGACACCGTCCTCAAGGCATGCCAGCGCGGGGAGTTGCCCGCCTACCAGCCGGACGGGCCGAACGGGAAGCGCAAGTGCCGCTGGATGATCCTGCCCGCCGACGCCATCGCGTGGCGCTCAGGAAGGGCGTGATCATTTTGTCGGCGCCGACAAAATGATCCCCACCTGCCACGTTGTCGCCGTCGGCAATCTGGGTCACCTGCAATCGTGGCCCTCATGCCCACAGTTGCGGAGATCAGCTCTGTAACTGCCCACTCAGCTTCGGCCATACTCGCCCGCCCGAGCCTTCGCTGCGACATCGAGGAGGACACCAGCGATCCCCTCAGCGAGGTCGACAACCACGGTCATGAGCACCGCGGTTGCGTCCGGTGAGCTCGGCGGGACGCTTTGGGCCTCCTCCACCGACGGTCCATCGATCGCAGACCAGTCGACGCGCTGGCCCATCGCCGCGAAGTATTCCTCCACATCGCTACGCCACCAGAGCAGAGGGCTGTTCGAGCCTGGACCGCGCTTGATCGCCTTCCCGAACAGCGGATGGCCGGGGGTTGCCATACGATCCTTTCTGATCGTGGCGGGAGCGCGCCCAATCAGTTTGCCCAACTCATGGATCGTCAGCATGTTCGGGTTAAGTGCGCGTCGGTAGGTCATCAGATCATTCTGTGGATCCGGCCTCATATTGGAAACCCAAGGGGCGCAGACTCCACCCTCTACCGCTAATGACCCCCACCATCCTGCGGTACGATCCGCACGCATTAGGGGTAATGAATCCAAGTTGTTCAATGTAGGGGGCTTAGTGGCTACTGGCGAGCGGACCATCAGCTTCTTCCGTGTAATGGCATACAAGTCGCCTACCGCGAACGTGCCGATGGAAGATGCGGACTGGT
Organism: Rhodococcus sp. B50; assembly: GCF_013602415.1. Lineage (NCBI taxonomy): Bacteria > Bacillati > Actinomycetota > Actinomycetes > Mycobacteriales > Nocardiaceae > Rhodococcus > Rhodococcus sp. B50. The sequence goes on along the minus strand of NZ_WPAG02000002.1, from coordinate 490,073 downwards.
ACGAGGTGCTGACGTTTCTCTCCAAGCAGCCTCTAGAAAAGCGCACCAGCAACGTCGGTGGCCGCATCCTCATTGGCGAGATCTTGTTCTATGAAGAGCGGGCCCACCTCAAGCTCCTCAAGGTACGGGACATCGAAGCGTGGTTGGGGATCTACAACGACAACGAGAAGTCTGTCCAGGACATCCAGCTCGATGAGACCAACCAGCTCTACGAAACCTCCATCGTGAGCTTCTTAGAGTTCGGGAACATTCTCGGGCTTATTCAAGGTTCAACCTCCGCCCCTACAGCCAGCGCCGTAGTCGAGTGGCTCGAAGCTCTGGGAGTCTTTGGTCAGGACGTGCACCTAGCAGTCGAAGCGGTGCTATCGAGCGAGGCTCGGCGAAAGCTCACCCGAGCGCCTGAAGCCTCTCGAATCGAGACTCGCATCAGCACAACCAAAGCCCAAGCGCTAGAGGCACGGGGATCTCGACTGTCGGGCATCCTCCGAAAGGTGAACGAAGAGTTCGGCCCCATTACAGTCACCCTTATCCTCCAAGCATCGAGAGCGAAGGAGAACACAGAAACCCGTCAGATCCTTCGCGCAGAAGCGGAGAGTCTGGCTGCGGCAGCTGACGAGAACGATCTGGGCAAGGCAAAAGCACGGCTTCTGTACTACGACGCAGAAGACAACGCAAGTACGCAGAACGTAGACTTCATACGCCAGAGGATCACCGCCAAGCGCAAGATTGGTTCGTTCGACGACGAGGGCCAACCCATCCGGAATGAGTCAGCGGTCAAGGCCATACTTCAAGTAGTTGCGGAACATGAGAGCGAGCTGAGGGCAGCTGTCGACCGCCCCGCAACTTGAGAGCACGGGAGGGTCCTGGGACGTGGCGACACCAAAGATCTTTGCAAAGATCTACGACGCTTGGATCGACCATCGGTGGGTCGACCTGGTCGCTACGGTCGCGATCGTTGGGCTCTACGGCGCTCTCGTTGCAAAGACGAACCGATTCGACGTCCTTGCCTGGCTACCTCCAGCAGATCGACGAGGTCTTTATTCAGCGTTCGCGGTGGTGGTCTCACTCACAGGCGCGATGAGCGGCGTTGCAGTGGGCCAGTTGGCGTCAGCCAAAGGTGCACGAGCCACCGCCTTGAAAGCGCATGGGGGACGGGATTTGGCTCGTTCATGGAGAAGCATCTACACCGGTGCTTTAGTCGCAGCCGTTCTAGCCCTGGGAGCGCTAGCTCTTGATTCGACTGTGACACCAGCCGCGGGGCACAACGCCGTCGTCGCACAATGGCTCTTCCTTAGCGGGCTTTGCCTAGGGATCGTCAAATTCGGCCGGCTCACCGCCCTCTTTCAGCCCGTCATTATCGCGTCCGTACGGGATGACGTCGAGCCGCCAGATGAGGTCGCACCGGCGCCTAAATTGAACGTTGCAGCATTTGAGCGACGTGCGGCAGGGGATGGTCGCTAGCTCTGCGCGAAGCTCGCGGACACGGTGTACGGTGCCCCGCATGGATATTCAGGTTGGAGCACACGGGGAATTCACCCCTCACGTATACGCAATTCCCGAGCGGAAGAACGCACAGGGTGAGACCGAAGAGGTCAATATCGTCGTTCATCCGACGGGCCTGCCGGACGGGAACAGCATCCGCCGGATCAACGTCCGGCTCGGATACACCATGGATGAAGCCGAGAAGCTCGCTCGTCTCATCCTTAAAGCCGTCGAGAACGCAAGGGCTGGCAAGTTCGACGAGATCGGCACCCAGCTCGCTGCAGACCTCGTCGCCGAAGACTCCGCATAGGCCCCTCGCCCACCTGCGGATTGATGGTCCGATCTGACCGACGTTTCCGCAGCTGAAAGCCTATGTGGTCACTCGATGGTCACAGGCTGCCGATGCAAAGCGAGACCCCCTCCGCTTCCCTTCGGAGGGGGTCTCTTCTGTTCGGGTTGTTGCCTTGAAGGCAACGACTGGTCAAACGGCGTGGTACCTCGCGCCGAGAGCTGCAGCCAACGACTCCCCCTGCGTCGGGGTGTCGTCCCTCTCGCTGGACTCGTCGCGGTCGTCCGCTCCGAAGGCGTACTGCATTCCGATCGCAGCCTCGAGGGAATCTCCTCGGCTCGCGGTGGTGAGCGTCCGTTCGAAGGCGTCGAGGTGTGCGTCTGCGTCGACGCCGGCGCGGATCTCCCCGGCCGCTTCGGGCCGGAGCTCGGACAGGCGCGCGGTGACGGCCCGGGAGACCGGAGCGCTGTCGCCGAGGAAGGCCGCGGCGAAGCGGTGGGCGCCGAAGACGGCGTCCTCGTCGGCTCCTGCGAGGGCCTGGTCGAGGGTGCGCCCCTTCTCGAGGGCCGGCCGGACGATGTGCGTCCATGCCTGCTCGGAGCGGATCAGCGCGGCCGAGTCCGTGGTATCGAACGTCATGTGACGTTCCGCCTTCGTCTTGGACTCCGCGGTGATCCGCTCAGCTTCGTCGCGGAGTTCGGCGAGCCGCTGGGCGTAACGCTCCTCGACCGCCTTCGTGTGCTTCTCCTCGAGGTAGGCGTTCTCGATGTCGGTGGCGTTGGGGTCGCGCGTGAACGCTCGAAGCGCCTGGTCGCGTTCGGAGCGAGCGGCGATGGCCTGCCGGGTCAGGTCCTTCATGTTCATGGGTTATCCGTCCTGTGAGATCTTCTCGGCGAGCATGTCCACCCGCTTGGCGTTCGTCTCCGCGGTACCGCCGACGACGAGGGACCCGTCCTCGAGGATCGTCACGAGAGCGTTCGTCTTGTGGAGGCCGCCCGGGCTGTCGACGACGACGTAGGGCGCGGTGTAGGTCTGAGGTTCGGGCGTTGCCATGATCAGGACTCCTTCTTGGCTGCGAGGTTGGCACGCATCTTCTCGTGCGACTCGACGTCGCCGCCGATGACGAGGCTGCCGTCCTCGAGGATGGTCACGGCGCGGTCCTGCAGGACAGTCGGACCGGCGCCGCCGGGCACCGCGACCACGATGTCGGGTGCCGTGTAGCTCTGGGGTGTGGGTGTAGCCATGGTGGGTTCTCCTAGTTGATTCGATGAATCCTGTTGTGTCACTTATTATCTCACACCAGACCGCGCTTCATGATCTCGATCTGTGCCGTCCGGGAGCCGCTGTCGATGTCGACCTGAACCTCGACGGGGGTCGGATTCTCGGCCGCCTTGCGGATCGCTGCGAGCTGCTCGGCGATCTGATCCGCCCACTGCCCGAACGCCTTCTCGAGGCCGGGATGGGAGTTCGCTCCGGTGTCGAACTGCCCGGTGAACATTCCGTTCTCGTCGAAACCGGATGCCAGGGCGAACGCTCCGCCGATGCCGAGGCCGGCGAGGCTGGCGAGGGTGGCGCGGCGCTTGTTCGGGGACATCGCCGCCCAGCCCGCCCCGGTGAGGGGAACGTCGAAGGTTGCGCCGGTGTTGCCGACGTACCCACCGAATCCGCTCAGGCCACCGTTCTCCATGGGGACGAGCTCGAATCCGAAACGGTTGGCGATCTGCCGGGTGATCGCGACCGAGCGAGGTCGCTTGCTCGGCGCGAGGGGGATGTATCCCTCTCCCCCGGTACCCTTCTCCGCCCAGTGGACGAGTTCGGCGCCCTCCGGGGCAATGAGCGCTTCCTGTGGTGCCCGTAGGCCGCCGTTTTCGAACACGCGCATCGATGCCGACCAGATCGGTTTCCGTTCGTCTGCGGGCTTCTGAGTGCCTCCCAGGGCGGCGGGCCAGTTGGTCACGAACACGCGCTGTCCGTCCGTCGACATCGTGATCCCGGTGTCGGTCGTGCCGGTCGTGAGATCCGAGGTCAGGTCGTCGCGGGTGAAGCCCTCCCCGGTGCGCTCGGTCGCGGGGTTGTCGCCCTGTGGTGTCGCCCCGGGCCAGTGGTAGACGTACGGGAAGTCGAGCGCGCCGTCGGCGGTGCGGCCGTACTGGATGCCGTTGCTGCCGTCGGATTCGATGTTGGTGCCGTAGAGGGTGCCAGCCATGTGGCCGTTCTCCCCGACACCGCCGTCGGTGCCGATGTTGAACCCGTCAGGGTCGTAACCTCGGCGCCAGCCCATCGCCTCGAAGTCGCTGGCGGTGGTGAAGCGGACGTTCTGACCTGTCCCGGCGTTGAACACCGCGGAGAGGTAGCCGGAGCAGTCGAGGCCGCCGTAGACGTAGCCCTCGCCGTCGTGGGCCATGGCCTTCGCGACCGCGGCCTGGGAGTTGAACCCGCCTTCGGTGATGCCGCCGTCGGCCATCTTGATCAGCCCGAACCCGAACCGGTCGGCGACCTCCTGGAGGATCTTCTCGGAGCGGTGCCGCTTGGACATCGCCCCGGGGATGTACGCCTCCCAGCCGGTCTCTGCTTCCGCCCAGGTGACCCCGCGGCCGCGGCCGGCCCGGATCTGAGCGGCCCGGTCGTCGATGCCACCGTCGGCGAACGTCTGGCCACTGCCGGGGTCGTAGTAGGGCCCGAACTGGTTGGCGGCGATGCCCAGGTCTTCCTTGCGCCGCTGGATGTCGACCCAGACCGTGGTCGAGCGCTGGGTGTTGATGAACCCGCCGATGATGTTCTCGGCCTCGGTCGTGTCCGCGGTGACTGTGATGCCGTCCGGGGTGTTCTCCACCTTGAACCCGAGTGCCTCGAGCCGCTGGATCGTCTCAGGGCTGTTGTCGGCGATGGTGATCGATTTCTCGTCTGGGATGCCGGTGACCACGGTGTCGCCGAGGGCGCGCATCATCTCGGCGGTGGCCACGGCCCCGTCACCGGATTCACGCAGGCCGGCGCGCAAGCCCTGGAGTCCGGGCACGACATCGTTGTCGATGGAGTCGGCGAGAGCGAACATCGCTGCGCTGCCCTGCTGTGCCTTGTCGGCGTAGTCGTAGAGCGAGTCACCGGCCGAGCGCAAGGAGCTGGCAATGCCGTCCATACCGAGTGCGTCGGCGACGGATGCGGCACCGGACACGAAGGATCCCATTGAGTTGAGGGCGCCGGAGAACGCCTCGGCGATGATCGCGGTGAACGGGCCGATGGCGTTGAGCGACAGCGAGACGAACCGGGCGATGCCTTCCCCGGCGAGGAGGGCACCGTCCGCGGTCTCGAAGAAGAGCGACAAGATCTCGGGCTTGTGCGTCGAGACCCAGTCGGCCACCTTTGCCAGTTCGGGGCCGAACGCCTCGGCGAGCGCGAGTTCCAGGGCGTCGAGGGATGCCTCGATCGATCGCTGCGCAGACTCGAACGAGGCGGCCGTGTTGGAGGACATGGTTTCCCCGGCCTGGGCTGCGGCGCCTTCGACCTCGCCGAACTTGCGGACTGCGGTCGAGGGGTCCCATTGGGTGAACACGCGGATGAAGTCGCCGGCTGTATCGCCGAGAAACTGCTGTGCGACTGCTGCACGTTCGGTCTCTGATGGGATCTCGCGGATGGCGTCGAAGATCCGGTCGAATGCCTGCTCGCCAACTTCTCCGCCCGCCTCAAGTTGGGCGAACAGCTCCTCGGCAGGCAAGTTCAGGCCAGTGATCGCCTCTTTGATCACGTCGGCGTCCTCGTACATCCGGCGTCCGAATTCACGGAGGGCGTCGCCGGCCCGGTCGGCGTTGTCGACACCGAGGTCGGTCGCCTGGGAGATCATCGCGAGAGCGAACTCGGCATCGAACCCGGCTTGCGACCAGCCCGCGGAGTATTCGCGGATCACGTCGAGGAGATCCTCGCCCTTGTTCGCGGTGCCGTCCGATCCGCGGGCGATGATGTCGAAGGCGTGCTGAGCGTCGCGAGCGAGCCCGTTGGCCATGAGTGCGCCGACGGCCTGCACCGACTGGGACACTTCGCCGTCGAGCTTGGACGAGATGATCTCGAGGTTCTCGATGGTGCTGGCGAAGGTCGCGGTGTCTTCCTCGCCAGTGAGGAGTCCGTTCTGGATGGCCAGCCGAGCCGTGTCCATGTTGGCCTCGACGGACTCGCCCCAGCCGTTCGAGTAGGCGGCCCCGGCGGCGCGGCCGAGGTTCTCGGCGGTGGCCTCGTTGATGCCGAGCTTCGCCTGGATGAGGTCGCGGGCCTTCTCCTGTTCCATCCCCTCGGCAAGGGCATGGGCGAACGCGGCGCCTACTGCAATCCCGGCCGTCATTCCGATGGTTACAGCACCGAGGAGTGACGAGCCGATCGGGCCGGCCTTCGATCCGAGATTGCTGACCGCATCCGAGAATCCGGACAGGAAGTTGCCTCCAGACTGAGATCCTGCAGGGCCGGCGCCTTCGCTCGACTGCCGATACAGCCGGTCGAGTTCCCCCTGGGCGTCCTGAAGGTCCTGCCGTAGTCGATTGCCGAGCTCGATGTCATCGACCGCGCCCGCGGCCTGTCGCGCACCGGCTCGGATCTGGTCGATCTCGTCCGCGGCTCGTCGGGCCTCTCTCAGTAGGCGGTCGTTCAGTTCGATGTCGTCGACGGACTGGTCGGCTCGCCGAGCGTTGCGCTCGAGTTCCTGAATCCGGTCGGCGATCTGCCTGGCGTCGCGGTCCAATCGGTCGTTGATCTCGACCGCCTGCGCCGCCTGACTCGCCCGCTGAGCCGCGCGGGTGATGTCCTGGAATCCGTTCGTGATCTGCTGGGTGGCCCGGCGGCCCTGCTGTTCGGCTCGCTGGGTCCCTTGGATGAAGCGGGAGTCGTCGAGCGTCAGCCGGGCGACGAGCTCCCCCACGTCGAGTGCCACGGGTCAGCCCTCCTTCCGGGGTTCGGCCAGTTGGTCCCGCCGGCCTTCGATCTGCTCGATGACCGTGCCGACCAGCCGTCTGGTGAGGCGGAGCGCTTCGGCTTGCTTGCCCTTCGGTGCGGCGGGGCCGGCAGCAGGTTCCACCTCATTGACGGCCCGGAGCCCCTGAAGGACCCAGTCGAGCTCTTCAACGTGAGCATCGAGGACGAGATTTGCGGCACCACGTGCGAGGTACAGGGTGATGTGCTCGAGCTCGTTCCGGTCGAGGCCGCGAATCAGAGCCAGTGCGCCATCGGTGTCCCTGTTGGCGAGTGCGCGGACGAGTGCCTTGGCGTCATCGATGTGCGTCGACTTGTCGGGGTCCGGTGGTAGTGGCGTCATGTGGTTGGTTCTCCTGTTCTACCTTCGGATTTCATATCCGATGGGTGTGACATTTCTGCAGCTCGTAGGCCATGTGGTCACGCAGTGGTCACATGGTCACCGCGGCCTCTCGCGCGCGTGGACGCCGTGCCGAACGTTCGATTCGGCGTTCGGTTCTTGCGCGTACGCCCGTAGGGGTGGTGCCAGACGTCTGGTTCCCGCGCGCGGGGAAGGCGGGAAACGTTTACTTCGCGCGCGTGGGACAGGGTTGGAACGTTCCCTCCGATCGGTCGACGTCTCTTTCGCGCGCGCGTGTGGGCGTAGTGGACCGGTCCATTCACGCGCGCGTAGGGATGGGGTGGGACGTCCCATTACGCGCCCGTAGGGAAGCTGCCGGACGTCCGGATGCTGTCGGGCCTCGCGCACGGGAGAGCGGAAGCAAACGTTCACTTCAGCGTTCACGCCGCCTCCCGCTTGGGTCGTCCCGCATCCCCATGGAGCACTCCGGCCCAGATCCCCGATGCGTCATGTTCGGTCGCGGCCTGTCTGCAGGCGACACGGACAGCGCACCGACTGCAGAGATGCTGGGCGTAGGCGAGGCGGTCTCGGCGATCGTCGTCGGACTCGTCCGGGATCCACACATCGAACGTCGGTGCCATGCCGGCGCACCGGGCACCGTGCAGCCGGGGATCGACGAGAGCGGGGATCTCGGGCACCGGGACGGGTAGGCCGTCGCGGCTGCGGCGCCTGATTGCCTGCGTGGCCATCAGGCGCCGTCCTGGGCCGGTCCGACGTAGTGGTGAGTGGCGTCGCGGATCTGGTCGAAGAGTTCGACGGCCGCCCAGTAGTCGTTGGCGTGGACCCGTGCCCAGACATTGTCGAGGGGCATGTGATGGGCCGCCGAGAAGATCTCGATCTCGGTCAGCAGCTCGTGCCAGAGCACCGGCCACGACTTGACCGGGAGGTGTCGCAGGTTGGGCATGGGTTCATCTCCTCGATTGCTGTTCTGAGACAGGCCGACGCGGCCGAGGGGTGTCTCGGCCGCGTCGGGGGTGTGCGGTTGTGGGGTCACGCTGTTTGCTGCTCGGGTTCGGCGGCGTCGGCGAGGGCGAGCAGGGATCGTGCGAGGACTCGGGCTTCGCGGGGTTCGAGAGTCCACGGTCCGAACTCGATGAGGGGTCCGACGAGTCCGTCGCTGACGTACACCGCGGTCGCGGAGACTTCCTCCCAATCGTCGGTCTTGGCGACGGCGAGTGTGTGCCAGTGACGTTCGATGCCGAATCGGACGGCGTTCTCGAAGGTCGGGTAGTTCGGATCGTCGGGGAGTTCCTCCCACGGTTCGATCAGCGGATGCTTCGGGGCCTGGGGTCGTTCCCAGAATCGTTCATGGGTAGTCACGGCGTAGCCTCCTGCGAGGTCTGCGAATTGGGTTCGATGAAGCGGTGCCGGCGTTGGCCGATCTTGGGGCGGGTGTGGCGCGCCTTGACGAGGTCCCAGCGGATCGTGACGCGATGCTCGCCCGCTTCCAGGCGTTTTTGAGCCTCTGCACGTTCGGTACCGCGGAATCCGCCGGGGAGCTCGTTGTCGATCCATGCGAGGGGGGTCAGTTCCGGGTCGATCCTCGGTTCGTCGACGACAGGCACCGAGGGCTCGTAGGCGTCCAGGTCGACCGACCGTGGGGTTTCACCGAAGAGCTCGCCGAAGGCGGCTTCGGCTTGTTCTGCGACGGTTTCAGGGGGGAGGGCATCCTCGCGCGCGCCCGCGTTGCTTAGCGCAACGACTCCCCCTGATTGAAATCCATTGATGAAATCCCCTGATAGATCTTTCTGATGGGGGGTAAGTGAGTTACCCCCTTCGAGGGGTGTCGATTTACCCCCTTCCGAAAATGAGTTACCCCCTTCGGTGTTCGGATTTACCCCCTTCTCACCCCAAGGGGGTAAATGAGTTACCCCCTTGGGGATAGAGAGGGCGTAGACGTTCGCCTTGCCCTTCCAGTGCTCGTTCCCGCCCCTGTCGGTGAGCACGATCCAGCCCTTCTCGACCAGCCGGCGAAGCGCCTTCTTCGCCGTCGGTTCGGACACCCGGGCGTCCTCACACAGCCGAGAGAGACCGGGGTGGGCGTTGGTCAGATCGCCGCGTGCATAGGTGCTCAGGTTCACCAGGACGCGATACTCGGCGTGCGTAAGGTCCGCACCCCGGAGTGCCTCCATCCAGGCAAACTTGTTCAGCGATCGACCGGACATGGCTCAGTCCTCACCGCCCGTGATCGGGACATCGGTGCGGCGCCAGATCCGCGTCGGCCGATCCCAGCCACCATCGGCAGAGCGAGGGCCGTAGCCCGAGAACTCGATCAGGCCGCGCCGCTGCAGGTTGGTGATCGCAGCTCCGCAACGCCCGGGGTGGTCGGCGACGTAGCCGGGCAGGTGCTCCCACAACTGCCCGCCGGTGAACTCGGCACCGGACGGGAGGGTGGAGAGCCACTGGCACGCCAGGGTCATCAGGTCGGGGTGCGCATTCTCGGACGCCCGGTCGACGCCCGCGGCCGGGCCGCCACGCACTTGGCGTGACGACACGGCATCGTGGGATGTGGTCAACGATCCTCCCGAAACTCTGCGGCGCTACGGATGGCGACCTCGTCACGGTGGAGCTGGTGTGTCTCCGTCTCGGCGAGGTTCCGGAGTGCCTCTTGCAGCTCGTCGATGAGCGCGTGGGCCCGATCGGGGTCGAGGTAGATCGACCCAAGGCGACCGAGTTCGATCTGAACTTCGCCGACGGACTTCACGGCGCAGGCGGTGACGTCCACGTCGACGGATACGTGCAGGCTGGGCATGATCAGACCTCCCAAGCCTTCTCGGTGGGAACCAGCTCGATCGGCGCATCGAAGTCGACCGTCGAAGGCCAGTAGTCGATGGTGATGTCGGGGAGCGTCGAGTTATCCACGGCGAATCGCCACTTCGAGTCCGGCCTCTTCAATGAGGCGGCCGTACTCGCTGAGGATCGCGGAAGCGACGAGAGGCGCGTCAGCGATGTTGATGCTCATCTCGTTGAGCACGATCACCGGTTCACCGAAGCCGCCGACGTCGGTATGCACACGCACCTCGCCAGCAATGCTCAGCCAGCCGTTTCCGCTTCCCGGACCGTCCGCCTCGAAACGCTCGAAACACGTCCTGTGGTGTCGAGCGGTGTAGCCCTTAGACTGGTCCATGAATCTCTCCCTTGCTGTGAGTTGGTTCTCCTGAATGCCGGCGGTTGCCCCCGCCGGCATTCGCATTCCGGCAGACCGCTGAGCTGTCACGCGGTCGCCTTGGTGTCGTTTTCGATCTCCAGAGCCTTCAGAAGGCCCGCGACCGGAACTCGGTACTGACGGCCTACTCGGCGCACCGGGAACGGAAGCTCGTTCGCTGCGGCCATGCGGTAGCCATACGTCGTGCCAATTCCGGCCGCCTTGAGGGCAGTCCGGAGATCCGTCACGGTGCCGAGCGCCTTGATCTCCTCGGTTGTCATGCCCATCGATCGACGACCCATCACCCCTCCTTTGTCATCGTGAATCAGACTGTCCGATTCACGATGACCATGGAACACCGTCGGTTCACGCTTGTCAACGCAAAAATGTCGTGTCATGCTCATTCGGACACCACATTCGCTCACACGACGCCAGAAGGAACAATGCGGATCGAGGAAGTGATTGGCCGGCGGATCCAGGAACTCCGCAAAGCTCAACCTGGGATTGGTGAGATGACACAGGAAGGGCTGGGCGCCTTACTCGCACCCCTTCTCGGGAAGCCATGGAGTCGTCAAGCGGTCTCGGCTGCGGAGGCCGGCAAGCGCGCATTCACTGCAGTGGAGGTGGTGGCCCTTGCAACAGTGCTCGGCACCACGATCGACGACCTATTCGACCTACGCCGTCAGACCGAAGTGGTGATGCCGAGCGGTGCGTCCCTACGGATGTTTGACCTTGAAAAACTGCAGCCCGCCGACACAGACAGCAATGTCGTCCGCGAAGATCTCGCGCGCCTCTTGGGCCTACTGCGGGACTTCACTGAGGCGACCAGATCAATCCAAGTCCACGCCGCACAAGCCATGGATATCAGCCTTCATGTGCAGGACAAGGTGCCAGACATCATCCGATACCTTGAGTTGGAAGGGGAGGCATGAAGGGCTCGGTCTACAAGCGGTGCAAATGCCCCGTCGAGCGTGACGCCAAGGGCCGGCGGAAAGCCTGCAAGAAGGCGCACGGGTCCTGGACATTCGTTGCCGACCTCGGTATCGACCCCGCCACGGGCAAGCGCCGCCAGGTCCGCAAGTCCGGCTTCCGTACCTCCGACGACGCACAGGAGGAGCTGAGCAAGTACCTCACCTCGGTGGCGAATGGGCAGGTGGCCCACGACAACCGGATCACGGTCGCCGAGTACCTGAACCAGTGGATCGCGACCAAGGAAGCATCCGGCATCCGCCCGACCACTGTGCGGTCCTACCGCCAGCACATCGACACCTACCTGATCCCCCACCTCGGCCGCCTGCGTCTCGGGGACCTGCGAGCGACGCACGTGGAGAAGATGCTTCGCGACATCGCCGAGCCGCCGACGAAACCCAAGCCCGACGAGAAGATCCGCAAGGGTCAGCGTCGCAACCCGACCGCCCTCAGCCCCGCGACGATCCGCCGCGTCCATGCGACCCTGCGGTCGGCCCTCACCTCGGCGAAGCGAAAGCACCTCGTCGGCCACAACGCAGCCGAGAACCTCGAGCTCCCCCGCGCCCCTCGTCCGAAGGTCACGCCGTGGGAGCCGGAAGAGCTGGGCAAGTTCCTCGATCACGTCGGCACCGATCGCCTCGGAGCACTATTTGAGGTCATGGCAATGACGGGACTGCGGCGCGGTGAGGCCGCGGGCCTGCGCTGGGATGACGTCGACCTCACGCGCGGAATCATCATCGTGCGTCAGCAGCTCGTCGAGATCGACGGCGCCGGCGTGGTGTGCCAGTACTGCAAGGGCGAGCACCGACAGTTCCGGTTCGGCCGGCCCAAGACGGCATCGGGTGAGGATCGGGTCGTCGACCTCGACCAGGCCACGGTCGGCGTGCTCCTGTCCCAGAAGCTCACGCAGGACACCGAGCGCGCGGCCTGGGGTGAGGCGTACAGCGACCACGGCCTGGTGTTCGCTCGCGAGGACGGGACTCCCCTGCCGCCGTCGTTCGTCTCGAGCGAGTTCGCGCGACTGTCCGCGGCCGCAGGACTGCGTCCGATCCGCCTCCACGACCTCCGCCACGGGCAGGCGTCGCTGATGCTCGCCGCCGGCGTCCCGATCGCGGTGGTGTCGAAGCGCCTCGGCCACTCGTCCATCTCGATCACGTCGGACACCTACTCGCACCTCCTCGGAGGGGTCGGTGCTCAGGCAGCGGAGGCCGCTGCATCGTTGGTACCCAGAACCCCGCGTGACCATTCGGTGACCACTGAGGACGATCCGAACCTGTTCGTACCGCTGGAATCTGGCGAAGTGCCTGGTAGTGAGAGTGGGGCGGGTGGGGCTCGAACCCACGACCAGCGGATTATGAGTCCGCGGCTCTAACCGACTGAGCTACCGCCCCGTCGCGACGACACTCGTCGCACAGTGCCGCACTCGTCGCACGGCGCGATCGAATGCTACCCGGACACAGCGGGCAACACTCGGCCGGGTGTGAAGTAACGGAGATCACATCAGCAGATGCTCTGCCGTATCGGTACACCTCCGGATGCACAGAATCCTCCCACCCGTGACGGGTGGGAGGATTCTTGGGCGCTCCCCCGGCTGGACTCGAACCAGCAACCGTTCGATTAACAGTCGAATGCTCTGCCAATTGAGCTACAGGGGATTGTCCTGCGGCGCTCCGCGGTTTCCCCCGGTGCGTGAAAAACCATAGCGTCCCACCCGCCGCAGCACCAAATCGCCTGCTTGTGGGCATGCTGCAGGGTCATCGGGCAGGATGGGGGCGACGCAGTCACAGGTGGAAGGACAGCACATTGATGGGTTTGTTGGTCGGGGTCGCTGCGGGATACGTGCTCGGCACCCGAGCGGGTCGCGCGAGGTACGAACAGCTCAGCAAGACGGCCAAGGCGGTAGCCGCGAGTCCCGTCACGAAGAAGGCGATCGAGGTGGGTCGCCAGAAACTCGCCGACTCGCTCAGCCCTCAGCCCAAACTCGAACCGATGAAGCCTATCGACGAGACGACCACGATCATGATCCCGCGGGACCAGTTGAAGAAGTAGGTGGTCAGCCGGCCAGGCCGTCACCGATAGCCTGGTCGAGCAAGCTCCGCCGATACTGTTCGAGCGCCATGAGGTCGCCGAGCAGAGCGTGGAACTCCTCGGACTCGGTGGCCGGGGAGATCCGCTGCAATTTGGACTTCAGTTCGGCCACCTGTTCACCGACCCAGACCTCCTGCAGCCGGGCCAGCACGCCGCCGATGTAGCGCGGCAGTCGGTCCTCTTCGGTGGGGACCGGTTCGACGGCGAGTTCCATCACCAGCGAATGCGCGACGGGATCTGTCGCCGCCCTGCCCACGGCGTCGACCCATTCGGCTCCCCCGAGGCCGGCGGCCGTTCCGCCGGCGTCGGCGACGGCCTGCCGCACCGCCGCGTAAGCGGGATCGGTAAAGGTTTCCGGCGGCAGGGAGTCGAAGACGGTTCCCGCGATGCCCGGATACTGCAGAGCGGCCTTGAGCGCGTCGCGTTGCGGCCACAGCGCCGGATCGTTGGAGCGGGGGCGCCGCAGGGCCGAGACGGGCTCTGCCGTGGCCGTAGCCGGCCGCGTCTTCGCTTCCGGTGCACGAACTCCCCGTCGCGCTTCCTCCTGCACGCGTCGGCGCACCGTGGGGATGTCGTCCCATCCCGTCCAGTGCGCGAGTTGCACCGCGTAGTTGTCGCGGATCGTGCGGTCTTTGATGCGGGCCACCACCGGAACGCACCGGCGCAGAGCTTCGACGCGGCCTTCAACGGTGTCGAGGTCGTGTTCGGAGAGAATCGATTTCACGACGAACTCGAACATCGGTGTGCGGCGGGCGATGAGGTCGCGCACCGCGCCGTCGCCCGACTGCTGCCGCAGCTCGCACGGGTCCATACCCTTGGGTGCGATCGCGACGTAGGTCTTCGCCGCGGTCTTCTGATCTCCCTCGAACGCCTTCATCGCCGCCGCACGACCGGCGTCGTCGCCGTCGAAGGTGTAGATGACCTCGCCACGGAAGAAGCTGTCGTCCATGAGGAGTCGTCGCAGCAGCGCAAGATGCTCGTCGCCGAAAGCGGTGCCGCACGCGGCAACCGCGGTCTTCACACCGGCCAGATGCATGGCCATGACGTCGGTGTATCCCTCGACGATCACGGCCTGATGCGACTTGGCGATCTCGCGCTTGGCGAGGTCGAGACCGAACAGCACCTGAGACTTCTTGTACAGCACCGTTTCCGGTGTGTTCATGTACTTCGCGGTGATCTGGTCGTCGTCGTACAGGCGGCGGGCACCGAAACCGATGACGTCTCCCGCAAGATTGCGGATGGGCCACAGCAGACGACGATGGAACCGGTCGATCGGTCCGCGGCGTCCCTGCCGCGACAACCCCGCGGCCTCGAGTTCCGAGAACTCGAATCCCCGGCCGAGGAGATGCTTGGTGAGCGCGTCCCAGCCGGCGGGCGCGAAGCCGCAACCGAACGTCTCTGCGGCAGCCTGATCGAAGTTGCGTTCGGTCAGGTAGTCGCGAGCGGCCTGCGCCTCGGGAGTGCGCAGCTGCTCGGCGTAGAACTGCTGAGCGGCCGCGTTCGCCGCGACCAGCCGCGCGCGGGTACCCCGGTCGCGCTGGACGGACGGACCTCCGCCCTCGTAGTTCAGCGTGTAGCCGACACGCTCGGCGAGCTGTTCGACTGCTTCGACGAAGCTGACGTGCTCGATCTTCTGCAGGAACGAGTAAACGTCGCCGCCCTCGCCGCAGCCGAAGCAGTGGAAGTGACCGTGGTTGGGCCGCACGTGGAAGGACGGAGACTTCTCGTCGTGGAAGGGGCACAGGCCCTTGAGCGAGTCGGCGCCGCCGCGCTTGAGTGCAACGTACTCGCCGACGATGTCCTCGATGCGCACGCGGTCGCGAATGGCCGCGATGTCTCTGTCTGAAATACGTCCGGCCACGGTGACGAGTCTAAGCCGCCGCGCCGACCGTCCGGCACAACGGTCGGCTGCGACCGGCAGACCCGAGTCGGTCGGCGCGTCCCGCGGACAGATACACCTCCGCAGACCCCGAGAATGTGTCCGCGCCGGGTGTAAAGTCCGTGTCAGCCCCAGCTCGCCTGCGCGGCGAGGCTGTCGCGATCGATCCGCTCGAGGCGCGATTCGGTGCACGAGGCAATCTGGTCGACCACAACCCGCACCTTCGCGGCGTCGTCGGGCGCCGCCTTCCATGCGGCGACGAAGAACGGGTCGAGCCCCACCGGCGCGGTGCGCAGCAGCCACTCGGCGACGCGATGGATGCGTTCGCGCTGCGATTCCTGGCGCGTGCGGTGGGCGCGGTCGGACATGACGAACTGCAGCGCCATCGTCTTGAGCAGCGCGACCTCCGACGCCACGATCGGCGGGATCACGAGGTCGGCGTCGTACCGGGTGACGCGTCGGCCCTCCGTCGCCTCCCGAGTCCCGAGGATCGCTGCGTTGGCGAAGCGGCCTACCAGCTCGCTGGTCAGCTTCTTGAGCGCGACGGAGCAGGCGAGGGTGCCGTCGAAGGTGCCGACGGCGCGGACGACCGGCATGGACGACAACCGTTTGGCAGCCTCGGTCAGTTCGGCTGGGTCGAGACCCGAGAACTCGCGCATGCCCACTTCGATGAGCCCGGTGACCTCGTCGGGATCCTCGAGCATCCGCAGGTCGATGCGACCGTCGATGACGCCGTCCTCGAGGTCGTGCACCGAGTACGCGACGTCGTCGGACCAGTCCATGATCTGCGCCTCGAGGCACTTGCGACGTTCGGGTGCGCCCTCGCGGATCCAGTGGAGGACCTCGGCGTCGTCGTCGTACGAACCGAACTTCGCGCCTGGACGCGGACGCGTCCACGGGTACTTGAGCGTCGCGTCGAGCGAGGCCCGGGTGAGGTTGAGGCCGGCGCTCGTGCCCTCGGGATAGAGGACCTTCGGTTCGAGGCAGGTGAGGATGCGCAAATTCTGCGCGTTGCCCTCGAATCCGCCGCAGGACTCTGCGACCGCGTCGAGTGCCCGCTCGCCGTTGTGCCCGTAGGGCGGGTGCCCGATGTCGTGGGCGAGTCCGGCGAGGTCGACAAGGTCGGGGTCGGAGCCGAGCCCTTCGGCGATGCTGCGGCCGATCTGCGCGACCTCCATCGAATGTGTGAGGCGGGTGCGTGGGGTGTCGCCGTCGCGGGGGCCGACAACCTGTGTCTTGTCGGCCAGGCGGCGCAGGGCGGCGCAGTGCTGCACGCGGGCGCGGTCGCGGGCGAAAGCGGTCCGTTCGGACGCCGCGCCTTCCGAGCCGGCGAGCGCCGAGGTCTTCCGCGGCTCGGCGACGCGCCGTTCGAGATCGTGTTCGCTGTAGCCCTGCATCACACTGCCTTCCGTCACCGAAGACCCTACGTTCCGCCTCACTGCTCCGCCGTGTACGGGAAATCGGCGGAGAAGTGGGTGATCTGGTACCAGATCAACGCGCCGGTCTCGCGGGCGATCCCGTGCAGCTGCGACTCGCGGGTGAACACCGCCGGGCCTTGTCGGGTGGGAGCGGTCCACGCATCGAGACCCGCGTCGCGAGCCATGGTGCGGGTGCGCAGCGAGTGCCACGGGTCGCTCACCAACACTGCCGACGACAGTCCGAGATCCGACATCTCCCGGCTGACGGCCTCGACGCTGAGCAGCGTGTCGGAGCCCTCTTCGACGGCGAGGATCGATTCCGCCGGCACGCCGCGCGAGACGAGATAGTTCTTCCCCGCCGCGGCCTCGGTGAACAGGTCGCCTTCCTGTTTGCCGCCGACGGTGACGATCCGCGGCGAGACTCCCGCCTCGTACAGCTTGAGGGCCTGTTCGAGGCGGGCCTCGAACACCGACGAGGGTGTCCCCGAATACTGGGCCGCGCCGAGGACGACGATGGCGTCGGCGGGCGTGCGGTCGTCGATCCGCGCGACCTGCCAGACCCGCAGCGCCGTTCCGCCCACGACGAGAACAGCGGCGAGCAGCACTCCGACGATCAGTCGTCGGAGCCAGCGCGCGATGCGCGCGCCTACCCCGAGGTCGTCCCCGGTGTACGTCGCGGTGGTGCCGGTGCGGCGGGATGCGGTGCTCACCCCCTGATTCTGCCAGCGAACGAGAAGGCGTCGACCGGACGACGCGCCGACCCCGCCGACGCCTCACAGCCACTAGATTCGATTCCATGGCACACGTATCGGCCGCACCGTCCCGGCGACCCGCACGTTCCGCGCTCGCATTCGTCCCTGCTCTGCTGGCAGTGGCCGCCTGGTTGCTCTTGCCGGTGGCGGCTTCCGCCGAACCACCCTCGCGGCTTCCCCAGCCGATCACCGACTCTGCGGGAGTGCTCGACGACGCCGACGTCGCACGCCTCCAGGAGGCGACGAACACCCTCTACGACGAGCACGGTCTCCAATTGTGGGTGACCTACGTGTCGAGCTTCGACGGACGCGACTACGACAGTTGGGCACAGGCCACCGCGCAGGCGAGCAACTTCGGGGCCGACACCGCCCTGCTGGCGGTCGCGACCGTCGACCGCGAATTCGCGTTGTGGACACCGCCGGGATCGGAGATCTCCGAGAGCGAGCGCGACCGGATCAGCTCGTCGGACATCGTGCCCGCCCTGCGGAACGGCGACTGGGCGGGTGCCGCCGTGGGCGCGGCCGACGGCCTGAGCAACGCGCTCACGCCGTCGAGTGCCCCGGTGACGACGCTGCTCGTCGGCGGCGGTGTGATCGCGGCCGGCGGTGCCGGTGTGTACGCCTACAACCGGCGGGCAAAGAAGAAGCGCGCCGAGTCCGGCGCCGCCCAGGCCGCGCAGATCGACCCGGCCGACACCACGGCCCTGCGCGGTCTGCCGATCGAAGGCCTCGATCAGTACGCGCAGACCCTGCTCGTCGAGACCGACAACGCGCTCCGTTCCAGCGCCGAGGCGCTCGAACTCGCCCGGGGTGAATTCGGGGACGCGGCGGTGGCCCCCTTCGACCGTGCCTACCGGCAGGCCCAGGGTGCGCTGGCGAACGCGTTCGAGATCCGTCAGCGTCTCGACGACGACATCCCGGAGACACCCGAGCAGCAGCGCGACATGCTCGTGCAGCTGATCTCCTCGTGCGGGCAGGCCGACCGCGAACTCGAAGCCCAGGTCGAGGCGTTCGACAAGATGCGCAATCTGCTGCTCGACGCCCCGGCTCGCCTGGACGGCCTCACTCAGCAGGCGATCGCCCTCCAGGCGCGCATCCCGGAGGCGGAACGGATCCTCGGACAGTTGCACTCGGAGTTCCCCGCCGGCGCTCTGACGCCGGTCGTGGACAACGTCTCGCTGGCCCGAGAGGAGATCGCGTTCGCCGAGAACGCGATCGATCAGGGCCGCACCGCGGTGGCGCGACCGGTCGGCGAGCAAGGCGACGCCGTGCGCGCGATTCGCGAAGCCGAGCGCGCCCTCGGTCATGCCGCGACGCTGCTCGACGCGCTCGACCACGCGGCCGAGGACATCCGACGCGCCATCGCGACACTCCCGGCGGCGATGGAGGACGCCGAGCAGGGCGTGGCGGATGCGAAGCAGCTCGTCGAGGCCGGCGGTCCCGAACTCGTCGACGCTTTGAAGGCCGTGCAGGAGGCACTCGAACACGCGCGCGCCGAGCAGCACACCGACCCGCTGGGCAGCTTCACGCGGGTCGTGGAAGCCGATGCGCGTCTCGACGAGCTGCGCGCCCGGACGCGGCAGGCCAAGCAGCAGGCCGAGGAGATGCGTCGCCGTCTCGAGCAGGATCTGAGCGCGGCGCAGGCGCAGGTCACCGCCGCGGCCGACTTCATCGGAACGCGTCGCGGGGTCGTGGGCGCGAAGGCACGCACACGACTGTCGGAAGCCGAGCGGCACCTGCAGGCCGCGCGACAGGCCGCGGATGCCGATCCTGCTGCCGCCATCCAGTACGCGCGGACCGCCGCGTCGCTCGCCGTAGAGGCGCTGCGCAGCGCCCAGAACGACGTGCAACGGTGGGACTACCAGCAGCGCCCGCCGCGCGGCGGGTCGTCGGGCGGCAACATCGCCGGGGCCGTACTCGGCGGCATCCTCATCAACAGCGTGCTCAACAGCGGGAGCGGCGGTGGTTTCGGCGGAGGCGGCTTCGGAGGAGGCGGTTTCGGGGGTGGCGGTTTCGGCGGGTCGAGCGGCGGACGCTTCTAGAGCATGCGCCCGATCGCAGCGCGCGCACTGGGTACCGGTCTGGGATCGGCGATCCGCCTGTTCGATTCCGCGGCGTCGTCCGACGGAAAGCCGTTCTCCGAGAACGACATCCTGCGTCCACATGTCGACTCACGCCGATTCGGGTGGGTGCACTACGGACCAGGGCGACAGCGTCACCGCGCAGGGCCTGTGTTCGTTCGAGTACGGCGCGATGCCGAGTCCGTATCCGGTGCGGTCCACTCCCCTGCCGCCTGCGGCGAAGGCTCCGCTCGACCATGTCGTCTACCAGATCGTCGATCTCGACGCCGACACGCAGATGCTGCTGAGCCGCTACGCGATCGGTGGCCGGCCCTTCATGACGACGGCGATCCTGCGCACCCGGAGTGGCTACGGCACCCCGATGCCGGTGCCGCGACGGACCCGGTTCCTGGTGAAGGACGCCACCGGGTGCCCGTGGCTTGATCTCGAAGCGACCATGGACAACCCGTTCACCTACGGGCTGGGCACCGGATTCGTCACCGGTTTCGCGTACGCGGCGACCTGGCGGGGCGAGGAGATCTCCGGCCGAGGCTATGTCGAGTACATCGATCGTCGCTCCACGACCTGACCGCTACGAAACGCCCCGCCCCTGCGAAACGACAGTGCCCTCCGGTCCGTCGGGACCGGAGGGCACTGTGCGTCGGTCGGGCGATCAGCAGCCGAGCAGGCGCTGCGCGAGGTAGCCCTCGACCTGATCGAGGCTCACGCGCTCCTGCGCCATGGTGTCGCGCTCGCGGATCGTGACGGCCTGGTCCTCGAGGGTGTCGAAATCGACCGTGATGCAGAACGGGGTTCCGATCTCGTCCTGGCGACGGTAGCGGCGGCCGATCGCGCCGGCGTCGTCGAACTCGATGTTCCAGTTCTGGCGCAGCTTCGCGGCGAGATCCTTGGCCTTCGGGCTCAAGTCGGCATTGCGGCTGAGCGGCAGCACGGCGGCCTTGACCGGCGCGAGGCGACGGTCGAGGCGCAGCACGGTGCGCTTGTCGACACCACCCTTGGCGTTGGGTGCCTCGTCCTCGGTGTACGCGTCGACGAGGAACGCCATGAGCGAGCGGGTCAGACCGGCCGCAGGTTCGATGACGTACGGCGTGTAGCGCTCGTTGGTGGCCTGATCGAAGAAGCTCAGGTCGGTGCCGGAGTGCTTCGAGTGCGTCGACAGGTCGAAGTCGGTGCGGTTGGCGACACCCTCGAGCTCACCCCACTCGCTGCCCTGGAAGTGGAAGCGGTACTCGATGTCGACGGTGCGCTTCGAGTAGTGCGACAGCTTCTCCAGCGGGTGCTCGTACAGGCGCAGGTTGTCCTTGTTGATACCCAGATCGGTGTACCAGTTCATCCGGTAGTCGATCCAGTACTGGTGCCACTGCTCGTCCTCGCCGGGCTTGACGAAGAACTCCATCTCCATCTGCTCGAACTCGCGGGTGCGGAAGATGAAGTTGCCGGGCGTGATCTCGTTGCGGAAGCTCTTGCCGATCTGGCCGATTCCGAACGGCGGCTTCTTGCGCGAGGTGGTGAGCACGTTCGCGAAGTTCACGAAGATACCCTGCGCCGTCTCCGGGCGCAGATAGTGCAGGCCTTCCTCGCTCTCGATCGGGCCGAGGTAGGTCTTGAGCATCATGTTGAAGTCGCGGGGCTCGGTCCACTGGCCCTTGGTGCCGCAGTCCGGGCAGACGATTTCGGTCATCGGCACGGCGTCGGGGTCGTCGAGCTTGTTCTTCTCGGCGTAGGCCTCCTGCAGGTGGTCCTGCCGGTGGCGCTTGTGACAGCTCAGGCACTCGACGAGCGGATCGTTGAAGACGCCGACGTGGCCTGACGCGACCCACACCTGGCGCGGGAGGATCACCGACGAGTCGAGGCCGACGACGTCCTCGCGGCCGGTGACCATGTTGCGCCACCACTGCTTCTTGATGTTGTCCTTGAGCTCCACACCGAGCGGCCCGTAATCCCAGGCCGACCTGGTGCCGCCGTAGATCTCACCGCAGGGATAGACCAGGCCTCGGCGCTTGGCGAGGTTGGCGACGGTATCGATCTTGGATTTGGGTGCCACTCGGTTTCTCCATCTTCGATGCGGGTTTTCGCAGCATGCGTCGATCTGTAAGCCTATCGCTCCTCGTTCGGAGCTCGAATTCGCGCCGGTTGACATGCACAACCATGCATATCAAAATGGAATCGATTTGCAATAAGGCCCGCCGACCGGCGGCCGTCCCCGCCCCGAGGAGCCCCGTGAGCATCGACGCCGATCCAGGTGAGTGCAGCACGGGCGAACGCGCCCGCGGACCGAGCGGGACCGACGCCCTTGCGTCCCGGTCTCACGTCTCCCACGACACGCTGATCGCGGCCGGTGAGCTGCTGCGCGCGCTGTCGGCGCCCGTCCGTATCTCGATCGTGCTCGAACTGCGCGAGTCCGCTCGTTGCGTGCACGAACTCGTCGGCGCCCTCGGGGTCACCCAACCGCTCATCAGCCAGCATCTGCGAGTACTCAAGACCGCCGGCGTCGTGCGCGGCGAACGCTCGGGACGCGAAGTGCTCTATCACCTGGCCGACGACCACCTCGCCCATATCGTCGTCGACGCCGTCGCTCACGCCCAGGAAGGACGATCGCAATGACCTCCGCCCGCAAACCTCTCGTGGGGGTCCGCTCGACCCGTCAACGCAGCGCCATCGTCGACCTGCTCGACAACACCGAGGAGTTCCGCTCCGCCCAGGATCTGCACGACGAACTGCGCAAGCGCGGTGAGGGTATCGGCCTGACCACCGTCTACCGCACCCTGCAGTCGCTCGCCGAGGTGGGCAGCGTCGACGTTCTGCGCACCGACAGCGGCGAGTCGCTGTTCCGGCGGTGTTCCTCCGGGCACCACCACCATCTCGTGTGCCGCCACTGCGGCTTCACGGTCGAGGTGGACGGCCCGGAGGTCGAACGCTGGTCGCACGAGGTGGCCGAGGCGAACGGTTTCGTCGACGTCAGTCACACAGTCGAGATCTTCGGAAACTGCCGGGACTGCGCGCTCGCACAGGGCTGACCGCGGCGGTCAGCCGCAGTCACAGTCACCGCATCCGCAGCCGTCGACGAGCAGGTCCTCCTCGTCGATGTCGGGGTCACCGTCGAAGACCGACGCCTCGCCCCCGAGGCGCTGCGCCAGCGCGCGTGCCTGCTCGACGACCGGGACGAGCGCCGCGACGGCCCGCACGAGATGGATCGGGACGAGCGGCGACGCCGCGACCCGCAGCTCGACCGTGACCCGATCCTTGTCGAGGACGAACTTCACCTCGGGGAATTCGACCTGCAGGTCGCCGAGAACCTCCGCCGCCCGGGTGCGGCCCGCAATGCCCTCGACCAGATAGGTGGTGAGCAGCACGAAGCCGCTCTCGGCGTCGACGGTCGCGTAAGTGAGCACGTCGTCGATCCAGATCGGGATCTCGCCGTCCTCGTCGGCTTCGGGTGCCTCCTCGAGGATTTCCGAAAGCGTCTCCACGACAGCGGCACGCAGCGTGTCGTCGTCCTCGGTGGGGATCGCGACGGCATGCGACCCGTCGTCGGCGACGATCTCCTCGGCGATGGTCTCGACGTCGGTGTCGGTCGTGGTCACGAATTCTCCTTCGGGTCGGGGATTCCTGCGACGGTACTGCGCGCGTCGGCGGCGCCGTCGAGGACGAGCAGCAGCATGGTGGTCAGCGCCGTGTCGTCGAGACCGGTCGCGGGGAACGAGTACCGTAGTACGACGTCGGCGTCGGTGTCGCGTTCGACGAGGTGGATCGAGCCGAACTGCAGGACGTCGGCGGCGGTCGCGACGCGACTGCGCACGGCGTCGTCCAGCGGAAGATCCCACGCGAGCACTCCGGTGACGGAGACCACGTCGAGTCCTTCGGTGAGCGTGACGACCTGCAGCGCGAAGGGCACGGCGCCGTAGTCGAATCCGAACGAGCCGTCGCCGTTCGCGGTGGACGACGGGCTGCGGACGTCGACGAAGGGCGTGAGGGCGACTGCGATCCGTTCGCGCAGCGAGGTCACTTCACACCACCGAATCGTCGGTCGCGCGAGGCATATTCGACGCATGCTGCCCACAGGTCGCGCCGGTCGAAATCGGGGAACATCGTGTCCTGGAAGACGAGTTCGGCGTAGGCGGACTGCCACAGCAAGAAGTTCGAGGTGCGCTGCTCGCCAGAGGGCCGCAGGAACAGATCGACGTCGGGCATCTCGGGCTCGTCGAGAAAACGCGCGATGGTCGACTCGGTGATGCGTTCGGGATCGAGTTCACCGGCCGCGACGCGACGGGCGATTTCTCGTGCGGCGTCGGCGATCTCGGCACGACCGCCGTAGTTGACGCACATCGTGAGGGTCATGACGTCGTTGTCCTTCGTCAGTTCCTCGGCGATCTCGAGTTCCTTGATCACGCTGCGCCACAGGCGGGGACGGCGGCCGGCCCACCGGACGCGCACACCCATCTCGTGCATTTCGTCGCGGCGTCGCCGGATCACGTCGCGGTTGAAGCCCATGAGGAATCGGACCTCGTCGGGGCTGCGCTTCCAGTTCTCGGTGGAGAAGGCGTAGGCCGACAGCCACTTGACGCCCATCTCGATGCAACCGCACACCGTGTCCATCAGCACGGCTTCGCCGCGTTCGTGTCCGGCGGTGCGCGGCAGACCGCGCTCCTGCGCCCAGCGCCCGTTACCGTCCATCACGAGCGCCACGTGCTGCGGGATCAGCTCGGGTTGCAGGACGGGAGGCCGTGCACCCGAGGGATGCGGGTCGGGCGGCCGGATCACCCGCTCAGACGATGGGGGCGTGGTACGTCGTCGAATCACGATCCCCATCCTGCCGGACGGCCCGGGCGACGTCATCAGCCCGGTTGTCCATCGCAGGTTCGGTACGACCGCGTTCGACGAGGGGCAGCGAGCGCAGTTGCCGTTCGAGGTGCCATTGCAGGTGTGCGGCGACGAGGCCGCTGGCCTGGCGACGCACCGCCGCGTCGGCCGCGTCGGTGTCGGCCCAACGCCCACGGTTGAGTGCGTCGAGCAGCGCGAACACCCCCGGTGCGGGTGTGGCCGCCCCCGGGGGACGGCAGTGAACGCACACCGCGCCGCCGGCGGCGACGTGGAAGGCGGTGTGCGGGCCGGGACGGTCGCAACGCGCACAGTGGGTGATCGCCGGTGCCCACCCCGCGTAGGTCATCGCCCGCAGCAGGTAGGCGTCGAGCACGAGTTCGGGTGGCCGGGTGCGGTCGCACACCGCCCGGAGAGCTCCGACCGTGAGCGCGTGCAGGCGCGGTACGGGCGCGCGTTCCTCACCGGCGAGACGTTCGGCGGTCTCGAGGATCGCGCATGCGGTGGTGTAGCGGGAGTAGTCGTCGACGATGCCCACGGCGAAGGCGTCGAGGGTCTGCACCTGGGTGACGATGTCGAGATTGCGGCCGGGGTGGAGCTGGACGTCGATGTGGGCGAACGGTTCGAGCCGTGCGCCGAACTTCGAGCGTGTCCGGCGCACGCCCTTCGCGACGGCCCGCACGAGACCGTGCCGGCGCGTCAGCAGGGTGACGATGCGGTCGGCCTCGCCCAGCTTGTGCTGGCGCAGCACCACCGCGTTGTCCCGATAAAGCCTCACTCCCCGAGTCTGTCATGTCGCGGTGACACGGGACGACCCGCAAAGGGCCTCGACATCCAGAACTGGAACGCGTTATTGTTCGTTCGAACGAACGGGGGAACGAATGGACGCTCGAACCGACCTGCACGATCTGACGGCGACCGTCGAAGCGCTCGACCGCGGCGAGACCACCTCCACGGAGCTCGTCCGCGCGAGCCTCGACCGGATCGACCAGTCGCAGCCGCACCTCAACGCTTTCCGTGTCGTGCGCCGCACCGCCGCACTCGACGAGGCCCGCGAGGCCGACCGGCGCCGCGCGAGCGGCGAACGCCGGCCCCTGCTCGGGGTCCCCATCGCGATCAAGGACGACACCGACATCGTCGGCGAGACGACGATGTTCGGCTGCGCCGGCACCTTCACCCCGAAGGACACCGACGCCGAGGTCGTGTGCCGTCTGCGCGCCGCCGGCGCCGTGATCGTCGGCAAGACCCACTCCCCCGAACTCGGCCAGTGGCCGCTCACCGGCGGCGACGCCTTCGGGCACACGCGCAGTGCGTGGTCGCGCGAGCACACCCCCGGTGGTTCGTCGGGCGGCAGCGCCGCGGCCGTCGCCGCCGGACTCGTGCCGGCCGCGCTGGGATCCGACGGTGCCGGATCGGTCCGTATCCCCGCCTCGTGGTCGAATCTCGTCGGCATCAAGCCGCAACGCGGCCGTATCTCCATGTGGCCCGACGCCGAGTCCTTCAACGGTCTGACCACGCACGGCCCCCTCGCCCGCACGGTCGCCGATGCGGCCCTGCTCCTCGACGTCGTGTCCGGCAACCATCCCGGCGACCGGCACCGGCGTGAGCCGCTCACCGTCTCCGACGCCGTGGGGCGGGATCCGGGCAAGCTGAACATCGCTCTGTCACTGAAGATTCCGTTCACCGCGACACCCACCCGCCTCGACGCCCGCGTCCGCACCCGCATCGCCGCGCTCGCCGCCGTGCTGCGCGATCTCGGGCACGAGGTGACCCTCGCCGATCCCGACTACGGCATCCTCTTCGGGCTGAACTTCCTTCCGCGATCCATGTCCGGCATCGAGGACTGGGTGCATCGCCTGCCCGATCCGTCCCTCCCCGACGTCCGCACCCGCGCCAACGCACGTGCCGGCCGCCTACTGCACGGATTTCCGTTACGCGCAGCACGCGCCGCCGAACCGCGCCTGCACCGGCGGGTCGGCCGGATCTTCGACCGGTTCGACGTCGTCCTCGCCCCCACCACCGCCACACCGCCGCTACCGGTGACGGCGATCGACGGAATCGGCGGCTGGGCCACCGACAAGGTCATCACGGGCGCGTGCCCGTACGCGTGGCCGTGGAACGTGCTGGGCTGGCCCGCGGTCAACGTCCCGGCCGGATTCACCGAGGAGCGTCTGCCGGTGGGCGCCCAGCTGCTCGGCCCGGAGAACTCCGAGCCGCTTCTGGTGTCCCTCGCCTCGCAACTGGAGGCGGTGCTGCGCTGGCACGAGCACACCCCGGAGCAGTGGTGGTGACCACGCGCGACGACGCCCGCTCGCGGATCGTCCACGCCACTCTGCATCTCGTCGGCACCCACGGTGTCGCGGGGGTGACGAACCGGCGCATCGCGGCACGCGCCGGGGTCTCGCTGGGATCGATCACCTACCACTTCCCCACCCAGGCCGACCTGCTGCGGGCCGCGCTCGAGTTCTTCGTCGACGAGGAGACCGAGCGCTTGCGCGAACTCGCCGACCGGTATCGCTCGCGAGCGCTCTCGTGGACCGAAGCGGCGGAGCTCACCGAGCGGGTCGCCCGCGACCTGACCTTCACGGCCGAGCGCATCGCGCCCTTCGAACTGTACGTGCAGGCAGGACGCGACAACGAGCTGCGGCGGGTCGCCGAGCGGTGCTGGCGCGCCTACGACGTGCTGGCCATCTCCGTCCTCTCCGCTCTCGGCGTGCCGGCACCGGAGGCGATCGCCCCGACGCTGGTCGCCACCATCACCGGTCTGCAGCTGCGCCGCCTGTCTACGGGCACGGAGCCGGACCTGTCGGAAGGCGTCCTGCTGTTGCTGCAGGGGGCGACGGCCGATCGCCGCTGAACTCCACCCCGGCGCCGTCCTCCACGCTCCGGTGTGACGGCGCGTTCACATCCGCGTCTGCGAGGAAACCCGACTGTCACGAATTGTGCACTGTGCACAGTTCTTTCCCGTCACGAATGGTCTGTCGGCCGATTGCCGAGCCCGTCGCCGATCTTCAAGATCAACGGTGTTCCGGCCGACGACGGCGGTGCCGCCCATCGATGTCGCGGCGCCCTTCGGTCCGTCCACGGTCGTCACCCGCCGCATGTTCACATGTCGAGGAGTCTCCCGTGACCGTCGCACACATCGTCTTCCTACTCGGATTGGTCGGCCTGCTCGTCGCCATGGCGTTGCGCAAGAACGTCCTGATCCCGGCCGTCGGCGCCACTTTCGCCACCGCACTCGCCTACGACGGCAACGTCGCCTCCGCCGTCATGGCGGTCTTTCGCGCGACCCTCACCGCAGGCGGCGCACTCTTCGAGATCTTCGTCGTCATCGCCGCCGTGACGTCGATGCTCGCGGCAATGCGATCCATCGGCGCCGACGAACTCATGGTGCGCCCCTTCGGACGCTGGATGATCAACGGCCGCGTCGCCTACATCGTGCTGTTCGTCGTCACCTACCTGCTGTCGCTGTTCTTCTGGCCCACACCCGCTCTCGCGCTCATCGGCGCAGTACTGCTCCCGGCGGCGATCAAGGCCGGACTGCCGCCGCTCGGCGCCGCGATCGCCCTCGCGATCTCCGGGCAGGGCATGGCCCTCGCATCCGACTACGTCATCGGCCTCGCACCGTCGATCTCGGCGAGCGGCGCAGGCGTGCCGGCCGACGACATCGCCGACCGCGCGCTCGTCCTGTCCCTCATCGTGGGCCTGACCGCGGCCGCACTCGCCTGGTTCCTCACCATCCGCAAAGAGATCGCCCGCACCTCCGCGAATTCCATGCCCCCGGCGGATGATTCGGCGATCGGCGGCCCCACGCGCGGACACCCGGCACCGCACCCGAACGGGGATCTGCCGACCGCCGAGATCGACCGACCCGCGTCGGTGGGCATCGTGGCCGACGTCGACATGCCCGGGACGGTCACGCCCGTCCTCGCCCACCCCACACGCGCACGCGCCTGGGCGATCGGTGTTCCTGCGACCTTCGGTCTGGTGCTCGTCTACATGATGCTGGGACGCTTCACCGAGCTCGTCCCGTGGTCGGATGGTGCCGGCGCCTCGCTCGTCGGCGGCACCGCACTGGTCCTCATGGCCGCCGTGACCCTGACCACGCGCCCGACCGAAGCCCTGGAGCATTGCGCCACCCAGTTCGTCGACGGCCTGGTCTATGCATTCAAGGCCATGGGAATCATCCTGCCCGTGGCCGGATTCGTGTACCTCGGGATCCCCGACTACTCCGGATCGATCCTGGGGATCGAGGACGGAACCGGACCGGCATTCCTGTTCGACGCCGTCGAGAGCGTGCGGACCTACATTCCCGACAACGGCCTGTTCGCTGCGTTCAGCATGATCCTCATCGGCATGCTCATCGGCCTGGACGGCTCCGGCTGGGCCGGCCTGCCGCTCACCGGCGGTATCGCCGCCGCGCTCGCACCGCAGGCCGGCATGGACACCGCGACGCTTGCCGCACTGGCGCAGAACGCCGCGACCTGGACCGGCGGCGGCACCCTCGTCATCTGGTCGTCGCTGATCGTGGTCGCGGGCTTCTGCCGGGTCCCGGTCGGCGATCTCGTACGCCGACTCGCGATCCCGGTGGTGAGCGGACTGCTCGTCGCCGCCGTCGCCGCGGTGGTGATCTGGTGACCGGCGCACCCGTACCGAACAGCTTCGAGGAGAGGATCCCCGTGGACGAATCCGGCTTCCGTTACGACCCCCGGCGCTGTGCCCTGGTCGTGATCGACATGCAGAACGACTTCTGTTCCCCGGACGGCGCACTCGCCGGATGCGGGTTCGACGTTTCCGCTGCCGAGGCCATGACACCGCGCCTGGCCGAACTGATCGACCGCGCCCGCCGCAGGGACGTTCCCGTCGTGTGGGTCCGCACGGAACACGACGAGACCACGGACTCACCCCAGTGGCTGGACCGCGTCGGAACCGGCCCCGGTACGGCACGGACCGGTCTGACCTGCCGACCCGGAACCCCCGGAGCCGACTACTACGGTGTCCGGCCGGAACCGGGAGAACCGGTGATCGTCAAACATCGCTTCAGCGCATTCGTCGGCACCGACCTCGACCGTGTCCTGCGCTCACGAGGCATCGAATCGTTGTTGTTCACCGGTGTCGCCACCGAGATCTGCGTCGAATCGAGCCTGCGCAGCGGCCTGTTCCACGAGTACTGGGTCTCGCTCGTCGAGGACTGCGCCGCGTCCTACAGCCCCACAGCACACGCCGCGTCGGTCTCGGTGGTCGCGCAGAACTTCGGGACCGTGGTGACCGCGGACGACCTCGCATCGATGTGGCTCACCCCGCCGATCACCACGTCCGGTCGCTAAGCGGCTCGTCGCCGGCGTCAGAATCCCAGACGGCCCAGCTGTTTGGGATCGCGCTGCCAATCCTTCGCGACCTTCACGTGCAGATCGAGATAGATCTTCACGCCGAGGAGCTTCTCGATCTGGCTGCGCGCGGCGGTGCCCACCTCGCGTAGCCGCGCGCCCCCCTTGCCGATGACGATGCCCTTCTGACTCGGCCGCTCGACGTAGAGCAGGGCGTGCACGTCGAGCATCTCGCCCTGCTTCTCGGTGCGGCCCTCACGTTCCGTGATCTCCTCGATGACGACCGCGAGCGAGTGCGGCAGCTCGTCGCCGAGACCTTCGAGCGCGGCCTCGCGGATGAGCTCGGCCATCAGGGTTTCCTCCGGCTCGTCGGTGAGCTCGCCATCGGGATAGAAGGCCGGACCGGGTTCCATGTGCGAGACGAGGACGTCGATGAGGACCTCGACCTGCTCACCCGAGGTGGCCGAGACGGGCACCACCTCGCAGTCCTCGCCGAGCAACTTCGACACGGCGAGCAACTGCGCCGCGACCTGCTGTTTGCCCACCTTGTCGATCTTCGTCACGATGCCGACGACCGGGGTCTTCGGCGCCATGTGCCGCACCTGGTCGAGGATCCAGCGGTCGCCGGGGCCGATCTTCTCGTCGGCGGGGAAACACATGCCGATCGCGTCGACCTCGGAGTAGGTGTCCTGCACCAGATCGTTCAGCCGCTGTCCGAGCAGGGTGCGCGGACGGTGCAGTCCCGGGGTATCGACCAGGATGAGCTGGGCGTTGTCGCGGTGGACGATACCGCGGATGGTGTGGCGGGTGGTCTGCGGACGCGACGAGGTGATCGCGATCTTGCTGCCGACGAGCGCATTCGTGAGCGTCGACTTCCCGGTGTTGGGCCGGCCGACGAAACAGATGAAGCCGGAACGGAAGTCGGTGTCGGTCATGCATGCTCCTCGGTCGTGGCCGTATCGGTATCGCTGTGTTCTTCGTCGGGTGTCACCCGTTCCACGTGGACGGTGCTCACGCGCACGCGGCCGCGGACGTCCGGTCCGCCCTCACCGCGGAGCAGCAGGCCGTGGGTTCGTACCTCCGCGCCCGGCAGAGGAACTCGGCCGAGCTCGTAGCCGAGGAGTCCGCCGACCGTGTCGACCTCGTCGTCCTCGATGTCGATGTCGAACAGTTCGCCGAGATCCTCGACGGGCAGTCGCGCCGAGACCCGGTAGGTGTCGTCGCCGAGATCCTCGACGTCGGGGATCTCCCCGGTGTCGTACTCGTCGGCGATCTCACCGACGATCTCCTCGATGACGTCCTCGATCGTCACCAGGCCTGCGATGCCGCCGTATTCGTCGACGAGCACCGCCATGTGGTTGCGGTCGCGCTGCATGTCGGCAAGCAGATCGTCGAGGCGTTTCGAATCCGGCACGAACACCGCCGGTCGCATGACGTCGGCCACCGAGACGCTGCGCCCACCGTCGCGGTGATAGTAGGTCTGCTTGACGAGGTCCTTGAGGTAGACGACACCGCGGATGTCGTCGACGTTCTCGCCGATCACCGGGATCCGGGAGTGCCCGCTGCGGACCGCGAGCGAGGTGGCCTGACCGGCCGTCTTGGTCTCCTCGATCCACACCATCTCGGGACGCGGAACCATGATCTCGCGGGCCGTGGTGTCGCCGAAATCGAACACCGACTGGATCATCCGGCGTTCCTCGTCGGCCACGACCCCGCTCTCCTGCGCGAGATCGACCAGTTCGCGCAGCTCGATCTCGTTGGCGAACGGACCGTTCCGGAAACCGCGGCCGGGTGTGACGGCGTTACCCACGGCGATGAGGATCCGGCTGATCGGACCGAGCAGGACACCGAGGATCCGCAACGGACCGGTGGCCGCGAGCGCGATCGGGTAGGCGTGCTGGCGTCCGAGAGTGCGAGGGCCGACGCCGATCACGACGTAGTCGACGATCACCATCACCGCGGCGCCCACCACGAGCGCCCACGTCCGGTCGAGAACAGCGAGCAGCGCACCGACGAGCACCACGGTGGCGGTGATCTCGCAGAGGATCCGCAGCAGCACCGTCAGATTGACGTAGCGGGGCCGATCGTCGAGCAGGCCGAGCAGCCGCCGTGCACTGGGGCGACGCTCCTTCGCGAGTTCCTCGGCGCGCGCAGCGGATACGGTGTTCAGGGCGGAATCGACGGCGGCGAACAGACCGCCGAGTACCACCAGGACGACTGCCAGGACGACGAGGGGTACGGTACTCACGCGGCCGTCACTCCCCCCGTCGGCGTCGTCCGATCAGGTCGGTTCGTACTGTCGCCGCTCATGATTCGGGGGTGTCGACGAAACCGGCCTTGCCCAGCAGCTTGCGGTCGCGGGCGGCGAGACGTGCCTCCTGCTCGGCGCGGCGGATCTCCTCGTACCACTCGGCGAGGAGCTGGTTCTGTAGACCGAACATCTCCTTCTCCTCCTCCGGTTCGGCGTGGTCGTAGCCGAGGAGGTGGAGCATGCCGTGCACGGTGAGCAGCGCGAGTTCGTGCGCCACCGGATGACCGGCCTCGGCCGCCTGGTCTGCCGCGAACTGCGGACACAGCACGATGTCGCCGAGCATCGACGGGCCCGGCTCGGGGGCGTCGGGACGTCCGCCGGGTTCGAGTTCGTCCATGGGGAACGACATCACGTCGGTGGGGCCGGGCAGGTCCATCCATCGCACGTGCAGATCGGCCATGGTGTCGAGGTCCACAAGCACCATCGACAACTCCGCCGCCGGATGCACATCCATCCGGGCGATCACGAAGCGAGCGACGTCGAGGAGTTCCTCCTCCGAGACGTCCATGCCCGATTCGTTCGAGATCTCGATGCTCATGACTGGAGTTCCTTCTGCACGACGATATTCGGTTGATCTGCAAGGGTGTTCATCGACGCTGCACCCGCTGCGCGCGACGCTGGGCGCGGTTGCCGGAGATCGCGTCACCGTCGCGGCCGGCCTCGAAGCGGCTGTAGGCGTCGACGATGTCGGAGACGAGCCGGTGCCGCACGACGTCGCTGCTGTCGAGTCGCGCGATGTGGATGTCGTCGATCCCGTCGAGGATCTCGGTGGCGGCGGCGAGACCCGAACGGGCACCACCGGGCAGGTCGATCTGGGTGATGTCGCCGGTCACGACGATCTTGGATCCGAAGC
This sequence comes from Rhodococcus sp. B50, assembly GCF_013602415.1. NCBI lineage: Bacteria > Bacillati > Actinomycetota > Actinomycetes > Mycobacteriales > Nocardiaceae > Rhodococcus > Rhodococcus sp. B50. The sequence continues at coordinate 457,311 of NZ_WPAG02000002.1, read as the reverse complement.
CCAGGCGCGTGAGGAACATCTTCATCTGCTCGGCCGTGGTGTTCTGCGCCTCGTCGAGGATGATGAAAGCGTCGTTGAGCGTCCGGCCCCGCATGAATGCCAGGGGTGCGACCTCGATCACCCCGGCCTGCATGAGCTTCGGGATGGCCTCGGGGTCCATCATGTCGTGCAGCGCGTCGTGCAGCGGACGCAGATAGGGGTCGATCTTCTCGTACAGGGTGCCCGGCAGGAATCCGAGTCGTTCCCCGGCCTCGACGGCGGGTCGGGTGAGGATGATGCGGTTGACCTGCTTGGTCTGCAGCGCCTGCACCGCCTTCGCCATGGCGAGATAGGTCTTACCCGTGCCGGCGGGACCGATACCGAAGACGATGGTGTGGGCATCGATGGCGTCGACGTACCGCTTCTGATTCAGGGTCTTGGGCCGGATCGTCTTCCCGCGCCGCGACAGGATGTCGAGGCTGAGGACGTCGGCCGGCGACTCGGAGAGCCCCTGGGTGAGCATGCCCACGGTGCGACGCACGGCGTCGGGGGCGAGCGGCTGACCGCGTCGGACGAGGGTGACGAGTTCGGCGAGCGCGCGTTCGGCGAGAGCGACGTCGGCGGGTGCGCCGGTCAGCGTGACGGTGTTGCCCCGTACGTGGATATCCGCCACCAGGAGGGCCTCGAGGGCGATCAAATTCTCGTCCGCGGCTCCGAGCAGCGGCGCTGTGGCCTCCGACGGGAGGTCCAGGCTCGATTTGACTGTGGTCGGTTCGAGTTCGGCGGGCTCGTGGGGTCGGTCTGGTTCACTCACGTGGACGGTACGTCCTGCTTTCGGTTCGGCTCCTGCACGACGGTCGTCGTGTTCGTGCCAGTCTAGCGCCGGGCGCGGCGTACCCTCCCGCAACAGTGCGTTTCACCGGGGTTCGGTACCGCCGTCGCCCGAGGTGGCCTCCGTGAGCCTCTGGCGCGCCGCGGCCATGAGCCATCGCCGCGCCTCTGCGAGGACGCCCGGCGCCCGGTCGGGCGAGACCCCGGCCAGCACGAGGTTGCCCAGAACGATGGTGTCGCCGGAGTCGTCGACCAGACCGAGATTGGCCTGCTCGAGCGTGGCCATCGTCAGTCCTTCCATCATCCCGACCAGCACCGGCGCCGGAAGGTAGCCGGAGAACTGCCCCTGCGCGAGGCCACGTTCGACGTGCCCCAGGACACGTGAGCGCACCGGCGCGACCAACTCGGCGATGCGTTGCTCTCCCACCTCCTTGCGCGCGAACGAGAGCAGCACGCGGTAGCGGTCGCCGATCGGCCAGGTCCGCAGGGCCTCCACCGCGAGCGCGACCGCGGGGTCCTCCGGCTCGGGATGGTCGAGGGCCTCGGCGAGCGCGGTCGAGGCGTCCTCGACGATCCCCTCGACGAGCGCTTCCCGATTGGGGAAGTGCGCGTACACCGTGCGGCGGACCACGCCCGCGGCCTTCGCGACATCGTCCATGCTCGCGTCGAAGTCGGTGGCGAAACAGGTCACCGCCGCGTCGAGTATGCGCATGCGGTTCGCAGTGAATCGGGTTCGCGGTCGGGTGACCGAGTTCTCCACGTTCATCGTCCTTTTCCTGCCGAATGTGATCTGTCTTTCATTCTAGTTGCACACAGGTGTGCAGCTGCGTAACTTGCACAGCACCGTGCAGAACGGGGCTCGGCCCCAGCCCATCCAGCACCCCGAGGAGAGCCTGATGACCACTGCTGTCATTCGATCAGGAGGGAGCGCAGCGAAGGAACCTTACCGGCTGCGCTGGGCAGGACTCGCGGTGCTGTGCCTGAGCCTGCTCATCGTCGTGATGGCGAACACCTCACTCATCGTCGCCGCGCCCGGAATGCTGCGCGACCTGCAGCTCACCAGCGCCGACATGCAGTGGATCATCGACGGCTACACCGTCCCCTACGCCGCGCTGATGCTGCTGTTCGGCGTGCTCGGCGACCGGTACGGGCGACGACGCGCGCTGCTGGCGGGCCTCGCGGCGTTCGCCGTCGGCGCGGTGTACGGATCGCTCGCCGACAGCGCGGCCGACGTGATCGTCGCGCGCATCGTCATGGGTGTGGGCGCCGCCGTCATCATGCCCGCGACCCTGTCGTTGCTCGTCGCGATGTTCCCCGTGCGCGAGCGTGCCCGGGCGATCGCGGCCTGGGCGGCCACCTCGGGCCTTGCCATCGCCCTCGGCCCCCTGCTCGCCGGATGGCTCCTCGAATCGAACTCGTGGGGGTCGACCTTCCTCATCAACGTGCCGATCGCGGCGTTCGCCGCGATCGCGGCCGTGATCCTCGTACCCGCATCGAAGGCGGACGATCTCACCCGCACCGATTGGATCGGCGGCGCACTGTCGGTCCTCGCCCTCGGTGGGATCGTCTACGCGATCATCGAAGGCTTCCACTTCGGTTGGGGCACCGAGGTGATCGCGACCACGGTCGGTTCGGTGGTCGCCGCGGTTCTCTTCGTCGTATGGGAACTGCGCCATCCCCGGCCGCTGCTGGATCTGCACCGCGTCGCGGACCGGACCGTCGGCGGGGCGTGCGTCGCGGTGCTGTTGCTCTTCCTCGTCGCGTTCGGAGCCATCTACTTCGTCGCCCAGCAGTTCCAGTTCGTGCTGGGCTACGGCCCACTCGAGACGGGTCTGCGTCTGCTCCCGCTTGCGGTGACGGTCTCGCTGGGTGCGGCGCTGAGCGGCCGGCTCGCCCCTCGCCTGGGCGCGCGGATCCTCGTCGGCGCGGGCATGATCGCCGCCGCGGCAGGCATCCTCGCCCTCACCGTCACGGACACCGGCTCCGGTTTCACGCCCTTCCTGATCTCGTTGCTGCTGCTGGGACTGGGCATCGGCCTGGCCACACCACCGTCCACCGACCTCATCATGGGCGGCTTCCCCGACTCGGATCTCGGAGCGGCGGGCGGATTGAACGACACCGCAGTGGAATTCGGCGGCTCGCTGGGCATCGCCGTGCTCGGCTCGATCCTCGCGACCACCTATCACCGCGAGATCTCCGGTTTCCTCGACGGATTGCCGTTGGCGGATCTGACGGGCCCGATGGCCGATCAGGCGGCGATGGCCATCGAGGCGTCCGGCGACTCGGTGGGCGGCGCGGCGATTGTCGCGGAGGAACTCGCGGCCAATCCGTTCGCGGCGTCGTACGCCCAGCCTCTGCTCGACGCGTCGTCCGCGGCGTTCGCGCAGGCGATCTCGTCCGCGAGTCTCGTCGCCGGCATCGTCCTGCTCCTCGGCGCCGCGACGGTCACGGCGCTACTCCCCCGCGGACTCCGCGCCCGCTCCCGCAGCGATGCCGAGGTCGGCGACTGACGGAGCGGTGAGCAGTTCGAGAGATCGCTCCCAGGAGCGAGTCGTGCGGTTCAGGAAGGCGACGTGGTCGTCTCCGTCGACCAGTTCCAGCGACACCGGATCCCCCGCTGTCGCGGCCGCCCCGGCGTAGCGGTGCGCGACGCTCACCGGAACCTGCTCGTCGGTGGTGCCGTGCAGCACCGCGACCGGCACACCGATCGGCACCCGGTGCGTGGGTGAGGCCGAGCGGTAGCGCTCCGGCGCATCCGCGTAGGACGCACCGAAGAGCGCCTCGAACGCCTGCACACGGCGACCTCGCTCCCCGGCCGTGACGAGGTCGAGTGCTCCTGCCTGCGAGACCACGAATTCAGGCCGCACCGACGTGTTCTCACCGGCGAGCCACACCGCCAGCTGACCTCCCGCCGAGTGACCGACGAGCCGGACACGGTCGACGTCGACCTCGATGCCGGCGCGCTGCGCGTGCGGAACGACCTCGGTGAAGATCGTCTCGAACGCCGCGACCACGTCCGCGGACATCTCGTCCCACGCGCCCCCGGCCTCGAGGCGTCGGTACTCGACGTTCCACGCCACCACACCGCGACGGGCGAGGTCGACGGCGAGCGCCGTGCCCAGGGTGAGCTGGTAGCGACCGTGCCACGACCCCCCGTGGACGACCATGACGACGGGAACGGGCCCCGTCACCGTCTCGGGGTCGGGCAGGAAGACGTGCCCGAACTGCTGCGAGTGGGGGCCATACGCGATTTTCGTACGAGCCAAGAGGAATTCCTTCAGTGCAGGGGCCGGGTGCGCCACCGGTCGGTGAGCACGCCGATCGCTCCGAGTGCGACTGCCGCCGCGGTCGAGGTACGCAGCACCGTGGGGCCGAGGCCGACTGCCACCGCCCCCACGTCGACGAGGGCGTGGACCTCCGCGTCGTCGAGTCCGCCTTCGGGACCGACGATCAGAGTCAGCGAATCGGCGTCGCGCACCGGCAGGTCGGCGAAAGGTGTGGTCGCGGATTCGTGCAGCACCGCGACGACGTCGCCGCGCTCGACGGCCGACCGGACGCGGGCGACGACCTCGGGGGTGCGGTGCAACGCGTCGACCGTGGGCACACGCGCGCGCCGCGACTGCTTGGCCGCCGAGGTCGCGACCGCCTGCCACTTTGCAACACCCTTGTCCGCCTTGGCATCCCATCGAGCGACACAACGCGCCGACTGCCACGGCACGAACTCGTCGGCCCCGGCCTCGGTGGCCAGTTCGACGGCGAGTTCGGACCGGTCCGACTTCGGCAACGCCTGCACGACGGTCACGCTCGGACGCGGCGGGTCGACGACACGACGACCGAGCACGACGGCTTCGAGCCGATCCTTCGCCACCGCGGTGACTTCGACGTCGGCGACCTCACCCGCACCGTCGGACAACACGAGCCGTTCACCGACCGCGATGCGGCGCACCGTGGCGGCGTGGCGGCCCTCCTTGCCGTCGAGCACCGCTGTCCGCCCTTCGGCGGGCAACGGGTCGAGGTAGAACAGTGTCGCGGCCACCCGACGGACCTAGCGGGCGCTGAACGCGTCGCGCAGACGCGAGAACAGGCCGCCGGAGTTCTGCGAACCGGTCGTCACGACCTCGACACGCTCGCGGTCGCTGTGCCGGCGCAGATCCTCGAGCAGCTTGGTCTGCTTGTGATCGATCCGGGTGGGCACCACGACCTCGAGATGGGCGTGCAGGTCGCCGCGCGTGCCCGACCGCAGCTTCGGCATGCCGTGACCGCGCAGCACCGAGACCGAACCGGGCTGGGTGCCGGGATCGACGGTGATCTCGGTGGGGCCGTCGAGGATCGTGTCGACCGTCACCTTGGTGCCGAGCGCCGCATCGACCATGGGCACCCGGATGGTGCAGTGCAGGTCGTCACCGTCGCGGACGAAGACCTCGTGCTGCTGTTCGAGCACCTCGACGTAGAGATCGCCCGCGGGACCGCCGCCGGGGCCGACCTCGCCCTGGGCCGCGAGGCGGATGCGCATGCCGTTGCCCACACCGGCAGGCACCTTGACGGTGATCTCGCGGCGGGCGCGCACGCGACCGTCGCCGCCGCACTTGCGGCAGGGATCCGGGATGGTCTCACCGACACCCCGGCAGGTCGGGCAGGGCCGGGACGTCATGACCTGGCCGAGGAAGGAGCGCTGTACCGACTGGACCTCACCGGCACCGCCGCAGGTCTCGCATCGCACGGGCTTCGAGTCGCCGTGGGTACCGGAGCCGGTGCACGAGTCGCACAGGATCGCGGTGTCGACGGTGACCGTCTTGGTGACGCCGCGGGCGCATTCCTCGAGGGTCAGTCGGGTGCGGAGCAGCGAGTCGGCGCCGGGCTGGACGCGGCCGCGAGGACCGCGGGATCCGCCTGCTCCGCCACCGAAGAACGCCTCGAAGACGTCGCCGAGTCCGCCACCGAAACCGGCGCCACCGAAGCCACCGGCGCCGCCGCCACCGGGTTCGAGCGGATCGCCGCCGAGGTCGACGATGCGTCGTTTCTCGGGATCCGACAGCACCTCGTAGGCGGCCGAGATCTCCTGGAAACGCTTCTGCGCCGACTCGTCTGGGTTCACGTCGGGGTGGTGCTCGCGCGCCAACTTGCGGTACGCCCGTTTGATCTCCTGGTCGGTCGCGTTCTTGGACACGCCGAGCGTCCCGTAGTAGTCCCGTGCCACGTTTGGTTCTCGTCCTTACTTCGTTCTACACAGAAAATGGACGGTGCTCAGCGTTCGCCGAGCACCTCACCGATATATCTCGCAACGGTGGCGACCGATGCGATGGTTCCCGGATAGTCCATCCGGGTGGGGCCGAGCACTCCCAGACCACCGAAGACCGTACCCGCGGCACCGTAACCGGTGGACACGACGGAGGTGGTGCGCATCTCCTCGAACTGGGTCTCCTCACCGATGCGGACGGTGACCCGGCCGGCGTCCTGGCTGGACGCGAGCAGCTTCAGCACCACGACCTGTTCCTCCAGCGCTTCGAGGACCGTGCGCAACGATCCCGGCACCATCCCGTGGCCGTCGAAGTCCGCGGCGTTGCGGGTGAGGTTGGCGGTGCCGCCGAGCACGAGGCGTTCCTCGGGGTGCTCGACGAGGGTTTCCACCAGCACCGTGGTGCACCGGATGAGCGCGTCGCGCAGGTCCTCCGGTGCGTTGTCGGCGAGCTCGGTGACCGCGACGGACGCGGCAGCGAGCCGCTTGCCGGCCAGTGCCCCGCCGAGCAGCTCACGCAGCCGCGACAGGCCGTCCTCGTCGATCACGTCGCCGAGTTCGACGATCCGCTGATCCACGCGACCCGAATCGGTGATGAGCACGAGCAGCAGCCGCGCCGGTGTCAGCCCGACCACCTCGAGGTGTCGCACGGACGACGCCGAGAGCGTCGGATACTGCACGACCGCGACCTGACGGGTGAGTTGTGCGAGCAGCCGCACCGCGCGTCGCAGCACATCGTCGAGGTCGACGCCGGATTCGAGGAACTGCAGGATCGCGCGACGCTCGGCCGAGGAGAGCGGCTTGACCTCGGCGATCCTGTCGACGAACTGGCGGTATCCCTTGTCGGTGGGTACGCGCCCGGAACTCGTGTGGGTCTGTGTGATGTATCCCTCGGCTTCGAGCACAGCCATGTCGTTGCGGACCGTGGCGCTGGATACACCGAGATTGTGCCGGTCGACGAGAGTCTTGGAGCCGATCGGCTCCTTGGTGGACACATAATCCGCCACGATGGCGCGCAAGACCTTGAATCTCCGCTCCTCGGTACTCGACAACCCGCCACCTCCGTTTCCGCCGCCTGCAGGACCGCACCTCTCGGGGCCGTACCCTGCCAGTCTAATCGCGCGAGCACCGTGCAGGTGCCGGGCACGTGCGCGACGCCACCCCGGCACCGGGCGCGACGCCGGCAGTGTGGCCCCCGTAATGTGTTCGCATGATCTTCAAGGGCGTCCGGGACGGCAAGCCGTATCCCGATCACGGACTGTCTCTGCGCGACTGGTCGAGGATTCCGCCCCGTCAGGTGCGCCTCGACGAGATCGTCACGACCACGAAGGTTCTCGAACTCGACCGGCTTTTGTCGGAGGATTCGACCTTCTACGGCGATCTGTTCCCACACGCCGTCCAGTGGCAGGGCGTGCTGTATCTCGAGGACGGACTCCACCGGGCGGTGCAGTCCGCGCTGCGGAACCGGCCGGTGCTGCACGTCCGGGTGTTCGAGTACGACGCTCTCATCCCGTCCGGCGATACGTCGTCCGACGACCGTGCGCGCAGGCTCGACGAGCCGTCGCTGCCCGATCTGCCACTGCCCGAGCGGCCCTGAACTAGTCCGCTCCGAGCAGGACGGTGCGCACGACCGCGTCGGCGAGCAGACGCCCCCGGTCGGTCAGCACGAGATGCTCGTCGCACAGCACCGCCAGCCCGTCGGCGACGACCGTGCGCGCGGCGTCTCGTTCCCCGTCGTCGAGCTCCGAGAGCGGCAGACCCGTCCGCAGCCGGACGGTGAGCATCACGAGTTCGGTGTGCCGGTCCTCGGCCGTGAGGTGTTCGCTGCCCGCCACGGGCAGGACTCCGTCGGCGAGGGTCGACGCGTAGCGGGCGGGGTGCTTGACGTTCCACCAGCGCACACCGCCGACGTGGCTGTGCGCCCCCGGTCCGGCGCCCCACCAGTCGCCACCGTCCCAGTAGCCGAGGTTGTGCGCGCAGCGGGCCGACGGGTCGTCCGCCTTCGCCCAGTTCGACACCTCGTACCAGGTCATACCCGCCTCGGCGAGTCGCGCGTCGATCCGCTCGTAGCGCGCGGCGAGTACGTCGTCGTCGGGGGCGGGCAGCTCGCCTCGACGCACACGGCGAGCGAGCGCGGTGCCGTCCTCGACGATGAGCGCGTACGCCGAGACGTGGTCGACGCCTGCCTCGAGCACCGCGTCGAGGGAGGCGTCGAGGTCGGCGTCGCGCTCGCCCGGTGTGCCGTAGATCAGATCGAGGTTGACGTGCTCGAACCCGGCCGCGCGCGCTTCCTTCGCCGCCGCGACCGGCCGCCCCGGTGTGTGGGTGCGGTCCAGAACCGCCAGCACGTGCGGTGCCGCGGACTGCATGCCCAGCGACAGGCGGGTGTATCCGGCCTCCCGGATGGCCGAGAAGAACGGCGTGGAGGTCGACTCGGGGTTGGATTCGGTGGTCACCTCGGCGCCGGGTGCGAGCCCGAACGAGTCGCGGACCGCATCGAGCACCTGCGCGAGCCCGTCCGCGCCGAGCAGCGACGGGGTACCACCACCGACGAAGACCGTCTCGGCGGCGGGGGCCCGTCGTCCGCCGTCCGAGAGCAACCGGGCGCCCGCATCGAGTTCGCGGCGCAGGCCCTCGAGCCAGGACTGCGGCGAGGCGGCGCTGCCGAGCTCACCGGCCGTGTAGGTGTTGAAGTCGCAGTAGCCGCAGCGGGTCGCGCAGAAGGGCACGTGCACGTACACGCCGAACGGTCGCGTCCCCACCCCGGCGAGCGCCGGAGCGGGAAGTTCGAGACCGGCCGGACGACCCGCGATACCGATTTCCGTGCCGGTGCGTCGACCGATCTCCGTGGTGTTCACGACCCCCAGTCTTCCAGAGACCCGCGGGGTGCCTTCGCGCGCGAGCCCGCTACCTCGACATTTCCCGAAAATTGGGTGGAAATACCGGCCGCAATTCGGAATCGCCCCGGTGACATGGCACAATGGTCGGCATGACAGGACCCGGAGTGCGACTCGTGGCGCGACGCCACGTCGACTTCAAGCGCGTCTGCGCGTCCTGTTGTCTGCCTTGCGCCGCTTGTCTCTGCGCCGACTGTTCGTAGTCGGCACTCCCCGGCACATCCCAGATCCCGCCGGGTCGAAGCATGCGTGCACGAGGTTCAGCCCCCTCCTGCGCTCGTCGATCCGGTTCCAGCGAATATCAGGAGACCCTGTATGTCGTCGACCACCGACGTCACTCCCGCCGACGAGTCGGCCAAGCCCGCACGCCGCGCTGCGCGACCTGCCAAGCGCCGCGCCGAGGGACAGTGGGCCCTCGGTTACCGGGAGCCGCTCAACGCGAACGAGCAGGCGAAGAAGGACGACAATCCGCTCAACGTCCGTCGGCGTATCGAGGACATCTACGCGCACACCGGTTTCGACGGAATCGACAAGAGCGACCTGCGCGGCCGGTTCCGCTGGTGGGGTCTGTACACCCAGCGGGAGCAGGGTTACGACGGCACCTACACCGGTGACGAGAACATCGACCTGCTCGAGGCGAAGTACTTCATGATGCGGGTGCGCTGCGACGCCGGTGCCCTGAATGTGGCCCAGCTGCGGACGATCGCCGGTATCTCCACCGAGTTCGGCCGCGACACCGCCGACCTGTCCGACCGCGAGAACGTCCAGTACCACTGGATCGAGGTCGAGAACGTCCCGGAGATCTGGCGGCGCCTCGAATCGGTCGGTCTGAAGACCACCGAAGCGTGCGGCGACTGCCCCCGCGTCGTCCTCGGTTCGCCGCTCGCCGGTGAGTCGCTCGACGAGATCATCGACGGCACCCCGGCGATCGACGAAATCGTGCGCCGCTACATCGGCAACCCCGAATACTCGAACCTGCCGCGCAAGTTCAAGACCGCGATCTCCGGCCAGCAGGACGTCGTGCACGAGATCAACGACGTCGCCTTCATCGGCGTCGAGCACCCCGAGCACGGCCCCGGTTTCGACCTGTGGGTCGGCGGCGGTCTGTCCACCAACCCGATGCTCGCGCAGCGGGTCGGCGCGTGGGTTCCGTTGCACGAGGTCGCCGACGTGTGGGAAGGCGTCGTTGCGATCTTCCGCGACTACGGCTACCGCCGGCTGCGGTCCAAGGCGCGCCTGAAGTTCCTCATCAAGGACTGGGGCATCGAGAAGTTCCGCGAGGTGCTCGAGACCGAGTACCTGAAGCGTCCGCTGATCGACGGTCCGGCCCCGGCCGCTCCCGAGCGTCCGATCGACCACGTCGGCGTCCAGAAGCTGCGCAACGGCCTCAACGCCGTGGGTGTCGCCCCGATCGCCGGCCGTGTCTCGGGCACGATCCTGTCCGCGGTGGCCGACGCCGCCGAGCGTGCCGGCTCCGACCGGATCCGGTTCACGCCCTACCAGAAGCTCATCGTGCTCGACGTCGCCGACGACAAGATCGAGCAGCTCGTCACCGAGCTCGAGGCGCTGGGCCTGCCGGCCTCGCCGTCGCCGTGGCGCAAGAACCTCATGGCCTGCACGGGAATCGAGTTCTGCAAGCTGTCCTTCGTCGAGACGCGCAAGCGTTCGCAGGCCCTGGTGCCCGAACTCGAGGAGCGGCTCGCCGACATCAACGCGCAGCTCGACGTTCCGGTCACGATCAACATCAACGGCTGCCCCAACTCGTGCGCGCGCTCCCAGATCGCCGACATCGGCTTCAAGGGCCAGCTCGTCGACGACGGTGAGGGCAACCAGGTCGAGGGATTCCAGGTGCACCTCGGCGGTGCGCTGGGCTTCGACGCGAAGTTCGGGCGCAAACTGCGCCAGCACAAGGTCACCAGCGCCGAGCTCGGCGACTACATCGAGCGGGTGGTGCGCAACTTCGTCAAGGAACGCACCGAAGGCGAGCGTTTCGGCGAGTGGGTCGTCCGGGCCGAGGAGGCCGACCTGCGATGACCGGCACTGTTGCAGCGGTCGACACGAAGACTGATCGGGAAGGGACGCGATGACGATCGACACGAACATCGACGAGCTCCGGAGTATTGCCGCGCAGGGGGCGGCAGAGCTCGAGGGTGCGTCGGCGCAGGAACTCCTGCGGTGGACGGACGAGACGTTCGGCGTCCCCACCGACAGCGGGCGCAGCGGCTACATCGTCGCGTCCAACATGCAGGACGGGGTCCTGGTCCATCTCGCCGCGCAGCAGCGTCCCGGTGTGGACGTGCTGTTTCTCGACACCGGCTACCACTTCGCCGAGACGCTCGGCACGCGTGACGCGGTGGCGCAGGTGTACGGCGTGAACATCGTCAACGCGCAGGCGCAGCAGTCCGTCGCCGAGCAGGACGCCCTGCTCGGCAAGGACCTGTTCGCCCGCGATCCGAACGAGTGCTGCCGCCTGCGCAAGGTGGTGCCGCTGACGGAGAGCCTGAAGGGTTACCGCGCATGGGTGACCGGCATCCGCCGCGTCGAGGCCCCCACACGCGCGAACGCTCCGCTCGTCTCCTTCGACGACGCGTTCGGACTGGTGAAGATCAATCCGATCGCGGCATGGTCCGACGAGGACATGCAGAACTACATCGACGAACACGGGATCCTCGTCAATCCCCTCGTCGACGAGGGCTACCCGTCCATCGGGTGCGCCCCGTGCACCACCAAACCACTTCCCGGAGCCGATCCGCGCAGCGGGCGCTGGGCCGGCCGAGCCAAGACCGAATGCGGGTTGCACGCCTCATGACACTCACCGATACGAATCCCACCGAAGCCCGGACGTTGCTGGACGGCAACCGGTTCGACACCCTCGATGCCCTCGAGTCGGAGGCGATCCACGTCTTCCGCGAGGTCGCCGGCGAGTTCGAACGTCCCGTCATCCTGTTCTCCGGAGGCAAGGACTCCACCGTCCTGCTGCATCTGGCGATCAAGGCATTCTGGCCCGCGCCGCTGCCGTTCGCTCTGCTGCACGTCGACACCGGCCACAACCTGCCCGAGGTCCTCGAGTTCCGCGACCACGTGGTCTCGAAGTACAACCTGCGGCTCCACGTCGCGAGCGTCGAGGACTATCTCGCCGACGGCCGGCTCACCGAGCGTCCCGACGGCATCCGCAACCCGCTGCAGACCGTGCCGCTGCTCGACGCGATCTCGGAGAACCGGTTCGACGCCGTCTTCGGCGGAGGCCGCCGCGACGAGGAGCGTTCGCGCGCCAAGGAGCGGATCTTCTCCCTGCGCAACGCCTTCGGCCAGTGGGATCCGAAGCGTCAGCGCCCCGAGCTGTGGAATCTGTACAACGGGCGGCACGCACCCGGTGAGCATGTGCGCGTCTTCCCGCTCAGCAACTTCACCGAGCTCGACATCTGGCGCTACATCGCCCGTGAGAACGTCGAACTGGCGAGCATCTACTACACGCACGAGCGTCCCGTCTACCGCCGTGACGGTATGTGGATGACCCCGGGTGTCTGGGGCGGACCGGCCGAGGGTGAACAGCTCGAGGTGCGTTCGGTGCGCTACCGCACCGTCGGCGACGGTTCGACCACCGGCGCGATCCTGTCCGAGGCCTCCACGAACGAGGAGATCCTCGCCGAGGTCGCGGCATCACGACTGACCGAGCGCGGCGCCACGCGCGGCGACGACCGGGTTTCCGAAGCGGCGATGGAAGACCGCAAGCGAGAGGGCTACTTCTGATCATGAGCGACCTCCACGAGCGGAGCGTGCAGAGCGACACGCAGCTGCTGCGCCTCGCCACCGCCGGTTCGGTCGACGACGGCAAGTCCACCCTGGTGGGCCGGCTGCTGTACGACACCAAATCCGTGCTCGCCGACCAGATCGACGCCGTCACCCGTGCGTCGGTCGACCGCGGCCTCGACACCCCCGACCTGTCGCTGCTCGTCGACGGCCTTCGCGCCGAGCGTGAGCAGGGCATCACCATCGATGTGGCGTACCGCTACTTCGCCACGCCGAAGCGCAGCTTCGTCCTGGCGGACACCCCGGGCCACGTCCAGTACACCCGCAACACCGTCTCGGGTGCCTCCACCGCGCAGCTCGTCGTCCTGCTGGTCGACGCGCGCAAGGGCGTCGTCTCGCAGACCCGCAAGCACGCCGCGGTGCTGGCCCTGCTCGGTGTGCCGAAGCTGGTCCTCGCGGTCAACAAGATCGACCTCGTCGAGGATCCGGCCGCGGTGTTCGCGCAGATCTCCGCGGAGTTCGGCGAGCTGACGAGTTCGCTCGGCTGGGCGACCGAGGACGTGCAGGAGATCCCGGTCTCCGCGCTGCACGGCGACAACGTGGCGGTGCGCAGCGAGAACACGCCCTACTACGACGGTCCGACCCTCATCGAGTATCTCGAGTCCGTTCCCGTCGATGCGGATGTGCACGGCCGGCACGAGACCGGTCTGCGTTTCCCGGTGCAGTACGTGATCCGGCCCCGTACGGCGGAATTCCCCGACTACCGCGGCTACGCGGGTCAGATCGCGGCGGGTTCCGTACGGCCCGGCGACGAGGTCGTCGTGCTGCCGTCCGGTGTCCGCACCACCGTCGAGCGCATCGACAGTGCCGACGGCGCATTCGATGTGGCGCACGCCGGCCGGTCGGTGACCCTGGTGCTCGCCGACGATGTCGACGTCTCCCGCGGCGACATCATCGCCACCCCGGAGGCCGCACCGGAGCCGCTGTCCGAGTTCGAGGCCACCGTGTGCTGGCTCGCCGAGAAGCCGCTGCGCCCCGGCGCCCGGCTGCTGCTCAAGCACGGTACCCGCACCACCCAGGCCATCATCGGGACGATCGACCAGCGGTTCGACGAGCAGGACCTGTCCTCCGTCCCCAGCCCGGAGAGCATCGAACTCAACGAGATCGCGCGCATCACGGTGCGTGTGGCCGAGCCGATCGCCGCGGACGACTACCGCGTCAATCGTCGCAGCGGCAGCTTCCTGCTCATCGATCCGGCCGGAGGCAACACCCTCGCTGCCGGTCTCGTGGGCGACGGACTCGCCGACATCGAACTCGGGGACCGCGTCCCGGCATGATGCCGCTCGTCGCCGTCGCGCACGGCAGTCGCGACCCGCGATCGTCGCGGGCCGTGGCTGCCGCGCTCGATACCGTCCGGGCCGAGAACCCCGGCCTGGACGTGCGGCTCGCCTTCCTGGACCTGAACACCCCATCCGTCGGACAGGTCCTCGACGCACTCGCCGCGGACGGCCATCGGCAGGTCGCGGTGGTGCCTCTGCTTCTCGGCAGCGCCTTCCACGCGCGGGTCGATCTGCCGGCGCTGTTGCGCGAAGCCCGGCAGCGCCATCCGCGGCTCGAGGTGCTGTGCTCACCCATTCTCGGCGACGACGGTCTCCTCGTCGACGCGGCTCGCGACCTGATCACGGCGACGGGTGTGTCGGTGGACGATCCGTCCGTGGGCGTCGCGGTGTGCGCGGTGGGGTCGCGACGCCCCGATGCGAACCGCGCGACGGAACCGGTCGTGCCGCGGATCCTGGCCGGAACGGCGTGGACGAGGGCTTCGGCATGCTTCGCCACCTCCGCCGAGCCGTCGGTGGGCTCGGCACTCGGCTCTCTGTCCCGGAGCGGTGCACGCACCCTCGTGCTGGCACCGTGGATCCTCGCTCCGGGATTGCTGTGGGATCGTGCGTGTTCCGTCGCCGAGTCGGTACCGAACGTACGGATCGCAACCACCCTCACGGATCACAGCGCCGTCGCCGGCGTAATCGCCGCGCGCTATTCCGACACCGTGCGCCGGGCGCACCTGCCGCGCGTGGCCTGACGCGCATCACACCGTTCCCGGACGGAATCCACGCGCCGTTCACGTTCCTCCGCTAGAAACGTGAATCAGAGCGTCACTCGACATCGGGATCCGGGAGGGCACCGCGTGCAGAACGAACTGCGTCGCTACATCGATCGGCTCCGTACGGAGGGCTTCTCGGTACGCGACGATCACGGTGAGGACCCCGATCTGATCGACATCGAGGGCCGGGCCGTCGACACCTGGCGGGAGAACTATCCGTACGACACCCGGATGGACCGGGCCACCTACGAGGTCGAGAAGTATCTTCTGCAGATCGAACTGCTGAAGTTCCAGTCGTGGTCCAAGGACAACGGATGCAAGCACATCATCGTGTTCGAGGGCCGTGACGCGGCCGGTAAGGGCGGCACGATCAAGCGGTTCCAGGAGTACATCAATACCCGGCACGCCCGGACCGTCGCGCTCAACAAACCGTCCGACCGTGAGGCGGGCCAGTGGTACATGCAGCGCTACATCCAGCACTTCCCCACTGCCGGTGAGCTCGTGATGTTCGACCGATCCTGGTACAACCGCGCCGGCGTCGAGCGAGTCATGGGCTTCTGCAGCGACGAGGAGTACGAACGCTTCATCACGCAGATCCCGATGTTCGAGCAGCTCATCGTCGACGCCGGGATCTCGTTGACCAAGTTCTGGTTCTCGGTCACGCGGAACGAACAGCGCACACGGTTCGCGATTCGCCAGCTCGACCCCGTCCGCCGTTGGAAGCTGTCGGAGATGGACCTCGAGTCGCTCGACAAGTGGGATCTGTATACCGAGGCGAAGGAAGAGATGTTCCGTCGCACCGACACCGACCACGCCCCGTGGACGACGATCAAGTCGAACGACAAGAAGCGTGCCCGCATCAACGCGATGCGGTTCTTCCTCAACCAATTCGAGTACGACGACAAGGACCGGCAGATCGTCTTCCCGGCCGACTCGAAGATCGTCCAGCGCGGCAAGGATGCCGTCGGCGACTAGGGCCTCCGCACGCGGTGATCCGCACGTGCCGGAACCTGCAGGGCTGGCGCACACACTGTGATCCGTACCACACTGGACGGTGACGCGAGGAGGCACCATGGGCACAGCCAACGCCGCTCACGGCATCGTCGTCGGGATCGACGGATCGGACAGCGCGGTCGATGCCGCTCGCTGGGCCGCCTGCGTCGCCCGGCGTCTCGGCGAACCGGTCGAACTCGTCCACGTGCATCCGCACGCCTCCGACGACGAGACCGAACCGTCGGAGGCGGTCCTCACCGCCGCGGAAGCGGCAGCGCGCGCCGCGGTCGACCGGATCGAGGTCCGCCGGTCCACGCCGTCGGGCAAGCCGGACAAGGTGCTCACCGACCTGTCGCGATCCGCACGGATGGTCGTCCTCGGCCACACCACCACCACCGAGTGGCAGTCGATGGTCCGGCGATCCGATGTCGTGTCGGTCGCCAACCACGCCGAATGCCCGGTCGTCACGTGGCGCAGCCGGGACGGATTCCGACCGCCCGACGGACGCCCGGTCGTCGTCGGAGTGGACGGCACCGAACTCAGCGCGGTCGCCGTCGAGCAGGCCTTCGCAACGTCTGCGGCACTCGAGGCGCCGCTCGTCGTGCTCCACACCTGGACGGATCAGTCGACACTGACCTACGGCGAAGGCTCACGATTCAGGGACTGGTCGGCCTACGTCGACTACCGGAAGAACGAGATGGTCGCGAACACGGCCGGATACACCGAGCAGTATCCCGACGTGGACGTCTCCTACCGGGTGGAGCGAGGCAAGCCCGACATCGTGCTGCTCGAGGAGTCGAAGACCGCCCAGTTGATCGTGGTGGGAAGCCACGGCCGAAGCCCCCTGGCCGCCTCGATCGTGGGCTCGAGCAGTCAGGGGCTGATCCACCACAGCTGCTGTCCGGTCATGATCTGCAGGGCCCGCCGCCGTGCGGAAGCGGATGCCGAAGCCCACTGACCTCGTTCACCTACCTCGTTCACGGCGCGAGGATGCCGAGCGGTTCGTCTTCCGACGCGGCAGGAGCGTGCGCGTAGACGATATCGCCGGCGACCAGTCGCAGGTCCTGGGCTTCGCCACGGGTGACCTGCGTCGTGAACTGCTCGCCGGTCGCGGCGTTGCGCAGTTCGATCCGGACCTCGAAGCCCAGCCGGACCACCCGCTCCACGATCGCCCGCGTGACACCGACCGCTCCACCGGAGGACTCGGGGAGGCCGGGCTGCCGAGCCAGCCGGATGTCGTGCGGGCGCACCAGCACACCGTTGAGCTTGGACACCGTCCCGAGGAACGACATGACGAAGCTGTTCGCCGGGCGATCGTAGAGTTCCACGGGCGTTCCGATCTGCTCGATGCGCCCGGCATTCATCACCGCGATGCGGTCGGCGACGTCGAGCGCCTCCTCCTGGTCGTGTGTCACCAGCACGGTGGTGACGTGGACCTCGTCGTGGAGGCGGCGCAGCCAGGTGCGAAGGTCGGCGCGGACCTTCGCATCCAGGGCCCCGAACGGCTCGTCGAGCAGCAGCACCTGGGGATCGACCGCGAGAGCACGGGCGAGCGCCATGCGCTGGCGCTGGCCACCCGACAGCTGTGCGGGATAGCGCCGCTGGAACCCGCCGAGTCCGACGATCTCGAGAAGTTCGTCGACCCGCCTGGTGATCTCGGCCTTCGGGCGTTTGCGGATCTTCAGTCCGAAGGCGACGTTCTCGCGCACCGTCATGTGTTTGAACGCCGCGTAGTGCTGGAAGACGAAGCCGATGTCGCGCTTCTGCGGGGAGATGTCGGTGACGTCCTCGCCGGCGATGTGGACGGTGCCCTCGTCGAGGGTCTCGAGGCCGGCGATCGAACGCAGCAGGGTCGACTTTCCCGAACCCGACGGCCCGAGCAGCGCGGTGAGCGAGCCGGTCGGGATGTCGATGTCGACGTCGTCGAGTGCGGCGAAGTCTCCGTAGTTCTTGCGCGCCCCGGTGACGGTGATCATTCGGTGCTCCTCTTCCGGTCGAGCAGGGTCATCAGCAGCAGCACGATCACCGCGATGGCCATGAGCAGGGTCGCGGCGCTGTAGGCGCCGAAGGTGTTGTGGTCGTCGATGTACCGGGCGTGGACGAGTAGCGTCAGCGTCTGGGAGACGCCGGGGAAGCCGGACGAGACCATGATGACCGCACCGAACTCGCCCAGCGCTCGCGCGACGGTGAGCACGATGCCGTAGGTCAGGCCCCAGCGGATCGCCGGCAGCGTGATGCGCCAGAAGGTCTGCCAGGTGTTCGCGCCGAGGGTGGCGGCGGCCTGCTCCTGCTCCTCCCCGATCTCGCGCAGCACCGGTTCGACCTCGCGCACGACGAACGGCAGGGTCACGAAGATCGTCGCGAGGACCATGCCCGGCAGCCCGAAGATGACCTTGAATCCGAGGTCCTCGACGGCCCCGAACCAGCCGCCGGCTCCCCACAGCATGATCAGCGCGACACCCACGACGATCGGCGAGACGGCGAAGGGCAGGTCGACGACGGCCTGCAACAGTCCCCTCCCGGGGAATCTGCCGCGGACGAGCGCCAGCGCTACGACGATGCCGAACACGACGTTCACTGGCACGACGATCGTGACGATCAGCAACGACAGGTTCAGGGCCGAGATCGCCGCGGGGGTACTGATCGACTCGGCGAACGCCACGATGCCGTTCTCGAAGGTGCGGTAGAGGATCACCCCGATCGGGACGAGCAGCAGAACGAACAGGTACGCGAGTGCGACGAAACGCAGCGACAGTCGGGATGCGAGGGACGGTTTCACCGGTCGTCCTCCTCTCGGCGCAACCCCCGGTTCGCGACCAGGCGTAGGACGAACAGCACGACGAACGCGATCGCCAACAGCGCGACGGAGACCGCGGCGGCGTTGACCGGCCGGTCGATCTCGATCTGCTGCTGGATGTACTGCGACGCGACCTGCGTCTTGTTGGGGATGTTGCCGCCGATGAGCACGATCGAGCCGTACTCACCGATGGCGCGGGCGAAGGCGAGCCCGGTGCCGCCGAGGATTGCCGGCGCGAGCACCGGCAGGACGACCGTGCGGAAGATCGTGAAGTTGCCGGCCCCGAGTGAGGCGGCGGCCTCCTCGACCTCGCGGTCGGCCTCGATGAGCACCGGCTGCACGGAGCGCACCACGAAGGGCAGCGTGACGAACGCGAGTGCGACCACCAGTCCCGGCTCGGTCGCGTTGAGTTGCACGCCGATCGGGCTCTGCGGTCCGTACAGCGAGAGCAGCACGATGCTCGCAACGATCGTGGGCAGGGCGAAGGGAAGGTCGATCAGGGCGTTGACGAACTTCTTCCCCGGGAACTCGTCACGGACGAGAACCCAGGCGATCACCGTGCCCATCACCGCATTGACGGCCGCGACGACGAGCGAGACGACGACGGTGATCCGCAGGGTCGCCAGCGCGGCCGGTGCGGTGATGGCGTCGACGAAGGTCCCGAGACCGTCCGAGACGGAGTGGAAGGCCAGGGCCGCGAGGGGTAGCAGGACGATCAGACTCAACCACAGGGTGGCGATACCGATGCCGAGTGGTCCCACGGCACCGGTGAACATCCGGCGACGCGATCGGGTGGGGGCCGCGGCGGACGGCCCGCGACGCGAACCCGCCGGGGCGGGAGACGAATCTCCCGTCCCGGCAGTGTGTTCCGAGAGGGTCACGCTCGTGCCCTACTTCGTGGCGTTGTCGTAGATCACGGCGATGGTACCGGTGCCGTCCGCGAACAGCTCCTCGTCGACGGTCTCCCAGCCGCCGAGATCGGCGACGGTCCACAGCTTCTCCGGCTGCGGGAACTCGTCGGCGAACTCTTCGGCGACGGCCGGGTCGACGGGCCGGAAGCCTGCTTCGGCCCACAATCGCTGTGCCTCGGTGGTGTACAGGAAGTCGTTGAAAGCCTGCGCGACCTCGGCGTCCTTCGCATTCTTCAGCACCGCTGCCGGGTTCTCGATCTTGAAAGTGACGGGCGGGGTGACGTGCTCGACGGGGTCGCCGTTGCGCTCGATGAACAATGCCTCGTTCTCGTAGCTCAGCAGCACGTCGCCGGTGCCCTGAAGGAAGGTCTCGGTGGCCTCGCGTCCGGACTTCGGCTGCACCTTCACGTGATCGGTGACCAACGCGGTGACGTAGTCGATGCCGGCCTGCGGGTCGGCGCCACCGTTGCTCTTCGCGGCGTACGGGGCGAGCAGATTCCACTTCGCCGAACCCGAGCTGAACGGGTTGGGGGTGACGACCTCGACGTCCGGGCGCAGCAGGTCGTCCCAGTCCCGGATGTTCTTGGGGTTGCCCTCACGGACCACGATGGTGACGACCGATCCGAACGGAATTCCGTTGTAGGCATTGTCCTTCCATCCCTCGTCGACCAGTCCTGCGTCGACCAGCCGGGTGATGTCCGGCTCGACGGAGAAGTTCACGAAGCCCGCCTCGGCACCGTCGCGCACCTTGCGGGACTGATCCCCGGAGGCGCCGTAGGACTGCTGGAAGACGACGCCCTCCCCTTCCTCGGTCTCCTGGAAGGCAGGAATCAGCGAGTCGAAGCCGACCTTCGGCACCGCGTAGGCGTAGAGGTTGACCGTGCCGCCGGATCCGTCGGCGCCGCTCTGCGCTCCGACCGTGTCGCTCGAACCTCCGGAGCAGGCGGTGGCGGTCAGGGTGAGCGCGGTGACCGCCGCGAGCATTGCGACGACGAGCCTGGAACGTTTCATGACGAGCCTCCTGAGGGGCTGTTTCGAGGGTGATGAATGCGACCCGACCCGGACGAGAGGGGGTTGCCGGGATCGGACCGGTCGAAATTCGCGAGGATGCGGAAGCCGGCAGGAACCGGGGAGATCCGGAGACGGGGACCGCAGAGAAGAAAAGAGTCAGCGACAACAGTCGATGTCGGCAACCGAAGGCATACCCACAGCGATCAACGCCAGTTCATGGCGGATGCAGGGCACTGTGGTCGCGGACACGCGGGAGAGACTAGCAGAGGTCGAAGGTCGACCGAAATCGACGATTCGGACATCGCGGATCGAGCACCGGAACCGGATCCGCGAGCAGGGGCACTCACATGGAGAGGAGCCATGCGACGACGACGATGATCAGCAGCGCGATCAGCGCCAGGGTCACGCGCGAACGCGGCATGTCAGCAATCCTCCGTCGTTGTGGCGGGCGAGTCCGTCTCTCCACGGCCGAGCATCCGAAAGACGCCGGCCATCGCCCGATCGAGCAACCATGCGACCCCGAAGCAGGCCGGCACCAGCACTGCCGATACCAGAGCCACCTGGGGGACGAAGGACAGGCCCGCGAGCCAGAGCTCGAAGCCGTCCCACCACGATGCCACCCGATCCATTGGCTACACCCTAGTAGGTTCGACAACCACCCTGCGATCCGCCCGGCCCGCGGTGATCATGGAGGGATGGACCACCATCACCACTCCTCATCACCGCTGTCGGGGGCACCCTTCCGACGGAGTCCGTTCCCACCCATCGACGACTACGCATTCCTCTCGGACTGCGAGAGCACCTGCCTGATCGCACGTGACGGCACCGTGGAGTGGATGTGTGTGCCCCGACCGGACTCTCCCAGCGTGTTCGGATCGCTGCTGGACCGCAGCGCGGGACATTTCCGGTTGTCGCCGCACGACCGCACGGTCCCTGCCTCACGCCGGTACCTGCCGGGTGGTCTGGTCCTGGAGACGACCTGGCAGACCGACACGGGATGGATGATCGTGCGGGACGCGTTGGTCATGGCCCCCTGGTACGACATCGAGGAGCGCTCGACGACGCATCGCCGGACCCCTTCCGACTGGGAGGCCGAGCACATGCTGCTGCGGACGGTGCGCTGCGTGAACGGGACTGTGGATCTGTATGTCAGCTGCGAACCCGCCTTCGACTACCACCGCGGCCGGACCGAATGGAGCTACACGGGCAAGGTCTACGAAGAGGCCACCGCGGTGTGCAGGAACGCACCGGACGAGCACCCGACGCTGCGCATGACGACGGATCTGCGCCTCGGGATCGAGGACCGCGAGGTCCGTGCGCGCCGTCGACTCCACAAGGGCGACACAGCGTTCGTCGCGCTGTCGTGGTCGGACTGCCCGATGCCGCACACCTTCGACGAGGCCATGGCCAAGAT
The DNA here is from genome assembly GCF_013602415.1 of Rhodococcus sp. B50. NCBI lineage: Bacteria > Bacillati > Actinomycetota > Actinomycetes > Mycobacteriales > Nocardiaceae > Rhodococcus > Rhodococcus sp. B50. The sequence continues at coordinate 435,391 of NZ_WPAG02000002.1, read as the reverse complement.
GGTCGCCACCCAGGACTACTGGCGGGAATGGATCACGACGGGCCGATTCCCGGATCACCCCTGGCGCACCTATCTGCAGCGCAGCGCCCTCACACTCAAGGGACTGACCTACAGCCCGACCGGGGCGCTGCTCGCCGCGTCGACCACTTCGTTACCGGAAACCCCTGGTGGAGAGCGTAACTGGGACTATCGCTACGCGTGGGTGCGCGATTCGACCTTCGCGTTGTGGGGTCTGTACACGCTCGGGTTCGACCGGGAGGCCGACGATTTCTTCTCGTTCATCCTCGACGTCTCGCGCGACGCGGACGGGGTGCGATATCCACTCCAGGTGATGTACGGGGTGGGTGGCGAGCGCGAACTGCCCGAGTCGACCCTCGAGCATCTGAGCGGCTACGACGGCGCCACCCCGGTGCGGATCGGCAACGACGCCTACCACCAACAGCAGCACGACATCTGGGGCACGCTGCTCGACTCGGTGTATCTGCATGTGAAGTCCCGCGGGCATTTCCCCCAGACGTTGCTGCACACGCTGCGCCGGCAGGTGGAAGAAGCGGCGGCCAACTGGCGCAAGCCCGATCGGGGAATCTGGGAGGTTCGGGGCGAACCGCAGCACTTCGTGTCCTCGAAGGTGATGTGCTGGGTGGCACTCGACCGCGGCGCGAAACTCGCCGAGCTCCAGGGCCGTCCCGACTACGCCCGGAAGTGGGCGGCCATCGCCGACGAGATCAAGGCCGACATCCTCGAACACGGCGTCGACGAACGCGGGGTGTTCACGCAGCGCTACGGGCATCCCTCACTCGACGCCTCCGCACTGCTGATCCCGTTGCTGCGGTTCCTTCCCGCGGACGATCCGCGGGTGCGGGCCACGGTGCTGGCGATCGCCGACGAACTCACCGAGGACGGGCTCGTACTGCGCTATCGGGTCGAGACGACCGACGACGGGCTCGCGGGCAAAGAGGGATCGTTCACCATCTGCTCGTTCTGGCTGGTGTCGGCGCTGGTCGAGATCGGCGAGGTGGAGCGGGCCGCCGCACTGTGCCAACGTCTGCTCGACTTCGCGAGCCCGTTGAAGCTCTACGCCGAGGAGATCGACACCGACACGGGACGGCATCTGGGGAACTACCCGCAGGCCTTCACCCACCTGGCGCTCATCAACGCCGTCGTCCATGTCATCCGCGCCGAACGCGAGATCGGAGCCGGTAACTTCCGGCCGGCGCATCTCGGCCCGTGACCCGGCGTCAGGTGCCGGCGACCGCCTCGAGCTGCGGACGGATCACGTCGAGGGCATAGCCGATCGACAGCGACGACGGCGTGTTGAACGCGACCACCGTGGGGAAGTCGACGACGGCGAGACCGCCACCGGTCACGGCGGGCAGCCGGTCGAAACCGGGCAGGGCCATCAGGTCCTGTTCGGTTCCACCGCGCGGCAGGATGATCAGAAGATCGGCGACCAGGGCGTCGACGCGTTCGGGGCCGAGCACGACCCGCCCCTGGGCGGCTCCGCCCTCGGCGACCAGCGCGGGCGGCAGCGTCATGCCCAGTTGCGAGAACAGGGCCGCCGCACCGTCATCCGGATCGGCGACCACGACGACCTGCTGCTCGTTCGTCACGTACTGCGACAACGCGGCGGTCCGGCCCTCCAGGCCCGGCAGAGCGGCTTCCTCGATGTCCGCGTTGCGGTCGGCGATGATCCGCTCCGCCTCGTCGGTACGTCCGAGGACCTCACCGAGTACCCGCACCTGTTCGTCCCAGCGGTCCACCCCGGTCTCGCCGAGAGGTCCGATCGTCGGAGCGACCGCGGAGATCGTGTCGTAATCGTTCTGCGAGGTGATCTGCCAGGCGCCGAGGATCAGGTCGGGTTCGAGGGCGGCGACCTCCTCGACGGGCACCGCTGTTTCCGCCGCCGAGCTCAGCGCCACCGCATCCGGGGAGACCTCGGTCTGCCAGGGGTACAGGCCGCGCTCGTCGCCGTACGAGCCGGCGCTGTGGTACGCGATGGGCTGCACTCCGAGTTCGACGAGGGCATCGAGCCATTGGCTGGAGGTCGCGACGATCCGCTCGGGGGCGCCCTCGATCGTCGTCGTGCCGTAGGAGTGCTCGACGGTGACGGTGTCGCCACCGGCGGTCGCCGGTTCGTCGGTGTCCGGGGAACATGCGACGAGGGTGGGAACGGCGAACAATACGAGCGCTACCGCGGAGAGAACGACTCGGCGCATGGGCGACCTCCATTCAGGTGAGGCTCACCTTAGCTCGAGTGCGGACGTCCGTGTACCGAGGCCGCTCTCAGCGGAACCGGGACAGCAGCGACTCCGCCTGCTCGGCGATCTCCCGGATCACCTCGCCCGCGGGTCGCTCGGACCGCACCAGCCCGGCGGCCTCCCCCGCATACACCACACCGATATCGGGATCGTCGCCCGTGTACGCGGCGGCGATGGCCTCCTCGTCGGCGCCCCGGCCGTGCCATTCGTCGGTGAACGCGTTACGCAAGGCACGCCCACCCCACCGCGCCGGCCACGGCTGGTGGCGGGCCTTGTCGAAGACGTCGGTGTAGACGGTGTCGGCGCTGCCCGCCTCGACGAGCCGGGTCCGGGCGTAGTCGGGGCCGACGGTCTCGGGACTCGCGAGCAGGGCCGTACCCACCAGGGCACCCTGTCCACCTGCCGCGAGCACCGCCGCCAGACCGCGACCGGAAGCGATACCACCTGCGGCGAGTACCGGCAGCGACGTCGACTCGAGCACCTCCTGCAGCAGAGGCAGGGTGCCGATCCTGCCGGTGTGCCCGCCGGCCTCGTGACCCTGGGCGATCACCGCGTCGACACCCGCAGCCTCGACGACCCGAAGATCGTCGATCGTGTTGATCTGCGAGAGCACCACGGCCCCGGCCTCGTGGACCCGCTCGACGTAGGGTGCGGGATCGCCGAACGAGAGCGTGACCAGCTGCGGCCGGTGCTCGAGCACGGCGGTGAGGAGGCTGTCGTCGTCGGCGAGCGCCCAGGTCATCAGGCCGAATCCGACCGGTCCGCCCCCGATCTCGCGGGCGGTGCGGACCTCCCCCGCGATCCACTCCGCGGTGTTGTACCGAGCGGCACCGATGAGGCCGAGACCGCCGGCACGGGTCACCTCGCCGGCAAGCCGCCCACCGGCACGTCCACCCATGGGCGCACCCAGCAGGGGAACGGAGATTCCGAGTTCACGGGTGAGCCAGGTGTCGAGCACGCGAATCCTTCCGATGGGCGTCGCCGCAGGGACGGCTACTTCTTCGGCTTGTCCGACGAGGCCTCCGACGACAGTGCGGCGACGAACGCTTCCTGCGGCACGTCGACCCGGCCGATCGTCTTCATCCGCTTCTTGCCTTCCTTCTGCTTCTCGAGCAGCTTGCGCTTACGGCTGATGTCGCCGCCGTAGCACTTGGCGAGAACGTCCTTACGGATCGCCCGGATGTTCTCGCGGGCGATGATCTTCGAACCGATGGCCGCCTGGACGGGAACCTCGAACTGCTGCCGCGGGATGAGTTCCTTGAGCTTGGTCGTCATCTTGTTGCCGTACGCGGCGGCCGCATCCTTGTGGACGATGGCGCTGAACGCGTCGACGGCCTCGCCCTGGAGCAGGATGTCGACCTTGACCAGGGCGGCTTCCTGCTCGCCGGCCTCCTCGTAGTCCATCGAGGCGTAACCGCGGGTGCGCGACTTGAGCGAGTCGAAGAAGTCGAAGATGATCTCGGCCATCGGCAGCGTGTAGCGCAGCTCGACGCGGGTCTCCGAGAGGTAGTCCATACCTCCGAGTTCGCCGCGCCGCGACTGGCACAGTTCCATGATCGAGCCGATGAACTCGCTGGGAGCGATGATGGTGCACTTGACGATGGGCTCGTAGATCTCGCGTGCCTTGCCCTCGGGCCACACGGACGGGTTCGTCACGACGACTTCCTCCCCGCCCTCGAGCACCACGCGGTACACCACGTTCGGGGCGGTCGAGATCAGGTCGAGGCCGAACTCGCGCTCGAGGCGTTCGCGGGTGATCTCCATGTGCAGCAGGCCGAGGAAGCCGCAGCGGAAACCGAAGCCGAGGGCAACGGACGTCTCGGGCTCGTAGGTGAGCGCGGCGTCGTTGAGCTGGAGCTTGTCGAGCGCGTCGCGCAGCACCGGGTAGTCGGAGCCGTCGACCGGATACAGGCCGGAGTAGACCATCGGGCGCGGTTCGCGGTAGCCGGTGAGGGGCTCCTCCGCACCGTTGCGGGCGGTGGTGACGGTATCGCCGACCTTCGACTGGCGCACGTCCTTCACGCCGGTGATGAGGTAGCCCACCTCGCCGACGCCGAGACCTGCGGTGGCCTTGGGTTCGGGCGAGACGATGCCGACCTCGAGCAGTTCGTGGGTCGTGCCCGTCGACATCATCTTGATCTTCTCGCGGGGGACGATCTTGCCGTCCACCACACGCACGTACGTCACGACGCCGCGGTAGGTGTCGTAGACGGAGTCGAAGATCATGGCGCGGGCGGGAGCGTCGGGGTTGCCGACCGGTGGCGGCACCTGCCGGATCACGGCGTCGATGAGTTCGGGGACGCCCTCGCCGGTCTTGCCCGAGACCCGGAGCACGTCGGACGGCTCGCAGCCGATGATGTTCGCGATCTCACCGGCGTACCGGTCGGGGTCGGCCGCGGGCAGATCGATCTTGTTGAGGACCGGGATGATCGTCAGGTCCTTGTCGAGCGCGAGGTAGAGGTTGGCGAGGGTCTGCGCCTCGATGCCCTGCGCGGCGTCGACGAGCAGGACCGCCCCCTCGCACGCCTCGAGTGCACGGGAGACCTCGTAGGTGAAGTCGACGTGACCGGGCGTGTCGATCAGGTGCATCACATAGTCTTCACCGTCGAGCTTCCACGGCAGGCGCACGTTCTGCGCCTTGATCGTGATGCCGCGCTCGCGCTCGATGTCCATGCGGTCGAGGTATTGGGCGCGCATCTGCCTCTCCTCGACCACCCCGGTGAGCTGCAGCATCCGGTCGGCGAGCGTCGACTTTCCGTGGTCGATGTGCGCGATGATGCAGAAGTTCCGGATCTTTTCGGGGTCCGTGAACGTGGTGTCGGCGAAGGTGCTGATGTCGTGCTCCTGACTCGGACTGGCAGCGGCCTGCAGACCGCGGTCACCCTGCAGAATATCCAAGTCGGGCGGCGGGCGGGACTTCGCCCGTGTGCGGTCCGGTTAAGCTCGGTTCCCGTGGCCGGTACATGGAAGAAGTTGGGCAGGCAACTGGGGCGTCTCGCCGTCGAGCAGGGGCCGAAGATCTACCAGCAGTTGCAGCAGTCCGGAGCGCTCGACAAGGCACGCGCCGCGCTGAGCTCGGCCGGTCAGGCCGGCACCTCCGGAAGCGGTACCACGGCGGCACCGAGGCCTGGTGCCGCGAAGACCTCCGCCGGCACGAAGCGCCCGGCCCCCGGCCGACCGGTGGCCTCGCGCACCACGCCGACCGCCCAGCGCGCGCGCCGCCTCGAATACTCCCCCGACCTGGACGGCCGCGCCGATCCGGGCGAGATCGTGTGGACCTGGGTGGCCTACGAGGACGACCCGACGCAGGGCAAGGACCGTCCGGTTCTCGTGGTGGGACGCGACGACTCGACGCTGCTCGGACTGATGCTGTCGTCGAACGCCGACCGCGACGGTCACCGCGATTGGCTCGGGATCGGCTCCGGACCATGGGACGCGGCGAACCGCCCGAGCTGGGTGCGACTCGATCGCGTGCTCGACGTCCCGGAGGACGGCATCCGCCGCGAGGGCGCGGTCCTTCCCCCCGCACGCTTCGATCAGGTCGCGGCCCGGCTCCGCACCGAGTTCGGCTGGAGCTGAACCGGGCCGCTCCCGAGCGCGGGGCTCAGGAGGCCCTGAGCCCGTACCGCCGTCCGAACAGGAAGGTGTAGACGAGGGCTCCGAGCGCGCCTCCGATGAGCGGGAACACGATGAAGGCCCACAGCTGCCCGAGCGCGCCGTCCTGGTAGAACGCGACGGCCAGACTGCGCGCGGGATTGACCGACGTGTTGTCGATCGGGATCGAGATCAGGTGGATCACGGCGAGGGTGAACCCGATGGCGATGCCGGCGATCGGTGCGTCGGCGACCTGATCGGTCGCGCCGAGCACCACGAACACCAGTACCGCCGTGAGCAGGACCTCGACGACGATCATCGCGCCGATGCCGTAGCCGTTCTCGAGTACACCGCCGAGCGGACCGCGCACGGCGGAGGGACTGTGTGCACCCCAACCGTTGGCTCCCAGTCCGTCGGCGGCACGGTCGTAGCTCGGCAGTGACGACGCCACCGCGTAGAGCGTCAGACCGGCGATCAGACCGCCGACGACCTGTGCGATCCAGTAGCCCACGGCACGCACCGGGGTCACGTGCCCGACGATGAGCTGCCCGAGCGTCACCGCCGGGTTCACGTGGCACCCCGAGATCGGGCCGATGGTGTAGACGAGGAACAGCAGGGTCAGGCCGAACGCCAGTGCGACGCCGAGCTGGCCGACACGGCTTCCGGCGAACACCGCGGTACCCACCGCGGAGAACACCAGAAGAAACGTCCCGATGGCCTCCGCCACGTACTTCCGCAGGTCGGAGAACTCACCGGGATCACGGATTTCCAGGGACGTCTCGCGCGCGAGATCTTCGTCGAGCCGGGATTCGGGATCGCGTGGGGGTTCCATGGGTCACCTCGATGTTCGCGGCCCCGCACGCAGGCGGAACCTGGTGGTAGAACACTTCGAGTGGATGTACCGCTGTCGATGTACCGCTACGGCGAACTCGCGTTCGCGCTGTGACGCAGATTACGCAAGGCGCGTGACCTCGACAACGACTTCGTGCGCAGTGGTGTGTCCGTCCATGGAGATGTCTCGAGCGACGACATGTCGGTGATGCCGAAATCGTTCTCCATGCCGGGCAGCCGACCTCGGACGAAACACATTCGTTCATGGACGAAATATCAGGGCGGCTGACGGGGGTGATCCGACCGCCGGTTTGGGCTTTGTGATCCGTTCTTGGTAGCCTTGTCCATCGGTGCTCAGATGCACCCAGAGCTTTCCTACCAGCTACCAGCAAGACGACAGGATTTTACGCGTGGCCAACATCAAGTCCCAGGTGAAGCGGATTCGCACCAACGAGCGCAACCGACTCCGGAATCAGTCGGTGAAGTCGTCACTGCGTACGGCAATCCGTTCGTTCCGCGAGGCTGCGGCCGCCGGCGACAAGAACAAGGCCAACGAGCTCCTCGTCGCCACCAGCCGTCAGCTCGACAAGGCTGTCAGCAAGGGTGTCATCCACGCCAACCAGGCAGCCAACAAGAAGTCTGCTCTCGCGAAGCTTGCCAACAAGCTCTGAGTTCATCGCTCCGAGGTAGTAGACGCAGGCTCTGCTTCCACGAAGGCCGTCCCCTCGCGGGGGCGGCCTTCGTGGCGTCCCAAAGGTAAGTGATCGTCGGTCGCTCGGCAGGGAAGAGCGGCGGCCGGCTCAGGCCGCCAGCTGCGCGATGACGCGCACGGCGTGTTCGAGGGCGTAGTCGGGGTCGGCCGCCGCCCCCTTGACGTCGGCGTTGAGCGCGGCCACCACCGTGAGCGCCGTGCCGATGGACGCCGGTGCCCACGTCCGCGCTTGGGCCTGGGCCTTCTTGACCTTCCACGGCGGCATGCCGAGCGACGAGGCGAGGGAGAACGGGTCGCCCCGACCGGCGGAGCCGACGCGGGCGATGGTGTGGACGGCGTCGGCGAGGGCATCGGCGAGCAGTACGTGGGCGACGCCGCGGTGCATCGCCCATCGCAGCGCTTCGAGCGCACCGGCGGTGTCGCCGGCCACGGCCTTCTCGGCCACATCGAATCCTGACACCTCGGCCTTGCCGGAGTAGTAGCGTCTCACCGCCGCGGCGTCGATCTTGCCGCCCGTGTCGGCCACGAGCTGACTGCACGCGGCAGCGAGTTCGCGGAGGTCGGATCCCACCGCTTCGATGACGAGCTGTTCGACGTCGCCGGAGACCCGCACGCCTGCGGCCTGAAACTCCTTGTGGACGAACGTGCGCACCCAAGCGGCCTTCTCCCCCGCTTTCGCGGGAGCGGCGCACATGTGCTCCTCGGCGCCGTACTTGCGGAGCGCGGGCACCATCGTCTTGGTGCGGCCCCCGCCGCTGTGAAGGATCACCAGCGTCACGCCCGGGGGCGGATCGGCCGCGACGTCGAGGATGAGCGCCGCGGCATCCTTTCCGGCGTCGGCGGTGGATTCGAGGATCACGATGCGTTCCTCGGCGAACAGCGACGGGCTCAGCAGCTCTGCCAGTTCCGGCACACCCGCGTCGCCCGCGCGGAGCCGGGAGACGGGCAGATCGCCCGGAGTGTCGCTGCGAGTGCGAACGTCGGACACGATCTGCGCGACAGCACGGTCGACGAGCAGTTCTTCCTCACCGAGGACCAGATGCAGGGACGCGTCGCTCACGGTTCGATCGTGCCACGCACGTCCGACACCACCGCGAGCGCCCCGGAACCGGCACGGACCACGGCGACGTCGCCGTGCAGGTCGGTGCGCAGTACGCGCGTCCCCATCGCGGCCAGCGTCGCGACGATCTCGGGGTGCGGGTGCCCGAAGAGGTTGTCGCGTCCGGCGCTGACGACGGCGATGCGCGGACGCACGGCGGTGAGGAAACGCTCGGGTGTGGTGCGGGATCCGTGATGCGGCACCTTCAACACGTCCGCTCGCACGTCGGTGCCGGATCGCACGAGCGCATCGAGCGCGGCCTCCTCGGCGTCACCCGGTAGCAGGACCCGTCCGACGACGGTCTCCACCGTCAACACGAGGGAGTCGTCGTTCTCGGAACGGCCGACCCCCGGCGTGTCGGGGCCGAGTACCCGGATGTCGAGGTCGCCCGCGCGCAGTACCGCACCGGCACGCACTTCCCGCACGACGACACCGATCTCGGTGGCCGGGCGGAGGACCTCCGCTGCGCCGTCGCGCCCGGCGCCCGGCCCGACCACGACCGCCCCCACGGACCTCCCGTCGAGGACGCCGCGGATCCCACCCGTGTGGTCGGCGTGCAGATGCGACAACACGATCAGCGCGACCTCACGAATCCGCAACCGGCGCAGGCACCGATCGATCGCCTCCGGCTCCGGCCCGGTGTCGACGACGACGGCAGGTCCGTCCCCCGTAGCCAGCACCAGCGCATCGCCTTGGCCGACATCGCATGCGACGAGCACCCATTCGGCCCCGGGCCAGCCGGGCCTCAGCACACGCACGGGCAGCCACACCGCCGCGACCGCCACCGCGACCACGAGAGCCACCGCCCGCGCCCGCCGGTCACGGACCACCGACCATGCAGTGACGACCAGCACAGCCGCGGTGAGTGCGCCCACCGGCCCGTCGGGCACCTCGAATTCGGCCGACGGCACCGACGCCGCACGGTCGGCCACCGCGATCAGCCACCACAGGAACGGGCCCGTGCCGCGTGCGAGTACTTCACCCGCCCACGGGAAGATGCAGGCGGCCACCGCCACGAGCGCGCCGAGGACCGTCAGCGGCGCGAGCACCGGGGCGACGAGAACGTTGGCCACGACCGACACGACGCTCACCGTCCCGTTCACCGCCGCGACGAGAGGCGAGGTCGCCGCGAAAGCGACCAGCGACATCGCCGTGACCTCCGCGACGGGCCGCGGCCACCCACGATCCGTCAGTCGAACCACCACGGGCGGCGCGGCGACGATCAGCGCCGCCGTCGCGGACACCGATAACGCGAACCCGACATCGACGGCGAGATCGGGCATCAGCACGAGCAGCACGCCGACCGCCGTGCACAGGGCGGGAAGCGCCTGTCGCTCACGGCCGGTCACGAACGCCAGCAGGCCGATCGATCCCATCGCCGCGGCACGCACCACACTCGCCGACGGGCGCACCACGACGACGAACGCGACGAGAGCCGTTGCGGCGAGGACGGTCCCGGAACGCGGACCGAGACCCGCCGCGCGCACGAGCAGCAGCACCGCCCCGAGGACGATACTGACGTTGGCGCCGGACACGGCCGTCAGATGCGTCAGCCCGGCCACCCGGAAGTCTTCGCGGACGTCGTCGGTCAGTGCCCCGGTGTCTCCCACGACGAGACCGGGGAGCAGTCCGGCCCGGTCGGCGGGAAGCACCGCGGAACTCACCTGCGCGAGGCGCTCTCGCACCGTGCCCGCCCACCGTTGCCACAGTGGTGGTGCGCCGATCGCCGTCGGCGCGGTCTCCGAGCGAAGTACCGCCAGCGTGGTGCCCGGCCCGGTGTCCGGCGCCGCTCGCACACGTGCGGTGACCTGTTGCCCGGGTAGGAGATCGCCCCACGAGTCGACCGGCGCGAAGACCACCACCGCTCCCCCGGTGTCGATGGCCCGACCACCCACCGTCACGTGCTCGAGCCGTGCCGGAATACGCACCCGGGGCGTGTCGTCGAACGCCGCCGCCCGAATCCGCCGTGGATCGTCGGTCGGGACGAGAACGACCGTGGCCCACGACCCGGTCTCCGCTGCGGAGGAGATCGGATGACGGTCGGCGGCCCACATGCGTAGTCCGGCGGCCGGTCCGAATCCCGCGACGACGGCCAGTACCGCGAGGAGGATCCACGTACCTCCGTGCCGGAGGTGGCCGGTCGCGGCGAGACGGATCGTCACCGCGCACCCGACGACGGCGACGATCGCCACGACGGTCACGATCCGCCAGCCGGTGTACAAGGCCAGCAGAGTCACCGCCCATGCGGCCAGCGCACACGGCACCAGCCGCGCGTCGAGAACTGCCGGGGTCGCGGTATCGCTGCGTGTGGTCACGCGGTCACCAATTCACGCAACCTCGCCAGCCGTGCAGGACCGATCCCGTCGACCTCGCCGAGTTGTTCGACGTCCGTGAACGGTCCGTTCGATTCTCGCCACGACACGATCGCCGCGGCCGTCACCGGTCCGACTCCGGGCAGCGCGTCGAGAGCGGCCTCATCGGCGGCGTTGAGGTTCAGCAGCCCACCTCCTTCCGGCGGACCGGCACTCGACGTCTGCGCGCTCACTATTCCACTCGAATGCGGAACAGGTTGGGGTGGTGCGATTCCCACGACGATCTGGTCGCCGTCTGCCACCCTCCGGGCCAGATTCAGGGCCACGAGATCGGCTCCTTCCGCAGCGCCGCCGGCAGCCTCGAGCGCGTCCGCGACGCGCGTGCCGGGTTGCAGCCGCACGAGTCCGGGGCGTGCCACCGCTCCCACGACACTGACGACGATCTCGGCCGTGCCCGGCTGTGTCACATCTGCCGTACCCGGCTGCGCCGCTTCTGCCGCCCTCGGTCGGATCGCAGCCGAGGGCGCCACCGATTCCACGACTTCGACCCGTGGGAGGGGTGGCACCGGTTCGGCGACCGGCCGATCGCGCCATACGACGACGAGGGCCACAGCGGCAGCGAGCACTCCGATCCCTGCGAGAGCAGCGGTCCCCCGCCGCCCCGTATCCCATCGCGCGGCGCTCAGCCGATCGGCGAACCGCTCCCGGACGGCGTCGGAGCGACCGGGTTCGTCGTCACCGTCCGGGTCCGCCCATGGATGATCGTCGTTCGCCGACCCGTCGTTCGTCCAGGGCGGTTCCGCGGGCATGCCCGTCGAGGAGCGTGTGATCGCGCCGAGACGGGTACGCGCGAGGTCACAATGGTCACTGCTCGCCATGCCGCGACGCTAACGCGGTCCACGTCGACCGAGTCCCGCGTCCTCACCGATCCGGCAGAGGCTGTGGATGACTCGCACCCCTGTGGACGGACATTCGGATCGGTCCCTGCCGGAGCGATGCGGTCAGGGGCGTGGTGTAAAGAGGTTCAGTCCTCCGAGATGCCGGATGCCCCGGTTGCTGCGGACGCGACGACGACACCGACCGCGCCCGGTCCGACGTGCGCGCCGAGCACCGCATCGAGTTCGGACACGATGATCTCGGTGCCGTCCGGGAGTCGCTGTGCGAGCTGATCGGCGAGGGTGCGCGCACGGTCCGGCGCGTCGCGATGGTGCACCGCGACGAGCGGTTCGTCGCCGATGTCCGTGACCGCACCGTCGACGAGTTTCGCCATCGCCTTGGTCATCGTGCGGGTCTTCTCCCGTAGGACGAGCTTGCCGTCGGCGATGTGCAGGACCGGCTTCATTGCGAGCGCGGTACCCAACAATGCTGTGGCCGTGCCGATCCGGCCGCCCCGGCGCAGATGGTCGAGCCGGTCGACGACGAGCAGGGTCCGGGCGGACGCCGCGACCTCCCCCGCCCGGTCGTACACCCGCGCCAGATCGGCTCCGGCCCGGGCGGCACGCACCGCTTCGAGAACGGCGAATCCGGATCCCATTGCGGTGTTCCGCGAATCGACGAGCCGGATACGGTCGCCCAGCGATTCCGCGGCGTGCCGGGCGGCGTCCCACGTGCCGGACAGCACACGCGAGAGATGCACGGCGACCACACCGTCGCCGCCGCTGGCCTCGAGCGCTTCGGTGTAGGCATCGGTGAGTTCGGCGGGCGACGGCCCGGAGGTGGTCACGCTCGACAGATCATCCGGCAACTCGTCGACGCCCTCGCGGAGGTCGCGTCCGGCTGCGATGATATGCAGCGGCACTACGCGGATGTCGTACCGCCCGACCAGTTCGGGGTCGATACAACTCGACGAATCTGTGACGACGACGACGGACACGACGCCTACCGTAGGCCCTCCACCGGGACTTCCGCATCCCGATGCACGATCCGGACGGCGTCGCCGACTGCGGCGGCGACGCGCCGGTGTCCTTCCCAGCCCCAGTGGATCCCGTCGGGATTCGCCTCGTCGGAGAAGACGTTCTCCCGCACCGCCTCGGCGAGATCGACGAGGGGAACCGACTTCTCGGCCGCCCAGCGGGTGATCGCACGCGCCGCGGGGAGCCGGCCGGCATGGACCGACCGGTACTGTTCGCTGCGGTGCACCGACGGCAGGGTGCCGATGACGGGCAGATCGGGACGCATGTAGGCAAGTGCGTCCCTGATCGTTTCGAGATATTCGACGCTGACCCGCGGCGGGAGCGCCACTGGGCGGCCGAGCGGCGACAGTCGCGGCTGCACCCACCCGTAAGCGGTGCGTGCCGCCCGGCGCAGAGCCGGTGGGCGGATGTAGCGCAGGCCTTCCCGCAGGGCGGTGGGCAGCGGCGACGGCAGGGTGTCCATACCGCCCACGGCCAGGACGACGGCTCCGGCATGCGGAATCGCGGCCCACACGCGCGGATCCTGGGTCATCGCCCACCACGCGTCGCGTGTGGTCCACCCGATCCGGGCGACGAGTTCGACGTCCCACCCGAGTTCGGCCGCGACCAGGTTGGGCCAGATCTGCGGATGGTCGGCGGGCAGGCCGCCCTTCGGGCCGTAATAGCTCAACGAATCGCCGATCACCAACAGGACCGGACGTCGCGGGGCGGCGTCGGCCTCGATCGGCGTCGACTCAGAGGACGTCATCGGGCGACACCGTGGCCGATGCGTTCCACACGTCGAGGCGCCAGGACGGCGCCTCTCCGTACCCGCTGAGCTGCGCCCAGCCGGTGTTCCCCAGACCACCGAAGACGGGCCAGCGGTCCACCGGCAGATCGAGCAGCGCCGCGGTGAGCGCGGCGATCAGACCGCCGTGCGCGACCAGCACGATGGGCCGGTCGCTCCAGTTCTCGTACTTGTCGAGCAGTTCACCGACGACGGCGATGCTGCGCCGCGCCACGTCCACCCGGTTCTCGCCTCCCGGCGGTGCCCAGGTCGCGTCCGCGCGCCACGCGCTGCGCGCCCCCGGGGCGACGGCATCGACCTCGGTGTGGGTCAGACCCTGCCATTCGCCGAGATGCGTCTCGCGCAGTCGCATGTCGATCTCGACGGGCAATCCGATGCGGTCGCCGAGCGCCGTGGCCGTGTCGTAGGCGCGGCGCAGATCCGACGAGACGACGGCGAGCGGATCGAAGCGGGCGATCACGTCGGCGACGGCGAGCGCCTGCCGGCGCCCGAGCTCGGACAGGTCGGTGTCGATCTGCCCCTGCATCCGGCGGGTGGCGTTGTACTCGGTCTGACCGTGCCGCAGCAGGACCAGCTGACGCACCCGAGGGCTCTGCGTGCCCTCCCCCGGACGACTCACACGTCCTCCGGGGAGTCGACAGCGGCGTCGAGAGCGGAGCGGGGGCCGCCCACACCGTCGACCTCGATGGTCGGGCAGTCCTTCCACAGACGGTCGAGGGCGTAGAAATTGCGCTCGTCCTCGTGCTGGATGTGCACCACGACGTCGACGTAGTCGAGCAGCGTCCACCGTCCTTCGCGGGTGCCCTCGCGGCGGACCGGCTTGTGTCCGGCCAGGCGCAGCTTCTCCTCGACGTTGTCGACGATCGCGTTGACCTGACGCTCGTTGGGCGCGGACGCGATGACGAAGCAGTCGGTGATCACCAGCTGCTCGGACACGTCGAGCACCACGACATCGGTGGCGAGTTTCTCGTCGGCGGCCAGGGCTGCGATTCGGGCCATCTCCGTGGCTTCTGCCGTTGCGCTCACTGCGTGCTCTTTCTCTCGATGGGGCCGGGGGTGTTTCCGTCGAACACCGGGACGGGATCTCCGTCGCGGTGCGTATTCGTGCGGTAGAGCCGGCGTTTGCTGATGTACTGCACCACTCCGTCGGGCACCAGATACCAGACCGGGCGATTCTCCCGGGCTCTCCTGCGGCAGTCCGTGGAGGAGATCGCCAGGGCCGGGATCTCCACAAGACTCACCGCCTCGGCGGGAAGATCGTCCAGATGCGGTGCCAGGTGTTCGGCGTGCAGGTCGTATCCGGGTCGGGACACCCCGACGAAACGTGCGAGGTCGAACAGGGTTTGCCAGTCCTGCCAGGACAGGATCGATCCCAGGGCGTCCGCACCGGTGATGAAGTACAGGTCCGCGTCGGGATACTGCGTGCTGAGATCTCGCAGCGTGTCGACGGTGTAAGTGGGTTTGCGCCGATCGATGTCGACGCGGCTGACGGAGAACCGCGGGTTGGATGCGGTCGCGATCACCGTCATCAGGTAGCGGTCCTCGGCGGCACTGACCTCGCGTCCGGTCTTCTGCCAGGGTTGCCCCGTGGGCACGAAGATCACTTCGTCCAGGTCGAAGCTCGCGGCGACCTCACTGGCCGCCACGAGGTGTCCGTGATGGATCGGGTCGAACGTCCCGCCCATGACGCCCAGGCGGCGCCTGGGGGCCGAGGGCCGATCCGTTGGCTGATGCACGGTTGTCCAGCTTACGGGTTCACACGGGGAGCAGACTCGCCACCACCGTTGCGAGC
This sequence comes from Rhodococcus sp. B50, assembly GCF_013602415.1. Taxonomy (NCBI): domain Bacteria; kingdom Bacillati; phylum Actinomycetota; class Actinomycetes; order Mycobacteriales; family Nocardiaceae; genus Rhodococcus; species Rhodococcus sp. B50. The sequence goes on along the minus strand of NZ_WPAG02000002.1, from coordinate 420,093 downwards.
TGCTGCGCCGACCGGCACTCGTGCATCGTGACGACCTCGCTGTAGACGCGGGCGGCCGAGTCGCCGGAACCCCATTGTCCCTTCGGCTCGGGGTTGAGCCAGTGCGCGTGGCGCGCGACGGACACGAGATGTTCGAGGGCCTCGAGGTTCGGATTGCGGTAGTTGGTGCGGCCGTCGCCGAGGATCAGCAGCGAGCTGCGGCTGGTGACGGCGTGGGCGTGGTTCTCGGCGAAGCTGCCCAGCGCGTTGCCGTAATCGGAGTGACCGTCGTAGGTGATCAGCTTCGCTTCCCGCAGCATGCGCGACATCGACTCGCCCAGATCGGTGCCGGCCGAGAAGTAATGGGTGACCTCGTCGGCGGTGTCGATGAACGCGAACACGCGTACACGGGAGAATTGTTCGCGCAGTGCGTGCACGAGCAGCAGCGTGAAGTGGGAGAATCCGGCGACGGAACCGGAGACGTCGCACAGCACGACGAGTTCCGGGCGCGCCGGACGGGGCTTGCGGTTCACCAGGTCGATGGGCACACCGCCGGTGGACATGGACTTGCGCAACGTGCGGCGCAGGTCGATGGCGCCGGCGCGGGCACGGCGGCGGCGCGCCGCGAGGCGACTCGCGAGCAGCCTCGCGAGCGGCATGACGCTGCGGCGCAGGGTCACGAGTTCCGCATCGGAGGCACGCAGGAAGTCGACTTCCTCGGCGAGCTTGGGCACCCCGTACTTCTCGACGCGTTCGCGGCCGAGCTGTTCGGCGGTGCGCCGGCGGGTCTCGCGCTCGACCATGGCCCGGAAATCGGCGATCCGCCGGGCCGCGGTGCGACGCGCGACCTCGCTCTCGTAGGCGGCGTCGTCGCGTTCCTCACGGGCGCTGTTCCCGAGGAGTCCCTCGAGGATCTTCGTCAGCAGGGTGTCCGGCGAGACGTCCCGGAGCGCCTGGTAGGCCGAGAAGGACGGACCGTTCGACGATGCGTACTGACCGAGTTCCTCCACGACGGCCGAGACGAGCATCTCCGTGGCCTCGAGCGCCTCCGGTGACTCGTCGGACAGCAGTTCCGCGAGCAGGTCGCGCAACGCATCGAAGTCGACCTCCCCTGCCGGGGTGCGCGGGATGCTCACGTGCGGGCCGGCGGCCTCGCGCCGTCCGATCGCGGGCGGAAACCACAGGTCGAACAGGGCGTCGAAGGTCGGGCGGTGGGTCGCACGGCGGAGCAGGGTGCAGGCGAGACCTTCGCGGAAGGCGTCCCGGTCGAGGAGGTCGAGCACCGTCATCACGCGTCCGGCGTCGACGGTCTCGGACGGGCCGACCGCGATGCCGCGGCGACGCAGCGCCTCCACGAACCCGACCAGGTGCCCGGGCAGTCCGTGGGGTGCCGGCGGCGCCGCGGATCCGGGAAGGTGCGCTGCGGCCATGTCAGTTCAACCGGAGCTCGGCGGTCGCGCGGACCTGATCGGACTGGTGTTTGAGGATCACACCGAGCGTGCTGCGCACCGCGTTGTCGTCGAGGGTGTCGAGTCCGAGAGCGAGCAGGGTGCGGCCCCAGTCGATGGTCTCCGCCACCGACGGCACCTTCTTGAGCTGCATGCCTCGGAGCACCCGGACCGTGCGCACGAGTTGTTCGGCGAGGGCGTCGGGCAGGTCGGGCACCCGGCTCGCGAGGATCCGGCGTTCGAGATCGGCGTCGGGGAAGTCGAGGTGCAGGAACAGGCACCGCCGCTTGAGCGCCTCCGACAATTCGCGGGTGGCGTTCGAGGTGAGCACCACGAACGGCTTCCGGGTGGCGCGGATCGTGCCGAGTTCGGGCACCGTGACCGCGAAGTCGCTGAGTACCTCGAGCAGCAGACCTTCGATCTCGACGTCGGCCTTGTCGACCTCGTCGACGAGCAGCACCGTCGGATCCTCCCGGCGGATCGCGGTGAGCAACGGCCGCGACAGCAGGAACTCCTCGGAGAAGACGTCCTCCTTGGTGCGGTCCCACGACTCACCCGCCGCGGCGGTCGCCCCCGCCGACTGGATGCGCAGAATCTGCTTGGCGTGGTTCCACTCGTACAGCGCACGGGATTCGTCGACCCCCTCGTAGCACTGCAGGCGCACCAGTTCCGCCTCGGAGGTCTCAGCGACGGCCCGGGCCAATTCGGTCTTGCCGACGCCCGCGGGTCCCTCGATCAGCAACGGCTTGCCGAGACGGTCGGCGAGGAAGACCGCGGTGGCTGTGGATTTGTCGGCGAGATATCCGGTGCCGGCCAGACGGTCGATCACGTCCTGGACGTCCGCGAAGATCGGCGGGGTGGTGGGCAGCGCACGATCCACGCTGGTTCCTTTCGTCGGACCGGTAACGATCAGGCGGGGCGGGTGTGGCCGTCGCCCCACACCACCCACTTCGTCGACGTCAGTTCGGGCAGGCCCATCGGACCGCGGGCGTGCAGCTTCTGGGTGGAGATACCGATCTCCGCGCCGAATCCGAACTGCTCGCCGTCCGTGAACGCCGTCGAAGCGTTGACCATAACGGCTGCGGCGTCCACGCGCGTCGTGAACTCCCGAGCGGCGGCGAGGTCCGCGGTGACGATCGCTTCGGTGTGGCCGGTGCCGTAGCGGTCGATGTGGTCGACGGCGGCATCGAGGTCGTCGACCACTGCGAGCGCGACGTCGAGCGAGAGGTACTCGTCCGACCAGTCCTGTTCGGTCGCGGGCACGAGGCCGGGCAGGTCGCCGTGGACCGTCACGCTGTGTTCCTGCAGGGCCTGCAGGAGCTTCGGGACGGCCGTCTCCGCGATGGACTTGTCGACGAGGATCGTCTCCGCGGTGTTGCACACGCTGGGCCGGCGCGTCTTCGCGTTGATCACGATCTTCTCGGCCATCGCGAGGTCGGCCGCGGAGTGGACGTAGACGTGGCAGTTGCCCGTGCCGGTCTCGATCGTGGGGACGGTGGCATCGCGGACCACGGCCGCGATCAGGCCGGCACCACCACGGGGGATCACCACGTCGACCAGGCCCCGGGCCTGGATGAGATGGGTGACCGACGAGCGGTCGGCGCTCGGCAGCAACTGCACGGCGTCGGCGGGGATACCCTGCTCCACGAGCGAGGCGCGCAGCACGTCGACGAGCGCAGCGTTCGACCGGGCCGCGGACGACGAACCGCGCAGCAGGGCGGCGTTGCCGGACTTCAGTGCCAGACCGAAGGCGTCGACGGTGACGTTGGGACGCGCCTCGTACACCATTCCCACCACGCCCAGCGGGACACGAACCTGACGCAGCTCGAGACCGTTGGGCAGGGTCGAGCCGCGGACCACTCCACCGATGGGGTCGGGCAGTCCGGCCACCTGGCGCAGGCCGGCGGCGATCCCGTCGATCCGGGCAGAGGTCAGGCGCAGCCGGTCGAGGATGGCCTCCTCGGTGCCACCGGCGCGAGCGGCCTCGATGTCCTCCGCGTTCGCGGCGAGGACGGTGTCGGCGGCAGCCAGCAGAGCGTCGGCCGCGGCGTGCAGTGCCGCGTCCTTCTCGGTGGTGGTGAGCAGCGCGAGACGGCGCGAGGCCACGCGGGCGCGACGCGCGGCCTCGTGGACGGCCTCGCGGATGTCCGTGCCGGCGTCGGTCGCAGCTGAGTCGGGGGTCACGGCAGTCATGGCTCCAGCCTAGTCGGGTCTTCGTAGTGGCCGACAGGCCGTGTGCCGCTAACGCAGGCCGGTCCCCCGCACGAGCGCCGTCTCCACCAGGATCGACAGCAGCTCGGAGTACTCGACGCCGGTGGCCTCCCACATCCGCGGGTACATCGAGATCGACGTGAAGCCGGGCATCGTGTTGATCTCGTTGATCACGGGTCCGTCCTCGGTGACGAAGAAGTCGACGCGGGACAGGCCGTGGCAGTCGAGGGCCCGGAACGCCCGGACCGCGAGCTCGCGGATCCGGTCGGAGGTCTCCTCGTCGAGCTTCGCCGGCACGTCGAATTCGCAGACGTCGTCCAGGTACTTCGTGTCGAAGTCGTAGAACGCCTCGTGGTCGCCGGAGGTGTCGGGCATGCGGATCTCCGCGACCACACTCGCCCGCACGTCGCCGTCCGGAAATTCGAGGACACCGCACTCGACCTCGCGGCCGATGATCGCGGACTCGACGATGACCTTCGGATCGTGCTCTCGGGCCTTCTCGACGGCGGCGTCGAAGGCCGCCCAGTCGGCCACGCGGCTGATACCGATCGACGACCCGCCCCGTGCGGGCTTGACGAAGACGGGCAGTCCCAGGCGGGCCTTCTGCTCCCCGGAGAGGGTCGCGGTGCCGGGGCGCATGACGATCTGGAAGCCGACGGGGAGCCCTTCGGCCGCGAGCAGCTTCTTGGTGAACTCCTTGTCCATACCGGCGGCGCTGGCGAGGACACCGGGACCCACGTACGGGATGTCCGCAAGTTCGAGGAGCCCCTGGATGGTGCCGTCCTCGCCGTAGGCGCCGTGCAGGACCGGGAACACCACGTCGACCGACGCGAGCACCCGGCCGTAGGAACCCTCGTCGAGGGCGACGATGTCGCCCTCGCGGGTGGGATCCGCGGTGAGGACGACAGCGGAGCCGTCGCCGGCGACGACGGGCAGCTCGCGACCGGCCGCGGCGAGGCGAGCGGGCTCGGCGTCACCGAGGACCCAGGCGCCCTGGGGGGTGATGCCGATGGGCACGACCTCGTACTTCTCCGGGTCGAGATGGCGCAGGATGCTGCCTGCCGAGATGCAGGACACGGAATGTTCGTTGCTGCGACCACCGAAGACGACGGCCACCCGGGTGCGGGGCGTACTCACGTGTCGAACCGTACCGGTAGCGCGTCGTCGAGACCCAGCCGAGTCCCGGCCCCGCCGGGCATCCACCCTCGCTCAGCGTGCGTTCAGCGCCGCGTCGAGATCGGCGAGCAGATCGGCGGTGTCCTCGATTCCGCACGACAACCGGACGAACCCTTCCGGCACCGCATCGCCCCAGCGTGCGCGACGATCCGCGGTGGTGTGGATGCCGCCGAAACTGGTGGCCGGCGCGACCAGCGTGGCAGCGCGGACGAAGCGGTGCACCTCGTCGCGGCCGGGCAATCGGAAGGTGAGCAGGGGGCCGAACCGGCTCATCTGCCCGGCCGCCACGGCGTGCGCCGGATCGGTGGTGAGTCCGGGATAGCGGACGTCCGTGACGGCCGGGTGCTCGAGCAACATCCCGGCGACGGCGAGCGCGTTGGCGCACTGCCGTTCGAAGCGCAGCCCGGCGGTGCCGAGGCTGCGGTGCGCGAGCCACGTCTCGAAGGGTCCCAGGACGGTTCCCGACAGCAAGCGCTCCCGGTCTATCGCGGGCAACAGCTCGGGATCGGCGACGGCGATGTATCCGAACAGCAGGTCGCTGTGCCCGCTGAGCGATTTCGTGCCGCTGGCCACCACGACGTCGGCCCCGAGGTCGAGCGGACGCTGCCCGAGCGGGGTTGCGGTCGTGTTGTCGACGAGCAGCAACGCACCGGCGCGACGGCACGACGCCGCAGTCGCACGCAGATCCACCGTGTCGAGACCGGGATTCGACGGTGTCTCGGCAAGGACGACCGCTCCCCTTCCCGCACCGTCGAGCACGCGCTGCAGCGAGCCGTCCCCGAATTCGGCGACGGAGAGTTCGTGCACCTCCATGCCGTGCGGTGCGAGATATTCGGTGGCGAACTTCCGCACCTGGTAGTAACCGTCGGAGGGGACGACAACCGTGCTGCCCGGGGCCACCAGCGATCGCAATGCGACTGTGATCGCCGACATGCCCGAGCCGACGACACGCGCCGCCGAGGCGTGTTCGAGCGTCGCGAGCGCCGATTCGAGTGCGCGCCAGCCGGGATTCGAGGCCCGCGCATAGGTGTCGACGTCGTCGCGTTCGTCCTCTCCGAGGAGGTACGGCGCAGCGAAGACCGGTCCCGGCTGCAGTGGGGAGCCCGGAACGCCCTCGTGTGCAACCGCCTTCACACAGCGTGTCGAATCGCCCGTCATGCGTCTCATTCCGGCTTGATCCGGCGTCCGAGCAGCTGCCCGATCGCATCCGGTACCGACATGCCTTCGTGGCACACGCGATGCACGGCGTCGGTGAGCGGCATCTCCACGTCGTAGCTCGCGGCGAGGGCGCGGACCGAGGTGCACGACTTGACCCCTTCGGCCACCTGACCGTGGGTGGCCTCCTGTGCGCTCTCGAGCGACTCGCCGTGGCCGAGACGTTCGCCGAACGAACGGTTGCGCGACAGCGGGGAGGTGCACGTGGCGACGAGATCGCCGACGCCGGCGAGACCGGCGAGCGTCGCCGGCTTCGCTCCGAGGGCGGTTCCGAGACGGGTGATCTCGGCGAGGCCGCGGGTGATGATGCTCGCGACGGTGTTCTCACCGAGGCCGACTCCGGCGGCCATGCCGCAGGCGAGAGCGATGACGTTCTTGCATGCGCCGCCGATCTCGCAGCCGATCACGTCCGAATTGGTGTAAGGACGGAAATATCTTGTCGCACACGACTTCTGAATCTCCATGGCGCGGGTCGAATCAGGGCACGCGATTACCGTCGCGGCCGGTTGCCCCTCGGCGATCTCACGAGCGAGGTTGGGGCCGGACAGCACGGCGATCCGATTCTGCTCGGCGCCCGTGACCTGACCGATCACCTGACTCATGCGCATCAGGGTGCCGCTCTCGATTCCCTTGGCGAGACTCAGAAGTGTGACGTCGGATCCGATGTCCGCCTTCCACGCCTCGAGATTGGTACGCAGGGTCTGGCTCGGAACGGCGAGAACGACGAAGTCGGCACCCGCCACCGCCACCCGGTGATCGGCGGTGGCCTTCAGCGAGTGCGGCAGTTCCACACCGGGCAGATAGTCGGAGTTCTCGTGCCGTTCCGCGATGCCGCGCGCCACCTCCTCGCGCCGCGCCCAGATCGTCACGTCCGTCCCGGCATCGGCCAACACCTTGGCGTACGCCGTGCCCCACGAACCCGCGCCCAGAACTGCTGCTGTGGTCACGCGATCCTCACTCTCGTCCGATGCCCGGCACGGGCGGTCGCGATCGGCCCGGAGATCGGGCGGTCGCGACCGGTTCGGTCCGGGCGGTCACCACCCACGGTCGCACCCAGTATCGCGCAGCCACCGCCGACGCCGCGCCGGGTCGGCGGACGGACCGCACACGCCGCCGGCCACGTCGGTCGACCGTGCGGTCGCCGAATTCGCCGCTGATGGCACAATCGGGCAATGTCCGCGACGCACGTGCTCGTCCCCGTCAAGGCCCTCGGCCTGGCGAAGTCGCGGCTGGCGCATGTCCTGGACCCGGCGGCGCGGGAATCACTGGTTCTGGCGATGCTGCAGGACACCGTGACGGCGGCGCTGGCTGCCGGGGACGTGACGGTCACCGTCGTCACGGCCGACGACCGCGTCGCGGCCGTCGCGCGGGAATGCGGCGCGGACGTCCTCCCCGACCCCGTCGCGCCCGGCTCCCCCGATCCGCTCAATTCCGCTCTGCGCGCAGCGGCCCGCCGGGTGCGCGACGGCGCACCCGATGCCGAACTCGTGGCATTGCAGGCCGACCTGCCGTCCTTGCGACCCGACGAGTTCGCGCTCGCACGCGAGACGGCGCGCAGGACGGGGACGGCCGTCGTCGCCGATCACACCTCGGGTGGTACGACGGCGTTGCTGCACTGTGTGAGCGGAACCCTGCCGCCGCTGGCGTTCGGGCCGGGATCGGCCCGCCGTCATGTCGACGCCGGCGCGTACCCGGTGCCGGACGCACTTCCGGGCCTGCGACTCGATGTGGACACCCCGGACGATCTTGCTGCCGCAGTGCAGCTCGGCGTCGGACCGGCCACCGCGGCCGCGCTGGAGGGACTCGAGTTCCCTCTTCGCCACCGGTGCGACAGCGCTGCAGGGAGCCGTAGCTCTGCCACAATGAACTGGTGACCAACGGCGATTCCCCCGATCCCACAAGTTCCGAGAACGCGGCCCCGCCCGGGGTTGCACGACCTTCCGGTCGTGTGGCCACCGCCACCAGCGCACCTCCGGCGGCGACGGCCCTGCAGTCGACGACCGATCACGACACCACGCTTCCCGTCGACCGCTATCTCAACCGGGAACAGAGCTGGCTCGATTTCAACGCTCGCGTTCTCGCGCTCGCGGAGGACACCTCGCAGCCGTTGCTCGAACGCGCCAAGTTCCTCGCGATCTTCGCGTCGAATCTCGACGAGTTCTACATGGTGCGGGTCGCCGGTCTCAAACGTCGCGCCGAGACGGGGCTGTCGGTCCGGTCCGCGGACGGACTGTCCCCGCGCGCTCAGCTCGCCCTCATCGCGTCGAGCACGCGCGAACTCGCCGGGCGCCAGGCACAGGTCTTCCTCGATTCGGTCATGCCCGCGCTGGCAGCCGAAGGAATCTCGATCATCCGATGGCCGGATCTGACACCGGACGAACGCGACCGTCTGACACAGTATTTCGCCGAGCAGGTCTTCCCCGTGTTGACGCCGCTCGCGGTCGATCCCGCCCACCCCTTCCCCTACATCAGCGGCCTGTCCCTCAACCTCGCTGTCACGGTCAAGGATTCGCAGTCCTCGGGAGAGCACTTCGCGCGCGTGAAGGTGCCCGACAACGTCGATCGCTTCGTGCGGGTCGACCGTGCGGGTTCGTCGCACGGGCTGCCGGCTTTCCTTCCCCTCGAGGAGCTGATCGCCGCTCACCTCGACGTCCTGTTCCCCGGCATGGAGATCGTCGAACACCACGCCTTCCGAGTCACTCGCAACGCCGACTTCGAGGTCGAGGAGGACCGTGACGAGGATCTCCTCCAGGCCCTCGAACGCGAACTCGCCCGACGGCGCTTCGGTTCTCCCGTGCGGCTCGAGGTGTCGGACGACATGACCGAGCACATGCTCGAACTCCTGCTGCGCGAACTCGACGTCGACCGGGTGGACGTCGTCCAGTTGCCCGGTCTGCTCGACCTGTCGTCGCTCTGGCAGGTGCACGCCGTCGACCGTCCGGACCTGAAGGATGCACCCTTCGTACCGGCGACCCACCCCGCATTCGGTGAGCGCGAGACCCCGAAGAGCGTGTTCTCCACTCTCCGCGAGGGCGACATCCTCGTCCACCATCCGTACGACTCGTTCTCCACGAGCGTCCAGCGGTTCATCGAGCAGGCGGCGGCCGACAGCCAGGTGCTCGCGATCAAGCAGACGCTGTACCGGACGTCGGGTGACTCCCCCATCGTCAACGCCCTCATCGCTGCCGCCGAGGCCGGCAAACAAGTCGTCGCGCTGGTGGAGATCAAGGCCCGCTTCGACGAGCAGGCCAACATCAAGTGGGCCCGCAAGCTCGAACAGGCAGGTGTCCACGTCGTATACGGACTCGTCGGTCTCAAGACCCACTGCAAGACCTGTCTGGTCGTGCGACGCGAGGGGTCGACGATCCGGCGCTACTGCCATATCGGCACAGGCAACTACAACCCGAAGACCGCCCGCCTGTACGAGGACGTCGGCCTGCTCACGTCCTCCCCCGAGATCGGCGCCGACCTCACCGACCTGTTCAACACCCTCACCGGATACTCCCGAAAGGCCCAGTACCGCAATCTGCTCGTCGCACCGCACGGGGTCCGCAAGGGGATCGTCCAGCGCGTGGAGCGTGAGATCGAGCACCACAACGCCGGTCGTCCCAGCGGGATCCGACTCAAAGCCAACGCCCTCGTCGACGAGCAGGTGATCGACGCGCTCTACCGCGCATCCCGCGCGGGGGTCCGGGTGGAGGTGGTCGTGCGCGGGATCTGCGCGCTCAAGCCCGGAGTGCCCGGCTTGAGCGAGAACATCACGGTGCGATCGATTCTGGGCCGCTTCCTCGAACACTCGCGACTGTTCCATTTCCGCGGCAGCGACGAGTACTGGATCGGCAGCGCCGACATGATGCACCGGAATCTCGACCGGCGGGTCGAAGTGATGGTGCAGGTGAAGAACACCCGGCTGGCAACGCAGTTGGACGGCATCTTCGATTCCGCGTTGGATCCCGCGACACGCTGCTGGATTCTCGAGGGCGACGGCACCTGGACGGCGTCGCCCGAGCCGGGCACAGCTGCCCGCGACCACCAGGTCGAACTCATGCGTAGCCGCTCGTCCTGAGGTGGAGGAAACGTTGACCGAATCACGCGACAAGCCCGTGAAGGCCAACATCTTCGCGGCGGGCGCGGTCCTGTGGCGGGGCGCCGCCGAGAACGCTCCGTACGACGCGGAGGTCGCCCTCGTACACCGCCCCCGCTACGACGACTGGTCCTTCCCGAAGGGCAAACTCGACGAGGGTGAGACCGCCGTGGTCGCCGCGGTGCGGGAGATCGAAGAGGAGACCGGGTTCCGCGCCGCACTCGGACGCAGTCTCGGAAAAGTGGTCTACCCGGTGCCGGGGCACCGCAGGCTCAAGAGGGTCGACTACTGGGCCGCCCGCACCGTCGACGGGCAGTTCACGCCCAACAACGAGGTGGACGAATTGCGTTGGGTGACCCCCGAAGGAGCATTCGACCTGCTGTCCTACCCGATGGACCGCAGTGTCCTGCGCCGATTCCGGCGCGTGCCACTCGACACCACCACCGCACTGATCGTCCGCCACGCCAAGGCGGGAAGTCGCAAGAAGTACAAGGGCGATGACCGCTACCGTCCCCTCGACGCATCCGGACGGGCGCAGGCCGCCGCTCTCGTGCCGCAACTGACGGCGTTCGGCGGCGATCGGGTGGTATCGGCCGATCGCACACGGTGCATCGCGACAGTCGAACCGTTCGCCTCCCGGCACGAACTCGAGGTCTTGCTCGAACCGTCCCTGTCCGAAGAGGAGTACCGTTCCGACCCGGACCGCGGACGCAAGCGGGCGCTGGAGATCGCGTCCGGTCCCGGCACTCCTGTGATCTGCAGTCAGGGCAAGGTGATCCCGCCACTGCTGGAGTGGTGGGCGGAGCGCGACGGTCTCGTGCTGCCTCCGGCACGGAATCGGAAGGCGAGTATGTGGGTGTTGTCTCTGCGCGGCGACCGCCTGGTCGCGGCAGACCACATCGACAGTCCCCTTCCCACCGGCCGCCCCGCCGTGGACGACGAGAGCATCTGACCCGGAACGCGCGACGGCGGCCACCGGATGTCCGGTGGCCGCCGTCGCCGCACCTGCGCGGCCCGCACCTGTGCGGGCCGTACCGAGGGTGACTTCTACTTCTTGGCGCTCTTGCGAGCCGTGGTCTTCTTCGCCGGGCTCTTCTTCGCCGCCGTGGTGGTCTTCTTCGCCGCGGTCGACTTGGTGGCGGTGGTCTTCTTCGCCGGGGCCGACTTGGCCGCGGTGGTCTTCTTCGCCGCCGTGGTGGTCTTCTTCGCCGCGGTCGACTTCGTCGCCGTGGTCTTCTTCGCCGGCGTCGACTTGGCTGCAGTCGACTTGGTGGCGGTGGTCTTCTTCGCCGGCGTCGACTTGGCTGCGGTCGACTTGGTGGCGGTAGTCTTCTTCGCCGGCGTCGACTTGGCCGCGGTGGTCTTCTTCGCCGCGGTCGACTTGGTCGCCGTGGTCTTCTTCGCCGCAGTCTTCTTGGCCGCCTTCTTGGCTGCCGCGGTCTTCTTGGCTGCTGCAGCCGCACCACGCTTCACGGCCGGACCCGAAGCGGGAAGCTTCTGGGTGCCCGCGATGATGTTCTTGAAGGACTGGCCGGGACGGAATGCCGGCACCGAGGTCGGCTTGACCTTGACCGTCTCACCCGTGCGCGGGTTCCGGGCGACACGAGCGGCCCGGCGACGCTTCTCGAAGACACCGAATCCGGTGATGGTGACGCTCCTACCCTCGTGCACAGCGCGAACGATGGCGTCCACCATGTGCTCGACGGCCGCGGTAGCGGTGCGCCTGTCCGAACCGAGTTTCTCGGTCAGAACGTCGATCAGTTCTGCCTTGTTCATTGATTTCCTCCGCACATATACGGTCCACCGTCAGACCGACTCCAGTCCACGGTAGACCCGCAAACGGGCAAGAGTCTATGTGCCACGCGGATTCTCATGCAAATAACTTCCGGGCCCGGCCCGACGGGAGTGTCGGACCGGGCCCGGAAGAGGCGTGTTCGGGGGTGTTTTCAGGGCGCCGGAAGGGTACTCGGTTTCCATGACGGCCTTGACTTTTCGTACTCGGAAATCGCGTCTACCTGCCGCAATGTCAGTCCGATGTCGTCGAGACCCTCGAGCAGACGCCACCTGGTGTAGTCGTCAATGGTGAACGGCACCACGGTGGTTCCGGCGGTCACGGTCCGGCTCTCGAGATCCACCTCCAGTTCGAGCCCGGGCTGCTGTTCGATGAGCTTCCACAGCAGTTCCACGTCGTCCTGCGAGACCTGAGCGGCGAGCAGGCCGGCCTTGCCGGCGTTGCCGCGGAAGATGTCGGCGAACCGGGACGAGATGACGACCCGGAATCCGTAATCCGACAACGCCCACACCGCATGCTCACGCGACGAGCCGGTGCCGAAATCCGGTCCGGCGACGAGAACACTGCCGCGGTCGAAGGGCGGGGTGTTGAGGACGAAGGACGGGTCGTTGCGCCATGCGGCGAACAGGCCGTCCTCGAATCCCGTACGGGTGACACGCTTCAGGTAGACGGCCGGGATGATCTGATCCGTGTCGACATTGGACCGGCGCAGCGGGACGCCGATGCCCTTGTGAGTGGTGAAAGCTTCCATCGAAAATTCTCCTCGTCGGTCCTGTGGTCTAGTCCAGATCCGCCGGTGCGGAAAGCGTTCCCCGCACCGCGGTTGCGGCGGCCACGGCCGGCGAGACGAGATGGGTCCGCCCGCCCTTGCCCTGCCGTCCTTCGAAATTGCGATTGGAGGTCGACGCGGAGCGCTCCCCCGGCGCCAGCTGGTCGGGGTTCATGCCCAGGCACATCGAACATCCGGCCTGGCGCCACTCGGCGCCTGCGGCGGTGAAGATCTCGCCGAGTCCCTCGTCCTCCGCCTGCGCCCGCACCCGCATCGAGCCCGGCACGACGAGCATCCGGACGCCGTCGGCGACCTTGCGGCCCTTCAGGACATCCGCCACCGCCCGCAGATCCTCGATGCGGCCGTTGGTGCACGACCCGACGAAGACGGTGTCGATCTTCACATCGCGCAGCGGCATCCCCGGCTCGAGATCCATGTAGCGCAATGCCTTCTCCGCGGCAGACCGCTCGGTTTCGTCCGCGATCTCCTCGGGTACCGGAACCGTGGATCCGAGCGGCGCGCCCTGGCCCGGATTGGTGCCCCACGTGACGAAGGGTGTCAGAGCGCTGCCGTCGATGTGGACCTCGGCGTCGAAAACCGCGTCGTCGTCGGTCTTCAGCTGTTCCCACGCCTCGACGGCAGCGTCCCAGTCGGCGCCCTTCGGTGCGTGCGGACGGCCCTTGACGAACTCGTAGGTGGTCTCGTCGGGTGCGATCATGCCCGCGCGGGCACCCGCCTCGATCGACATGTTGCAGATGGTCATCCGCGCTTCCATCGACAGCGAGCGGATCGCCTCGCCACGGTATTCGAGGACGTAACCCTGTCCGCCGCCGGTGCCGATCTTCGCGATGATCGCGAGGATGAGGTCCTTGCTCGTCACTCCGGGCGCCAGCGTGCCGTCGACGTTGATCGCCATCGTCTTGAACGGCCGCAACGACAATGTCTGTGTGGCCATGACGTGTTCGACCTCACTGGTGCCGATACCCATCGCCAGCGCACCGAATGCGCCGTGCGTGGAGGTATGACTGTCGCCGCAGACCACCGTCATACCGGGCTGGGTGAGGCCGAGCTGCGGGCCCACCACGTGAACGATGCCCTGATCGAGATCGCCCATGGGATGCAGTCGGACACCGAACTCCTCGCAGTTGCGGCGCAGGGTCTCGACCTGCGTGCGCGAGACCGGATCGGCGATCGGCTTGTCGATGTCCACCGTGGGGACGTTGTGATCCTCGGTGGCGATCGTGAGATCGGGTCGCCGGAGCGGGCGTCCGGCCAGCCGCAGACCGTCGAAGGCCTGCGGGCTGGTCACCTCGTGTACGAGGTGCAGGTCGATGTAGATGAGGTCCGGCTGTCGCGCCGATCCCTCTCCTTCACCGCGCACGACCACGTGCTGGTCCCACACCTTCTCCGCCAGAGTCTTTCCAGCCATCTTCTCCACCTTGTCGTACGTGACGAACGCGAATCCCGGGGGCTGTCCGGCCGCGTATGGCGTCGTCCCCACCGCTCTCGGCATGCGATATGCTTCCCATTATGCGAGACGGAGGTATCGACCTATGAGACAGCATAGCGGGATCGGAGTGCTGGACAAAGCGATGACAGTCCTCCACGCGGTGGCCGAACAACCGTGCAACCTCAACGAGTTGTGCGCGCGGACGGGCCTGCCCCGCGCCACCGCGCACCGTCTCGCAGTCGGCCTCGAGGTCCACCGCCTGCTCATGCGCGACAGCGACGGGCAGTGGCGTCCCGGTCCCGGACTGGCCGAATTGTCCGCGGGCGCAGGCGACACCCTCGTCGAGGCCGCTTCTCTCGTGCTCCCCCGCCTGCGCGAGATCACCGGCGAGAGCGTGCAGTTGTACCGCCGCGAAGGAACCCAGCGGGTCTGCGTCGCCGCTCTCGAACCCCCGACCGGCCTGCGCGACACGGTCCTCGTCGGGGCGCGGCTTCCGATGACGGCCGGTTCCGGCGCGAAAGTTCTGCTCGCGTGGGCCGATACGGCGACCCAGCGCGCCATCCTCCCCGAGGCGGCGTTCGGCGAACGCGTCCTCGTCGAGGTCCGCCGTCGCGGCTGGGCCCAGAGCGCCGCCGAACGCGAGCCCGGTGTGGCCTCGGTCGCCGCACCCGTCCGCGACAGCGCCGGCGCCGTGATCGCGGCGATCTCCGTATCGGGTCCCATCGACCGCATGGGCCGCCGACCGGGAGCCCGGTGGGCCGCCGACCTCCTTGCCGCCGCGGAGGCGCTCCAGAAGCGCCTCTGAAGCCGGAACGCGCGCGAGCGCTCACGGAGGGGAGCGGGAGGAACCCGGGCGTACGGCCCCACCCTGTGCCACAGTGCTTCGCATGGGAACGAATCGCCGCGCAGACATCACGATGACGGACTCGGAGATCGACGAGTTCCTCCACCGCAGCCGGGTCGCGAACCTGGCGACCCTCGGACCGACGGGCACCCCGCATCTCGTCGCGATGTGGTACGCGGTGCTGGACGGCGAGATCTGGTTCGAGACGAAGTCGAAGTCGCAGAAGGTCGTCAACCTTCGCCGCGACGACCGTGTCACCGTCCTCGTCGAGGCCGGCGACACCTACGACCAATTACGCGGCGTGTCGATCGAGGGGCGGGCAGAGATCTTCGACGACCACGACCGGCTGTTCGACGTCTGCCGCGACGTGTGGGAACGGTACACCGCCCCGTACACGGACGAGGCGCGTCCCGCGGTGGAGCAGATGATGAACAAGAGGGTGGCCGTGCGCGTGGCGCCCGTGCGGGTGCGCTCGTGGGACCACCGCAAGCTCGGGATGCCCGCCATGGAGATCGGCGGCACGACGGCGGCCCACCTCCCGTCCGCCGCACACTGACCCCGGATACGCGAAAGGCTCTCCGATCGAGGATCGGAGAGCCTTCGTGGTTGTACCCCCGATGGGATTCGAACCCACGCTACCGCCGTGAGAGGGCGGCGTCCTAGGCCGCTAGACGACGGGGGCCTGGAACTTTCCTCGGCACCGACGGATCGGTACCTCTGGAGAGAAGAAACACCCACCGACCCGCAGATCGATGGGATTCCGTTGTACCCCCGATGGGATTCGAACCCACGCTACCGCCGTGAGAGGGCGGCGTCCTAGGCCGCTAGACGACGGGGGCCTATGGAACTTCTTCTCTTCGCTCCCCGAGGGAAGCTCAGCCAGCATAGCTGGCCGAGGCGCTGCGGGCAAACCACCGCGCCTCAGCTGGGGTACCAGGACTCGAACCTAGAATGGCTGAACCAGAATCAGCTGTGTTGCCAATTACACCATACCCCAATGGTCTGTTCCGTCGGCCCGCGCTTTCGCGCTGCGGCCTCCGTTCCGAACCGAGAAGAAGATTAGCACCAACCCCGCCACCAACTACAAATCGGCTGGTCAGAGGCCTGAAATCGGCCATAGAACGAGCTCGGCCCGTCACCGGCGCAGCGCCGACGACGGGCCGAGACCGATCGCGAAGGGTCAGGCGATGCGTGCCCGGCCGGCACGAAGCCGTGCGAGGGTGCGCTCACGGCCGAGCAGTTCCATCGACTCGTAGAGCGGCGGGCTGACGTGCGATCCGGTCACCGCGACCCGCACGGGCGCGAAGGCCTTCCTCGGCTTGAGTTCCAGATCCTCGATCAACGCGCTCTTCAGCGCCTCCTCGATCGCCGGCGTGGTCCATTCGGCCAGACCCTCGAGGGCCGCGACGGAGGCGTCGAGCACCGGCGCGGCATCCTCCTTGAGGTTCTTCGCCGCGGATGCCTCGTCGAGCGTGAAATCGGCCTCGTCCACGAACAGGAACTTCAGCAGATCCCACGCGTCGCCGAGCACGACGATGCGGGTCTGCACGAGATCGGCGGCCGTGCGGAAGAGCGCGTCGTCGACGTCGGGACCGATCCGGCCGTGCTCCACGAGATAGGTCTTCAGGCGCGAGGCGAACTCCGCCGGCTCGAGCAGGCGGATGTGCTCGGCGTTGATCGCGTCGGCCTTCTTCTGATCGAACCGGGCCGGGTTCGAGTTGACCTTGGAGATCTCGAAGGCCGCGACCATCTCGTCGAGGGAGAACACGTCGCGGTCGTCGGCGAGCCCCCAGCCGAGCAGCGCGAGGTAGTTGAGCAGTCCCTCGGGGATGAACCCGCGATCGCGATGCAGGAAGAGATTGGACTCCGGGTCGCGCTTGGAGAGCTTCTTGTTGCCCTGTCCCATCACGAACGGCAGGTGGCCGAACTCGGGTGTGAAATCGGTGACGCCGATCCGCTGCAGCGCGGCGTAGAGCGCGAGCTGACGCGGCGTCGACGACAGCAGGTCCTCGCCGCGCAGGACGTGCGTGATCTTCATCAGCGCGTCGTCGACGGGATTGACGAGCGTGTAGAGCGGGATGCCGTTGCCGCGGGTGAGCGCGAAGTCGGGCACCGTACCGGCCTTGAACGTCGTCTCACCGCGGACGAGGTCGTTCCACGTGAGGTCCTCGTCGGGCATGCGCAGCCGCACGACCGGCTTGCGGCCCTCGTCGAGGAAGGCCTGCCGCTGCTCCGGGGTGAGGTCGCGGTCGAAGTTGTCGTAGCCGAGCTTCGGGTCGCGTCCGGCGGCCTTGTGCCGCCCCTCGACCTCCTCCGGCGTCGAGAACGATTCGTACGCCTCACCCGCGTCGACGAGCTTCTGCACGATCGCGAGGTGCAGGTCGCGTCGCTGCGACTGCCGGTACGGCTCGTACGGTCCGCCGACCTCCGGACCCTCGTCCCATTCGAGACCCAGCCACCGGAGGGCGTCGAGGATCGCCTGGTACGACTCCTCGGTGTCGCGTGCGGCGTCGGTGTCTTCGATGCGGAACACGAAGGTGCCGCCGTGATGACGCGCGAAAGCCCAGTTGAACAGGGCGGTGCGCACCAGACCCACGTGCGGGGTTCCGGTCGGTGACGGGCAGAAACGTACGCGTACTTCGCTGGTGGTCATGACTCGCTCAGGGTTGAGGATCGACGGGAGACCATCCCAGGCTATCCGCCCTGCCGCGAACTCCGGTCAGGCTCCCTTGGCGACGACCGGGTTGGTGAGCGTACCGATGCCCTCGACTGTGATCGAGACGGTGTTCCCCGGTTCGATCGGCCCGACGCCCTCCGGGGTGCCGGTGAGGATGACGTCGCCCGGCAGCAGCGTCATGACACCGGAGATCCACTCGACGAGCTTCGGGATGTCGTGCACCATCTTCGACGTGCGGCTGCGCTGCCGGACCTGTCCGTCGACCTCCGCCGAGATCTCGAGATCGGAAGCGTCGATGTCGGTTTCGATCCACGGGCCGAGCGGGCAGAAGGTGTCGTGCCCCTTGGCCCGACCCCACTGGCCGTCCTTGCGCTGATGGTCGCGCGCGGACACGTCGTTGGCGACGGTGTATCCGAGGATCGCCTCCCGTGCCTTCGCGGCAGGGACGTCCTTGCAGGGGCGTCCGATGACCACGGCGAGTTCGGCCTCGTGGTGGACGAGCGAGGTGGTGGGCGGAATCACGATAGGCGCACCCGGACCCACGATCGACGTGTTGGGCTTGAGGAAGATCATCGGCTCGTCGGGGACGTCGTTGCCGGACTCGGCGGCGTGCGCCGCATAGTTGCGACCCACCGCGATCACCTTGGTGGCGAGGATCGGCGCGAGAATCCGCACGTCGGCGAGGGGCCAGCTCCGGCCCGTGAATGTGGGGTTCCCGAAAGGATGCTCGGCGATCTCCTTCGCCGTCGCGGACTCCCCCTCCCCTTCGATGCTCACGAACGCGACACCATCCGGGCTGGCAATTCGACCAAGGCGCATGTCCGGAGTCTAACGGTGTGCACGCGCTGCGATCGACGCCCGGGTGGCACGGGTATAGAGTCCGGAACAGATTTCACATAACGGTACGAGAATCTCAGATAGTGAGACGTATGTACACTCCGGACATCGGTCGGCGGCGATGGCTGATCCTGGCCCTCGGCGTGCTCGCACAGGCCTCGCAGGCCACCGTGATCAACGGCATCGCCTTCCTCATCCCCACCCTGAACGAGGATGCCGGCTTCACCCTGGCCCAGGCCGGAACCCTCGCCGGCGCGCCACTGCTCGGCGGTGTCTTCACCCTCGTCGTGTGGGGCGCGATCGCGGACCGCTTCGGCGAACGTCTCGCCCTGGCCGCCGGGCTCGGGATCGCATCCGTAGCGATGTCCCTTGCGAGCGTGACGACGTCGATGGATCTCTCCCGCACGATCGCCATCGGATCGCTGGGCCTGTTGCTGATGTGTGCGGGAGCCGGGGCCGTGAGCGCGAACTCGGCGAGTGGCCGGGTCGTCGTCGGATGGTTCCCTCCGCACCAGCGGGGCCTGGCGATGGGAATCCGGCAGATGTCGGTGCCGCTCGGCGTCGCGGCCGGCGCACTCGTCATTCCCACCCTCGCGGGTGGCCACGGGATCGCATGGGCACTCGCCTTCCCCGCGCTCGCGTGCGGGACGGCCGCCCTCGCCTGCGCCGTCGGCGTGGTGGATCCGCCGCGACCCGGCCGGGAGGAGGCCGAACGCGCCGGCGCTCTCGGTAATCCCTACCGCAATTCGATGTCCCTCACGCGAATCCATCTCGCATCGATCCTGCTCGTGGTGCCGCAGTACGTCGTGTGGACCTACGCCCTGGTCTGGCTCATCGCCGACCGCGGATGGGACGAGGTGGGTGCCGGACTCGTCATCACCGCCGCCCAGATCCTCGGCGCGATCGGGCGTGTCGTCACCGGCGCGTGGTCCGACCGGGTGGGCAGCAGACTGGGACCGATGCGCCTCGTCGCGACATCTGTCGTCGTGTCGATGGTCGCTCTGTCCGTCACGGCATGGACGGATTCGGCGATCGCAGTGGGTGTCCTGCTCGTCGCGTCGATCCTCACCTCGGCTCCGAACGGGCTGGCGTTCACGGCCGTCGCGGAGATCGCCGGCCCGTTCTGGGGAGGACGCGCGCTCGGGATCCAGAACACCGGTCAGTTCGTCTTCGCCGCGGCCGTCGGACCGATCTTCGGCGGGCTCATCGCCGCATTCGGGTTCCCGGCCGCGTTCGCGTTGGCCGCGGTGGCCCCTGCAGCCGCGGTTCCCGTCGTTCCCAAGGACTGATACAGAACGCGCGTGGCGCCGGACGGGACGTACCCGCCGGCGCCACGCGCGGTGTGACGAAGAACTCCGAACTCAGAGAGCAGCCGCGATCCGGTCACCGATTTCGGTGGTCACGATCGGACCGGTGCTGCGGGCGGCGAGATCCGCCTCCACGGCACGCTCAACCCGTGCGGCCTCCTCCTCGCGTCCGAGATGGCGCAGCAGCAGGGCCGTGGACAGGATCGCCGCAGTGGGGTCGGCGATGCCCTTGCCGGCGATGTCCGGCGCCGAACCGTGCACGGGCTCGAACATCGACGGATTGGTGCCCGAGGCGTCGATGTTGCCGCTCGCGGCCAGGCCGATGCCACCGGTCACCGCGCCCGCGAGGTCGGTGATGATGTCGCCGAACAGGTTGTCGGTGACGATGACGTCGAACCGCGACGGGTCGTCGACCATGTAGATCGTCGCCGCGTCGATGTGGCAGTAGGCCGTGGTGACCTCGGGGAATTCCTTGCCCACCGACTCGATCGCACGTGTCCAGATCGCACCGGCGTTGGACAGCACATTGGTCTTGTGGATGAGCGTCAGGTGCTTGCGGCGGGTCTGCGCGAGCTCGAAGGCGTACCGCACCACACGCTCGGCGCCGAACCAGGTGTTCACCGAGACCTCGGTGGCGATCTCGTGGGGCGTACCGACGCGGATCGCTCCCCCGTTGCCGGTGTAGGGGCCCTCGGTGCCCTCGCGGACCACGACGAAGTCGATCTCGGGATCGGCGGCCAGCGGCGACTTCGCGCCCGGGTACAGGCGCGACGGGCGGAGATTGACGTGGTGATCGAGCGCGAACCGCATGTTCAGGAGGAGTCCGCGTTCGAGGACACCGGGCGTGACCGACGGATCACCGATGGCGCCGAGGAGGATCGCGTCGTGCTCGCGGATCGCGGCGAGATCGGCATCGGGCAGGAGTTCGCCGGTCGCGTTGTACCGGCGGGCACCGAGGTCGTACTCGGTCGTCTCGAGGTCGGGGACGAGCACGCGGAGCACCTTCAGTGCCTCCGCCGTGACCTCGACGCCGATGCCGTCACCGGGGATGACCGCAAGTTTCATGAGCACTACTCACTTCCTGTGCGACGGTGGCCGCGACCGTGCAGACGGTCGCGGCCACCGGATGATGGAGAACGGAACGATCAGGACAGGTCGACCTGGGCGACCCGCGCGTCGAGTGCCTCGGTGATCTGTCCGACCTCGGCGTCGCCGACGACGCGGTCGACACGCAGGATCACGGTCGCGCCGGGACCTTCCGCGTCCTGGCTCAACGCCGCGGCCTGGATGTCGATGCTCGCGTTGCCGAGCACGGTGCCGAGCGTTCCGAGCACACCCGGGCGGTCCTGGTAGTGGACGATCAGGTTGTGGCCCTCGGCGCGGAGGTCGAAGCTGCGGCCGTTGATGTTGACGATCTTCTCGACCTGCTGCAGACCGGTGAGGGCACCTGCGACGGAGGTGACATGTCCGTCCGGCGCCACCGCGCGGACCTCGACGGCGCTGCGGTGCGTGGTGGCCTCGCTGACCTTGTCGACCTCGACGGTCACGCCGCGCTGCTCCGCGAGCTTGGGGGCGTTGACGAAGGTGACGGGCTCGTCGCTGCTCGCCGAGAACAGGCCGCGGAGGGCGGCCAGGCCGAGGATGTCGGTGTTCTCGGCCGAGAGCTCACCGCTCACGACGACCTGCACGTTCTGCACGGCCTCGGGCGAGAGGGTGCCGGCGAGCAGGCCGAGCTTGCGGACGAGCTCGAGCCACGGGGCGACCTCTTCGCCCACGGGGCCACCCGAGACGTTGACGGCGTCGGGCACGAATTCACCGGCGAGGGCGAGCAGCACGCTCTTGGCGACGTCGGTACCGGCGCGGTCCTGGGCCTCGGAGGTGGACGCACCGAGGTGCGGCGTGACGACGACGTTGTCGAGGTCGAACAGCTTCGAATCGGTGCACGGCTCGGTCTCGAAGACGTCCAGACCGGCGGCACGCACCTTGCCGTCGACGAGCGCGTCGTACAGCGCATCCTCGTCGATCAGGCCGCCGCGGGCGGCGTTGACGATGATGACCCCGTCCTTGGCCTTGGCGAGCCGCTCGGCGTTGATCAGGCCGGCCGTCTCCTTGGTCTTGGGCAGGTGCACCGAGATGAAGTCCGCGCGCGCGACGAGTTCGTCGATGTCGACGAGCTCGATGCCCAGCTGCGCAGCACGCGCGGCCGGCAGGTAGGGGTCGTACGCGATGACGTGGGTCTCGAAGGCCGCGAGCCGCTGAGCGAACAGCTGGCCGATACGGCCGAGGCCGACGACGCCGACCGTCTTGCCGAGGATCTCGGTGCCGTTGAAACTCGACCGCTTCCACGTGCGCTCACGCAGGGTGCGGTCGGCGGCCGGGACCTGACGGGCCGCGGACATGAGCAGCGCGACCGCGTGCTCGGCAGCGGAGTGGATGTTGGAGGTGGGCGCGTTGACGACCATCACGCCGCGCTCGGTGGCAGCGGCGATGTCGACGTTGTCGAGACCGACACCGGCGCGACCGACGATCTTGAGGTTGGGTGCCGCGGCGAGCACCTCGGCGTCGACGGTGGTCGCGGAACGGACCAGCAGTGCCTGGGCTTCGGGCACGGCCGCGAGCAGGGCAGGGCGGTCGGGGCCGTCCACCCAGCGCACCTCGACACCGTCACCGAGCGCGTCGACGGTGGACTGCGCAAGCTTGTCGGCGATCAGGACTACTGGACGGCCATTCTGGCTCACGTGCGGACTCCCTGTGTCGTGAATGTGTGAGTGGTCGACGGCGCTCGCGCCCGACAGCATGCATGGGCACCCGCGACCGCCCACAGTTTAGTGCCCCAGCCCCCGCTACGGAGCCACCGGGATCGGGATCACGGTGCTGCGGGCCCCTCCTTCCCCGGCGGTGGGACGACGTCCCGAGGGGGTGCGTCGAGCACACTGCGGTCGATGCCGGGCTGGTTCCGGTGCCGGAAGGCAACCACAGCGGTACGGACGGTGGGGTGGAATCGTCCGTCCCCGAAACGATTTCCCGTTTGCATCCGGTGCAGTCCGTCCTTGACCGGACCCTTCATCGCCGCGAAGGCGAGCCGGATCCCGCGGTGGGCGAGATAGTCGTCGAGGCGTTCGATCTCCTCGACCGCGCTGATGTCCAGATCCGTGATCGGTTCGGCCGCGAGAACCACCCATTCCACCCGATCCTCGCGTTCACGGACGAGTTCACGGACGAATTTCGTGAGGATCACCCCGTTCGCGAAGAACAGGGGGGCGTCGAACCGGACGAGCACGAGGCCCGGGATCCGGTGACCTTCGGGATGCCGCTCCCGGTCGTGGTATCCGGCGACGTCCTCGAGTTCGACCAGTTCGGTCCGGTGGGGTCGCCAGGCACGCACGACGACGACCGCCAGCGACAATGCGATCGCGACGAGCACGCCTCGGAGCACGCCGGCGAGACCGACCGCGACGAATGCAGCGAAGGACAAACAGAATTCGATCTTGTTGACCCGCCACAACCGCCCGAGAGCCCTCACGTCGACGAGCGCGCTCGCCGCGACGATCACCACCGCAGCGAGCGCCGCCTGCGGCAGGTACGCCGTTGCTCCCGGTGCCGCCAGCAGGAAGATCGCCACCGTCACGGCTCCGACGGCGCCTGCGAGCTGGGTACGCGCTCCGGCCTGTTCCAGCACCGGCGTCCGACTGCCACTGGCGCAGATCGGGAATCCGCCTGTGACTCCGGCTGCGATGTTCACCACACCGAGGGCGCGCATCTCGGAGCTCCCGTCGACGTCCTCACCCCGCCGCAGTGCGAACGATCGCGACAACACCGCCGTGTCGGCGAACGCGATGACGGCGACAGCCACTGCGGGCCCGAGCAGTTCGATCACGTCGCCCCGTTCGAGGCCGCCCAGAGCGGGAGTGGGAAAACCGGAGGGCAACGCCCCCACCGTCTCCACGCAGTCGGCGAGCCCGAACACCGCGACCGCAGCGGCCGCGGCGACCACCGCGACCAGCACCGCCGGTACGCGGGGAACGAACTTCTGCAACACGAGGATGACGCTCAGCGTGCCGATGCCGAGGAAGAACCCGATCGGTTCGACGCCGTCCTCGAAGACGTCGTCGACGATATCGAGAAGTTCGGCGACGACACCGGATTCGTCGGCCGAGGTGCCGAGCAGGAGCGGAAGCTGCCCGACGACGACGATGATCGCGATCGCGTTGAGGAACCCGATCCGGATGGGCGTGGAGAGCAGATAGGTCAGGAATCCGAACCGGAGGATCCCCCCGCCCAGGAGGAGCGCTCCGACGAGGAGCGCGAGCAGACCAGCGAGGGCCACCGCACGCTCCGGATCGCCCTCGGCCGCGAGGGGAATCACCGCTGCCGCGATGAGCGGAGCGAGTGCGGAATCCGGCCCGAGCACGAGGATCCGGGACGGACCGACCGACGCGTACACGAGCATCGGCACGACGGTCGCGTACAGACCGGTGTAGGGCGGCAGGCCCGCGGCCTGGGCGTAACCCATGCCGGTGGGAACGAGCAGGGCGCTGAGTGCGAGGCCCGCGGTGAGGTCGCTCCGTAGCCACCCCCGCCGATAGGCACGTGCGGTGACGACACCCGGCAGCCGCCCGAACGCGGCGAGGAGCCACATCAGCCAAGTATCCTCCGCCGCCTCCGCTCGTGGCGGCGACATCGCTCACGACATCGCTTCTCACGACGCACGGACGACAGCGACCCGGCACCCCGCAGGGGGTACCGGGCCGCCGTGACCGGATCGGGAGGGCTTACGCCGTCTCGGTGATGGGGCGATCGACCCAGCTCATCAGGTCGCGCAGCTGCTTGCCGACGACCTCGATGCCGTGCTCGGCGTTCTCCTTGCGGAGACCCTCGAGCTCCTTGTTGCCGCCCTCGACGTTGGCGACGAGGCGCTTGACGAAGGTGCCGTCCTGAATGTCCTTCAGGATCTCCTTCATGCGCTCCTTGGTGCCGGCGTCGATGACGCGCGGTCCGGAGAGGTAGCCACCGAACTCAGCGGTGTCGGACACCGAGTAGTTCATGCGGGCGATGCCACCCTCGTACATGAGGTCGACGATGAGCTTGAGCTCGTGGAGGACCTCGAAGTAGGCCATCTCAGGGGCGTAGCCCGCCTCGACCATGACGTCGAAACCGGTCTTGACCAGTTCTTCGGTGCCACCGCAGAGCACGGCCTGCTCGCCGAAGAGGTCGGTCTCGGTCTCTTCCTTGAAGGTGGTCTTGATGACGCCGGCGCGGGTGCCGCCGATGCCCTTGGCGTAGGACAGCGCGAGCGCCTGGCCCTCACCCTTGGGGTCCTGGTGGACGGCGATGAGCGCCGGAACGCCCTTGCCGTCGACGAACTGACGACGCACGAGGTGGCCGGGACCCTTGGGGGCGACCATCGCGACGGTCACGTTCTCGGGAGCGGTGATGAGACCGAAGTGGATGTTGAGTCCGTGGCCGAAGAACAGCGCGTCGCCGCCCTTCAGGTTGGGCTCGATGTCGTTGGTGAAGATCGACGCCTGGGCGGTGTCGGGAGCGAGGACCATGATGACGTCGGCCCACTCCGAGACCTCGGCGGGCGTACCGACGGTGAGGCCGGCCTCCTCGGCCTTGGCCCGCGACTTCGAGCCCTCCTTCAGACCGATGCGAACGTCGACGCCCGAGTCGCGCAGGCTCAGCGAGTGCGCGTGTCCCTGACTGCCGTAGCCGATGACGGCGACCTTACGACCCTGGATGATCGACAGGTCGGCATCGTCGTCGTAGAACATCTCGACTGCCACAGTGATTACCTCTTTCAGCAAGTATGGGTGTGTTAAGGCTAACGGGTAGCCGTGATGGACTTCGGACCGCGTCCGACCGCGACGACACCGGACTGGACGATCTCGCGGATTCCGTACGGTTCGAGCATGCGCAGCAGCGCATCGAGCTTGGACCGCGTTCCGGTGGCCTCGATGGTCAGCGACTCGGGCGAGACGTCGATCACCTTGGCGCGGAACAGATTCACCGTCTCGATGACCTGGGTGCGCACGCTCGCGTCGGCACGCACCTTGATGAGCACGAGTTCGCGGGCGACGGACGCCTCGTCCTCCTGCTCGACGATCTTGATGACGTTGACGAGCTTGTTGAGCTGCTTGGTGACCTGTTCGAGGGGGAACTCGTCGACAGTCACCACGATCGTCATCCGCGAGATGTCGGGAACCTCCGTGCCACCGACGGCAAGGGATTCGATGTTGAAGCCGCGTCGCGAGAACAGCGATGCGACTCGGGCGAGCACGCCCGGCTTGTCCTCGACGAGAACACTGAGGGTGTGGCTCGTGCTCACTTGGTCTCCTCCTGGGCCGCAGCCTTCTCACTGCGGGCTTCGAGCGCGTCGATGGTCTCGTGGATGACGGCGGGATCGTCGGCGGCGGCGTCGTCGTCGAACAACGGCCGGATGTCGCGCGCGGCCATGATCTCGTCGTTGCTCGTGCCGGCGGCGACCATCGGCCACACCTGCGCGTCCTTGCCGACGATGAAGTCGATCACCACGGGACGGTCGTTGATCTCCTGCGCACGGCGGATGGCCGGCTCCACGTCCTCCTCGCGCTCGACGCGAATGCCCACGCAGCCGAGGGCCTCGGCGAGCTTGACGAAGTCGGGGATGCGCAGCGAATGCGTCGCCAGGTCGGTGTTGGAGTACCGCTCCTCGTAGAAGAGGGTCTGCCACTGCCGGACCATGCCGAGATTGCCGTTGTTGATGAGCGCGACCTTGATCGGCACACCCTCGACGGCGCACGTCGCCAGTTCCTGGTTGGTCATCTGGAAGCAGCCGTCGCCGTCGATGGCCCACACTTCGGCGTCGGGACGGCCCATCTTGGCGCCCATGGCGGCGGGCACGGCGTAACCCATCGTGCCGAGACCACCCGAGTTGAGCCACGTACGGGGCTTCTCGTAGGCGACGAACTGAGCGGCCCACATCTGGTGCTGGCCGACACCCGCGCAGTAGATCGCGTCGGGACCGGCGAGCTTGCCGACGGCCTGGATGACGTACTGCGGCGACAGGGTGTCGTCGACGGGACGGTCGTAGGCCAGAGGGTAGGTGCGACGGATGTCGTCGAGGTAGGCCCACCAGGCCGAGTAGTCGAGCTTCGTGCCGGTCGCCAGGTCGGCGCGGATGGCCTCGATCAGCTCGACGATGACCTCCTTGCAGTCACCGACGATCGGCACGTCGGCGTGCCGATTCTTGCCGATCTCCGCAGGATCGATGTCTGCGTGGATGACCTTGGCGTCGGGCGCGAACGAGTCGAGCTGGCCGGTCACCCGGTCGTCGAAACGGGCACCGAGGGTGATGAGCAGATCACTCCTCTGCAGCGCGGCGACGGCGGCGACGTTGCCGTGCATGCCAGGCATACCGCAGTGCAGGTTGTGGCTGTCGGGGAACGCGCCGCGGGCCATGAGCGTCGTGACGACCGGGATGCCGGTCAGCTCGGCGAGTTCGAGCAGCTCGGGCGACGCGTCGGCCTTGATGACACCGCCACCGACGTACAGCACCGGGTTCTTCGCGTCGGCGATCAGCCGCGCGGCCTCGCGGACCTGCTTGCCGTGCGGCTTCGTCACGGGGCGGTAGCCGGGCAGGTGCATCTCCGGCGGCCAGCTGAAGGTGGTCTGCGCCTGGAGGATGTCCTTGGGGATGTCGACGAGGACGGCACCCGGCCGGCCCGAAGAGGCGAGGTAGAACGCCTCGGCCAGGATGCGCGGGATGTCGGCGCCGTCGGTGACCAGGAAGTTGTGCTTCGTGATCGGCATGGTGATGCCGGAGATGTCGGCTTCCTGGAAGGCGTCGGTGCCGATGAGCGGACGACCGACCTGGCCGGTGATCGCGACGACGGGCACGGAGTCCATCTGCGCGTCGGCGAGAGGGGTGACGAGGTTCGTCGCGCCCGGACCGGAGGTGGCCATGCAGACGCCGACCTTGCCGGTGGCCTGGGCGTAACCGGTGGCAGCGTGTCCGGCGCCCTGCTCGTGACGGACGAGCACGTGACGCACGCGCCGCGAGTCGAAGAGTGGGTCGTAGACGGGCAGGATCGCGCCGCCGGGAATGCCGAATACCGTGTCGACCTCGAGTTCCTCGAGTGCGCGGACCACCGACTGCGCGCCGGTGACCCGCTCGGGGGCGACCTGGCGACGGTTGGCGGGCTGCGCTGCTGCAGCTGCGGGAGTCGGGGTGGCGGACCCCGGCTTTCGCGGCGAGGGTTGAGGCCGTGCGGTTGGTGCGCTCACTGCGAGTTCCTCTGATTCTGGCTCCGGGCAACAAAAAACCCTCGTCAGCAGTCTGCTGTACGAGGGTGGCGCGTCGTGGGCGAGTTGCAGAATGCGGCTCAGGCGACGACGCGCCGGCCGATTACGAGCAACCCATTCTGATTCACGCGCTCGACGGTAGGCGCATGGTGTCCAGACAGTCAACTTGGTGCGGTCGACCGTCCCAGAATGTGAGATGCCGCGGCTGCAGTGCGAAGATGTAGAGGTGTCATCTTCCCAGCAGCCCGTGCCACCGACTCCATCATCCCACACGCCCGATTCGACGACGCAGGTCATCCAGATCTCGCGACTGTCGTTTCTGGCGTGTGCTCTGCTGTTCCTCGCCCTCGCCTCCCCGGCGCTGGCGTGGCCGGAGGCCTTCGCATGGACGTTGATCATCCCGTTCCTCGTCGCCGCGTGGATCGTGCGGGTACGCACCGTCGTCGGCCCCGAGGGCATCGTGGCGCGGGCGACCTTCTCCACCACGAGCCTGGACTGGGATTCCCTCGACGGCCTCCGGTTTCCGAAGCGGGGCTGGGCCCGCGCACGGCTCACCGACGGCAGTGAGGTCGCACTGCCGGTCGTCACCTTCGGCCGCCTGCCGCAACTGTCGGAAGCCAGTGGCGGCCGCATCCCCGATCCGTACGCGGCCGCACGCCGCGCGGAGGAGGAGGCACACCGTGCCGAAGCGGCGTCCGAAGCGGTATCCGGTGCCGAAACCGCCGACGACGCAGTCACCGTCGAGAAGAAGGACGACCGCTCCTCCTGAACCCCGCGACCGGATGCGAATAGATGCACCCGACAGCACACGAGTAGATTCGTCGGTGCCGCTGCCCGAGCCCGCCCCAGCCCGGCGACCGGATGCGGCCCGGCCGATTGCGCACACAGCCACCGTCAAGGAAGTCAGCCCATGCCCCCGTTGAGGTCACGCACCACCACCGTCGGACGAAACGCTGCGGGAGCACGCTCCCTGTGGCGCGCCACCGGCCTGACCGATTCCGACTTCGGCAAGCCGATCGTCGCGATCGCGAACTCCTACACGCAGTTCGTACCCGGTCACGTCCATCTCAAGGACGTCGGTGAGATCGTCGCGAAGGCCGTGCGCGAAGCGGGCGGCGTGGCACGCGAGTTCCACACGATCGCCGTCGACGACGGCATCGCGATGGGTCACGGAGGCATGCTCTACTCGCTCCCGAGCCGCGAGATCATCGCCGACTCCGTCGAATACATGGTCAACGCGCACACCGCCGACGCGCTGGTGTGCATCTCCAACTGCGACAAGATCACCCCGGGCATGCTCAACGCCGCGATGCGCCTGAACATCCCGACGATCTTCGTCTCCGGTGGCCCGATGGAGGCCGGCAAAGCCGTCGTCGTCAACGGTGTCGCGCACGCCCCCACCGACCTCATCACCGCCATCTCCGCCTCCGCCAGCGAGGCCGTCGACGACGCGGGCCTCGACGAGGTCGAGCGCAGCGCGTGCCCCACCTGCGGTTCGTGCTCGGGCATGTTCACCGCCAACTCGATGAACTGCCTCACCGAGGCCCTCGGTCTCGCGCTGCCCGGCAACGGCTCGACCCTCGCCACCCACGAGGCGCGACGCGCACTGTTCGAGACCGCCGGCACGACGATCGTCGAGGCGGCCCTGCGTTACTACCGCGACGACGACGAGTCGGTGCTGCCGCGAAACATCGCGACCCCCGCCGCCTTCCGCAACGCGATGGCGCTCGACGTCGCGATGGGTGGTTCCACGAACACCGTGCTGCACATCCTCGCCGCCGCGCAGGAAGGAGAGGTCGACTTCGATCTGTCCACCATCGACGAGATCAGCCGTCGCGTGCCGTGCCTGGCGAAGGTCTCCCCGAACTCCGACTATCACATGGAGGACGTGCACCGCGCCGGTGGAATCCCCGCCATCCTCGGTGAGCTGCGTCGCGGTGGACTGCTCGAGACCGATGTCTCCACAGTCCACACGAAGAACTTCGACGAGTGGCTCGACACCTGGGACATCCGGTCCGGCAAGGCGTCCGAGACCGCCCTCGAACTGTTCCACGCCGCCCCGGGCGGTGTGCGCACCACCGAACCGTTCTCGACGGACAACCGCTGGTCGTCGCTCGACACCGACGCCGCGGGCGGTTGCATCCGCGACATCGAGCACGCCTACACCGTCGAGGGCGGACTGTGCGTGCTGCGCGGCAACCTCGCGCCGGACGGCGCGATCCTCAAGACCGCCGGCATCGACGAGGATCTGTTCCACTTCGAGGGCCCGGCCTACGTCGTCGAGTCGCAGGAGGAGGCCGTCTCGGTCATCCTCGGCAAGAAGATCAAGGCCGGCGACGTGGTGGTCGTGCGCTACGAGGGCCCGGCCGGCGGCCCGGGCATGCAGGAGATGCTGCATCCCACCTCGTTCCTCAAGGGAATCGGCCTGGGCAAGGTGTGCGCCCTGATCACCGACGGCCGGTTCTCCGGCGGCACCTCCGGTCTGTCCATCGGGCACGTCTCCCCCGAGGCCGCGTCGGGCGGCGCGATCGGGCTGATCGAGCAGGGCGACCGGATCCGCATCGACGTCGCGACCCGCACCCTCGAGGTGCTCGTCGACGACGACGTCCTCGCCGAGCGACGCGCGAAGATGGAAGCCTCCGAGCGGCCCTGGCAGCCGGTCGATCGTGAGCGCACGGTCACCAAGGCGCTGCGGGCGTACGCCGCGCTGGCAACCTCCGCCGACAAGGGCGCCGTCCGGCGCGTGCCGTAACACCCCACCGCACGGGAGCGAAGGCCCCGCGATCATCCGATCGCGGGGCCTTCGCCCTGTCGTATCCCGGTTGTTCGTGGGTCAGCGTCCGAAGATCCACAGGCACACGCCGGCCGCCACACCCAGCAGCAGCACGGCGAACGAGCCCAGGAAGGGACGCGTCGCCCAACCGCGTCGTCCGTCGACCGCGATACGTCCCGGCCCGGTGAGGGTGAGTGCCACCGCGCACGCGACGAGCAGGGCCTCGAATTCGAAGCCCGACGATTCGGCGGCGAAGAACTGGAGTCCCGGCTCGAGTTCGTGTTTGAACAGCACCGCGTTGACCATGATCGCGACGATCGCGGCCGCGGCGAACGGGGTGAGCAGACCCAGCACGAGCAGCCCGCCCGCGACGATCTCACCGACCGCGCCGACGATCGCGAGCACGGCCGGCTGCCGGTATCCCGCGTCGCTCAGCAACGCCTCGAAACCGTCCAGTCCCGGGCCGTTCCACAGCCCCACCAGCTTCTGCAATCCGTGGACGACGAGGATCGCCCCGACCGCCGCGCGCAGGACGAACAACCCGAGGTCGAGTGTTCCGCGGCGCACCTTCGCCGGGGTCTCGCCGGCGACCACCGCGCCGCCCGTATCCGCACCGTAGACCGGATCCGGCCGGTACATCTGCTCGGTGGGAGCGGCGTATGCGTCGTTGCCCAGCGGAGTCCCGCCGCCGAAGTCGTCGTCGGACCCGAGATACGACTCACGTGGTCGGTGCATCTCGAGGGTGCGTTCGTCGGGCTGATTGCCGTAGGGACTCGAACCTGCGTCCGGTATGCCACCGTTCTTGTTGTCGGCCACGTCCTCAGCCTAGGCCCGTGGCCGCCCCGGCACCCGGCATCCGCGGGTGCGCGCGTCGTGCCGGTAACGTTTGCAGCATGACACGGGGTACGCGGTGGACGGGTTCGTGGGGCGTACGCGCGGCAGCGGCGGCGCTGACCGTCGGAGTCCTCGCGGTCCCGTCGTGCGCCCGCTTCGACGACTCCGCGTCGAGCCCGTTCACCCCCGAACCCACCTTCGATCCCGGTCCGGGTGTGGGCCCTCAGGACCCCTCCGAGACGACGACTCCGAGCGCCTCCCCCAAGCCGCCGGGGCCGTGTGTCGATCCCGATCCGGCGGTGATCGCGACCTGCCTCGACGTCACCGGTGGTCTGGTGACGATGCCCGACGGCAACTCCGCGCTCGTCACCGAACGCCGGACGGGTCGGATACTGCAGGTCGCGCCGGACACCGAGCCGGTCGAGGTCGCGACGATCGCCGTCGACGGGTCCGGAGACGGCGGGCTGCTGGACGTGGCGCTCTCCCCCACCTTCGCCGAGGACCGGTTGCTCTACGCCTACATCACCACGGCCTCCGACAACCGCGTGGTCCGGATCGCCGCGGGCGACACCCCCAAGGACGTGCTGACGGGGATACCCCGCGGCGCGACCGGGAATGCCGGCGCCATCGAGTTCGTCTCGGCCACCGAGATCGCCGTCCTCACCGGTGACGCCGGAAACTCTTCTGCCGCAAACGATCCGAACGCCCTGTCCGGCAAGCTCCTGAAACTGCCGCTCCCGGCACCCGGAGCGGCGCCCGCACCGTCGGTGATGCTGTCGGGCATCGGCACCGCGGGCGACGTGTGCCGCGATCCGAACGGCAATCTGTGGATTACCGACCGCACTCCCCTCGAAGACCGGCTCCAGCGGGTCGGTGTGGACGGCTCGACCGGCACCGGCCCGGCCTGGACGTGGCCCGAGCGGCCCGGCGTCGCCGGTTGCGCGGCGGCCCCTGACGGGATCGCGATCTCGCTCACCGACGCGAAGGCCGTCGCGGTCGTCACCACCGACCCCGGAACCGGGGCGGTCACGGCGGCCCCCGTTCTCGCCGCGGAGGACCGCTACGGCATGCTGCGCGGCGCGGCCTCGTCGCCCGACGGCCTGCTGTGGGTCTCCACGGTCAACAAGTCGGGCGCCGAACCGGGACCGAACGACGACCGCGTCGTCCGCATCCAGTTCCCGGCCGGTGGCGGCGGATTCGACTGATCAGGCCCGCTCCGGTGTCTCCTCCGGCGCGGGGCGGTGGAGCAGTCCCGCGAGCATCGGGAGCACCAGGACGGTGGCAGCGCCGGCCGCCACGAGGATCGACGCGCTCGCGTTCGACATCTGACCGGCAGCTACCGCGACTCCCGTGACCGCGACGATCAGCGGAAGGCCGGTCGTCGAGTACAGCGCGATCTGCAATTGTTCCGCGGTTCCGAACATCCGGTTCCCGGTCGCGTCGCGTTCGAGGCGCGATGCGACGAACACCGGCACACCCCGTACGAGGATCAGCAGTCCGAGGAAGGCCAGCAGGATCCCGGGGGCACCCACGACAGCACCGACGTCGATCGCCATGCCCGAGGTGACGAAGAAGATGGGGATGAGGAAGCCGTATCCCAGACCGTCGAGCTTCTTCTCGAGCCGTTCGTCGCCGGCCGGGATCGTGCGGCGCAGGATGAAACCGGCCGCGAACGCGCCGAGGATGATGTCGAGATCGAAGACGGCGGCCACCGCGATGAGCCCGACGAGCAGCAGCATCGTCAGGCGCACCGGGATCTGCGCGGTGGTCTCGGAGCCGAGCCGGACGAACTGCGTGAACCGCGTGCCGTCCCGCAGGATCCAGGAGGGCAGCACGGCGACGAGCACGGCCACCACCGCGAAGGCCAGCAGCACGATCAGCGACCCGAGTGCGCCGCGCGCCCCGAGCAGGGTCGCCATGGCAACGACCGGTAGCAGCTCCCCGAACGCACCGTGGTTGAGCACCGACCGTCCGAGCGGGGTGGCGACGAGCCCGCGGTCGGCGAGGATCGGCAGGAGCGTCCCGAGTGCCGTGGACGTCAGGGCGATCGCCACGGCGATCTCGGCGTGCACCTGACCTGCAATTCCGAGGACGGCGACGGTACCGAGGGCCAACAGCATGCACACGCACCAGGTGACCATCGCGCGGCGTCCGCCTCGCCCGCGCAGCTCGGCCGGGTCGATCTCGTATCCGGCGAGCAGGAACAGCATTCCCAGCCCGAGCTCGCGCAGGATGCCGATCTCGCTACCGGTCTCCGCGAGATCGAGCGCGTAGGGGCCGATGAAGACACCGGCAACCAGAAGCAGCACGACCTCGGGGACCAGCCGACGCGGAACGACGCCGGCGATGAGCGGTGCGAGCACCGCCGCGACGACGATCCAGAACAGCGAGGTGGCAACGGCGGCGTCCATGCGCGGCTACTCTAGCCGCACAAGATCAACTGCACGCGGCGATCACAAGTTCCTTCACGCGCGCCGGATCGGCTTGTCCGCGAGTGGCCTTCATGACGTCGCCGACGATCTTGCCGGCCGCCTGGACCTTGCCGGCGCGGATCTTGTCGGCGATGTCGGGGTTGGCAGCGAGGGCGGCGTCGACTGCGGCCTGCAGCGCCGAATCGTCGCGCACGACCTCGAGACCGCGAGCGGCCACCACCTCGTCGGGTCCGCCTTCACCGGCGAGCACACCGTCGACGACCTGACGGGCGAGCTTGTTCGTCAGCTTGCCCTCGGCCACGAGCGCGATGACACGGGCGAGCTGCTCGGGCGTGATAGGCAGCTCGGCGAGTTCGACGCCGCGGGTGTTGGCCTGCTGGGCCAGGTACGCGACCCACCACGAGCGGGCCTCCGAGGCGGGCGCACCGGCCTCGGTGGTCGCGATGACGAGTTCGAGCGCACCGGCGTTGACCAGATCGCGCATCTCCTCGTCGGACACACCCCACTCGGCCTGGATGCGGGCCCGGCGCAGCCACGGCAGCTCGGGCAGGGTGGCGCGCAGTTCCTCGACCCAGGCGGCGTCGGGGGCGATGGGCTCGAGATCCGGCTCCGGGAAGTAGCGGTAGTCCTCGGCGGTCTCCTTACGACGACCGGGCGAGGTGGTGCCGTCGGCCTCCTGGAAGTGCCGCGTCTCCTGGATCACCTCGCCGCCGGAGACCAGCACCGCCGCCTGCCGGCGCATCTCGTAGCGCACGGCCACCTCGACGGACTTGAGGGAGTTGACGTTCTTCGTCTCGGTGCGAGTCCCGAATTCCTTCGCGCCGATCGGCATGAGGGAGATGTTCGCGTCGCAGCGCATCGAGCCCTGGTCCATGCGGACGTCGGATACATCGAGGGCCTTCAGCAGGTCGCGCAGCGCGGTGACGTAGGCACGCGCGACCTCGGGGGCCCGCTCACCGGCACCGACGATCGGCTTGGTGACGATCTCGACGAGCGGCACACCGGCGCGGTTGTAGTCGAGCAGCGAGTGGCTCGCGCCATGGATGCGGCCGGTGGCGCCACCGACGTGCAGCGACTTGCCGGTGTCCTCCTCCATGTGCGCGCGCTCGATCTCGACCCGCCAGGTGGTGCCGTCGTCGAGCACGACATCGAGATAGCCGTCGGTGGCGATCGGCTCGTCGTACTGCGAGATCTGGTAGTTCTTCGGCTGATCCGGGTAGAAGTAGTTCTTCCGCGCGAAGCGACCCCACGGGGTGATCGAGCAGTTCAGCGCGAGACCGATCCGGATCGCGGACTCGACCGCGGCCTGGTTGACGACGGGCAACGCCCCCGGCAGGCCGAGGCAGACCGGGCACACCTGGGTGTTCGGTTCGGCGCCGAAGGCGGTCGGGCATCCGCAGAACATCTTGGTGGCGGTGTGCAGCTCGACGTGCACCTCCATGCCCATCACGGGCTCGAACTTCGCGAGCACGTCGTCGTAGGCGAGCAGGTCAGCGGACACGGAGGCAGTCATGATATCGATTTTAGACGGCGTCACGAGTGCCGCCGCGCGGCCTCACCCGAACAGGACCCGCATCTCCTGGTAGCGCTCGTCGGGCACGTACTTCGGCTCGGCGAGCTCGTCGAAATCGACCCGGGCGATGTCGGTGCCGTGCAGCGCGACCATGTGGCCCCAGTCCTCTTCGGCGACGAGATCGGTCACGGCCATGCCGAGTCGGGTCGCGAGTACCCGGTCGAATGCCGTGGGGACACCGCCACGTTGGATGTGCCCGAGCACCGTTGCGCGGGTTTCGATGCCGGTGCGTTTCTCGATGAGCGGTGCGAGCACCTCCGCGATGCCGCCGAGGCGTGGGCGGTCGAATCCGTCGAGCCCCTTGGTGGAGTACGCCTCTTCCATCTCGGGGAGCGTGAAGCCCTCCGCGACGACGACCATCGGCGCGCGCCCGCGATCGCGGACACTGGTCACCCACTCGCAGATCTGCTCGAGGCTCTCGGGATGTTCGGGGATGAGGATGGCGTGCGCACCACCTGCGGTGCCCGCATGCAACGCGATCCACCCGGCGTGCCGGCCCATGACTTCGAGCACCATGCACCTCTTGTGGGAGTTGCCCGTGGTGCGGAGACGGTCGATCGCCACGGTCGCGATCTCGACGGCCGTGTCGAAACCGAAGGTGTAGTCGGTGTGACTGAGATCGTTGTCGATCGTCTTGGGCACACCGACGATGCGGATTCCCTCACCGAACAGCCGCTTCGAGGCGGCGGCGGTGCCCTCTCCCCCGATGGCGATCACGGCATCGACACCGAGGCGGTCGAGCGTCTTCTGGATGTTCTGCGCTCCACCGTCGGGTCCCTGGTACGGGCCGAACCGGCTCGTACCGAGGATCGTGCCGCCCTGCTGAGCGAGACCGCGAACTCGGCTGCGATCCAACGGGATCACATCGCCCTCGACGAGACCGCGCCAGCCGTCGAGGAATCCGACGAACTCCTGACCGTGCACCTCGGTCCCCTTGAGCACCGCACCGCGGATGACCGCGTTGAGACCGGGGCAGTCCCCGCCGCTGGTGAGAATTCCGATCCTCGTCACGCACTACCTCCCGTCGCATGGACCCGTACTGCCCGGACCGGTACCGCCCGGACGGGTGCCGCAGTGCCATCCTGCCCGTTCACCGTCGCGACGGCAGCCCGATTCAGCCGGGTGTGACGAGACCGGACTCGTAGGCGAGCACCACGGCCTGCGCGCGGTCGCGCAGATGCAGCTTCCCGAACACCTTTCCGACGTGGGTCTTGACGGTCTGTTCGGCGACGAACAATCGTTCGGCGATCTCGGTGTTCGACAATCCGTGCGCGATCAGTTCGAGCACTTCGAGTTCGCGCGGCGTGAGTGGGTCGAGGACACGATCGCGTCCCCTCGCCGGTCTGCGCCGACTGGTGACATCGGCGATGAGACGACGGGTGACGGTCGGCGCGAGCAGCGCCTGACCCGCGGCGACGACCCGTACGGCCCGCACGAGTTCGTCGGCGGGAGCGTCCTTGAGCAGGAACCCGCTCGCACCCATCCCCAGGGCCTCGTACACGTAGTCGTCGAGGTCGAATGTGGTGAGCATGAGGATCTTCGACCGCGGTTCACGGGTGTCGGCGAGGATGTGCCGGGCCGCGTCGAGGCCGTTCATCTCGGGCATCCGCACGTCCATGAGAACGACGTCCGGGCGCAGGCGCGCGACTTCCGCGACGGCTGCCCGGCCGTCGGGAGCGTCGCCGACGACGCTGATGTCGGGCTGGGCACCGAGCAGCGCTCCGAAGCCCTGCCGGACCATGGCCTGGTCGTCGGCGACGAACACGGTGATGGGAGGGTGCGGTTCGGTCATCGGCACCCACCTTAGGCCCCGGTCGGTACCGGGAGAACCGCGCGGACCTCGAAACCTCCGTCGGCTCGTGGATGGGCGACGAGTCGGCCGCCGACGACGGACGCGCGTTCGGCCATGCCCAGGATGCCGTTACCGCCACTGCGATCCGACGGCCGAACCGCGTCGTCGAGCTTGTCGGTCGCTGCCGGTCCGTTGGTCACCTCCACCGT
Organism: Rhodococcus sp. B50; assembly: GCF_013602415.1. NCBI lineage: Bacteria > Bacillati > Actinomycetota > Actinomycetes > Mycobacteriales > Nocardiaceae > Rhodococcus > Rhodococcus sp. B50. Next base: position 382,408 of record NZ_WPAG02000002.1, on the reverse strand, counting down.
CACGGTTGCCGGTTCCCACTGCAGCCGTGCGCACACCCGGGCACCGGGTGCGTGCCGGGCCGCGTTCGCCAGGGATTCCTGCAGGATCCGGTAGACGGTGAGCCCGACACCGTCGGAGACGCGCCCGGGGATGCCGACCGTCTCCGTCTCGAGTTTCATGCCCGCTCGGCGGGAGGAATCGAACAGCTCACCGATGCGGTCGATGCCGGGCTGCGGTTCGTGTTCGGGGAGTCGACCGTCGCTGCGGAGCACACCGAGCAGGGTGCGGACGTCGTTCAGCGCTTCCCGCGCGGTCGCGCCGAGGGCCTCGAATTCGGCGCGCACGTCGTCGTTCACGTCCGGAAGCCGATAGGGGGCGCTCTGCGCCTGCACGACAATCATCGACATGTGGTGGGCGACGATGTCGTGCAGGTCGCGTGCGATGTGCGCCTTCTCCTCGAGGACGGCGCGACGCGCACGTTCGAGCTCGCTGACCTCTTCCTCCCGGGCGAGTTGCCGGCGGGAGATCAGCAGCCACCGCACCAGCAACCCGAAGACGACGATCGCACTGATCCCGATGCCCCATCCCCAGCCGTTGCGGCCGGGAACGAAGGCCGCGAACAGCAGGACGGTCGCGACCCACACGACCAGCACGACGCGGATCTCCTCGCGGATCGCGACGGCGAGCACCAGCGTGAGCGTCACCAGGATGTGCACGACCTGCCACGGATAGTCGTAGCCCGGAAGCCGGTCGAACGCGATCGGGATGACGAGACCGGCCGCCGCGGCCACCGCCCACCCGAGACCCGGCCGGACGAGCACGAGGAGGAAGGGGAACACCGCCATCCCGGAGATCAGCGGCAACAGCGGTGGGGAGATGTCGTGGGTCAGGGGCAGGGTCGGCCACGCGATCGCGTAGAGGATCAGCGTCACGGTGACCACGGTGACGACACTCCATCGTCCCCGACCCAAGCGCCGCGCCGTTCTCACGCCGGCCAGTGCAAGCTCTTTCACCTCACCCACGCTAGGAGCCGCCGTCTCGACTGTCCTCATACCTGGGGGTGAGATCCGAACAGCCCTCCGGGTGCTGGTGGCTTCACCGAAATCCCTCCGTCGCGGGTCCCGGTGCAGCGCTGCGCGTTCCTAGCGTCGCCGGCATGACAGTGAAATCCGCAGTGGGCCGCGCCGCCTCGGTCGTGTTCCTTGCGACCGCCACCTATGCCGCCGTGCCGGGTGCACTCGCCTCCTCCGCCGTACCTGCGACGGACGACACCGCGGCCGCAGCGACGATCACCGCACTCGTCGCCGACGACGCAGCGGGGGCACTGTCGTCCCTGCCCGATGATTTCGCCCGCGTGATGGGTTACGCACCGACCGTGGAGAAGCGACCCGACGGAACGATCGCTCTCGCCGATCCGGAGGGCGACTGCTCCACCCCGATCCCCCTGCCGGCGGCATTCGAATCCGCTTGCCGGGTCCACGATCTCGGGTACGACCTCCTCCGGTACGCGCGCCTCACGGGCGGCGAACCGGGCACCGATGCCCGACTCGCGCTCGATGCACTGTTCGCGCGGCACCTCGACACCGCATGCCGTGTCGAACCCGGCATCGCGGCATGCACTCACATAGCGGGGATCTCCTCTGCAGCAGTGGAATTCAACTCATGGCGACAGGGTCACCGGACTCCTGTCCCGGAATCACCGTGGGTCCCGGCCGTCGCAGCGGGCTCGGCACTCCTGGCTTACGCGGCACGAAAGGCACGGTGATGACGGTTCTCACGGTGGTTCTCGCGACGGTGATCTCCCTCGCTCCTTCCCTGCTGCCGCGACCATCGGTCGTGCAGGGCATCGTCACCGGGCTGTTCGTCGTGGCGGCGCCGGCGCTGCTCCGCCTCGTCGTGTCCGTGCGGCGACGCCGGTCCGGGCGAACTCCACCTCCCGAGCGGCCCGAACTCCGTCTGCCCGTCGCGCTCGTCGGTGGATCCGCCGTGCTGGTCGCGGCGGCCGGTGCCCATCGGTGGCAGAACCGGCTGCGGGAGGCGATGTCGGTCCCGCCCCTGGATGTGCGGTACTGGATCGAAGCGCTGACGATCGCGACCGTGGTCGCTGCGGTGCTGCTCTCGCTTCCCCGCCTCGTGCACGTCCTGTCCCGGCGGCCGGTGGCGGCGACCGTCGCCGTGATGTCGGGGATCGGGATCGCCACGGTCGCCTTGTCCCCCGGGGAGACGATCGACACCGTCTCCTCCCCCACTGCCCTGTCGGCCGGCCTGTCGGGGGGCGCAGGATCGGCTGTGCCGTGGAACCGGTTGGGGCGCGAGGGACAAAGGTTCGTGTCCTTGCCCGCGGAGGGATCTCCGATCCGGATCTACGTGGCGCTGTCGGCCGCACCGGACCCGGCGGCGCGCGCCGAGCTCGCGGTGGACGAGCTCCGCAGGACGGGAGCGTTCGACCGGTCGTATCTCGTGGTGACCGTGCCGACGGGCTCGGGCTGGGTCGATGCCGCCGCCGTCCGCGGCTTCGAAACGCGATGGGACGACGACGTCGCCATCGTCGCCCAGCAGTACTCCGACCTGCCGAGCTGGGCGACCTTCGTCCTCGACCGCGGTGCCGCGGCGGAGGAGGCTCGCGCCCTCGTCACCGCACTGCGCGCCCACCTGTCCACCCTGCCGCACGAACGACGTCCCACCCTCCACGTCTACGGGCAGTCCCTGGGCGCGACCGGTGCGACTGCCGTCTTCGACGACATCGCCCCGGAGCCGTGCACACTGTTCCTCGCGGGGCCACCCGCCGGTGTCCGCACGGCCGGCGCGAGCGTCCTGGCGAACACGTCCGACCCGGTGGTGTGGTGGCGACCGTCGCTGCTGTGGTCGCCGCCGGACCTGTCGCACGCTCGCGCCGATGCCCCGACCCCGCCGTGGCTACCCGTGGTGTCGTTCCTGCACACGACGGTGGATCTGCTCACCTCGCTCGAAACAGCACCCGGCCACGGCCACCGTTACAGCGACGACCAAGCATTGTGCACCACCACCGCCAGATGATCCGACGGCCCGGAAGACCGCGACCCGCCGGCCGACGAACGGCACGGCGGGTCGCGGTACGACAGCGGATCAGGCGACGATGGGTCCTCGTGCCGCCTCGAAGGCCGCACCCACGCGGTAGAGGCGCTCGTCGGCCAGGGCCGGGGCCATGATCTGCAGGCCGACGGGAAGACCGTCGTCCGCGGACAGGCCGGACGGCACCGACATCGCGCAGTGTCCCGCGAGGTTGGTCGGGAGCGTGCACAGGTCGGAGAGGTACATCGCCAGCGGATCGTCGACCTTCTCGCCGAGCTTCCACGGCGTGAACGGGCTCGTGGGCGAAACGAGCACGTCGACCTGCTCGTAGGCCTTGTCGAAGTCCTGCGCGATGAGGCTCCGGACCTTGAGTGCCTGACCGTAGTAGGCCTCGTAGTAGCCGGAGGACAACGCGTAGGTGCCGATCATGATGCGGCGCTTGACCTCCTTGCCGAAACCGGCGGCGCGGGTCGCGGCCATGACCTGCTCCGCGCTCATCGTGCCGTCGTCGACGCGCATGCCGTAGCGCATCGCGTCGAAGCGGGCCAGATTGGAGGACACCTCCGACGGCAGGATCAGGTAGTACGACGCGAGCGCATACTCGAAGTGCGGGCACGACACCTCGACGACCTCCGCGCCGAGCTTCGTGAGCGTCTCGACCGCCGCGTCGAACGACGAGAGCACGCCGGGCTGGTAGCTGTCGGAGTGCAGTTCCTTGACCACGCCGACCTTCAGGCCCTTCAGGTCGCCGGCCGCACCCTGCCGCGCCGCCTCCACGACGGGACGCACGGCGGCGTTCACCGACGTCGAGTCGCGCGGGTCGTGCCCGGCGATGACCTCGTGCAGCAGCGCGGTGTCGAGGACGGTGCGGCCGCAGGGGCCACCCTGGTCGAGCGACGACGCGCACGCGACCAGGCCGTACCGCGAGACCGTGCCGTAGGTGGGCTTGGTGCCGACCGTGGCGGTGACGGCGGCGGGCTGACGGATCGAGCCACCGGTGTCGGTGCCGATCGCGAGCGGCGCCTGGTAGGACGCGAGTGCGGCAGCGGAACCACCACCGGAGCCGCCGGGGATGCGGCTGGTGTCCCACGGGTTGCGGGTGGGTCCGTAGGCCGAGTTCTCGGTGGACGAGCCCATTGCGAACTCGTCCATGTTGGTCTTGCCCAGGATGGGGATGCCCGCCTCGCGCAGCTTCGTGGTGAGCGTCGCGTCGTAGGGCGAGAGCCAGCCCTCGAGGATCTTCGAGCCGCACGTGGTGGGCATGTCCGTGGTGGTGAACACGTCCTTGAGCGCGAGCGGCACACCGGCCAGCGGCGAGGCCGGCTTCTCGCCCGCGGAGACGGCCCGGTCGACCTCGGCCGCGGCGGCGAGGGCCTGTTCGGACGCGACGTGCAGGAAGGCGTTGTACTCGCCGTCCACCTCGGCGATGCGATCGAGGTGGGCCTGGGTGACCTCCACCGACGACAGTTCGCCGGCGTGGATCTTCGACGCCAGGGTCGCGGCGTCGAGACGTGTCGTATCGGCGCTCATTCGCCCTCTCCCAGGATCTGCGGGACCGAGAAGCGGTCTTCCTCCACGGCGGGCGCACCGGAGAGCGCCTGCTCGGGCGTGAGGCCGGGAACGACGACGTCGGGTCGCGTCACGTTGGTGACGGCGTTCGGGTTCGCCATGGGAGGCACATCGTCCGCGGCCACCTCCGACACCGCCTTGACGTGGTTGAGGATCGAATCCAACTGACCGGCGAACTCGTCGAGTTCGTCATCGGTCAGCGCAAGCCGGGACAACCGGGCGAGATGCGCGACCTCGTCACGGGAGATGGCAGGCACCGTGAATGGCCCCTTTCCGATGGAGAGTGAACGTCCCGTCCAGGGTAATGCGTCCTGGAAGCGGCGGCGCACGCGGTTCGACGACATCACTCGCCGCCCGCGCGGTGCTGCTTTCCGCGGGCCGATGTTGCAAGCTCCGCAACGCTGTGTTGCATTCGTGTGACATCCCCGGTCGCCACCGGGGATTTTCGGCGGGCTCGGCATATTTTCGGTTCCGCACCGTCCCTGACGCCGTCGACGAGGTGCAAGGATGTGGTCTGCCAGAGGCCGATACGGCCCTTGGCGCCGGAATGCGGATGCCGGCGCATCACATGCCGTCGATGTGGCGTTCGTCGACGGCACGAAACCGACTGAGGAAGGACTCACGTGTCGTACCTCCTGCGTGTCAGGCTCCCCGATCGTCCCGGTAGTCTCGGCTCGCTCGCCGTGGCGCTCGGTTCGGTCGGCGCCGACATCCTGTCGCTCGACGTCGTCGAACGCGGCAGTGATTTCGCGATCGACGATCTCGTCGTCGACGTCGAACCGGGCAAGCTACCCGACACGCTCCTCACCGCGGCCGAGGCCCTGCCCGGCGTGACGGTCGACTCGATTCGTCCCTACGCCGGGATCCTCGATACACACCGCGAACTCGAACTGATCGATCACGTCGCCGCCGCGCGCGACGACCGGATCCAGATCCTCGTCGACGGCGCGCCTCGGGTGCTGCGCGTCGGCTGGGCGACCGTCCTCGGGATCGGCCCGAACGGCATCTTCCGCATCGCGGGGAGCCCGGGTTCGCCGGAGACCCACCTCAGCGGCGTCCCCTGGATGCCGCTCGACGAAGCCACGCTGCTCGATCACGAGGGCGACTGGGTGCCGCAGCTCTGGCGCGACATGGACACGATGCTCGCGGCCGCTCCTCTCGGCTCATCCGAGCGCGTCCTCGTCCTCGGGCGTCCCGGCGGACCCGAATTCCGGCCGTCCGAGATCGCGCGCATCGGTTACTTCGCGGGCATCGTCGGCACCGTACTCCGCTAGCGCCCGGCCTGTTCGGGTGTTGTCGGTGCACTCGCGGTGCACGCGGGTGTGAGCCTCATCCGACGACGAGTCTGCGTGCCTGCACGATCGCTTCCTCCCGCGAATGCGCGCCCAGTTTCCGGTAGAGCGAACGCAACTGGGTCTTCACGGTGTTCAGAGCGACGAACTGGTCCTTCGCGATCGAGCGCGCGGTGCCACCGGCGAGCAACGCGTCGAGGACCGCGCGCTCGCGCGGGGTGAGCCTCACGACGACACGGATCTCGCGGAAGATGCCGTACTCGGCCATCGCCGCATCGAGGTCGATCGGCAGTTCGACGCCCAGGGACAGGATGTCGCGCACGGCCGACGGCGGGACCGCAACGAACGGCCGCGTCACCCCGGCATGTTCGGCGAGCACGACCGCCCGCTGGAGGTGTCGGCGCGCGTCGGCGCGTCGGCCGAGCCGCAACGCCGCCACGGCTCCGATGAGAGCGAGTTCCGCACCGAGGGCGGGACAGTGCTCACGGTCCGCGTCGCCACGATGCACGATCACCTCGGCGCCTCCGGGATCGCCGGCGAGCAGGCGCAGTCGCGCACGAGCCGGAGCCGTGAGCGGATGCGTCGACCCGTCCAGCAACTCGCGTACCGCGCCGGCCTCGCCGAGCGCGAGATGGAGGTCGGCTCGTACGGCATCGATCAGCACGGCGGACATACCGGTGAGGCGATGCGCGAAACGCTGCAATTCCGCATCGATGTACAGCAGACCGTCGGCGGGCACGCCGGTCAGCAACGCCAGACGCCCCCGTGCGTACATGGCGGCCGCCCACAGCTCTTCGACGTGGCTGGGCGTGCCGAGCTCGGCGAGGGCACGTGAGGCCGTGCCGGTGTCGAGCCGATCGAGTGCCACGAGCGCGGTCGCGGCGAGCCCCGCCGTACGGACCAGCGCCTCGGCCTCACCGAGGACAGGCGGATGTCGACGTTCCTCCTCGATCCATCGGACGGCTTCGTGTGGCCGGCCCCGCAGGGCCTCCAGGAGGGCGAGCTTGCCTGCAGCCTCCCGTTCGACGAACACACCTCGCCCCGCCGTATGCGCGTGGCGCAGCATCGTTCCGGCATCCGTGGTACGTCCGCCGAGCAGATAGACGGTGCCGAGATTGAGGTATTTCAGTCCGTGCGCGTGCCGAGTGGTGTCGTCGAGCTGCCCGACGTCCGGCACCTGGTCGGAGGCCAGGTCGTCGCACACCTCCATCGCCTCGTCGTATGCACCCTGCATCCGGAGGCTGCCGAGACGGAGAATCGTTTCGAAGGCCTGCGGGAACTTCGCGGAGGGCACCGAGAGGTCCGTCACACCTTCGGACGGATACGGAATCGATTCCTGCTCTGCGTCCTTCGACTCGTTCTGCACTCGGGCGACGGCCCGTAGCGACGCGACGGTCCGATCGTGCGCCGCGATGTCGTCCGGTAACAACTCGAGCAACACGAATCCCACGGAGCGAAGCGAACCACTCCCGTACAGCGCCACCCAGTTCCGTTCGATGATGCCGAGCGCGGACTGCCAGTCGCGCCGCTCCACAGCGTGCTCGAGGGCGAGGTCCGGTCGCGAACGTCCCAACCAGTACTCGATGAGAGCGGACCGCGCATCCCACAGTTCCTCCGGGCATTCTGCGCTACCCACCCGCAGGAGCGATGCACGGACGATCTCGGGATAACACCACGCCGTCTCCTCGTCCGCCGGGCACGCCTCGACCAACCCCGACACGACCAGGACGTCGACGAGCTCGTCGCCGTCGGCGACCTGCGGCAGGGCCGAAACGGACGACGCCGTCACCCTGTTCGGCGCAGCGGAGACGAGAACGGCGCGCGACGACCGGGCCAGTGCGGGATTCGCGGCCACGAATCGCGTCACGACGAGATCGACGGCCGAGTCGACGAGTACATCGAGAGCCTCGGTGCCGTACGTCGCCGACTGCGGCGTGTGGGACCGCAACGTCGCGCAGACAGCCTCGACGAATGCGGCGAAACCCTCGGTACGGCGGTTGATCCACTCGACGGTGCGTTCGTCGCGCGCGATACCGAAGACCCGGCACAAGGCAGCGGTCTCGTCCGCGGTGAACGCCAGGGCGTCGGCGTCCACGATCGCCCTGCGGGGATGTCCGTCGACGTAGGCATCCCACGAACCCGCGGCCCGGCTCGTCACCACGACCCGGATCTGCGGTCCGAGTTGCAGCAGTTGCCCGACCCGTTCCTCGATCGCGTCGACGGACCGTACACCGTCGAGCACGAACATCACCGGTCGCACGTCCCGCACGAGCACCGAGCACAGTGCCTCGAACGATCCCGCTGCCGCAACGGGTTCGCCGATCCCGAGAGAGTTGCAGAGCGACGACGACACCGTTGCCCAGTACGCCTCGGATACGACATCCGGAGCGGGTGCGCGGACGATGACCGGCACCGCATCGGGGCACGGATCGGTCGCCAGCCATGTATCGACGAGAGTCGTCTTGCCCGAGAAGGGACCCCCATGGATCACGACCAATTCGGGGTGTGCCGACAGAACGGAGAACAAACGGCGACGAGACAAGGGCATCGTTCTCGGCACGTTCACAATCCCTTTCGCATCCAGGGCAGCATCTTCCCGAATCGAACTCACGGGGTGCGCAAACTTTAGCAGCCCGCGGGAGAAATGACGGATTTCTCCGGAATTGTCGCACCGCGTGGAGAATCACATTCGGGCAATTTCGAGTGCATCCATTCGGACAGTTCACGAACGATTCTCATGGCGAAGGGGGAGAAACTCCGCGAGTTTCTCCCCCTTCGCCGTGGGCGCGGAGAGGAACCTCGCGCAGCACCCCGAACCGAAGAGCCGTGGACGTGAAAGCGCTCAGTGCGCGAATGCCTGCCCGGTGTGGCCGCGGCCGACACCCTCGCGGAGATAACCCACCACCTCGGCGATGTCCTTGCCGAGTTTGTAGGCGAGATCGCGGCTGAATCCCTCGCGGAGCACGATGCGCAGCACCGCGACGTCCTCGGCATCGGCCGGCATCGTGTACGCGGGGACCTGGAATCCGCGGGCCCGCAGTTCGTGGGAGACGTCGAAGACCGTGTATCCCGGCTCCCCCACCAACCGGAAGGACAGCACCGGGATCGCGGAACCGTCGGTGATGATCTCCATGTCGTCGATCCCGGAGATCATGCGCGACAACATCAGGGCGGTGTCACGCAGGGACTCCATGATCTGGGTGTACCCGGCGACCCCGAGACGGATGAAGTTGTAGTACTGGCCGACCACCTGATTTCCGGAGCGCGAGAAGTTCAGGGTGAAAGTCGGCATGTCGCCGCCGAGGTAGTTGACGCGGAAGACGAGATCCTCGGGCAGATGTTCCTTCGAGCGCCATACGACGAAGCCGATACCCGGATAGGTCATGCCGTACTTGTGGCCACTGACGTTGATGGACACCACTCGCGGTACACGGAAGTCCCATTCGAGTTCCGGATGGAGGAACGGGACGACGAATCCACCGCTGGCGGCGTCGACATGGAGCGGCACATCGGGACCACCGGCTGCAGCGACCTCATCGAGTGCCGCTGCAATCTCCGCGACGGGTTCGAGTTCACCGGTGAAGGTCGTGCCGAGGATCGCGACGACACCGATGGTGTTCTCGTCGACTGCTTCGCGGACCTGGTCGGGGGTGATCACGTAGCGGCCGGGCTCCATCGGCAGGTACTTCGGTTCGACATCGAAATATCGGCAGAACTTCTCCCACACCACCTGGACGTTGCTGCCGAGCACCAGGTTGGGCTTGGAGGCATCCTTACCCGCCGCCTGCCGGGCCTGACGCCAGCGCCACTTGAGAGCGAGACCGGCGAGCATCACGGCCTCGGACGATCCGACCGTCGAGACACCGGTGGCCGAGGCGGGATCGGAGGGAGACAGATCCTCTGCGTGGAACAGCGCCGCCACCATGTTGACGCAACGGGTCTCGATCTCCGCCGTCGCCGGGTACTCGTCCTTGTCGATCATGTTCTTGTCGAACGTCTCGGCCATGAGACGGTCGGCCTGCGGATCCATCCAGGTGGTGACGAAGGTGGCCAGGTTGAGCCGCGAACTGCCGTCGAGCATCAGTTCGTCGTGGATGAAGCGGTAGGCCGCTTCCGGTTCGGTCTCCGACTTCGGCAGTCTCAGAGCGGGAATCGGTTCGGTACCGAGCCGGCCCGTGTAGGCGGGTGCGAGTGTCTCGGTAGGAGCGGTGGTATCTGACATGGCTTCCTCCATAATTCGCGCATCGAACACTCGTCCGATCCGGTGGACGTCGGGATACTCGGGGCGGTCCTCACACCTCGATCGGCGGGTACAGCCGCTCCATCGTGTAGCGGCGGTTGCGGCGGACCGACAGGGCACTCAGGGTCAACGATACGAGCAGGATTCCCGCCAGAACAGTGATTGCGATCCACAACCGCGAGTCGATGTGCTCGGCGACGGTGAGCTGCCGCAGACCGTTGACGGTGTAGGTCATCGGGTCGAACGGATGGATGTACTGGAACGGCTTCGCAGTGGTGGGAACGGGGTAGATACCGCCGGCCGACACCAGCTGCAGCATCAGGAAGGCCAGCGTGACCACACGGCCGACCGCGACACCGAAGATCGCGTTGAACGCCTGGATCATGGCCAGGTACGTCGCGGAGATCAACATCAGGAACAGGACCGTTCCCACCACGTGCTCGACGTTCAGTCCGACACCGAAGTGGACGACCGTGTACATCACGATCACCTGCAGGATGCCCACCAGCAGAGCCGGCCAGTACGACGCGAGGACGGTGCGGTAGGCCCCGAGGCCGGCGACCGTGGGTCGCGACTGCAGCGGCGTGAGCAGCATCCAGGTGATGATGCCGCCGACGAACAGGGCGAGCGACAGGAAGAACGGCGCGAAACCGGTTCCGAAGGTGGGCGCCTCGTTGGTGTAGTTCTGTTGCAGCGCAACCGGAGTCGACAATGTTTCAGCGGTTGTGGTGCGCTGTTCGTCCGACCAGCTCGGCACCTGGGTGGCACCCTGACTCAAGGCCTGCGCGAGTTCCTGTGAACCCGACTGCAGTTCGACCATGCCCGAGGACAGTTCCCCCGCTCCGTCGGCGAGCTGGAAGCTGCCGTCGGTGAGTTGGACGAGGCCGGAATTCAGGGTGGCGGCGCCGGCGCTCAGTTCGCCGACCCCATTGCGGAGTTGGTTCACTTCCGCCGCGATTCCACCGCTGGAGAGCGTCGTCAGGACGCCCTGCAGCGGACTGTTCGGATTGCCGAGCTGGTATTCGAGTTGTTCGGCGTCCGACTGCAGCCGCACGATCTCCGCACGCAGGACATCGACATCGGAGACCGTCTGCTGGGCCGTGAGCGGCGTCAACGCGACAATCGCCTGCTGCACGATCGGATCGGAACTGCGATTCAGGACGTCGACGACCTGCTGCACGGCCTGGTTCACCGTCGACTGCGCGGTCTGTGGCACCCGCGCTTCGAGCGCGTCGAGTGAGGCCCGCAGGTCGGCCGCCTGCCCCGCGACGCCGGCGAGGGCACCGCTGTCGAGTGCACCGAGCAGAGGCCCGGTCACCCCGTCGACCGCGGTCGCGAGTTCGTTCGCACCGGCGGCGAGCTGCGCCGACCCGTCCCGCGCCGTGACCATGTTCGTCGCCAGTTCCTGCGAGCCGGATGCGAGCTGGTCGGCTCCGTCCTTGGCGGTGTCGATACCGTCGGCGAGCTGTCCGGCACCGCCGGCGGCCTGTTTCAGACCCGAACCGGCGCTCTCCAGACCGGTGAGCACGGTCCCGACACCCTGGGCGCCGATCGTGGAGTTCACCTGTCCGATCACCTGTTCGGACGCGTCCTGCCCGATGATCGTGGCGAGGTAGTTGTTCGCGTCGTTGAAGGTGAAGACCAGATTCGCCTTCTCGGGGTTGTCGCCGTTGGGGGATTCGACCGCTTCGGTGAAGTTCTCCGGAATCGTGATGGTGTAGTAGTACTTTCCGTCGGCCAAGCCAGAGACGGCGTCCTCCTCCGACACCTCGGCCAGATCCAGCTGTCCTGAAGCGATGAGGGACGTGACGACCTGATCACCGGCGTCGATCTGCTCCCCCGTCGACGAACGACCGGTGTCGTTGTTGACGATCGCCGCGGGAATCTTGTTCACCGCACCGAACGGGTTCCAGAAGGCCCACAGGTACATGGCGCCGTACAGCAACGGCATGAGGATGATCGTCGCGATCGCGATGCGCGGCATCGTGCCGCGGAAGTATCGTTTCGAGTCGCTACCGAGAGAGATGCCTGCGAGCACCTGTCACTTCCTTCTCGTCAGGACGCCGATGTCACCGGGTCCGAGCAGATCGTGCATGTCCACCACGGCCCGCACCCCGACGGTGGGGTCGACAGGGTTCACGTCGCCGATGATCACCGACCGGTTCTCACCGAGCGCGACGAGCCGGTCGAGCAGGGTGGCGCGCTCGACGTCGTCGGCGATCCTGTCGATCCGGCCCACCACCAGCAGCGGCGGGCGTCGGGTGTCGGCCACCGAGATCCGCAGGAGCAGTTGCTGGAGTTCGGGAAGGTCGTCGACGAACGCCTCGAGCGGGGGCAGCGGTACGTCGCCGAAGATCTCCCCGCACATCTCGGCGACACCGCCCTCGTCGACCCGCGGAACGAACCTGTACCACGGGGAATCCCACCGTTTCTGCTCGGTGACGAGGTCGCGTACGGTGACAGACGGACGCACCTCGTCGAGCTCGTTCATGCACGCGATCGCCGATCGGGCAATCACCTTCTGGGGCCGGTCCTCGCCGAGGACCGTCAACGATCCCCGGGTCAGCCGCATGCGCCCACACAGAGCCATGAGCAGTGCGGTCCGCGCGGCACCGGCCTGCGCCGCCAGGACCGTCACGCCCCCGGCGTCGAGGTCCAGGTCGAGCGGCCCGAACACGTGCCCCCACGGGCCGTGGAGTTCGATTCCGCGTGCCGACACGAGCGTGCCCGGAGTCTGCCGGGCGACCGCCTGCCCGACGACCGGCATGCCGTACGGAGGCGTGTCGAGATCGTCCGATTCCGTTGCTTCCGTATGGGTTTCGTAGTGGGTCACCGATCGTCCTCGCGCCGAGCGAATAGGGCGTCGTGCCGTGTCCGATGTGCCGGCACGGTCACAGGACGTTCTTGACGACGTGGCCGTTCTTCACGATCACCGAGAGGTTCTTCGCCGGATCGGCGATCAGGCTCAGATCCTCGAGCGGGTTGCCGTCGACGAGGAGGACGTCGGCCCAGGCACCCTTCTCGATCACGCCCCACCGGGCCTGCCGGTAGGGGTCGCGTTCGCCTGCGAGCCGGAACAATTCGGCGTTGCCGGAGGTGAGCATCCGCAACGCGTCGAGAGTGCTGTAGTGATCGGCCAGCCGCGCAGCCATCTCGCTCTGTCGCGGCGCGATCTGCGGTTCGAGCAGCAGGTCGGTGCCCCAGGCCGTCTTCACGCCGTGCTTCTGTGCCCATTCGTAGACACGGTCGGTGCCGGTGCAGATCTGCTGGTCCTTCTCCGCACGGTCGGGATCCGGATAGTGATGGTCGCCGAGGGCGAAGGGTTGCATCGACAACCACACGTCCTTCTCCGCGAGCAGTGCGACGGTCGCCTCGTCGGCGAGGTGTCCGTGTTCGATCGACTTCACCCCGGCCGCGACCGCGCGGCGGATCCCGGTGACGTTGTAGACGTGGGTGGCCACGTAGGTGCCGTAGTCGGAGGCTGCCTGGACCGCGGCCCGCAGTTCCCTGTCGATGAACTGGACCGTGTACAGCGGGTCGTACATCGACGCCGCCCCACCGCCGACCATCAGCTTGATCTGCGATGCGCCCTTCTTGAGCTGCTCGCGCACGGCTGCGAGGACCCGGTCCTCGCCGTCGGCGACCCGCATGAAGCCGATCTGTTCGGCACGTGCCTGGTTTCCCCCGAGGGCCGTGGGGCATTCGTAGACGAAGCCGAAGTCGCCGTGACCGGACGTCTGCGAGATCGCGGCCTGGGACGGGTAGATGCGGGGCCCGTCGAACAGTCCCCTGTCGATCACCGATTTGATGCTTCCGGTGTCGCCGGCCATGTCGCGGACGGCGGTGAAGCCGCGAAGGAGCATGTTGCGGGCCTCGGCGAGGCCGTTGAGCGCGATGTGCGCTTCGCTGCCCATCACCATGTCGATGTAGGAGTTCGCATTTCCCACGAGGTGGACGTGTGCGTCCGACATGCCGGGCATCAGTACCCGTCCACCGCCGTCGATCACGTCGGTTTCGCGACCGGGTTCTTCGCCGATCGGCGATGCGGACACGGCGACGATACGGTTTCCGTCGATCAGTACGTCGCCGGTGACGAGCTCTCCGGAAATTCCGTCGAAAACGCGCACATTACGGAAAAGAAGGCGATGGGTGGACTTACCGGTCTCCGTCATGGCTGGCACGCTAACGTGCATCGAACGCGGCTTCTCGCCAACCAAAGATATTGGGTGCAATTCACCCCTGCCGTTCACCCCTTTCGAAAACGCACTCTGAACTGCGCCTATCCTGCCGGCTATTTTTCGGCGAAAACGAACAGCGTTGCAATCCTCGACTTATACTGCGCCAATGCTGATTCACCCGACATTGCGTATGCAGTCCTGGGGATTCGTCATCGGGGCCGCCCTGTTCGCAGTGGGTTCGACACCGGGAATTTCGACGATTCTCGGCACGGCCGGAGCAAATAGTTCGTTCTTCGTGGGTTCCTGGTTCTTCACAGGTGCAGCATTCGTTCAATTGATGCTGAGCGGACCGGCGACCGTCTGCGACAAGGGAAGCCCGGCGATCCGCGCCGACTGGCTCGCGTCGCTGATCCAGTTCATCGGCACGCTGCTGTTCAACGTCAGCACGGGAGCCGCACTGCACGCCCACACGGTCAAGGGAGAGATGCACCTGGTGTGGAACCCCAATCTCGAAGGGTCCCTGTGCTTCCTGGCGTCGAGCGCCATCGCGTGCGCGATCCTGTGGCGGTCGGGCTCGCACTGGGCGCCGCGCTCGAAGAACTGGATCAGCGGGTGGTTGAACATGCTCGGATCGATCGCGTTCGGTGTCTCCGCCGTCGGTTCGTTCGTCCTCGACGACGGCAACACACTCGACCCGAGCCTCGCCAACGCCGGCACGTTCGTCGGCGCGATCTGCTTCCTCCTCGCGGCGGCGGTGTTCCTCGGCAGGCGCAGCGCCGAGGAACCCGAATCTGCAACGGCCTCCTGAGGGTTCGCCCACGCGACACAGGCGAGCGATGTCTCAGTTCTGCGCTTCGCGCCCTTCCAGGTGGGCGAGAGCGGCGTCCGGCCCATCTGCGAGCAGGATCCGGAAGCCGTCCTCGTCGAGCACGGGCACCCCGAGATCGGCGGCCTTGTCGGCCTTCGACCCCGGATTGTCGCCGATCACGACGAAGGCGGTCTTCTTCGAGACCGAGCCGGCCGCCTTGCCGCCACGCGTGAGGACGGCCTCCTTGGCTTGGTCGCGGGAGAATCCCGCGAGCGTGCCCGTGACCACGATCGACAATCCTTCGAGGGTCCTCGGAACGGATTCGTCGCGTTCGTCGGCCATCCGCACCCCCGCTGCCGCCCACTTGTCGACGATCGCGGCGTGCCAGTCGACGGCGAACCAATCGGTCACCGCTGCGGCGATCGTCGGACCGACGCCCTCGACAGCCGCGAGCTCCTCGACGGACGCGGACCGGATCCGGTCGAGACTGCCGAACTCGGTGGCCAGGGCACGCGCCGCCGTGGGCCCGACATGCCGGATCGACAGGGCGACGAGCACGCGCCAGAGCGGTTGTTCCTTCGCCTTGTCGAGATTCTGCAGCAGGCGCTCGCCATTCTTCGACAGCACGCCCTTGGTGGTGCGGAAGAACGGGACGCGTTCGAGATCTTCCGTCGTGAGCGAGAACAGGTCGCCCTCGTCGGCGATGATCTTCCCCTCGAGCAACGCCGTGCCCGCCTCGTAGCCGAGCGCTTCGATGTCGAACGCTCCCCTACCCGCGACGTGAAAGACACGTTCGCGCAACTGCGCCGGGCACAACCGCGAATTGGGGCAGCGCAGATCGACATCGCCCTCCTTCGCGGGGGCCAGAGGTGTTCCGCACTCGGGGCATTGCGACGGCATTTCGAAGGGGTACTCGGAGCCGTCGCGCAGATCGACGACCGGGCCGAGCACTTCGGGGATCACGTCGCCGGCCTTGCGGATGACCACGGTGTCGCCGATCAGCACACCCTTGCGCTCCACCTCGGACGCATTGTGCAGCGTCGCCAGCGAGACCGTGGACCCGGCGACGGTGACCGGTTCCATGTAGGCGAACGGGGTCACGCGCCCGGTACGTCCGACGCTGACGCGGATGTCGAGGAGCTTGGTGGTGACCTCCTCCGGCGGATACTTGTAGGCGATCGCCCAACGAGGGGCCCGGGACGTGGCGCCGAGGCGGCGGTGCAGTCCCATGTCGTCGATCTTGACCACGAGACCGTCGATCTCGTGTTCGACGTCGTGCCGGTGTTCGCCCCAGTAGCGCATCCGTTCGACGACCGCCTCGCTGCCCTGCACACGCGCGGTGTGCGGGGAGACCGGCAGTCCCCAGGCGGCGAAGGCCGCGTAGGCGTCGGACTGCGAGCGGGGTTCGAAGCCTTCCATCCGGCCGTAGCCGTGGCAGTACATGCGCAGGCGCCGCCGTGCGGTGACGGCGGGATTCTTCTGCCGCAGGGACCCGGCGGCCGAGTTGCGCGGATTGGCGAAGGGCGGTTTGCCCTCGGCAACCAGGCCCGCGTTGAGGGTCTGGAAGTCCTCGAGCCGGAAGAACACCTCCCCGCGAACCTCGAGCAGCGAGGGAACCGGGTATTCGTCACTGCCGGTGAGCTTTTCGGGAACGTCGTCGATCGTGCGGGCGTTGAGGGTGACGTCCTCGCCGGTGCGACCGTCGCCGCGGGTCGCGGCGCGGACGAGTTTGCCGTTCTCGTAGACCAGGCTCAGCGCGACGCCGTCGATCTTCACCTCGCACAGATAGTCGGGGTGGGTTCCGGTCTCGGCCTCGGCGCGCGAGAGCCACGTGCGCAATTCGTCCTCGGCGAAGACGTTGTCGAGGCTGAGCATGCGTTCGAGATGCTCGACGGCGCCGAACTCGGTGGCGAATCCGCCGCCGACCAGCTGGGTGGGCGAATCCGGCGTGCGGAGTTCGGTGTACTGCTCCTCGAGCGTCTGCAGTTCGCCGAGCAGCGCATCGAACTCTCCGTCGGAGATGATGGGGGCATCGCGCACGTAGTAGCGGAACTGATGCTCGCGCACCTGTTCGGCGAGATCCTGCCAGCGCTCACGCGCCTCCGGAGGAGCGGTGATGGGTGCGTCCGTCGGTTCACTCACAGCCTGCAAGCCTAGTCGAGGGAACCGACAGGAATGCTCAGAGCGTCTCGGCTTCCTCGGCGAAGGCCGAGGCGACGTCGCGCACGGAACGCAGGGCGGCTCGCGCCCCGTCCGTGGACGCCGGGGCCAGTCCGCAGACCGGGCTCACCGCCACCGAGTGCAGCACCTTCCGGGGGAAGCCGAGCCGGTCGATCAGATCGACGGCCGGTGCCGCGTACTCGCGCCAGCCCGTCGACGCCGGAGCGCCGGCAGGCACGAGCCCCAGGATCGGGACCGTGCCGGAGTCGAAGAGTTCCCCCAGTCCGTCGAGGTCGGAGCGTCGCACACGTCCGACGTCGAAAGCGACCGCGTCGGCGGCGCTGCGGCGCAGGATGTCGGCTGGGAAGGTGTCCGCGCAGCAATGCACCGCGACGGACAGTCCGCTGCCCCGGATGGTCGTGTCGAGCACGTCCAGTGCCTCCGGATCCGGGACGGCGGGCACGGTCTCGAGAATGGTCCGGCCCTTCAGCGTTCCGGCGAGCACGTCGGGAAGCGACGGTTCGTCGAGTTGCGCGACGACCTGCACACCGAGCCGACGGGTGATCTCGGCCGCGTGCCGGGCCAGCCCCTCCGCGAGCGATTCGGCCAGGTCGCGGACGGCACCGCGGTCGGTGAGCACCCGTCGCCCGGTGGCGAGTTCGACGTGGGCGGCGAGAGTGAGCGGGCCGGCGGACTGCACCTTCACCGGGCGTGTGGCGGCCGGCCCGGCGCGTTCCCAGGCCTCCTCGAGCGCGTCGAGGTCCTGCGCGAGCAGGTCGCGCGCCCGGGAGGCCACGGTGCCGCGCCGCGACACCAGGCGATATCCGGTGGTCGACGTGTCGAGATACATGTCGACGAGCAGGGCACTGACGCGCCCGATGATGTCGGCACCGAGCCCACGCGCCGGCAACTCGACCAGATGGGGCAGATCGGTGAGTTCGCCGACCACGACCGCCGCGGCCTCGCGCGGGTCCGTTCCCGGCCACGAACCGATGCCTGTCGCGGCACCGGACCACACCGCGCGGCCGGTGGCGGGTGCTGTCACTGCTCCCCTGCCGTGATGGTGCCGCTGCCGAGAACGATGTCGCCCGCTGCATCAGGGCGGTACAGGACAGCAGCCTGACCGGCGGCGACACCGGTGAGCGGTTCACGCAGCGTGATGTCGATGCCCGTGCCCACCGCTTCGGCGACGGCCGGCGCCAATCCGCCGTGTGCGCGGACCTGCACGACGCACTCGATCGGTCCGACGGGAACCGTGCCCGAAGTCCACACGGCGCGTTCGGCCCGGATCGAGTCGACCTTCAGCTGTTCGGCGCTGCCGACCCGGACGGTGCCGCTCTCGGGCTCGATCGCCGTGACGTAGCGGGGACGGCCGTCGGGTCCGGGTCCGGCGATGCCGAGTCCCTTGCGCTGACCGATGGTGAAGCCGTGCACGCCTTCGTGTTGCGCGAGCACCTCACCGGAACGGTCGTCCACGACGGCGCCGGGGCGCACGCCGATCCGGGCACCGAGGAAGGCGCGGGTGTCGCCCGACGGGATGAAACAGATGTCGTGGCTGTCCGGCTTGTTCGCCACCGCGAGTCCGCGCTCGGCGGCCTCCTCGCGGATCCGGCCCTTGGGGGTGTCGCCGACGGGGAACATCGCGCGCGACAACTGCTCCGCGGTGAGCACGGCCAGTACGTACGACTGGTCCTTGTCGGCGTCGACGGCGCGACGCAGCACTCCGTCGTTCAACTGCGCGTAGTGGCCGGTGGCCACGGCGTCGAAGCCGAGTGCCACGGCACGGTCGGCCAGTGCCGAGAACTTGATCTTCTCGTTGCACCGCAGGCACGGATTCGGGGTCTCGCCGGCGGCATAGGACGCGACGAAGTCGTCGATCACGTCCTCTTTGAAGCGGTCTGCGAAATCCCAGACGTAGAAAGGAATTCCGAGCACATCGGCGGCGCGGCGGGCGTCGCCGGCGTCCTCCTTCGAGCAACATCCTCGCGATCCGGTGCGCAGCGTACCCGGCGCGCTCGACAACGCGAGGTGCACCCCGACGACGTCGTGTCCGGCCTCGACCATGCGGGCGGCGGCGACCGCCGAGTCCACACCGCCGCTCATTGCCGCAAGAATCCTCATCTCCGGTCACCTCCTCGTCCACCGGCGCTCGCCAGTCCGGCGGCGCGAGCCCTGTCCACCACGGAAGGGAGAGTTTCGATCAGTTTCTCGATGTCGCTTCGGGTTGTTGTGTGCCCCAACGAAAATCGGAGCGACCCTCGCGCAATGACGGGGTCCGATCCCATCGCGACGAGCACGTGGCTCGCGCGCGCAACCCCGGCCGTGCACGCGGAACCGGTCGAGCATTCGATTCCGGCCGCGTCGAGCAGCATCAGCAACGAATCCCCTTCACACCCGGGGAAGGTGAAGTGCGCGTTGTTGGGCAGTCGTCCCGCCTCGCGCGGACCGTTGAGGATCGCGTCGGGAATCTCCGTCTCGACACCGGCGACGAGAAGATCGCGCAGACTCGCGAGTTCGGCGGTGCGCGAAGGCAGATCCGAGGTGACCTCCCGCAGTGCGGCAGCCATCGCCACGACGGATGCGGTGTCCTGCGTACCGGAACGCACGTCGCGTTCGTGACCGCCACCGTGGGCGAGGGGCACGCACGGCACCTGCCTGCCGAGCAGCAACGCGCCCACCCCTTGCGGCCCACCGAACTTGTGGGCGGCCAGGGTCAGCGCCGACAGGCCGCTCGCAGTGAAGTCGACGGGAAGATGAGCGACCGCCTGCACGGCGTCGCTGTGCATCGGGACGTCGAACTCGGCGGCGACGGCGGCGAGTTCGGTGATCGGCATGACGGTGCCGACCTCGTTGTTCGCCCACATCACGGACACGAGGGCGACCTCGTCGGCGTAGCGCGAGAGTTCGTCACGCAGCGTGGCGGGATCGACACGTCCGGATCGGTCGACCGGAAGCCACGTCACCAGCGCGTCCTCGTGCTCGACGAGCCATTCGACGGCGTCGAGTACAGCGTGATGTTCCACCGCGCTCGCAAGGATCCTGCGGCGACGGGAGTCCTGGGCGCGGCGTCCCCAGTAGATCCCCTTGATCGCCAGATTGTCACCCTCGGTACCACCGGAGACGAAGATCACCTCGGAGGGCCGGGCACCGAGGGCGGCCGCGATCGACTCCCGCGACTCCTCGATGCGGCGGCGCGCTGCGCGCCCCGAGCCGTGCAGGGACGACGCGTTTCCGACGGTGGTGAGGACCGACGTCATCGCCTCGACAGCCGCGGGAAGCATCGGCGTGGTCGCGGCGTGATCGAGGTAGACGGTCGTGGAGGTACCGGAGGGACCGGCGGCGGGCGAGGTCATGACCGATCCAGGATAGCGGGTGGGCACAGGTGCCCGCCGCGCTCAGGGGTCGGCGGTCAGGCGACGTCCGCCGTGGGCGCCGCTCCGGTGGCCGGTGAGAGGTCGACCGGCAAGGACGATATGGCATCGGCCACACGTTCGGCGCGGACTGCGCGGTCGCACCGGGCCGCGAGATCACGTCGGTCCTGTCCGGGCCATTCGAGCGGCGCCAGCACGACTTCGGCCACGACACGACGGCTCCGGATCATCCGCCGGATCGAGGATCCGATCGTCTCGTCCCCGACGAAAGCGGGCACCGCAGTGGACTCGCCCGCCTGGTCGCTGTAACGCAGCCCGACCGGCTGGACAGGGCATTCCGCATCCACCGCCGCCTGGAGCAGAGCGGGACGAAAACCGCCGTAGGCCCGGCCGCACCATGTCGTGCCCTCGGGGAAGACCGCGACACGTTCGCCTGCGAGCAGGCGGGTACGTATCCGATCGATCACGTCGGGCAGCAGACGCAACCGTTCCCGCTCGATGGCGATGACACGCATCCGGCGTGCGAGTGCGCCCCACGCACCCCAGTCGAGCAAGTCCGCCCGTGCCACGAAGGCGGCGGGAGCGACCGCGGTGAGGACGAGCACGTCGGTCCACGAGACGTGCGGTGCCACGACGAGCACGCCCCCTGCGTGCGCCCGCCGGTCACGCCTGTCGTCGACCGACAAGCGCATGCCCACACACCACAGCAATACGCGCGCACTGCGGCGCAGCGCGCCTTCCCGCCGTGCCGCAGGAATCACGCGGCCGGCCAGCAGGAGCGGTACAACCGTCAACACGAGCGCCACGATCGCGATACGCAGCCACACCGCCGGCAGACCCACACGGTCCGCGTCGTCCGGCAGACACCGAGCGCCACACGGGCTCGACGGCATCCACTCGTGCAACCGCGTCATCGCGCACCACCCTCGTTGCGCTCCGCGACGGCCCGCAAGCGGTCGAGATACCGCGCGTCCGCCCCGTCCACGGCGAGTATCGCGACGAAGTCGGCAACACCGAAGGCCGGGTCGTGGGCCGGTTCACCGCAGATCCGGGCACCGAGTCGGAGATATCCGCGCAGCAGCGGCGGCACGACCGGGCGCGGTGGCGGTGCGATCTCGTCGAGAGTGCGGCCGTCGACCACGACCGGGTTCAGCGGGCGTACCCGTGACGCGGGTTCGACGGCGTGCCGCTCGAGCAGGAGGTCGCGCACGGCCCGCACGTTCGACGCCTCGGGTTCGTCGGGCGTCGTGCGCATGGGCACCGACACGCAGCCGATGACTTCACGGTGTCCGGTCCTCTCGAGGTAGACCAGGATCCCGGCCCACATGAGGGTCAGCACGGACCCGGAGCGGTGGTCCGGATCGACGCAGGCCCGACCCATTTCGACGAGGCCGCGTCCGTGTGGGTCGAGGGCGGTGAGATCGAATTCGGTGGCGGTGTAGTACCCACCCGCCTCGCGCGCGGCCTCGGGTAGCAGCATCCGGTAGCAGCCCACGACGTCGTCGGTGACCCGGTCGTGCACGAGTATGTGGTCGCAGAACTCGTCGAAACGGTCCGCGTCGAGGCCGGTCCCGGAATCGGGGAGCCGGAAGCCCGGTTCGTTCGCGAAGACCCGATGGCGCAGACGTTGCGCGGCCGTGCGGATCGACGGTTCGGTCGAGACGACGAGGGAATAGCGAGGGCCGGACAGGATCGGGGCGGTGAACTCACTCGGGCGGTACAGCACCGACGATGTGGTCATGCTGAAGGTGTAACGAGCGCGGGAGGCGTACCGGCGGCGCCGGGGTGTCGCGGTGATGCATCGCCGATGAACACTCCCGTCGAACGCAGGCGGCCCCGCTCCTCGAAAGGAGCGGGGCCGCGCAGGGATCGGTCTGCCGGAGCAGATCAGCCCTTGTGCTTCTTGACCTCTTCGGTCAGCTGCGGGGCGACGTTGAACAGGTCGCCGACGACGCCGTAGTCCGCGATCTCGAAGATCGGGGCCTCTTCGTCCTTGTTGACGGCGACGATGGTCTTCGACGTCTGCATGCCGGCGCGGTGCTGGATGGCACCGGAGATGCCGAGCGCGACGTACAGCTGCGGCGAGACCGTCTTGCCGGTCTGACCGACCTGGAACTGGCCCGGGTAGTAGCCGGAGTCGACAGCGGCGCGCGAAGCACCGACGGCGGCACCGAGCGAGTCGGCGAGCTCCTCGACGACGGAGAACTTGTCGGCCGAACCGACACCGCGGCCACCGGAGACCACGATCGACGCCTCGGTGAGCTCCGGACGATCGCCGCCGACGATCGGATCGCGCGAGACGATCTTCACGGCGTTCTCTTCCTGGGCGGGAACCTCGACGGCGACGCGCTCGGCGGCGGCAGCCTCGGGCTTGGCCTCGATGGCACCCGGGCGCACGGAGATCACGGGGACCTCACCGTTGGCCTTGGCATCGACGGTGTAGGCGCCACCGAAGATCGAGTGGACGGCGGAGCCGTCGGCCTTGACGTCGACGACGTCGACGAGCAGACCGGAGCCGATGCGGGCGGCGAGACGGCCCGAGACCTCTTTGCCCTCGACGGACGCTGCGGTGATGACAGCGGCGGGGCTGGTGGACTCGACGAGCGACGCGAGGATGTCGACCTTCGGGGTCACCAGGTAATTGTCGACGTCGTCGGACTCGGCGGCGTAGACCTTGACCGCACCGGCGGCCGCGAGGGCGTCCTGCAGCGCGTCGGCGGTGCCGGGGGCACCCGCGACGACGGCGGAGGGCTCGCCGAGCGCACGCGCGGCGGTGATGAGTTCGGTGCTGACCTTCTTGAGCGCGCCCTCGGCATGCTCGACGAGCACGAGTACTTCTGCCATTACTACTTCTCTCCTAGATATGTCAGATGTTGTCGCGGGGCGCGATCAGATGATCTTCTGGCCGACGAGGTACTGGGCGATCTTGGTGCCGCCGTCGCCTTCGTCGGCGACGCGCTCACCCGCGGTACGCGGGGGCTTCGGGGTCACACCGGTGACGGTGGACGCCGCGTTGGCAACACCGAAGATCTCCGGATCGAGACCGATGTCGGCAAGGGTGAGGGTCTGAACTTCCTTCTTCTTGGCGGCCATGATGCCCTTGAAGGAGGGGAAGCGGGGCTCGTTGATCTTCTCGGTGACCGAGACGATGGCGGGGAGCGGAGCTTCGATGCCGAAGACGCCCTCGTCGGTTTCGCGCTCGCCGGTGGCCTTGCCGTCGGCGATGGTGAGCTTGCGCAGGTGCGTCAGGTGCGGGAGGCCCAGGTACTCGGCGATGATCGCGGGAACGGCGCCCACGCGGCCGTCGGTGGCCTCGTTACCGGCGATGACCAGCTCGACGCCCTCGATCTGGCCGAGCGCGGCGGCAATCGCGTACGCGGTCTGGATGGAGTCCGAGCCGTGCAGGGCGGGATCGTTGAGGTGGATCGCCTTGTCGGCGCCCATGGACAGCGCCTTGCGGATGGCGTCGGTCGCGCGGTCCGGGCCGGCGGTCAGAACGGTGACCTCGCCGCCGTCGCGCTCCTTGATGAGCAGAGCTTCCTCGACAGCGCGCTCGTTGATCTCGTCGAGCACGGCATCGGCGGCCTCACGGTCGAGCGTGTAGTCGCCGTCGCTGAGCTTGCGCTCGGACCACGTGTCGGGGACCTGCTTGATCAAAACGACGATGTTCGTCATGGGTCTGCGTCGACCTCCTGTGTGTAGCTGCCTTTGGTCGGCAAGGCGCTGCCTGAACCGAGCACTCGTGTCTTTCGCACGGCGTGTGCGATAGATTATCAGCCGCTAAGTTACCGGCCGGTAACTTGACGGGATTCCCGGTTCACCATAGCCGCACGGAAGGACGACCAAACCTGTGATCTGGAACACCGGAGACCTTGCCTCCGGGGAGGGGTCTAATGTCGTGGCGGTGAGCGACACCCCCGCCCGCGCCGACGACGCGCACACCCTCCCCCTCACCGGCGAACGGACGGTCCCCGGCATCGCCGAGGAGAACTACTGGTTCCGACGTCACGAGGTGGTCTACCAGCACTTTCTCTCCCGCTGCGAGAACCGGACCGTGCTCGAGGCCGGGGCCGGCGAAGGCTACGGCGCCGACATGATCGCCGACGTCGCCACGCGCGTGATCGGGCTCGACTACGACGAGACCGCGGTCGCGCACATCCGTGCCCGCTACCCCCGCGTGGACATGCGCCACGGCAACCTCGCCGAACTTCCCCTCGCGGACGAATCGGTCGATACGGTCGTGAACTTCCAGGTGATCGAGCATCTGTGGGATCAGACACAGTTCCTACGCGAATGTCATCGTGTTCTCACTCCCGGCGGCGAATTGTTGATCAGTACGCCGAACCGCATCACCTTCTCCCCCGGGCGCGACACCCCGCTCAACCCGTTCCACACCCGTGAACTGAACGCCACCGAACTGACGGAACTGCTCGAGGAAGCAGGCTTCCGCGTCGAACTCATGACGGGCGTGCACCACGGTCCCGCACTGTGCGCTCTCGACGCCAAGCACGGCGGATCGTTCATCGACGCCCAGATCGAACGGGCGCTCGCGGGTCAGCCGTGGCCGGACGATCTCACCGCCGACGTCGCCATGGTCTCGGTCGACGACTTCGCCATCGTTCCCGGGAACATCGATGCGAGCCTCGATCTCGTCGCGATCGCCATGAAGGATCCCGCGGCGAAGGACACTGCGCCGTGAGTGCCGCATCACCTCGCGAACCCGGCATGTTCGCGCTCGTCCTCCATTCCCATCTTCCGTGGCTCGCCCATCACGGTCGGTGGCCGGTCGGGGAGGAATGGCTCTACCAGTCGTGGGCCGCGACCTATCTGCCCGTCACCGATGTCCTGCGGCGACTCGCCGCCGAAGGCCGGACCCGGATGCTCACGTTGGGCGTCACCCCGGTACTCGCCGCGCAACTCGACGATCCGCACTGCCTCGCCGGAATGCACCATTGGCTCGGCAACTGGCAGCTCCGCGCGCACGAGGCCGCCGGCATGCGGGAGGAGTCCTACCGCGCGCTCGGCGCTCGCGAGCACCGCGCTGCCTCGGCCGCACTCGAGGATTTCGAAACCCATTGGCGCCACGGAGGATCCCCCGTCGTCCGGCAGCTGATCGACGCCGACGCGATCGAACTGCTCGGTGGCCCCCTGGCCCATCCCTTCCAGCCCCTCCTCGACCCGCGACTGCGGGCGTTCTCCCTGTCCGAGGGTCTCGCCGACGCCCACGCCCGCTGGAACCATCGGCCGCGCGGCATCTGGGGTCCGGAATGCGGTTACTCGCCGGGTATGGAGAAGGGCTACGCCGCAGCGGGTGTCGAGCACTTCATGGTCGACGGCCCCGCACTGCGCGGCGACACCTCGCTCGGCCGCACGGTCCACGGCTCGGACGTCGTGTGCTTCGGCCGCGACCTGCAGGTCTCGTACCGGGTGTGGTCGCCGAAGTCCGGCTACCCCGGCCACTCCGCCTACCGCGACTTCCACACCTACTGCCACGACACCGGACTCAAACCCTCCCGGGTCACGGGCCGCACGGTGCCCTCGCACGAGAAGGCGCCCTACGACCCCGAACTCGCGTCGCAGACCGTCGACAGGCACGTCGCCGACTTCGTCGGGACCGTCCGGCAGCGTCTGCGCAGCGAATCCGACCGCATCGGCCGGGACGCACTCGTGGTCGCGGCATTCGACACGGAACTGTTCGGGCACTGGTGGTTCGAGGGACCGATCTTCCTCGAACGACTGCTGCGCGCCCTTCCCGAGGCCGGTATCGAGGTGGGAACCCTGGCCGATGCCCGCGACCGCGGCTACGTCGGCGCCTCCGTCGATCTCGAGGATTCGTCGTGGGGTTCGGGCAAGGACTGGCGGGTCTGGGCCGGCGATCAGGTCGCCGACCTCGTGCGTCTCAACGGCGAGGTGGTGCGCACGACCCTCGACAGCATCGACAAGGCCCGCGAGCAGAACACCTCGCCGGTTGCGCTCCGCAACCGCGTGCACGATCAGATGCTGCGCGAAGCGCTGCTCACGGTGTCCAGCGACTGGGCGTTCATGGTCAGCAAGGACACCGCCGCCGCCTACGCCCGCGACCGCGCGCACAAGCATGCCCACGCACTGCGCGAGATCGCCGAGGCGGTCGACTCCGGACGCACCGACACCGCGCACCGGCTGGCCGACGGATGGAACCGCGCCGACAATCTCTTCCCAGGACTCGACGCCCGACGACTGCCCGGACGCCACGGAGGCCCGCGATGAAGATCCTGCTCGTCTCATGGGAGTACCCGCCCGTCGTCGTCGGCGGTCTGGGCAGACACGTCCACCATCTCGCCACCGAACTCGCCGCGGCCGGCAACGAGGTAGTGGTGCTGTCGCGTCGTCCGACCGGCACCGATGCGTCGACCCACCCCACGGTCGGTCACATCGCCGACGGCGTGCTCGTGGTGGCGGTCGCGGAGGACGCACCCCACTTCGACTTCGGCGAGGACATGATCGCGTGGACCCTGGCGATGGGCCACGCGATGGTCCGCGCCGGGATCGGATTGAGCCGCGGCGGTATCGGCGAGGGTTGGCACCCCGACGTCGTCCACGCCCACGACTGGCTCGTCGCCCACCCTGCGATCGCGCTGGCCGAGTACTTCGACGTGCCACTCGTGTCGACCCTGCACGCGACCGAGGCCGGTCGCCACAGCGGCTGGCTGTCGGGCCGGATCAATCGGCAGGTGCATTCCGTCGAATGGTGGCTCGCCAACGAATCCGACCGGCTCATCACGTGTTCGGCGTCGATGCACGACGAGGTCACCGAACTGTACGGACCGGATCTGCCGGAGATCTCGGTGATCCGCAACGGTATCGACCTCACCACCTGGTCGTACCGCGAACGCGAACCGCGTCCCGGACCGGCACGGCTGCTGTACGTCGGTCGCCTCGAATACGAGAAGGGTGTGCAGGACGCGATCGCCGCCCTCCCTCGCATCCGCCGGTCGCATCCCGGCACGACCCTCGTGGTCGCCGGCGAAGGCACCCAGTTCGAATGGCTCCGCGAACAGGCACGGGTACACCGCGTCGCACGATCGGTGAGTTTCCTCGGCAACCTCGACCACACCGAGTTGCTCGGCTGGTTGCACGGTGCCGACGCGATCGTGCTGCCGAGCCGCTACGAGCCGTTCGGCATCATCGCCCTCGAAGCCGCGGCCGCAGGCACCCCGCTGATCGCGTCCACCGCCGGCGGCCTGGGCGAAGCGGTGGTCGACGGAGTGACCGGACTGTCGTTCCAGCCCGGCGACGTGGCCGGGCTCGTCTCGGCCGTCCGGGAGACCCTCGACGACCCCGAGGACGCACAGGTACGCGCCCGAGCCGCCCGCGCGCGCCTGACCGACGACTTCGACTGGCGCCGCGTCGCCGAGGAGACCGTGCAGGTCTACTCGTCGGCGAAGCGACGGGTGCGTCACCCGCTGGCACGCCCCACGATCCCGCAACGTCCACTCCCGGATCGCGGATGAACGGGCAGCACACGGTCGAGGTCGAGCGCCTCGAACCGCTCGAATCCGACGTCATCGCCGTCACAGATCTGCTCAACGCCGTCTACGCGGTCGCCGAGGACGGCATGTGGGTGCCGGGCACCACGCGGACCGACCCGGACGAGATCACCCGCTACGCACGGGAAGGCAGTATCCGGATCGCCCGCTCCCACGGGCAGGTGGTCGGGTGCATCCGCGTGACGCCGGTGGACGGGACGACGGCCGAGTTCGGGATGCTCGCGTCCGACCCGAAGGTCCGCGGCACGGGCGTCGGCCGCCTCCTGATCGACGCCGTCGAGTCGGAGTGCGCCGAGCAGGGGTTCGAGACGATGCAACTCGAGGTGATCCGCCCCCGCGACACCTCGCACGAGTCCAAAGTCTTCCTCGACCGGCTCTACACCGGGCTCGGGTACGTGCCGGAGGAACCCACTCCGCTCGATACTCGGCATCCGGAACTCGTTTCCGCCCTTGCTGTTCCGTGCGAGACGGTCGTGTACCGGAAATCTTTGTCCTCCTGAGTGGACTTCCGGCTCAGGAGGCAGGGGACAACTCGGCCGGAGCGAGCGGCGGCTGCCGATCGAACCACGGCCGGGCGTGTTCGAGTTCGCCGGCGAGAGCGAGAAGCACACCCTCCCCGCCGAGCGGCGCGACGAACTGCACCCCGAGCGGCAGACCGGACGCCGTCCAGTGCAACGGAACCGACATCGCCGGACGTCCGGTGATATTGGCCAGCTGCGTGTAGGGGGTGCGGCCCAGATTGTCGTCCACCACGCGGTCGACGAAACCGGCCCGGCCCGCGATCCACGCGGTTCGGGTCCGCAGGAGAGCCTCGCCGGCACGCCGCATCCAGCGCGGCGTGTCGAGTTCGCCGATGCGCGACGGCGGGCATGCGAGCGTCGGCGTGAGCAGCAGATCGTAGCGCTCGTGGAACTGCGCGAGACCACTCGCATACTCGGCCCAACGGGCATGTGCCGCAATGTAGTCCGACGCCGAAGTCGTCTTTCCGAGTGCGGCGATGATACGGGTGTCGAACTCGAAGTCCTCCGGCCGCGCCCCCGTGAGGCGGCAAGCGTCGGCAACCTCTGCGGCGGCCGTGGCGAACCACATCGTGAGGAAGTCCTCGGCCAGACGCCGTTCGTCGATACCCGTCGAGGCGGGTTCGACGTGATGACCGAGTTCCCCGAGCACCGCGACGGCACCGTCCACTGCGGCCACCGCCTCCGGGTCCACCGGCGTCCCGATCGGTGACGCGGTCTCGTACCCGATCCGCAACCGCTTCGGAGCCGAGCGTGCGGCCTCCGCGTACGACTGCACTCGTTCGACGAGATACGGGCCGCCCGCGTACGAGCCGGCCATGACGTCGAGGAAGGCCGCGGCATCGCGCACCGTCCGGCAGATCACCCCGTTGGTGGCGGCCCCGTGCAGAGGCTCCCCACCGCGAGGCCCGGTCGGCACGAGTCCGCGCCCGGGTTTGAGTCCGAGGAGCCCGCAGCAGGCGGCGGGGATGCGGATGGAGCCACCGCCGTCACTCGCTCCGGCCACGGGAACGACGCCGGCCGCGACCGCGGCGGCGGATCCGCCCGACGACCCACCCGGAGTCACCGCTGGATCCCACGGATTGCGGCTCGCCCCGAAGGCCTCGGGCTCGGTGATGCCCTTCGCTCCGAACTCGGGGGTGTTCGTCTTCCCGAACGGGACCAGCCCCGCTCCGAGCCACCGGTCCACGATCACCGAGTTCTCGTCCACCGGCAGGTCGGCGAGAACACGGGAACCTCTCGACGTCGGCTCACCGGCCAGATCCTGCCCCAGATCCTTGAGCAGGAACGGCACCCCGGCGAACGGACCCTCGAGTGAGTCGCGAGCGCGGGCGCGGGCCCGGTCGTCGAGCCTGCGGACGACGGTGTTCAGTGTCGGTTCGACCGTGTCGAGCCGCGCGATCGCGGTCTCGAGCAGCTCACTCGCCGACACCTGCCCCGCAGCGACGAGCTCGGCGAGGCCGGTCGCGTCGTGACTGCGATACTCCGAGTACTCCATTGCTGTCCCCCGACAGTGTCCGGCCCGCGTCGCTACTGGTGCACGTCCGCGGGCGTGTCTCCCGACTTCTTCCGTGCGATGTCGGCGAGCGCCGCTTCCCGGGCAGCACGCTCGGCTGCGGCGCTCTCCCACGCCACCTTACGGTTCTTGACCACCTTGGCGGGCGAACCCACCGCGATACTGAAATCGGGGATGTCGCCCTTGACGACCGCGTGCGCTCCCAGCACCGAACCACGGCCGACGCGCGTGCCCCGGAGCACGGTGACCTTCGCGGCGATCCAGGTGTCCGGGCCGATCCGGACGGGGCTCTTCACGATGCCCTGGTCCTTGATCGGATAGGTGATGTCCTCCGTGCGGTGGTCGAAGTCGCAGATGTAGCACCAGTCCGCGACCAGCGTCGACGCTCCGATCTCGATGTCGAGATAGGTGTTGACCACGTTGTCCCTGCCGAAGACGACCTTGTCGCCGATCCGGAGCGAGCCCTCGTGGCAGCGGATCGCGTTGCCGTCGCCGATATGGACCCATCTGCCGATCTCGAGGCGCGAGAGTTCCGGCGTCGCGTGGATTTCGACGTTCTTGCCCAGGAACACCATGCCGCGCAGCACCACGTGCGGATTGGCCAGCCGGAACTTCGCCAGGCGGTAGTACCGGACCAGGTACCAGGGCGTGTACGCCTTGTTGTCCAGCACCCACTTCAGAGAGGACAGCGTCAGGAATCGTGCCTGTTCGGGATCCCTGCGACGGGACCCGCGCCACCTCGCCGTCAGAGGTGCACCCCACATGCTCGTCATAGGGGCAGCCTACGGTCCGCCTCGTTCGCGGCTCACGACCCCCGGCCCGATACGCTGACACGTCGAATCGTTCGCCTGTGGAGGAGTTGAGTGATGCGGGGTGTCCTGCGGACCGCGGTCCCGGCGCTGACGGTGGTCTTCGCGCTGAGCGCGTGCGGTGGTGGCGCCGGCACCGACGACGTGTTGTCGAGCGGTGGCTGGCCGGGCCGTCACTCCGATGCCCGCAACAGCAACACCGCGACCGCCGACGGTGTCGACGATCTCGCACCCGGCTGGACCCGTCCGCTGGGGGGTGCGGCCGGCTCCCCCGCCGGCATCGCCGCCAACGGTCAGGTCTCGGTGACGGCCGCGACGGAGGCAGGATGCAATCTGTTCTCCTTCCAGATGGATTCCGGTCGCAAGCGCTGGTGCACGCGTCTCGCACCGGCCGTCACCACGATCACGCCCGTCTCCGACGCGGTCGCCAACATCTACGTCGGCGAGGACGGCGGACTGCTGTCGTTCAACGAGCACGGCCAGCGTCGCTGGCGCATTCCTGTGAGCGGCAGTCCTCGCAGCGCACAGTTCACCTCCGACGGAAGTCTGTTGGTGGTCACCCATTTCGGTCAGGTCAACGTCGTCGATCCCCAGACGGGCCACCTCGAGGCGCCCTTGTTCGATCTCGTGCCGGTACCGACCGTCGCGGACGGGCAGAACCTGCCGCGACTCGCGAGCGATCACGGCCTACCTGCCTGCTTCGGCGGGTCGGAGGACTGCCCGGTCGCCACCACTCCGGCCGTCGACACCGCCACCGATCGCGTCTTCGTCACCGTGTGGCGGCCGGGCGCCGACCGGTCCGCGCTCGTGGCGCTGCGCTACACGAGCGGCGATGACGCCGTGGTGACCGAAGAGTGGTCGGTGCCCGATCTCCCCGGCGGCGCGGTGACGAGTCCGGTGCTGTCCGCGGACGGTTCCACCGTCTACGTCCACGACGGGGACGGCGCTCTGTGGGCGCTCGACGCCGAGACGGGCGAGGCGCGGTGGAGCCACGACACCGGCCGGCCCACGGCACTCGGTCCCGCCGTCACCGAGGACGGACTGCTGCTCCTCGCCTCGGCCGACGGCAGCGCGCCGCTCACGGCGTTGCGCGACAACGGCGACGGCGCCGACGTCGAGTGGGAGCGGGCGGACGTGAAGCCGTACGGTGCCCCGTCGGTGACCGCCGACGGCCGGGCCTACGTGGTCGTCGACGGCGACCGGGGACTCGTCGCCGCGGTACTCGATCTCGCGGACGGAGCGACCACCGAGGAAGAGCCCCTCGAGCCGTCCACCGGACTGCCGGTCGGCACCGGGATCGGACCGGACGGCGAGTTCGTGATCACCACCGTCGACGGCGACGTGGTGGTGCTGCGGGCGCCACAGTCGGTGTGAGGGCGTGGCGGGCGATCAGCGTGAGGGCGTGCAGACGAACGCTTCCGGCGTCCGGCCGATGCGAGTGAGGACCACGCTGAGCGAGGCAGACCCGCGCAGTTTGAGCCGCGGACGCAGTACCGCCGGGTCGACGTCCACCCCGCGCACGAGGATCTCGACCGCGCCGCAGTCGTGGCGGGCGAGCGCCTGACGGAGCGTCTTCTCGCTGTACTTGAGACGATCGACGATCCGGAAACCCCGCACGCCGTCGGGCAGACGGTCGCCGGTGAGATAGGCGATCCGCGGGTCGAGTTGCCACAGCCCGTGTGCGGCGGCGTAGTGGCGGACGAGACCGGCACGCACGATCGCACCGTCCGGGTCGACGATCCACTCCCCCGGCTCACGCTCGGGAATGTCGTCGTCCTCGGCGTCGGTGATCTCGAAACCGGTTCCGTCGGAACGTAGTACGGCAGCTCGGCGGAGCACACCGGGAGTGCTCAGGCCCGGCGAGTACAGGCATGCTTCGCGGACTCCGCCGTCGAGCGAGACGACCTCGATCTCGCCCGCCCAGTCGAGTGAGTCGAAATCCAGTCCCGGCGCGCACTTCACGGCGAGATCGCGACCCGCGTAGGCGTCGAGGAGATCGGGCAGCGGTGGCTGCAGCGCCGCCGGATCGTGGGTGCGCCGGCCACCCGACCGGCGTGCGGGATCGGCGACGACGGTGGTACCCCTGGTGACCGGACGCAGGGCGTCGGCGCGCACCAGATACGCGTCGGGGACGTTGTGCGCGGCCATCGCCAGACGCACGTCGTCGAGGTCGCTGCCGATCACGGCTTCGGCGACCCCGACGAGTTCGGTGAGTTCGGCGCCGATCGAACACGTCACATCGTGCACGGTGCGGCCGCGCAACCGCTGGGCACGGTGCGCCGCGACGCGGGTCGGCGTGGACTGCTGCAGGGCGTCGTCGGTGAGAACCCACTCGGCCCCGCCGGCGATCTTCGCCTCCGCCTTGCGCCGCAGCATGACGGTTTCGACGAGCATTCCCGCACGATCACCGAAATGCGTACGCACCCAGCCGATGTCGGCAAGGCGCGTACGCGTCGACAATTCCCGGCCGGCGACGCGTACGAGAGCGTCTCGACCGTCGTCCGACGTCAGGTACGCGACGTCGGCGAGGGTGAAGTCGTAGCCCAACTACTTGCCGGGCTTCACACCGGTGATCATGACGTTGTAGAAGAAGCTGCGGGGAACGACGTGCTTGAGGACGTTCTCGTCGACCCAGCTCAGCGTCTTCCAGCCGCCGAAGGCGAACTTCGCCCAGTTCCAGCCCAGCTTCTCCTGCGGGACGGCCGCTTCGAACGTGCGCACCGGCCAGCCGAGCAGTGCCGCCGCGAACTCCTCACTCGACGCCTTCACCTCGACGGCGCCGGCCGACGAGGCGAGCTTCTCGAGATCCGAGGGGTCGAAGGTATGCAGGTCGACGACGGCCTCCAGGGCGGCCGCCCGGGAGGACTCGTCGAGTTCGGTCTGCGGACGACGCCAGTCGCGCAGGAAGGGCAGCTTGGTGATGTTGGTGGTGGCCTCCCACGTGACCCGACCGAGCAGGCGCGCGTAGTAGTTGCCGATCGTGCTGGGCTCGCCGGCGAAGACGAAACGTCCACCGGGCGCGAGCACGCGCAGCACCTCGCGCAGGGACTGCTCGACATCCGGGATGTGGTGCAGCACAGCGTGTCCGACCACGAGATCGAAGGTGTCGTCGTCGTACGGAATGGTCTCGGCGTCGGCGACGCGGCCGTCGACGTCGAGGCCGAGGTTCTCGGCGTTGCGCAGCGCGACCTTCACCATGCCGGGCGACAGGTCGGTCACCGAACCGGTCTTCGCGACCCCGCCCTGCATGAGGTTGAGGAGGAAGAATCCGGTGCCGCAACCGAGTTCGAGTGCGCGCTCGTAGGGCAGCGACTGCTCACCGGCAGCGGCGACGAACCGTCCCTTTGCGTAGTCGATGCACCGCTCGTCGTACGAGATCGACCACTTCTCGTCGTACGTCTCGGCTTCCCAGTCGTGGTAGAGCACCTGGGCGAGCTTGGTGTCCTCGAGGGCCGCTGCGACCTCTTCGGCCGTGGCGTGCGGATTCGGCGCGGGGTCGACCCCGTCGGTCCTGCTGGCAGTCATGCGGTGATCCTACTCGTCGGTAAGCTGTGGACAAGTGTGAGTGCCGGTCGCGTCATTCGCCGACGAACTGCGCCTTGCCCGGCCCGTTCTCGATGAACGACTCGAGGCCGATCGTGCGGTCCTTCGTGGCGAACAGGGCAGCGAAGACGTGCTGCTCGATCTTCAGACCCGTGTCCAGATCGGTGTCGAGCCCCTGGTCGATCGCGGCCTTCGCGGCGGCGAGCGCACGCGAGGCCGCGCCGGTGAACTGCCCGGCCCAGCGACGCGCCGCCTCGTAGACGTCGTCGGGGGCGACGACCGCGTCGACCAGACCGATCGACAGGGCCTCGTCAGCACCGACGAAGCGACCGGTGAAGACGATGTCCTTCGCCTTGGCCGGACCGACGAGCCGGGCGAGTCGCTGGGTACCGCCGCCACCGGGGATGATCCCCAGCAACACCTCGGGCGTGCCGAGCTTGACGTTGTCACCGATGATGCGGCGGTCGGCACCGAGCGCGAGTTCGAGGCCGCCCCCCAAGGCGTAACCGGTGATCGCGGCGACGGTGGGCTTGGGGATGTCGGCGATCGAGCCGAGGGCCGACTGCAGGTCGCCGACGATCTCGCTCATCTGCACGAAGTTCAGGTCGGCCAGTTCCTTGATGTCGGCGCCGGCCGCGAACACCTTCTCGCCGCCGTACACGATCACCGACTTCACGTCGGACCGCACGGTCGCCTCGCGCGCAGCCTCCCGGATCTCCTCCTGGAGCTGCCGGTTGAGGGCGTTCATCGGAGGTCGGTCGAGACGGATGGTGCCGATCCCGTCGGAGACCTCGAGGGTCACGAATTCAGCCATGGCCCTCAGCCTAGATGTCGGAGCCTAGATGTCGGAGCGCTGGGCCCACGGATGAGTACCGACCTCGTAGTAGGCGTCGTCCCCGTCGAACGCGATGTGGACCGCGCCGTCGCGGCGGCTCATGACGGGCAGGATCGGCTCGATGACCGGATCGGCGGCCATGAGGTCGGCGACCGTGGCGAAGCCCGACAGGATCGACAACTGACTCCACGTGGGCGGAAGCAGGATGCACCGACCCGAACGCCAGTCGGCGAGAGCTTCGTCCGCGGTCTGCCACTGCACCAGATCGGTCTCGGTGGTGTTCCCGTCCGCCCGTTGTCCGTCCGGCACCGCGGCGACGAAGAAGCGCGTGTCGTAGCGGCGCCGCTCCCCCAGCGGGGTGATCCAGTTCGCCTGCGGACTCAGCAGGTCGGCGCGCAGCACGAGCTGCTCCTTCTCCAGGAAGTCACCGAACGACAACTCCCGCGCCTCGAGCAGGCGCCGCGCCTCGGCGTAGTCGGTCGTGTCGGCCACCACGGAATCGGGGGTGGGGCCGGCGAGCAGCACGCCGCATTCCTCGAAGGTCTCGCGCACGGCTGCGAGCACCAGTGCGCGGGCCTGCGCCTCGTCGATGCCGAACTTCTCGGCCCACCACGCCACGTCCGGGCCGGTCCAGCGCACCTCGGCGTCGGTGTCCGAGGGGTCGACACCGCCGCCGGGGAAGACGGTCATGCCGCCGGCGAAGTCCATTCCGACGACGCGGCGCTGCAGGAACACCTCGACTCCGCGAGCGGAGTCGCGCACGAGCATCACGGTGGACGCGTCGCGGATGGGCACCGCGGTGGGATCGAAGGTGGATGCCGAGCGATCGATAGCCATGGCCTCAACCTAACCGATCGGTCCCGGCACCACCCGACCCGGCGCTACCTGCGGTGCCGTCCCGGCCGGCGGGTGCGGCGGGCGAAGAAGCGGTCGTCGACCTTGTCGAGCGAGATCGACTGACTGAACGCGGCACTGAGGTTCTCGGCGGTGATCACGTCGTCCAGCAGACCCTGGGCGACGACACCGCCCTCCTTCAAGAGCATCGCGTGCGTGAAGCCGGGCGGGATCTCCTCGACGTGGTGGGTGACGAGCACGATCGCGGGCGCATCCGGGTCGGCTGCGAGGGTTCCGAGCCGGGCCACGAGTTCCTCACGACCCCCCAGATCCAGTCCCGCCGCCGGCTCGTCGAGCAGCAGCAGCTCCGGGTCGGTCATCAATGCCCGGGCGATGAGAGCGCGCTTGCGTTCGCCTTCCGACAGCGTCCCGTACAGACGATCGGCGAGATGTTCCGCCCCGAGGCTCTCGAGCATCTCCACGGCGCGGCTCGTGTCGATGTCGTCGTACCGCTCACGCCACCGGCCCAGCACGCCGTAACCCGCGGAGAGCACCAGATCGGTGACCTTCTCGTCGTTGGGCACGCGGTTGGCCAGGGCCGCGGAGGACAATCCGATCCGGGGTCGCAGCTCGGACAGATCGGTCCGGCCGAACGTCTCCGCGAGGACGTGCGCGGTACCGGAGGTGGGGAACGTCTCGGCCGCCGCGACCCGCAGCAGCGAGGTCTTTCCTGCCCCGTTGGGCCCGAGAACCACCCAACGTTCGTCGAGTTCCACCTTCCAGGTCACGGGACCGACGAGGACGTTCCCGCCGCGTCGGACCACTACGTCGTCGAATTCGATGAGCAAATCGGGATCAGGTTGTGCCACGCCGACCATCTTCTCTTACGTCCGAGCCCGAAACGCGGCAGGATCGGTTCCCGTGTCGTCCTCCGCATCCGAACCTGCCGTCGTGTCCAGCTCGGTCGCGCTCCCCGATCGGGCCGCCTTCCCACTCGGACCCACACCGGTGGAGGGTGGGACACGCTTCGCCGTCCACGCCCCGCACAGCGACCGTGTCCAGGTCTGCCTCGTCGACGACGACGGGGACGAGCATCGCGTCGACCTGCCGGACCGCACCTACGGGGTCTGGCACGGGGTCGTTCCCGACGTCGGTGCCGGGCAGCGCTACGGCTACCGCGCCTACGGGCCATGGCAACCTCAGTGGGGGCTGCGCACCAATCCACACAAGATCCTGCTCGATCCGTGGGCACGGCGGATCGTCGGGGACGTCGGCGACCCGGACCGCCTGATCCCCCACCAGGGCGACCCGTTCGGCCCGATGTCGACCGTCGACTCCCTCGGCCATACACCCCTGTCGGTGGTGACCCCCGTCCTGACACCGATGCACGACAAACCCCGGGTGCCGTGGGAGAACACCGTCGTCTACGAACTGCACGTCGGCTCGTACACGGCCCGCCATCCGCTCGTGCCGCCGGAACTGCGGGGCACCTATCTCGGACTCGCCCATCGGTCGGTGATCGACCATCTGGTGGGACTGGGGGTGACCACCGTCGAGCTGCTTCCCGTGCAGGCCTTCGTGACCGAACCGTCGGTCCGTGCGCGGGGGATGCGCAACCACTGGGGTTACTCGACCGCCTCGTACTTCGCGCCGCATCCCGCCTACGCCGTGACGCCGGGCAACGAGATCGCCGAGTTCCGCACGATGGTCGACGCCTTCCACAGCGCCGGGCTCGAGGTACTGCTCGACGTCGTCTACAACCACACGTGCGAAGCGTCGGTGGACGGCCCGAGCCTGTCCTGGCGCGGCCTCGACGCTCCCGGCTACTACCTGCTGGACACGCACGGGCGGGACGTGGATCTCACCGGCTGCGGCAACACCGTCGACGCGTCCTCACCGATCGTGGTGCGCATGGTGTGCGACAGCCTCCGGTACTGGGCGGACGTGATGGGCGTGGACGGGTTCCGCTTCGACCTCGCGAGTGCGCTCGCGCGCCCGCGCGGCGGGGCGTTCGATCCGCGGGCGGCACTGCTCACCGCGATCGTCACCGATCCCGTCCTCTGCGACGTCAAGCTCGTCGCGGAACCGTGGGACGCCACCGCGCACGGCTATCAGCTCGGGAACTTCGGAGCTCAGTGGGCGGAATGGAACGACCGGTACCGCGACACGGTGCGCCGCTACTGGGCCGGCCGTTCCGGTATCCGCGAGGTCGCGTCGCGGCTCACCGGTTCGGAGGACCTCTACGACAGGAACATCCGGCAACCGTGGATGTCGGTCAACTTCGTCACCGCCCACGACGGTTTCACCCTCGCCGATGCCGTGTCGTACGAGCGCAAGCACAACGACGAGAACGGTGAAGAGGGTCGCGACGGGTCGAACAACAACGAGTCGGTGAACCACGGTGTCGAAGGACCCACCGACGATCCCGATGTCCTCGCCGCCCGCGACCGTCACGTCCGGGCGATGCTGGCGACGCTTCTGTTGTCGACGGGCACCCCGATGCTGCTCGCCGGTGACGAGTTCGGCCACACGCAGCACGGCAACAACAACGCCTACTGCGTTCCCGAGGACGTCGCGGTCCGCGATGCGTGGCCGCTGGACTGGGACCACGCCGACCGTGCGCGAACGGATTACGTGCGCGAACTGCTCCGCCTGCGCAAGCGCGTCCCGGTACTGCGGCAGCGGCGCTTCTTCGACGGGCGTGCCCGGTCCGTGGGATATCCCGATCTGGTGTGGTTCGGCATCGAAGGGATCGAACTCGACGACGATGCCTGGCACGACGACAGCCGCCGCACGCTGCAGGGCTGGGTCGACGGCTCGCAACTCGGCACGGTGACCCGCACCGGCGTCACTCTCGAGGACAGCAGCGGTCTGTTCGTTCTGCATTCGGGAGGTGCCGCCACGGTCACCCTCGGGGGGCCGGAGTGGTATCGCGGCGACATCGTGTGCGTGTTCGATTCGAGCGCCCCCGACGGCAGACCCTCGGACACCTCACCGATGCGGGTAGGAAGTGCGTACCCGGTCGACGGTCCGACAGTGCTGATCTTCCGGATCACGGACGACGACGAGGTCGAGCACGGATGATCCACAGCGGCACGACGCCGGTGGAGGTCAGGCTCGTCCGCTGACCGTGCCCGGCACCGCGACGACCGTGATAGAGCCCGGCGCCACCTCGGTGAAGCCCGCATCGCGGACCGCGACGGCGGTGCCCGCTTCCACCCGGGCGAGCAGCTCGCGCCAGGTGACGTCGTCCGCGTCGCGAACGGCACACGGGAATCCCTCGGCCGCCCAGGCACGTGCGGTGTCGACGTCGAGTGCCCCCGCGAACAGCATCGCGGCGTGACCGACCTGCGCGGCCGCCTTGCCGACGGTCATCTCGAGGTCCTTCTGCACCCAGAAGACGGGCACGCCGTCCGCCGGTGGGGGCGGATCGTCATGGGGCAGGTCGGTGCCGCCGATCTGCAAGCGGGAGATGCGGGGGTCGAGCTCCCCCACGGGGCAGGGCACGAATGCGCGGGCTTGGGCACCGGCGTGGTCGACGGTGACCCCATCGACGTCCTGCGCGGCGCGCCAGTGCGCTCCGCGGGCGCGGCGGGCGACCTTCCTTATCCGGGCGTCGTTCCAGGCGAGGAAGGGTTCCCGCCACGGACCGGGTTCACCGTCCGGGCCGACGCCTACTCGCGGGTCGAAGCACAGTGTCACGGTGGCCGCCGCTGCGGCTTCGAGCACCGCGCTACGGGCGGGAGGATCGACCTTCGGGATGTGCAGCACGATCGGCATCGCCTGCACCTTCGCCGGATCGTCCGGGTCGAGCCGGTGCCCGTAGCCGCGGGAGAGCACGCCGTGGCGGTCGGCGAAACCCGGGTCCGACGCAGGGTCGAAGACCGGCTCGGGTGCCGTCTCCCCAGGCTCGGGGTGCACCGACTCTGGGTGCAGCTCAGACACTGCCGTCGATCGGGACGCGCCGCAGGGTTCCGTCGACGCGGTCGGCCGCTTCGATCTCGTCGCGCGTGACACCGAGGACGAACAGCACCGCATCGAGGTAGGGATACGACAGGGCGGTGTCGGCGACCTCGCGCAGAGCGGGCTTGGCGTTGAACGCCACACCCAGCCCCGCTGCCGCGAGCATGTCGATGTCGTTGGCGCCGTCCCCGACCGCGACGGTCTGTTCGACCGCCACGCCGGCCTCGTCGGCGAACTCTCGCAGGGCACGTGCCTTGGCGGCGCGGTCGACGATGTCGCCGACCACTCGCCCGGTGAGTGTGCCGTCGACGATCTCGAGCGTGTTGGCGCGGACGAAGTCCAGTTCGAGTTCGTGTGCGAGCGGGTCGATGACCTGACGGAAACCGCCCGAGACGACACCGCAGCGGAAGCCGAGGCGGCGCAACGTCCGGATCGTGGTGCGGGCACCGGGAGTGAGCTCGAGTTGCTCCGCGACCTCGTCGATGACGGTCGCGGGCAGACCGGCGAGCGTCGCGACGCGTTGCTCGAGGGACTGTGCGAAGTCGATCTCACCGCGCATGGCGGCTTCGGTGACCTCGCGGACCTTGTCCTCGACACCCGCGTGCGCGGCGAGCATCTCGATGACCTCACCCTGGATGAGGGTGGAGTCGACGTCGAAGACGATCAGACGCTTGGAACGACGGGCGAGGCCGCCACGCTCCACCGCGATGTCGACGTCGAGACCCGCCGCGAGTTCGACGAGAGCGTGCCGCAGAGCGGCGTCGGCCTCGGCGCCGGTGTCGGCGGCGGTGATCATCAGTTCGAGGCCGGTGAGCGGATAGTCAGCGATACCGCGGATCGAATCGATGTTCGCGCCCTGAGACGCGAGCGTGCGCCCCACCGACCGCAGCGCCCGGGCACTGACCGGGCTGCCCAGCACGACGACCGCGTGCGTCGAGACGGTGCGTGCACCGCGCTCGGCGCCGATCTGGACGTCGGCGTGCATGCCGATCGTGGCCATCGCGGACTCGACCTCGTCCTGCAATGCTTCGACATCGTTCGGGCAGACGAGGAGGACGCCGAGGGTGAGCCGCCCGCGGATCACGACCTGTTCCACATCGAGGAGGTCGACGTCGTGCCGCGTCAGCGCTGCGAAGAGCACCGAGGTCACGCCGGGATGGTCAGGTCCGGTCACGGTCACCAGCACCGTGCTGTCAGACGCCACTACGTCTCCGATCGCTTGTCTGTCGAGGTACGCGCGGACGCACGCGCGTACCGGCTCGCCTGTCCATTGTTGCAGGTCGAACCGTCCCTCCCGTTCGCGGGTCCGGACCCCCTCGAAAGGCCGAAGCCCCACCCGTGCACGGGTGGGGCTTCGGTCGATCGTCGATCTGCGCTCAGGCGCGCGGATGGTCGCCGGGGGTACGGTCGGCACCCTCGAGGACGTTGACGTTGTGCTTGTCGCTGCCCGGGCCGACGTGCGCCTCGGCGCGCATCCGCTCGACCATGTGCGGGTAGTGCAGCTCGAAGGCCGGGCGCTCCGAGCGGATCCGCGGCAGCTCGGTGAAGTTGTGCCGCGGCGGCGGGCAGCTGGTGGCCCATTCGAGCGAGTTGCCGTAGCCCCACGGGTCGTCGACCGTGACGACCTGGCCGTAGCGGTAGCTCTTGAAGACGTTCCACAGGAACGGCAGCGTGGAGGCACCGAGCACGAACGCACCGATGGTGGAGATCGTGTTCAGGGTGGTGAATCCGTCGGACGGCAGGTAGTCGGCGTAGCGACGCGGCATGCCCTCGTTACCGAGCCAGTGCTGCACCAGGAAGGTGGTGTGGAAGCCGATGAAGGTCAGCCAGAAGTGCCAGCGGCCGAGCTGCTCGTCGAGCATGCGTCCGGTCATCTTCGGGAACCAGAAGTAGATGCCGGCGTAGGTCGCGAACACGATGGTGCCGAAGAGCACGTAGTGGAAGTGCGCCACCACGAAGTACGAGTCGTGCAGGTGGAAGTCCAGCGGCGGGCTCGCGAGGATGACACCGGTCAGACCACCGAAGAGGAAGGTCACGATGAAGCCGACCGAGAACAGCATCGGCGATTCGAAGGTGATCTGGCCCTTCCACATCGTGCCGATCCAGTTGAAGAACTTCACACCGGTCGGCACGGCGATCAGGAAGGTCATGAACGAGAAGTACGGCAGCAGCACCGCGCCGGTGGCGTACATGTGGTGCGCCCACACCGCGATCGACAGCGCCGCGATGGCCATCGTGGCGTAGACCAGGCCGGTGTAACCGAAGATCGGCTTGCGCGAGAAGACCGGGAAGATCTCCGAGACGATGCCGAAGAACGGCAGCGCGATGACGTACACCTCGGGGTGACCGAAGAACCAGAACAGGTGCTGCCACAGGAGCACGCCGCCGGTGGCGGGGTCGTAGATGTGGCCACCGAGGTGACGGTCGACGAACAGGCCCATGAAGGCGGCGGTCAGCAGCGGGAACACGAGCAGGATCAGCAGGCTGGTGATCAGGATGTTCCAGGTGAAGATCGGCATCCGGAACATGGTCATGCCCGGTGCACGCATGCACACCACGGTGGTGATGAAGTTGACGGCACCGAGGATGGTGCCCAGACCCATCACGCCGAGGCCGAGGATCCAGAAGTCGGCACCGACACCCGGGGAGTGGATCTCACTGGTGAGCGGCGTGTAGGCCGTCCACCCGAAGTCCGCAGCGCCGCCGGGGGTGACGAAGCCGAGCATCACGATCGTCGCGCCGAACAGGTACAGCCAGTAGCTGAAGGCGTTCAACCGGGGGAAGGCGACGTCGGGAGCGCCGATCTGCAGCGGCAGGATGTAGTTCGCGAAGGCGAAGACGACCGGCGTCGCGTACATCAGCAGCATGATCGTGCCGTGCATGGTGAACAGCTGGTTGAACTGCTCGTTCGACAGGAACTGC
Organism: Rhodococcus sp. B50; assembly: GCF_013602415.1. Lineage (NCBI taxonomy): Bacteria > Bacillati > Actinomycetota > Actinomycetes > Mycobacteriales > Nocardiaceae > Rhodococcus > Rhodococcus sp. B50. The sequence continues at coordinate 339,293 of NZ_WPAG02000002.1, read as the reverse complement.
AGGCCGGGGACCGCGAGCTCGGTGCGCATCAGCAGGGCCATCAGGCCGCCGATGAGGAAGAAGGCGAACGAGGTGACCATGTACATGATCCCCAACATCTTGGGATCTGTGGTCGTGATCATCTTGTGGATGAACGAACCCTTGGGTCCCTGCCGCGGCGGGTACGGCCTTGCTGCAGCTATCTCTGGGACTGGCTGGGGCGCTACGGCAGTCACTAATCCTCCTGAATGCGCGCTCGACCTCGGGCTGGAGGCGAACGGTCTCTGGCTTGCGCTCATCGAATCGTAGACCCTCCCCGAAACGGTCGCCCTCCGGGTCCTACTCACTGTCGTACTCGACCTGCGACGCTACCTGCAGCGGAGCCGACAACCACAATCGGCGCCTGTGCCACACCTCACAATCGGGCTCGGCGAGACGTCTTCACACCGTGCGCGAGCAGCACAGGTTAGGGTTCACTTCCCCCCCGCAGGACCACAGAAGGACGACAGTGTCTCCATTCCCCTCCCGACGCGCCCGGTTCGCCGCCACCCTGCTGACCGCCGGACTCCTCGTCGCCGGCTGCAGTTCGACCGACAGCTCCGAGGACTCCTCCGCCGCCACCGCAGCCGACGCGGCCACGGGCTTCCCCCGGACCGTCGAGCACTTCCGCGGTTCCACCACGATCGAGAGCGAGCCCACCCGCATCGTCGCGCTCGACACGAGTTACTCCGACGCCGTGCTGCTCCTCGAAGCACCTCTCGTGGGATACGTCGATTACCGCACCGAAGACTTCCCCGACTATCTCGGCGACTCGCGTGAGTACGCGACCGACGCCGTGTCGGTCGGGAAGACCGCGGACGTGAGCCTCGAACAGGTGGCCGCGCTCGAGCCGGATCTCATCCTCTCGGCGGAGGTGCGTGACGGAGAGAACTACGAAGAACTGTCGGCCATCGCCCCGACCGTCTTCTCCCAATCCACGGGACCGACGTGGAAGGACAACATCCGGCTCGTCGCGCAGGCTCTGGGTAAGGAGGACCTCGCCGAGCAGAAGATCTCCGAATACGAGGAACGCGCCGCGGCCATCGGTGCGGACATCAACGCGAAGGCCGGCGACCCCACCATCTCGATCGTCCGCTTCGCCGGCGAGCCGACGGCCCGGCTGTACCGCACCACCTCGTTCAGCGGCATCGTGCTCGAGGACGCCGGTCTCGCCCGGCCGGCGAGCCAGGGACCCGATCCCTCGGATCCGTCGAGCATCATGAACGCCGTCAGCCCCGAATTGATCACCGAGGCCGAGGCGGACGTCATCTTCGTCACCACCTACGACCTCGGCGACGGCAAGGCACAGGCGGCCGCCCAGCCGTTCGTGACCAACCCCCTGTGGCAGAACCTGCAGGGACGGAAGGTCGAGGTGGACGACAGCGTGTGGATGATGCCGGTGAGCATCCAGGGAGCCCACCGCATCCTCGACGACCTCGCGGACACCTTCGGAGTCGACCGCCACGACCCGATAGCCTGAGCCGTCCGATCCGAGCAGCGTCCTACAGGAGTGGTCCGACGTGATTTCCGTGCACCGGTCACGAGCAGTGCTCGTCGCAGCCGTCGCTGCAGTGACGACAGCCCTGGCCGGGTGCTCCACACCACCCGACGACGACGCATCCGAGATCGTGCGCACCACGACGCGCATCGCCGGGGCCTCGGTCGTGGGTATCGACCGGGACACGTCGACCGCGTGCCCACTCCCCTCCCCGCTCGATCCGGGACAGCCCACGAACGGCACCCGACCGGTCCTGCACACCGCAGGCCGGTCGGATGTGCCCGCCGACCCCCAGCGCATCGTCGTCCTCGACTCCGCGGCGCTCGACGCGGTGTGCGCCCTGGGACTGTGGGAGCGCGTCGTGGGAGCGAGCGCCGAAATCTCCGGGCGACCGGAATACCTCGGCACCGGGATCGGCGAGTTGCCGGCCGTGGGAGCTGCCGGCGCCCCGGACGTCGCGGCGATCGAGCGCGCGCAGCCGGACGTGATCCTCGGCTCCTCCGCCGATCCCGACGTCTACACCTCACTGAGCACGGTCGCACCCACCGTGCTGGTCGGGTCCGATCCGGTGTTCTGGAGAGACCAGTTCGTGCGCGTCGGTGAGGCGCTCGGGCGCACGGAGGCGGCCCGGCGCGTCCTCGACGACTACACCACGGCTGCCCGCGATCTGGGCCGTGAGCTGGCCTCGTCCCAGACCCAGGCGTCCATCGTCCGGTTCACGGCCGACGGTCCCAGGGTGGAGGGCTCCGCGTCGTTCGCGGGGCAGGTGCTCGGAGACGTGGGAGCGGCCCGTCCGCCGGCCCAGCGGTTCGCGGTGATCGACGGCCGGCCGTGGCAGGCCGTCGACGCGGAGGACCCGGCGGCCGCCGACGGCGATGTGATCTTCGTCCGCTTCGCCGGTGAGGACGGACTGGGGGCCGGCACCGAATACATGCAGACCGACGAGTGGCTCGATCTCGGGGCCGTTCGTGACGGCCGTCTGTTCTCCATGAGCGACGACGTGTGGTCGACCCCCGGACCGGTTGCCGCGCGGGCGATCCTCACCGACCTGACCTACACCCTCAACGGCTACTCCAACTGATCGCCGGCTCGTCCGGCGGCAGCACGCCTGCCGGTATAGAAACGAAGGCGTGCCGATACCCGATTTCGTCGTCCAGCTCCGCTCACACGTAGGAACTGCTCCCCTGTGGCTGCCGGGGGTGAGCGCGATCGTCACGGACGAGCACGATCGCGTCCTGCTCACCCGCCGCGCCGACAACGGCATGTGGGCGGTGGTGTCCGGCATCCTCGAACCCGGCGAGGAACCGGCGGTCGCCGCGGTCCGCGAGGTGCTCGAGGAGACGGGTATCACCGCCGAACTCGTGCGGCTGACGAGCGTCGACGTCACGGCGCCCATCACCTATCCCAACGGCGACGTCGCGCAGTACCTCGACGTGTGCTTCCTGTTGCGCGCCATCGGCGGGCACGCGCGTGTCGCCGACGACGAGAACCTCGAAGTGGCGTGGTTCGCGACGGACGAGCTCCCCGAACCGCTCACCGAGACGTCGCGCCTGCGGCTCGGGAAGGCCCTCGCCGGTCGTGCGGAGGCATGGTTCCGTCAGTAGGCGGTGTTGATCGGACCCGGACTCCACAGCCCGTTGCGCGTGACCGTGGTGGTGTCGAGTTCCGCGGTCTCCGTGGCCGAGTCGATCGGTGTGTACTGTTCGATCGCTCCCCAGTCGCGGTCCCAGTCGTGATCGAGATACGACGGGATCGTGCGGGCCCGCAGCAACTGGTCGGTCCAGCCGAGCGGACCACCACCGTGATGGTCCTGCCACAAATCGGTGGAGATGGCACCGATCCGGTCCGGCAGGATGCGGTATTCGGGAATCTCGGCAATGCCGTTGCGGTGCATCATCTGACGCTGGCACGGGAAGTTGAGTCCGACTGCCCAGTCCAGCAGGACCGGTGTGTCGCTCCCGACGACCTGCTGCAGCGTTCGCGTCTGCGGTACGCGCGGCGGGGTGAACGCCAGCCACTGTTCCGGCGCCAGATCGTTGTCCGAGGCGACGATCCGCACCGCGTCGGCCTCGCCGGGCAGCGTCTGCATCGGAACACGCAGATTCCTCCACGACGGCGCCGGACCGATGTCGATCGGCAACGCCCTTCCCAGCGCGGTGACGCTGCCATCCGCCGTGGTGGTTCCGTATTCGAGTTCGAGTCGCTGGCCGTAGGTTTCGGTGCCGTCGGCGTCGACCGAGAAGATCCGTCCGGCCGCAGCGATGGTGACTAGATCCCCGCGGGAGCCGTTCGCGTCCGGCTCGGGCAGCCGGAACCACGCGCTCGTGACGTCGCCGAGGGTCGAGCCGTGGCTACCCAGCACGGGGGTGGTCGCCGGGTCGAGACCGAACGGCAATGCGACGGTGCTGCCGTTGATCCCGACACTGCCGGTACCGCCGCCGGTGCCCCCGGTGCCACCGGTCGAGCCCTGGTCGTCATTCGTATCGACGGTGTTGGCGGTGCCCGCCGACGCCGAGTCGTCGTCCGGGGTGAGATCGAGAGCGACACCGCCCGGCGTGAATCCCTCCCCTCCCCCGGCGTCGAGGGAGGTCGCCGTGTCGGCCCCGATCGGAGCGAGTACCGAGGCGTTCGGATCCGTTTCGAGCAGCACGTCGTTCGCCAGCGCACACGAGTTGCCGGTGAGCGTGTCGAGATTGGATCGTGCCACCGAATAGCCCGGATACTGCGCGATCGCACCCTTGGCCAGTGACAGCACCTCGAACACCACCATCGCGGCGGCGGCGACGGTCAACGGTGGCACCGCCCACCAGCGGGACGGAGAGTCGGTGCGTCTCGAGGCGACGGGGTGGATGTGCCACCAAGCGGCGAGCAGCAAGGCGGCGACCGTCACGGCGAAGAAGACGGTCGAGAAACCGAATCCGGCGACCGACGGCGGCTTGTCCCACCACGGCACCCCGTAGCTCGAGACGTACCACCAGCCGTTGGGGCCGATGAACGACATGGTCACCACGAACGACACGGCCGCCGCGAACAGCGCCCGGTTGCGTCGCGAACGCAACACCGCGGGGCCGGTGGCCACGGCGGCGAGCATCGCCACCGCAGCCGCAAGGCCGGCGTAGATACCGAAGTGGTGGGTCCACTTCGTGGGCGCGAACATCATCAGCACCAGCGCACCGAGGGTGATGCCGACGATGCGCCGGGACGGGCCCTGCGCGGTGCCCGGGATGCGCCCACCGCGGCGCAGCATCGCCACGATCGCCACCACCAGGCACAGCACCAGGGTGAAGACCGCGAACCTGCGGGCCAGCGAGCCGTCCACGGTGATCTGCAACAGGTACTGATAGCGCAGGTACTCCTGGAACCACGGCACGTTCGGGCCGACTCCGTGCACGTGCTGCATCTCCAGTACCGCCGCGAGGGTCTGGTCGGAGAAGACCGGAACCAGGATCACCAGTCCGGCCGCGACCAGGGGAGCGAGAACCGGCAGCCATCCCAGGCTGAGCGCGCGTCGATGGAGGATGCGGGCGATCGGGCGGGCACCGGCGATCAGCGCGGCGAAACAGATGATGCCCGACGGTCCGGCGGTCACGGTGAGCGCGGCGATCAGAATCGCCGCCGCGGCCGGCAGCAGACGCCGGGTGGCGATCGCGCGTTCGACCGAACACCAGGTCAGCACGACACCGGTCGCGACGATCGGTTCCGGACGCAATCCGTTGTTCAGCGGCAGCCAGAACGCGAGAAACACCAGGGCCCCGGTCCACAACGGAAGTCGGTTGCGGCGTAGCGCCACGCCGAGACGCGGAGCGACCTCGCGGCTGAGCACCCACCAGCACAGGATCCCGGCGGTCAGGGCCGGTAGCCGCATCCAGATACTCGCCGTCGAGATCTGGGTCATCAAGGCGAGGACGTCGTAGAAGGGGGTGCCGAACGGCGCTTCGGGCACACCGAACCACCGGAAGTAGTTCGCCATGTACCCGGCGTCGCCCGCGGCACGGGCCATTCCGAGCTGGTAACCGTCGTCGGCGGTGTTCGCCCCGATCACGTGCCAGAGCAGCAGTGTTCCGACGACCAGCGCATCGATCCGGGTGAACGACCACCACGACGCCGGCAGCAGGCGGAGGTGACGACGGCCGTCGGCGCGGTCGAGCCGGGAGAGAGTCCACAACGCCGATGCCGTTGCCAGCACCGCGACGATCATCACGACGATCTTCAGCATCGTCGGAGACGTCGTGAATCGGGTGTCGACGGTCGCGGTGACCGAGACGCCGTCGAGCGCGGGACCGGGCAGGTCGGTGAAGATGCCGACCAGCTGGGGTCGCAGGTCGCGGTCGAAGGTCCGCTCCCCCGCCGCGGCGGTCGACCCGGTGATCGCGGCAACGGTACGCTCCGAGTTCGAGGACAGGGTGACCGCACAGTCCCCGGTCAGCTCGTCCACCGGCGCCGAGGAGAGCAGCGTGTTGCGCGAGATCACCTCGAACATCGCCCGCCCGTCGTCACCGGCCGGCCGGACGCGGGCGATCAGCCCGTAGCCCTCACGGTCGGGGGCACCTGCGGGAAGTGTGGAGAAGACGGTGCCGCCGTCCGGCAGCGCATCGCGCACGGAACGGCACTCGATCGTGGCCTCGAGATCGACCGGTGCGTAGGACACCAGCGGCGCCGAGATCCCGGCATTGCTCTCGCTCTGCGGCCAGTCGATGGTCGCAGTGGTCTGGGTCACGGGCAGGAACGGCATCGCGATCGACGCGACGATCCCCACGACGGCGGCGAGCACCGCCCACAGACGGATCCGCTGCTCCACCGCCCGCCCGCCGGACGGCGAGCGTTCCGATGTCACCGGCCGAGGCGAGCCCGACGCTTCTCTTGTCTCGGTCACGAGGAGCGATGCTATCGGTGACCGGCCGGGCCGCGAAAAACACGCGATCCCGTACCCGAGCGCTCCAGCGCCGGTGTACGGGATCGATGCGTTCGTAGACGGTGATGCACACCGTCTACGTCAGAAGTCCCAGTCGTCGTCTTCCGTGACGACGGCCTTGCCGATCACGTAGGAGCTGCCGGAGCCCGAGAAGAAGTCGTGGTTCTCGTCGGCGTTCGGCGACAGCGCCGACAGGATGGCCGGGTTGACGTCCGTCTCGTCCTTGGGGAACAGCGCCTCGTAGCCGAGATTCATCAGAGCCTTGTTCGCGTTGTAACGCAGGAACTTCTTGACGTCCTCGGTGAGCCCGACCTGGTCGTACAGGTCGGCCGTGTAGTGGGTCTCGTTGTCGTACAGCTCGAAGAGCAGTTCGAAGACCCAGTCCTTGAGCTCGTCGCGCTCGGCCTGCGTGATCGTCTCGAGGCCACGCTGGTACTTGTAGCCGATGTAGTAGCCGTGGACGGCCTCGTCGCGGATGATCAGGCGGATCATGTCGGCGGTGTTGGTGAGCTTCGCCCGCGACGACCAGTACATCGGCAGGTAGAAACCCGAATAGAACAGGAACGACTCGAGCAGCGTCGAGGCGGCCTTGCGCTTGAGCGGGTCGTCGCCCTTGTAGTAGTCGAGGATGATCTGCGCCTTGCGCTGCAGGTGCTCGTTCTCCTCCGACCAGCGGAAGGCGTCGTCGATCTGACGGCTCGAGCACAGCGTCGAGAAGATCTGCGAGTAGCTCTTCGCGTGCACCGACTCCATGAACGCGATGTTCGTCAGCACCGCTTCCTCGTGCGGGGTGATCGCGTCGGGGATGAGCGAGACCGCGCCGACCGTGCCCTGGATGGTGTCGAGCAGCGTCAGGCCCGTGAAGACCCGCATCGTCAATTCCTGCTCGTACTCGGTGAGCGTGCCCCACGACTGGATGTCGTTGGACACGGGCACCTTCTCCGGGAGCCAGAAGTTGCCGGTGAGCCGATCCCAGACCTCGGCGTCCTTGTCGTCGGGGACGCGGTTCCAGTTGATCGCGGACACGCGATCGATGAGTTTGACGCGCACGCCGTCGGCCGGCGAATGTGCTGATGCAGTCATCGGTTACCTACCTGAATTGTGTGCTGATGCAAGGACTGTCGTGGATCGGGTCACAGCATGCAGGAAACGCAACCCTCCACCTCGGTGCCCTCGAGCGCCATCTGCCGCAGGCGGATGTAGTACAGCGTCTTGATTCCCTTGCGCCACGCGTAGATCTGGGCCTTGTTCACGTCGCGGGTGGTGACGGTGTCCTTGAAGAACAGCGTCAGCGACAAGCCCTGGTCGACATGCTGCGTCGCGGCGGCGTAGGTGTCGATGATCTTCTCGTAACCGATCTCGTACGCGTCCTGGAAGTACTCGAGGTTCTCGTTCGTCATGTAGGGCGCCGGGTAGTAGACACGCCCGATCTTGCCCTCCTTGCGGATCTCGATCTTCGACGCGACCGGGTGGATCGAGCTCGTCGAGTGGTTGATGTACGAGATCGAACCGGTGGGCGGAACCGCCTGCAGGTTCTGGTTGTAGATGCCGTGCTTCTGCACCGACTCCTTCAGCTCGCGCCAGTCCTGCTGAGTGGGGATCTCGATGTTCGACCCGGCGAACAGCTGGCGGACCCGCTCGGTCGCCGGCTCCCACACCTGATCGGTGTACTTGTCGAAGAACTCACCCGAGGCGTACTTCGACTCCGGGAAGCCCTTGAAGTACGTACCGCGCTCGATCGCGATCTTGTTCGACGCGCGCAGGGCGTGGAACAGCACGGTGTAGAAGTAGATGTTCGTGAAGTCGACGCCTTCCTCGGACCCGTAGAAGATGTGCTCGCGGGCGAGGAAACCGTGCAGGTTCATCTGACCGAGGCCGATGGCATGGGATTCGTTGTTGCCACGCTCGATCGACGGAACGGACGAGATCGTCGTCTGGTCGGAGACCGCCGTCAAGCCGCGGATGGCCACCTCGATGGTCTGGGCGAAGTCGGGCGAGTCCATCGTCTTCGCGATGTTCAGCGAGCCGAGGTTGCACGAGATGTCCTTGCCCACATGGCTGTAGGACAGGTCGTCGTTGAACTCCGAGGGGGTCGAGACCTGCAGGATCTCCGAGCACAGGTTCGAGTGCGTGATCTTGCCGGCGATCGGGTTGGCCCGGTTCACCGTGTCCTCGAACATGACGTAGGGGTAGCCCGACTCGAACTGCAGCTCGGCGACGGTCTGGAAGAACTCGCGCGCCTTGATCTTCGACTTGCGGATGCGCTTGTCGTCGACCATCTCGTAGTACTTCTCGGTGACGTCGATGTCGGCGAAGGGCTTCCCGTAGACGCGCTCGACGTCGTACGGCGAGAACAGGTACATGTCCTCGTTCTTCTTCGCCAGTTCGAACGTGATGTCGGGGATGACGACGCCGAGCGAGAGGGTCTTGATGCGGATCTTCTCGTCGGCGTTCTCGCGCTTGGTGTCGAGGAAGCGGTAGATGTCGGGGTGGTGCGCGTGCAGGTAGACCGCGCCGGCACCCTGACGGGCCCCGAGCTGGTTGGCGTAGGAGAAGGAGTCCTCGAGCAGCTTCATGATCGGGATGACGCCGGAGGACTGGTTCTCGATCTTCTTGATGGGTGCGCCGTGCTCACGAATGTTGCTGAGCAGCAAGGCGACACCGCCACCGCGCTTGGACAGTTGCAGCGCGGAGTTGATGGAGCGGCCGATCGACTCCATGTTGTCCTCGATACGGAGCAGGAAGCACGAGACGGGTTCGCCGCGCTGCTTCTTGCCCGAGTTGAGGAAGGTCGGGGTGGCCGGCTGGAAGCGGCCGGAGATGATCTCGTCGACGAGGTGCCGGGCGAGGATCTCGTCGCCGTCGGCGAGGGTCAGGGCGACCATGCACACCCGGTCCTCGAACCGCTCGAGGTAACGCTTGCCGTCGAACGTCTTGAGGGTGTACGAGGTGTAGTACTTGAACGCACCGAGGAAGGTCGGGAACCGGAACTTCTTCGAATACGCATGGTCGAACAGCGATTTGACGAACGAACGCGAGTACTTGTCGAGCACCTCGGGCTCGTAGTAGTTCTCCTCGACGAGGTAGTCGAGCTTCTCGTCGAGGTTGTGGAAGAAGACGGTGTTCTGGTTGACGTGCTGCAGGAAGTACTGGCGAGCGGCGGCCACATCCTTGTCGAACTGGATCTCGCCGTTGGGGCCGTACAGATTCAACATCGCGTTGAGCGCGTGGTAGTCGAGATCCTTGATCGAATCGTCGAGGTGTGCGCTCGTGGCGGGAGCGGGATCGGTAATGGTCACAGTGCTGTCCCCACTTGTCGGAGTTAGGAAACGGCCGCGCAGTCACGTCCGCGACGCGCGTCGAATACGGATACGGATGTGGCTCAGGCGTTCTGGAGAACGGACTCCCAGAATCGGGCGAGACCGTCGCGGACACGCTCCACGTCGTCGGTCGTGCCCATCAACTCGAATCGGTACAGATACGGCACCTTGCACTTGCGCGCGACGATGTCGCCCGCGAAACAGTACGAGTCGCCGAAGTTGGTGTTACCCGCCGCGATGACACCGCGGATCAGGCTCCGATTGTGCTCGTTGTTGAGGAACCGGATGACCTGTTTGGGAACGTAGCGGGTATCGCGACCGGTGGCGGTCGTCCCGCCACCGTAGGTCGGCACGATCAACACGTACGGTTCGTGGACCTCGAAATTTCCCTCCCGATCGTGCAGTGGGATCCGGCTGGCCGGAATCCCGAGCTTCTGCACGAATCGGTGGGTGTTCTCGGATGTACTCGAGAAGTACACCAGCGACGTTCCCTGGATCGACACCAGCGAAGCCATCGGTAGTCACCACTCTTCATTCGATTGCGAAGACCGGCCCGGGCGGACACGGCACATTTCCGCCCGGAGACGACGACGATCGGGCCGCTGCGAACGCGGCCCGGACTCAGGCAGCGACCGTGAGAGCCTTGATGCGATCGGGGCGGAAGCCCGACCAGTGGTCGTCGCCGGCGACGACGACGGGCGCCTGGAGGTAACCCAGCGCCATGACGTAGTCGCGGGCCTCGGGGCTCTCACTGATGTCGACGACGTCGTACTCGATGCCGGCCTTGTCGAGGGCACGGTAGGTGGCGGTGCACTGGACGCAGGCAGGCTTGGTGTAGACGGTGATGTTCATGAATGCCCCTTTTCCGACGGCCGTGGGCGGCCTGACGACTGACTGCTGTGCGTTACCCGGAAACCCACGAATCCGTCCGATCCCGCTTCCCCGAGAGATCGTCGGCACTTGTGGCCTTCCAGCGGTCTAGACACTACACCTTGTGCCCACCGGATACACAGAACCCAGGATGTTGTGACTTACAAAGGTGATATTCCCAGGTCGTCACCCTCCCTCCACGGCGTTTCGGGTGTGTCGCGGCGTGTCGCCGCAGAGCGCCCGAGAGAGACCTCGAGCACAAGTGTGGCGGGTGCCACCGACAACTTCGGGTCGTCACCGTGGGGACCTCTCAGGACAGCCTGCGCAAGGGGCCGCGGGCGGGAAGAATGGCTCCTCGTGCTCCCGGTTCGTGCGATGGCCGCCATCCTGCTGGCACTGTCTCTGTGCACCGCCTGCGACTCGCGCCGCGCGTGCGAACCGATCGTCGCCCCGCTCGACGAGACGAGCACCGCGTGCCCCCGCTTCGGCATCAGCACCCCCGGTGGCCCGGTGGCCGTCGACGAGTACCGCGCGGTCACCGAGGCCGTCGGCACCGCCCCGGGCGCGGTGCTGTGGTTCGTCGATTTCCGCTCACCTCCGCCCATCGGGGCCCTCGACATCGTCCGCGCGTCGGGTGCCGACCCGATCGTGACGTGGGAGCCCTGGATACAGCGCGGCGACGGCACGTACGACCGGACCTCTGTGACGATGAGCGACATCGCCGCCGGCGTGCACGACGACTACCTCTATCGCTGGGCGGACGAACTCACCGCGTGGGGCGGCACCGTCTTCCTGCGGTTCGCGCACGAGCCGAACGGGGACTGGTACCCCTGGGGTCCCGGCGGTGGAACCTCACCGGAGACGTATGTCGCGGCGTGGCGGCACGTGCACGAATTGTTCGCGTCCAAGGGGGCGGACAACGTGCACTGGATCTGGACGGTCAACGTCCCGCACGAGGGCAGCAGCGCCGTCGCTCCCCTGTATCCGGGTGACGACTACGTCGACGTCCTCGGGATCGACGGTTACAACTGGGGCACCACCCGACCGTGGAGTCGCTGGCAGTCCCCCGAGGAGTTGTTCGGTCCGACCTTCGACGAACTCGGCCGGCTCGCTCCGGGGCGTCCCCTCGCTGTCACCGAGGTCGCGAGTGCGGAGTCCGGTGGATCCAAGCCGGACTGGATCCGGGATCTGGTGGGTTACTTGGACAGTCATCCCGCGGTCACGACCTTCGTGTGGTTCCATCACAACAAGGAAACCGACTGGCGCCTGACCAGCACGGCCGAGTCCGCGGCGGCCCTGGGCGACGCTCTGCACAGGAGATACACCGCACGATGACACCCGAGGCGTCGCTGCTCCCCGAGCATCTCGAGGACGAACGCATGCGTGATGTGGAACGGCTCGAACTGCTCGACACTCCACGCGAAGAGCGATTCGACAAGATCACCCGCATGGCGTGCCGCGTGTTCGGCGTCCCGATGGCCTCGCTCTCGCTGATGGACCACGACCGGCAGTGGTTCAAATCGATCCTCGGACTGGAGCTCTCCGACGTTCCGCGCGAAAGGACGGTGTGCCGCACCACCATCGCTCGAGCCTACGAACAACCGGAAGACCCTGCACTCGTCATCCCCGATGCCGCGTCCGACCCGGCATTCATGGATATCCCCGGCATCGGTGGTGCAGGTGGAATCCGGTTCTACGCCGGCTATCCGCTGTTCGGCCCCACCGGACACCCCGTGGGCACCTTCTGCATCTACGACACCGAGGAGAGAAACCTCGACCCGGATCAGCTCGACACGTTCGCGGAGCTGGCCGAGTGGGCTCAACGCGAGCTCGATCGTTCCGACGAACTCGACCGGGCCGCCGAGATCCAGAACCAGCTCCTCCCCCGGCCGCTACCGGATCTTCCCGGTTACGAGATCGCCACGACGTGCCTGCCCGCCTTCATGGTGGGCGGCGACTTCTACGACCACTATCGGCTCCGCGAGGGTCTGGTGATCACCGTCGCCGACGTCATGGGCAAGGGGCTCGGCGCCGCGATCCTGTCCTCGGCCGTGCGCTCCTCGCTGCGCGGGGTAGGTCGGGTGCTCGATCGGTTCGGGCGCCGTCCCGTCAGCGTCCTCGACACCGGGATGGTTCTGACCCTCGGTGCCGAACATCTCGCCGACGACTTCGAGCACACCGGGACATTCGTCACGTCCTTCGTCGCCGCGGTCGAGTTCTCCACGGGACAGGTCGACTACGCCGACGCCGGGCACGGTCTGGCTGCGATCCGTCGCGCCGACGGTGAGGTCGAACCGCTCCACGGCGGCGGTCCTCCGCTCGGAATCTTCCCGGCGACCACCTGGACGTCCGAGACTGCGCAGCTCGATCCGGGCGACATGCTCGTGGTCTGCTCGGACGGCCTGCTCGACCTGCTCGACGAACAGAGCGACCCGGCGGCCCTGTGTCGTTTCGTGGCCGCTCACACCACCCCGGAGGCCCTGGTGGCCGCTGCACGAGCCCTGACGGAGAGCGATCCGCCGCTCGACGACGTCACCGTGGTCGCGGTACGACGAAGGGTGGCGCCGTGAACGCGGTCACGAAGGCGGGCTACCCGTCCCCGTTCCTGCGCGTACTCATCGTCCTCACCGTGATCGTCGGGCTGAACTACATCGTCTGGCGCTGGCTGTTCTCCGTGAACTGGGATGCGTGGTGGATCGCGGTCCCGCTCGTTCTCGCCGAGACGTACAGCCTGATCGACTCACTGCTGTTCGCGTTGACGATGTGGCGGTTGAGGAGACGTCCCGAGCCGCCCGTCGCCCCCGCCGGTATGACGGTCGACGTCTTCATCACCACCTACAACGAACCCGTGGATCTGGTGTTGCGCACGGCAGCAGCCGCGCAACGCATACGCTATCCGCACCGCACGTGGATCCTCGACGATGGAGCCCGGCCCGAACTCGCCGCGGCCGCAGCCGAACTCGGCGTCGATTACATGACGCGGTCGGCGAGCTGGACGAACAAGCCCCGTCATGCCAAGGCCGGCAATCTCATCAACGCCCTGCTGCACTCCGACGGCGAGTTCCTTTTGATCCTCGACGCCGACCAGGTACCCGAACCCGAGATCCTCGACCGCACACTCGGATACTTCACCGACGACAGCATGGCCCTGGTCCAGACCCCGCAGTACTTCACCAATGTCCCCGACTCCGATCCGCTCGGCAGTCAGGCCCCGTTGTTCTACGGCCCGATCCAGCAGGGCAAGGACGGCTGGAACGCGGCCTTCTTCTGCGGGTCCAACGCGATCCTGCGACGTGAAGCACTCATGCAGCTCGGCATCGCCGGCTATGTCCAGGCCGTCGAGGACGGTGTGGAACGCACCCTGCGCACCGCGGGAAGGGTGGTCGACCGGGCACGCCGGAAAGTGCCCGCCGACCAGCCGGACGTGGCCGCGGCACTCGACTCGGTGCGCCGGGCCGTGCGCACCGCACGTGGCGAACTCCGGACCGATGCGGCACTCGCCGACGTCACCTTCCGCTTCCAGCAGACGGTCGACGCCGCCGCACGCAGCATCGTCGACGCCGACTTCGGCAGCATCCGAGCCGATCTCGAGGAGATCGCAGCGCTCGACGCACACGGCTCCGACGCCCTCACGATCGACGACACCGTCCTCGAACGGCTCGCCGACCGCGAGTGGTCACCGCTCGGCGCGCTCGAATCCATCCGCGCGATGATCCGCGCGGTCGACGTCGACCGCGCGGAGGAGGCCGAGCCGATGCTCGCGTTGGCCACCATCTCCGTGACCGAGGACATGGCCACCTCGATGCGTCTGCACGGCGCCGGCTGGAAGTCCGTCTACCACCACGAGATCCTCGCGTACGGGCTGGCCCCGGAGGATCCGAAGACGATGGTCACCCAGCGACTTCGCTGGGCGCAGGGCACGATCCAGGTGATGCTGCGGGAGAACCCACTCGTCCAGAAGGGCATGACCGTCGCGCAGCGCCTGATGTACTGGTCGACGATGTGGAGTTATCTCTCCGGCTTCGCCGCGCTCGCCTATTTCGCGGCGCCGGTGATCTATCTCGTCTTCGGGATCCTGCCGGTCGAGGCGTACAGCCTCGACTTCTTCTCGCGACTCGTCCCATTCCTGATCCTGAGTCAGTTGCTGTTCTTCATCGTGGGCCGTGGGACGCCGACCTGGCGTGGCCAGCAGTACAGCCTCGCCTTGTTCCCGGTGTGGATCAGAGCGTGCTGGACCGCCTTCCTCAACGTCTATTTCGACAAGCCGCTGGACTTCGCGGTCACTCCGAAGACACGCCAAGGGGGTGAGGGTGTCCCGTGGTATCTGTTCCGGCAGCAGCTGCTCGTCATGGCGCTACTGGTGATCGCAGCGATCACCGGCACCGTGCGGCTGTTCCTCGGCGATATCTCGGTGCTGGGAGTCACCGCGAACCTCGTCTGGGTCGTGTTCGACCTGTTCATTCTCTCGGTAGTGATCCAGGCAGCTCGCTACCGTGGACCCGAAAGCGAAGGAGATCGATGAGCCACTACGAAACCCGCCAGGTGGGAACGAGCACGGTCGTGCAGCCCACGGGCCGCCTGAACATGGTTGCGGCACCGCGCCTTCGTGAGCAGCTACGTGGTCTCGTCGAGAACGGATCCAGCCGACTCGTGGTGGACCTCAGCCGGACCGACTTCATCGACTCCTCCGGTCTCGGCGCACTGGTCTCCGGGTTGAAGGCCGCCCGTCAGGCGGGCGGCGACCTGCGGATCGCCGCACCGACCGCCCAGGTGCAGAGCGTTCTCGCGCTCACCCGGCTCGACCGGGTGCTGACGACACACGATTCCGCGGACGCGGCTTTCGATGGCGACTGACCGGCCGCCCGAAGCACAACCCGCCGAGCGCCCTTCGAGACGGTGGGAGCTGTCCGCCACCACGAGTGAAGGCACCCTCGACCGGATCATGGACCTGGCCGCCGAGATGTTCGCCGCCGAGGAGCTCGACGACTCGGATCGCATGCAGTTCGAGATCGCGGTCGCCGAGATCGGCGCGAACATCATCGAGCATGCCGGCCGGGGAGACGCGGTCTCGGTCGCGCTCACCCTGGAACTCCACCCCGATCGCCTCGAGGCCGTGTTCGTCGACGACGGCGCCCCGGCCCGGGTCGATCTGCGTTCGGTCGAACTCCCCGACGCACTCGCCGAGCGCGGTCGAGGGCTCGCCATCGCCCTCGCCGCGCTCGACGAACTGCGTTACCGCCGTCAGGCGGGCATCAATCGCTGGACACTCGTCTGTTATCGGTCCGACGGGTCAGGGCAAGCCGACCAGTAGGTCGTCGAGCCGGGCCGGCAGGTGCCGCACCCGCACCCCGGTCGCGTGCCACAGGGCGTTCACGACCGCGGCGGCGCTGCCGACGATCCCGATCTCACCGATCCCCCGCGAGCCCATCGGCGTGGCGTGCAGATCCTCGTCGTCGAGCCAATCCGCTTCGATCCCACGGATGTCCGCGTGGGTCGGCACGTGGTATTCGGACAGATCGTGGTTGACGACGTGCCCGAAGCGCGCGTCGCGGATGCTCTCCTCGAACAGGGCCATCGAGATCCCGAACGACATCCCTCCGATGAACTGCGAGCGTGCCGTCCGCGGATTGATGACCCGTCCCACGGAGAACAGACCGAACATCCGGGGCACCCGGATCTCCCCGGTGTCGGCGTCGACGTGTACTTCGGCGAAGTGCGCGCCGAAGGACTGCGCGGTGTAGTGCTCCAGTTCGCGGTTCTCGGCTGCGGTCGCGGACAGCTCGGCACCCACCGGCGGGTCGTCGCCGAATCGCTTGCCGAATTGCTCTGCGGCCGTGACGATCGCGGTACCCCAGGACGAGGTACCCGACGAACCACCGGCCACGGTACCGTTGGGTAGTGCGCTGTCGCCGATCTCGAGGTCCACGTCCTCGGGTCGACGTCCGAGGGCGTCGGCGGCGATGAGCGTCAGGGCCGTCCACGCACCGGTGCCGAGGTCGGTCGCTCCGATGCGGACGGAGTAGCGGCCCTCCCCGAGATGCCGGATGTGTGCCTCCGAACCGGGATTGACCATGTGCGGATAGGTCGCGACCGCCACACCGGTACCGATGAGCGTGTTGCCCTGCCGGCGGGTGCCGGGTTCGCGATCGGACGGGTCCCATCCGAATCGCTGTGCGCCCTCGCGGAGGCATTCGACGAGACGCCGTGAGGACCACGGCTTTCCCGTCTCCGGATCGGCCTCGGGTTCGTTGCGGATGCGCAGTTCGATCGGGTCGATGCCGAGTTCGGCGGCGAGTTCGTCCATCGCCACTTCACCCGCGAACATGCCGGGGGCCTCGCCGGGAGCGCGCATCCAGAAGGGCGCCGGAACGTCGAGTGTAATCGCGCGGTGGGACGTGCGGGCGTTGTCGACGTCGTAGAGATTGCGCAACGGCACCGCCGCCTGTTCGACGAACTCGGTGACCCGGGACGACTGTGCGAACACCTCGTGCACGAGACCGGTGACCCTGCCGTCGCGGTCGGCCGCGAGCCGGACCCGCGAGGCCGTCGGGGACCGGTAGCCGACGTAAGCGAACATGTCGGGTCGGGAGACCGCGAACTTGACCGGCCTTCCGGGGAGGGACCGCGCCGCCAGTCCGCCGAGCACATCGTGCGCGTGGGGGCCACCCTTCGAGCCGAATCCCCCGCCGATGTACGGACACACCACCCGCATCCGATCCGGGTCCAGACCGAAGACCGGGGCGAGGGTCTCGACAACACCGTGCGGATGCTGCGTCGAGGTGTACAGCGTCAGGGCGTACTCGTCGTCCGCACCGTTCGACGGAACCACGTCGTTCCTCCACACCGCGACGACGGTGTGCGGTTCGAGCGGGTTGTTGTGCTCCTCCGGTGTGGAATACCACTGGTCGATCACCGTGTCGGCACGGGTGAATGCGGCGTCGACATCACCTCGCTCGGAATCGGTCTCGTAGCCGCCGTTGACCGTCTCGGGCGTGTAGGCATCGGGATGGTCGGCGCGGAAGAGTGCATCGTGTGGTTCCTCGCTGTATTCGACCTCCAGCAGGAAGCACGCCTCCCGGGCGATTTCGAAGCTCTCCGCGACGACCGCTCCGATGATCTGCCCCCGGTACAGCACGTCGGGTGTCTGCAGGACGGAGTACTCACCTTCGGCCTCGTCGGTAAGTCTCGGGGCGTTCCAAGGTGTGAGCACCTTCAGCACCCCGGGTACCGCTTCGGCGGCGGATGTGTCGATCCGCTCGACCCGCCCCCGGGCGATGGTGGAGGTGAGCGGCACGAGGAAGACGGGATCGTCGACCGGGTGCTCGTAGGCGTACGGCGCCGTCCCGGCGACCTTCGCCGGTCCGTCGATTCGCGCGGTGGAGCGTCCGCCCGCTCGGATCGGCTCGGGGCTCATGCGGATTCACCTCGTTCCCGTCGTTCGTCGAGTTCGCGCAGGGTCGCCACCACGGTTCGGCGCAGCAGCGGGATCTTGTAGGCGTTGCCGTCGAGGGGGCTCGCCTGGGCGAGTTCCGCCTCGGCCGCGGCGGCGAAGACGTCGTCGGAGGGGTGCTGCCCGAGAAGTGCGGCTTCCGCCCGATGCGCCCGCCACGGGCGGTGTGCCACCCCTCCGAACGCGAGGCGACATCCGGTGATCGTCCCGTCCGCGACGGTCATCTCGGCCGCGACCGAGACCAGCGCGAAGGCGTAGGACGCCCGGTCGCGCACCTTGCGATAGGTGGACAGCGAACTCTGCGATGCCGGGATCCGCACACCGACGACGAGGTCGTCGCGTTCGAGCACGGTGTCGCGCTCGGGAGTGTCGCCGGGAAGCCGGTAGAAGTCCTCCACCGCGATCGCACGTTCACCGCCCGGGCCGAGGACGAGGACTTCGGCATCGAGCGCGAGCAGCGCGACCGCCATGTCGGACGGGTGGGTGGCCACGCACTGCTCCGACGCACCGAGTATCGCGTGGTAACGGGTGTATCCGCCGATCGCGGAGCAACCGGTGCCGGGTTCGCGCTTGTTGCAGGGGGTGGTCACATCCCGGAAGTACGAGCAGCGCGTGCGCTGGAGCAGGTTGCCACCGGTGGTCGCGGTGTTCCGGAGTTGGGGCGAGGCACCGGACAGCAATGCACGCGACAGCATCGGGTAGTTGCGCCGCACGAACGGATGGGCGGCGAGGTCGCTGTTTCGGACGTTGGCGCCCACTCGGATTCCTCCGTCCGCCGCCTCCTCGACGATGTCGAGAGGCAGATGCGAGACGTCGACGAGGAGATCGGGGGCCGCGACGCCGAGTTTGAGGTGGTCGACCAGATTCGTTCCGCCCGCGAGGAAGACCGCGCCCGGGGTCTCGTGTACGACGGCGACCGCAGCGGCGGGATCGGCCGGTCTCTCGTAACGCAGGGAGCTCATCGCGCCTCCTCCGTATCGACCCGGCTGTCGCCGTCGACGATCCGGCTGTCGCTGCTCGCGACGGTGCGGATCGCCGCGACGATGTTGGGATAGGCGGCGCAGCGGCACAGATTTCCGCTCATGCGTTCCCGGATCTCGTCGTCGTCGAGTTCCGGCGCGTGTTCGAGGTCCGCCGTGACGTGGCTCGGTGCCCCGTCGGCGAATTCGTCGAGCATCCCGACAGCGGAGCAGATCTGGCCGGGAGTGCAGTAGCCGCACTGGAAGGCGTCGTCCTCGATGAACCGCGCCTGGAGCGGGTGCAGTTCGCCGTCGGCGAGTCCGGCGGCGGTGACGATCTCGGCGCCGCCGTGCGAGACGGCGAGGGAAAGGCACGAGAGGGTGCGGCGGCCGTCGA
The DNA here is from genome assembly GCF_013602415.1 of Rhodococcus sp. B50. Lineage (NCBI taxonomy): Bacteria > Bacillati > Actinomycetota > Actinomycetes > Mycobacteriales > Nocardiaceae > Rhodococcus > Rhodococcus sp. B50. Next base: position 319,869 of record NZ_WPAG02000002.1, on the reverse strand, counting down.
TCAGCACGGTGCACGCTCCGCACTGACCGAGATCGCATCCCTTCTTCGGGGAGGTGATCCCGAGGCGGTCGCGCAGCGCGTCGAGCACGGTGGTGCGGACGTCGATCGGGACGCGATGCTCCACCCCGTCGACGTGGAGAACTATGTCGAGATCGGGTCGGTGGCCGGGATCGGTCCTCGTGTCCCCGGTTGTCATGGGCAAACCTCCGAACGGTGGGCTGTGTCCGGGGCATTCCCGCTGCAGGCCGTATCGAACCGTCGAGAGCGCGACGAGCCGAACTTCCGGCGATGCGACGGACGCGCAGAGACGCGGACACCCGCGGTGCCGGAGACCTCGGGAGTCTCCGGCACCGCGGGTGTCGGGGCCGGTCGGTCCGCCGGAGGACGGACGCTCCGATCAGGCGTTGGCGAGCACCTTGGTGGCGTCGGCGAGTGCCGCGACAACCGCAGCGACCTGCTGCGCGGTCTCGGCGTGCTCCTTGGCGTGGACGCCCGCAAACTTGCCGAAGGTCTCACCGACGGACAGCGAACCACCGTCGACGATCGTGCCGCCGGCGATTCCGACGGCCTTGACCGCGTCCTCGAGGGCCCACTTCGCGGCGTTCTGGCTGGGCGACTGGCTCACGATGGCGACGGGCTTGCCGCTCAGCGCGCCGGCACCGTAGGGGCGGGACAGCCAGTCGACGGCGTTCTTGAGCACTGCGGAGACGGTGCCGTTGTATTCGGGGGTGACGACCAGTACGGCATCGGCGTCGGCGGCAGCGTCACGCAGGGCCACGGCAGCAGCGGGAGCCGCTTCGCCGTCGAGGTCCTCGTTGTAGAAGGGAACGTCGGCGAGGCCCTCGTAGAGGGTCACCTCGACGTTCTCGGCGGCGACCGCCGCGGCGGTCTCGGCGAGCTGACGGGAGACGGAGCCGTCGCGCAGGCTGCCGACGAGGGCGAGAACTCGGGTCATGGGAACATCCTCGGGTCGAAGTGGTTGACTACGCAAGGTTAAACGGACCGCGGTCCGCTTTATTCCTCGCCCCGCTAGAGTGTGACCTTGTGAACACTCGCCCCTTGCCGGACGCGGACGGTCGAGCACTGCCCCTGGCGAGCGCTCGGGCGCTACCCCTGGCGGAGGAGCAACTCTCCGAACGGGGTGACGCCGCACGTAATCGTTCTCGTCTGCTCGACGCCGCCGCCCTGCTCGTCGCCGAGCGCGGCGTCGACGCCGTGACGATGGATGCCGTCGCGGCGCGGGCCGGGGTCGGTAAAGGCACCGTCTTCCGCAGGTTCGGTTCCCGCGCCGGTCTCGTCCGCGCACTGCTCGACCACAGCGAGCGCGAGTTCCAGCACGGTTTCCTGTTCGGCCCGCCCCCGCTCGGCCCGGACGGCGAACCCCTCGACCGGCTGATCGCCTTCGGCCGTGCGCGCATCGAACTCGTCGAGGTGCAGGGCGAACTGCTTCGCGCGGCCGAGGCCGCCGGGGACTCCCACTACTCCGCCCCCGCCCACCTGGTCTCGCTCGCCCACGTCGACGCCCTACTGCGCGCTGCCGACATCGGCGGCGACACCCGGTTGCTGGCGACCTCGCTGATGGCGTCGCTCGAGGCGACGCTGGTGCTCCACCAGTGGCGCGAACTCGGTTATCCGCTGCGCCGACTCGCCGACAACTGGGCCGAACTGGCACACCGCGTCGTCACCGGCCGAGGTGCCCACGAATCCGGATCGAGCGCCGTACCGTAACGGCATGTTTCGCACATTCCGGGTATGCGCGCTGATCTGCCTGGCGGCCGTGGCCGCCGCGTGCAGCACCGATTCGGATTCGGCCGGCAACTCGGCCGACGACCTCACCGGTCGCACCTTCGTGTCGACGAACGTGACGGGTGCACAGATCCCCGGGGCCGGGCCGCTGGTGGTCGCGTTCCCGGAGGACGGACGTATCTCGGCGACCGCCGGATGCAATCGCTTCGTCGGCGGCGTGGACCTGTCCGGCGGCACGGTGAAGACATCGAACCTGGCGAGCACGATGATGGCCTGCCCGCCCGCGCGCGAAGAGGCCGACGCCTGGCTCACGGCCCTGTTCGGCGTGGAACCCCGGTGGTCGCTCGACGGGAACTCCGTCACCCTGACCGGCGACGACATCACGGTCTTTCTCGAGGACGAGAAGGTCGTCGACCCCGACCGTCCGATCGCCGGCACCGACTGGGTGGTGACGTCGCTGCGCACCGCCGATGCCGTAACCACCTCGGTGGCACTCGAGAGCGCCGCGCCGACGCTCGTGTTCTCCGAGGACGGCACCGTCACCGGCAACACGGGCTGCAACGAGTTCGGCGGCACCGCCGAAGTCGGTGACGACGTCGTCCTGTTCGAACCGCTCACCATGACCCGTGCCGCCTGCGCCGACCCCGAGGTCACCGACATCGAGACACACATCCTCACCGTGCTCGCAGGTGAGACCACCTACAGCATCGAGGGATCGTCGATGACGCTCATCGCGGCGAACGGCACCGACGGACTGGAGTTCACGGCCCGCTGATCCGTTCTCGGTACCGTGAGACGCATGCCGGGAGCAGTCCGTGTCGTCGCCGTCCTCACTCTGGGTGCGGTGCTGTCCGGATGCGGAATCGGAGCATCGCCGTCCGATCCGATCGGCCGCCGCTACGTCTCCACCGAGGTCACGGGGCGGCCCATCCCCGGAGGCGGCCCGCTGGAATTGTCGTTCCCCGCCCGGGAGCGGCTCGCCGCATCCGCCGGATGCAACCGGTTCACCGGCACCGCCGACCTGTCCGGAGGACAGATCCGTGCCGGAACCCTGGCGTCCACGAGGATGGCGTGCCCTCCCCCGCGCGACGGCGCCGACGACTGGGTGCGGACGCTGTTCGCGGGCGCACCCCGGTGGACGCTCGACGGGGAGATCCTCACTCTGACCACCGGTTCGGTCACCGTCACACTCACCGAACGCACGAATGGGCGCTGAGATGCGTCAGTAGCGCTCGACGAGCCACCGCGCGAGTTCCTGTGCGCTGCGGTCGACCTGCTTCGGCCAATCGAGCGCGGAGTCGTCGGCCTGATCGCTCACGTGCTTGACGAGCCGGCACCGCGCGCCCATACGACGAGCGGCGTAGGCGACTGCGAAACCTTCCATGTCCACCAGATCGGCGCGGGCGGCGAGCGCGTCGCGGATCTGTGCGTCCGAGACGAACGAATCACCGGTCGCGAGCACACTGCCGTCCCCGTCGTCGATGTCGACAACGTCCCGCACCGGATGACCGAGGCTCTTCAGGATCTCGCTGCTGATGTCGTGGTTGAGCACGGCGGACGGGAGGAACAACCCCGAGTGATGCGTGCGCAACGCGCCGGCGGTACCGATGTTGACGACGAGCGGCCGCGCGTCGGCCGGATACGCCGCGAGCGCCGCCGTGACGGCGACCGCCGCGTCCACCTTCCCGATCCCGGTGATCACCGTCTCGTAGCGCTCCGGGACGTGCGCCGCCTCGGCGCGGGTTGCGGACACGACGAGGATCCCGTTCACGTACTGCCTCCGAGTTCGAGGGTCGCGAGTGCCGCCCGGTGCAGCTCCCGCCCGTACCCGGCACCGTATCCCGCGGCATGTACCGCCAGTGGATGCAGCTGGTGCACGGGCGCCCGCCGCTCCCATCCGACGCCCAGCGGATGCGCCGATTCGTAGCCTTCGACGACCCGGCGCAGGTGCGGGCAGCCGAAGAGTGCGAGCATCGCCAGGTCGGTTTCGCGGTGTCCGCCGTGCGCGGCGGGATCGATCAGGACGACGCCCTGCGGGGACCACAGCACGTTGCCGTTCCACAGGTCTCCGTGCAGCCGCGCGGGTGGATCGTCGTCGTCGAAGGCTCCCGCCGCGACGAGATCGCAGGCGGCGTCGATGTCGCGGCACTGGTGGCCGGTGACGCTGCCCGCGTCGACCGCGATGCGCAGGAAGGGCAGCACCCGTTCGGTGACGTAGAACGATCCCCAGGTGTCGTGCACGGTGCGGCTCATGGGACGGCGTCCGATGAACAGCTGCCCGTCGTAACCGTCGGGTGCCGCGCCGAAACCGCCGGCACCGGCGTCGTGCATCCGCGCGAGTGCCGCGCCGAAGTTCCGTGCGGCCTCGGCGGAAGGGGACGTCTCGGCGATCCGGTCCAGTTCGATGTGGTGCTCGCTCACCGACCGCACCGCCGCCACCGGCATACCGGCCTCGGCGAGCCACGCCAGACCGGCCGCCTCGGCCCGGAAGAAATCCGGGTTCGCGTGCGGGTCGTGTTTGCGGAAGAGATCTCCGGTGCTCACGCCGAAGAGTCTGCCTGCCCGCGCTCTTCGCCGTTGTATCGCAGCAGTAACACGGGAACGCTAGTGTCGTGCAGATGACGAACCTTCGCGATCGGATCATCGAAGAACTCGGGGTGAAGCCCTCCATCGACCCGCGCGCCGAGATCGACGCGCGGGTGCAGTTTCTCGCCGACTACCTCCGTAGCACTCCCGCGAAGGGATTCGTGCTCGGCATCAGCGGCGGGCAGGACAGCACGCTCGCCGGCAAGCTCTCCCAGCTCGCAGCGGAGAAGCTCCGCGCCGAGGGCCACACGGCGGAGTTCGTCGCGGTGCGTCTGCCCTACGGCAAGCAGGCCGACGAGCACGACGCCCTCGTCGCACTCGAGTTCATCGGTGCCGACCGCACGCTGGGCGTCGACGTCAAGCCCGGAGCCGACGCGACCGCCTCGGAGGCGGCCCGCGCGCTGCACGGCACCGAGACGCGTCTGCGCGATTTCGTGCGCGGCAACATCAAGGCCCGCGAGCGCATGATGATCCAGTACGCGATCGCCGGCGAGCTCGGTTACCTCGTGGTCGGCACCGATCACGCCGCCGAAGCGGTGACCGGCTTCTACACCAAGTACGGCGACGGCGGCGTGGACATCACTCCCCTGGCCGGTCTGACGAAGCGGCAGGGCGCGGCGCTGCTGCGCGAGCTCGAGGCGCCCGAGAGCACCTGGATCAAGATCCCCACCGCCGACCTCGAGGACGACCGCCCCGCGCTGCCCGACGAGGAAGCGCTCGGCATGACCTACAGCGAGATCGACGACTATCTCGAAGGCAAGGACGTCACCGACGACCTCGCCAAGCGGCTCGAGACGAAGTTCCTCGACACGCGGCACAAGCGCGTGATGCCCGTGGCGCCCTTCGATACCTGGTGGCGCGAGGGTTAACCACCCGCGAAGGGCGGCAGGACGTCCACTCGGGACCCGGCCGGGCGGCCGAGGTCCCGGGTGAGTTCGCCCGTACCGCCGTCGCCGGGCTCGAGCAGGAATGCCGCCACGGACAGGACGCGCTCCATACCGGGTCCGTAGCGATCGACGAGAACGGCACGCAGCGCACCGAGATCGGCGTCCTCCGGCAGGTCGATCGTGTCCTTCTCACGTCCGGCCGCGTCCGCCGCCGCGGCGAAGTACCGCACCTCGATTCCGGTCGTCACATCAGCCACCGATAGCTCCCATACTCCGCTGCGGCGGCGCGAAGTCCGCCGCGTCCATTCCGTGTCCGGCCCATTTGTTCCACATCGCCCCGCGCCACACCGCGGCGAGTTCGTCGTCGGTGGCGCCGCCCCGCAGGGCTGCGCGTAGGTCGGTCTCCCGGTCGCTGAACAGGCAGGACCGGACCGTCCCTTCGGCCGTCAGGCGCGTGCGGTCGCAGTCGCTGCAGAACGAACGGGTGACCGAAGCGATGATCCCGACGGTCGCCGGGCCGCCGTCTACGAGCCAGCGTTCGGCCGGCGCGGACGGATCTTCCCGTTCGGTCGCGGTGAGCGTGAACCGTCGACCGAGCACGTCGAGCAACTGCTCCGCCGGCACCATCTGCGAACGGGCCCAGGTGTGATCGGCGTCGAGGGGCATCTGCTCGATGAACCGCAGCTCGACGCCCTCGTCCAGGCACCATGCCAAGAGATCTGCCGCACCCTCGAGGGTCTCCGGCATCAGGACGGCGTTGACCTTCACCCGTCCGAACCCGGCGGTCACCGCAGCCCGGATGCCGTCGAGCACCGAATCGAGCCGGTCGCGGCGCGTGAGCCGCGCAAAGTGCTCGCGGTCGATGGTGTCCAGCGAGATGTTCACCCGGGTCAGTCCGGCGTCCGCCAGTGCCTGCGCGCGATGTCGGAGACCGACCGCGTTGGTGGTCAGTGCGATCGGCAGGCCCGGCGTCTGCTCCGCGCATCCGGCGACGATGTCCTCGAGATCTCGGCGCATGAGCGGTTCCCCGCCGGTGAAGCGCACCTCGTGGACACCGAGCCGACCGGTCGCGATGCCCACCAGACGCACGATCTCGGCGCTCGTGAGCAGTTTGTCGCGGGGGATCTCGGGAAGTCCCTCGGCAGGCATGCAGTAGGTGCAGCGCAGCGAGCACTTCTCGGTGAGGGATACCCGCAGGTCTCGTGCGACACGACCGAAACGGTCGAGGAGCTCGGGCACGTCGGGCCGATCGGACACGTCGTCTGCGCGATCGCGCACGACCGGGATGCCCATGTCCACGGCTGTCATACGACCATCGCTTTCATACAGCCCAGTATGCCCACAACCGATGATCGTGACACCGCATCCGGACAGACGGGGCACCCACGGCGCGTCGTCGAGGGTGGGGCGCGCCACTCGTGTGCCTAGGATGGCGGCATGACGAGCGGCAAGCGGTCCGTGGAGGAACACGAACAGCACGTGGCGGAGTTGCTCGGCCCGTTGTGGGAGAAGAGCCCGCTGCGGGTGCCGCTCGCCCACGCACTGCACCGCACGCTCGCGCAGGACATCGAGTCCCCGCTGGACCTGCCGCCCTTCCGCAACTCCCAGATGGACGGTTACGCCGTACGCGCACACGACCTCGCGTCGGCCCCCACGGATCTGCCCGTGCAGGGCGTGCTGGCCGCGGGCGACACCGTCGCGGCGCTCGAACCGGGTCACGCGCTGAAGATCATGACGGGCGCACCCGTCCCGGACGGCGCCGACGCCGTCGTCCCGGTCGAGGACACCCGCTCCCCCGACCCGGACACCGTCACCGTCGAGCGCAGCGTGGCGCCCGGAACCTACGTGCGTGAGGCGGGCACCGACGTCCGCAAGGGCGATCTGCTGCTCCCGGCCGGCACGGTCCTCGCCGCCCGCCACATCGCTGCGCTCGCCGCCGTCGGTCTCACCTCGATTCCCGTCCGTGCACGGCCGCGCGTCGCGATCATCTCCACCGGAAGCGAACTCGTCACGGCCGGGAGCGAACTCGGCCCCGGCCAGATCTTCAATTCCAACGGACCGGCGCTGGCAGCGAGCGCGACGGCCAACGGCGCGGACGTCGTGACCATCGACCACTGCCACGACGATCCCGAGGAATTCGTGACGATGCTCCGACACGCCGTGGGTGTCGCCGACGTGGTGTTCACCTCGGGTGGGGTGTCGAAGGGTGACTTCGAGGTCGTGAAGGACACGCTCGGCCCCCAGGGCGGGCAGTTCGTGTCGGTGGCGATGCAGCCCGGCGGACCCCAGGGCACCGCGGTGGTCGACGGTGTCCCGATCCTGACCTTCCCCGGTAATCCTGTCAGCGCCCTCGTCTCGTTCGAGGTGTTCGCGCGACCGGCGCTGCGGGCCGCCGCCGGCTATCCGCCGGTCGTGTGCGAGAAGCTGCCGCTCACCACCGATCTCACGTCGATCCCGGGGCGCCGCCAGTTCCTGCGGGGACGGCTCGACGAGAACGGGGTGACCCCCTTCCGCGGGCACGGATCGCATCTCGTCGCCGGACTCGCCGCCGCCGACGTGCTCCTCGACATCCCCGCCGACACCACCTCCCTCGAAGCCGGAGACCTCGTGAAAGTACGGATCCTGTGACCGATCTCAGCCACCTGGACGACCAGGGACGCGCCCGCATGGTGGACGTCTCCGCGAAGACCGACACCACACGGATCGCCGTGGCGGCAGGCGAACTCGTCACCACCCCCGAGGTGATCGCGCTCGTCCGGGCCGATGACATGCCCAAGGCCGACGTCCTGGCCACGGCCCGCATCGCGGGTATCGCCGCGGCGAAACGCACCTGGGAGCTCATCCCCCTGTGTCATCAGCTGGCGCTGTCGTCGGTGAAGGTGATGTTCGATTTCACCGACACCTCGATCACGATCGAGGCCACCGCGAAGACCAAGGGCCCGACCGGAGTCGAGATGGAGGCGCTCACCGCGGTCGCCGTCGCGGGCCTGACCCTGCACGACATGGTCAAGGCCGTCGATCCGGCCGCCGTTCTCGACGGCGTGCGGCTGGTCTCCAAGGAGGGCGGCAAGCGCGGCCACTGGACCCGCGACGACGCTCCCCACCGGGACGGGAAGCCGGAGCGGGAGGAGCAACTGCCGGAACAGTCGGGGCGTTCCGCCACGGTGGTCGTCGCATCGACCGGTGTCGCGGCGGGCACCCGCGAGGACCGCACCGGCCCGCTCATCCGATCGTGGCTCGAAGACAAGGGATTCGCAGTCCGCGGCCCCCTCGTCCATGCGGACGCCGACATCGCCGCCGGTCTCGCCGACGCGGTCCGTCCGGGTCCGGCCCTCGTCGTCACGACCGGCGGTACCGGAGCGTCGCCCACCGACGCCACCCCCGAAGCGACTCTCGCACTGCTCGATCGCGAGCTGCCCGGCATCGCGGAGTCGATCCGGCAGCGCGGACTCGCCGCCACTCCGCACGCGGTGCTCTCACGCGGGATCGCCGGTCTCGCGGGCCGCACGGTCGTCGTGAACCTGCCCGGCTCTCCCGGCGGGGTCAAGGACGGTCTCGCCGCCCTCGACCCGATCCTCGACCATCTGTTGGCCCAAGTCGCAGGAGGCGGCGCTCATGAGTGAACTACTGGCCAGGATCTCGTCGGAGCCACTCGATCCCGCGGCGGTGGACGCCGCGGTGGCTGGCGCCGAACACGGTGCCGTGGTGGTCTTCACCGGTGTCGTCCGCAACCACGACGGCGGGCAGTCGGTGACCGCCCTGCAGTACCAGGCACATCCCGATGCCGAAGCGTTCCTGCGGCGGTGCTGCGAGGACGTCGCGGCGAAATCGGGACTGCCGGTGGCGGCGGTGCATCGAGTGGGCGATCTCACCATCGGCGATCTCGCGCTGGTCGCGGCCGTCGCCGCCCCGCACCGCGCAGAAGCCTTCGCCACCTGCGCCGAGCTGGTCGAACGCATCAAGGCCGAGGTACCCATCTGGAAGCGGCAGCACTTCACCGAGGGCGCCTCGGAATGGGTGGGTCTGTAGCCGGGACGAGGATAGGCACGCACCCCGTGCGGTAGGGTGACATGGTTCGGGCGTCACGACGACGCCCACCGTCGTGGGATACCGGCGGCCCGGGATCGTGCCCGGCCCGCACGCGCAGCTGCAGTACGCACAGATGCACCGGCTTTCCTTGCGGCGATCGCACAGCACCACGGGCACGACCCGCCGAGTGCACACACGCCGCATCGAAAGGCAGCGCTGTTCCATGACCACATCTTTCTCCGATCTCGGGGTGCCCCGCCCGCTCGTCGCCACACTGAACGACGCCGGGATCACCAGCCCCTTCCCCATCCAGGTGGACACCCTCCCCGACACGCTCGCCGGCCGCGACGTCCTCGGACGCGGCCGCACGGGTAGCGGTAAGACCCTGGCCTTCTCGATCCCGCTCGCTGCCCGTCTCGCCGGCAGGAGCACCCGGGCGGCCGGCCGGCCGCGTGGCCTGATCCTGGCCCCCACCCGCGAACTGGCGACCCAGATCGCCGCGGCGATCGAACCGCTCGCGCATTCGTCCGGGCTGAAGGTCACCACGATCTTCGGTGGCGTATCGCAGAAGCGTCAGGTCGAGGCCCTGCGTCGCGGCGTCGACATCGTCATCGCCTGCCCGGGCCGCCTCGAGGACCTCATGCGCCAGAAGTTCGTCGCGCTCGATGACATCGAGGTCACCGTGCTCGACGAGGCCGACCACATGGCCGACCTCGGCTTCCTCCCGGGCGTCACCCGGATCCTGACGGCGACGCCGAAAGACGGTCAGCGGCTGCTGTTCTCGGCCACCCTGGACAACGGCGTCGACAAGCTCGTCAAGCGGTTCCTGAAGAACCCGGTCATGCACTCGGTCGACGAGGCCACCTCCCCCGTCGCCGCGATGACCCACCACGTCTTCGACGTCGCGGGTATGGATGCCAAGAAGGACCTCGTCCGCACCCTCGCGTCGGGTACCGGTCGCCGAATCCTGTTCATGCGCACCAAGCACCAGGCCCGCAAGCTGGCCAAGCAGCTCACCGACTCCGGTATTCCGGCGGTGGACCTGCACGGCAACCTCTCGCAGAACGCCCGCGACCGCAATCTCGCGGCCTTCTCGTCGGGTGAGGCCCGCGTGCTCGTCGCGACGGATGTCGCGGCGCGCGGTGTCCACGTCGACGACGTCGAACTCGTCGTGCACGTCGACCCGCCGGCCGAGCACAAGGCCTACCTGCATCGCTCGGGCCGTACCGCCCGCGCCGGCAGCACCGGCGACGTCGTCACCGTCGTGTTGCCCGACCAGCGCAGGGATCTCGCGGCCATCATGCGCAAGGCCGCGATCGACGTCACCCCGGTGAAAGTGACGGCGGATTCCGAGCATGTGCTGAAGCTCGTCGGCGAGATCGCGCCGCACGTTCCGCCGGCACCGAAGCAGGCTGCCGCGCCGTCGCGTCCGCAGCGCAACGGCGGCGGTCGACGTTCGTCGGCTCCCCGTCAGGGTTCCGCTCAGAGCTCCGGTTCGGGGCAGCGTTCCTCCTCGAGCGGACAGCGTTCCGCGGATGGACAGCGCTCCTCGGCAGGACAGCGTGCGGCCGGAGGCCGGCGTTCGGCCGGTCAGGGTGCCGCAGCCGCAACCGGTGGTCGGCGCCGTCCCCAGCGCCGCACCTCTGCTGCACGCTGAGCCCGACCGTCCGCGTCAGCGAGGCGTGAATCGGTGTATCGCGTACATCGCGTCCGCGGACACCGGTTCGGTCGGCACACAGCGGCGTAATTGCTCCCGTACGTCGTCGGCGTCGAGATCGGCGCCGATGACGACGAGCTGCGTCCCGCCGGGCACATCGTCCCCGCGACCCACCGTGTCGAATCGGATGTGATCGCCCACGGTGTGCACCAGATAGGTGGCGGTGTGCAACCCGGCAGTGACATGCACGTATCCCTTGATACGAAACACCCCTGCGGGCTGGTTCTCGAGGAAATCGACCAGCACGCGGGGGTGTAGTGCGTCGGCGGCTTCGAAGGTGATCGCGTCGTAGCCCTCGTGCAGATGGGTGTGGTCGTGCTCGTCCTGCTCGTAGAGCAGCTCGTCGAGGGTGAGCTGCTCCCCGGGCCGGGGACCGGGACGCTCCGGGATGTCGAACAACAGCGCCGGATCGATGCGACCGTGGTCGGTGGAGACGACCGCCGCGCGGGAGTTGAGCCGGCACAGGCGGGTCAGCAGATCGTCGTGGGCGTCGCCGTCGATACGATCGGTCTTGTTGATCAGCACCAGATCTGCGAGAGCGACGTGCTGCTCGAGTTCGGGATGCTGCGCTGCGGTCGCGTCGAACTCCACCGCGTCGACGACGAGCACGATGCCGCCGTAGGTGACGTATTCGTTCTCCGAGCCGGCGACGAGCCGAATCATATTACGGGGCTCGGCGAGTCCGCTCGCCTCGACGACGATGACGTCGAGATCGGACGCGCGGTGGGCGAGCTTGTCGAGCATCGCGTCCATGTCGCTGACATCGACTGCGCAGCACAGGCATCCGTTGCTCAACGAGACCATCGAATCGACCTGACCCGCCACCATCATGGAATCGATGTTGACGGAACCGAAGTCGTTGACGATCACGCCGATCCGCGCACCGCGGGTGTTGCGCAGCAGGTGGTTGAGCAGCGTCGTCTTCCCCGCGCCGAGAAATCCGGCCACCACGATCACCGGGATCTGCTTCTTCGCCATGAAGGTGAGAGTAGCGGTGCCCTCGTGCGCGGTTCCGGTAGCGCCTGCTACCGGAACCGCGCACCGGCGGCATCAGCTGCCGCGCTTGATCCACTCCTCGAGATGCGGCGACTCGGTGCCGATGGTGGTGCCGTCGCCGTGACCGGTGTGCACCTTCGTCTCGGCGGGCAGCGCGAACAGCTTGTCGCGGATCGACCCGATGATGGTCGGGAAGTCCGAGAACGAGCGGCCCGTCGCACCCGGTCCGCCGGAGAACAGCGTGTCGCCCGTGAACAGCTCACCCGCTTCCGGCAGGTACAGGCAGGTCGAACCCGGTGAATGCCCCGGGGTGGCGATCGCCCGGATGTCGGTGCCGGCCACCCGGATCCGCTCCCCGTCCTCGAGCGTGCCGTGCGCGACACCCGGGTGGGTCATCTCCCACAGCATGTCGTCGGCCGGGTTGAGCAGGATCGGCGCGTCGAGCTTCTCGGACAGTTCGGGCGCGACGGTGATGTGGTCGTTGTGGGCATGTGTGCACACGATCGCCACGACCTTCCGTCCACCGACGGCGTCGATGATCGGCTGCGCGGTGTGCGCGGCGTCGATCACCACCACCTCGGAGTCGTCGCCGACGAGCCAGATGTTGTTGTCGACCTCCCATTCGCCGCCGTCGAGCGCGAAGGTGCCCGACGTGACGACCCGGTCGACGCGGATCGGCGAAGTGCTCACAGGACCACCACCGAACGCAGCACCTCACCGCGGTGCATCGTCTCGAACGCCTTCTCGACGTCGTCGATGCCGATGCGCTCGGTGACGAACTTCTCGAGCGGCAGACGTCCCTGCTGGTACAGATCGACGTAGGTCGGGAAGTCGCGCTCGGGCAGACAGTCGCCGTACCACGAGCTCTTGAGCGAACCGCCGTGCGAGAAGAAATCGATCAGCGGCATCTCGAGGGTCATGTCCGGGGTGGGCACACCCACGAGAACGACGGTGCCGGCGAGGTCGCGGGCATAGAAGGCCTGCTTGTAGGTCTCCGGACGGCCCACGGCCTCGATGACGACGTCGGCGCCGAAACCGTTCGTCAGTTCCTTGATCGCCTCGACGGCGTCGACCGAGGTGGAGTTGACGGTGTGGGTCGCGCCGAGATCGGTGGCCCACTCGAGTTTCTTGTCGTCGCGATCGACGGCGATGATCGTGCCGGCACCCGCCAGACGGGCCCCCATGATCGCGGCGTCGCCCACACCGCCGCAGCCGATGACCGCGACGGACTGACCGCGGGTGACCCCGCCGGTGTTGACGGCAGCACCGAGACCGGCCATCACACCGCAGCCGAGCAGGCCCACGACGGCCGGATCGGCACTCGGGTCGACCTTGGTGCACTGGCCGGCGTGCACGAGGGTCTTGTCGGCGAACGCGCCGATGCCCAGCGCCGGGGTGAGCTCGGTGCCGTCCTCGAGCGTCATCTTCTGCGTGGCGTTGAAGGTGTCGAAGCAGTACTGCGGCTCACCGCGCTTGCAGGCGCGACACTGGCCGCACACCGCGCGCCAGTTCAGGACGACGAAGTCGCCCACGGCGACGGAGTCGACACCCTCGCCGACCGACTCGACGACGCCGGCGGCCTCGTGGCCGAGCAGGAACGGGAACTCGTCGTTGATGCCGCCCTCGCGGTAATGCAGGTCGGTATGGCACACACCGCACGCGGCGATCGCGACGACGACCTCACCGGGTCCGGGATCGGGGATCACGATGGGCACGACCTCGACAGGCGCTCCCTTCGAGCGAGCGACGACTCCGCGGACTGTTTGCGACATGATGTCTCCGTTTCGTGATGCGACCGGCAATGTCCGGTGATTCCGACTTCCGGTGATTCCGACCCTAGCCACTCCCGCGACGCTCTGCTCCTGATCGTTCGACGGGTCCGACCCCGCCGAACGGCCAGTCGCACCCCGCCGACGTCGAATTGTCCGATCGGCGTATTTCTCTTGCATTGTGCGGTCCGCTGTTCGCGACGGCATTCTCCGTCGCCACCTCGGCAAACCTGTGTCGATGTAACGCTCCGACCGACCTTCACGAAATCCGTTACGACCCGCCGCACTTCGGCGGGCCGGCAATTCCTCGGTGAGAAACGGATTGGTAGAGGCCCATGGCACTTCGAAAGTCGCTGTCGCGTCGGCGAATTCTCGCCGGCGTCTTCGCTCCCACCGCACTCGGAGTCGTGGCAGCGGCCGCGATCGTGCTTCCGCAACAGGACACCCCCACCGTTGCCGACCCGTATCTCGCCGGCCTCGCGAAGACCACCGAATGTCACGACATGGTCAGCCTGGGCATCGGCGGTCGTGGCGACATCCCTCGCGACGAGGCGATGATGCTCGTCGACGAGAACGGCAACCGGCTTCCCGCCGCCCAACAGGGCGCCTACAGCAGCCACTGGGTCGAGCCGGTCATCAGCGCGCCGCTCGCGAACCACGAGGCCGGCGACGGCTACGCGGCCATCTACATCGAGTACCCGGCCGACCTCGCCAGCTACGAGAACGCCGTGAACAAGGGTGCCGAGAACACCATCGAGGTGATGAAGGCCATCCGGCGGTCCTGCCCCGACACCCAGTTCGCCATCGTCGGGTTCAGCGAGGGCGCCGACGTCGCGCGCCGCGCCGCGATGCAGATCGGTGCGCAGGAGCCGGGCGAGGACGGTTCCTGGGAGATCATCGATCCCGACGCCGTCAGCGGCGTCGTCATCCTCTCCGACGCCGGCCGCAAGGAAGGCGACGGCTTCTTCCCCGGCGCGGAGAACGGCACCAATCCCGACGGCTTCGACCGCCCCTACCAGCCGGGAAGCCCCGCGGTTCCCGGCCGCGGCGTCCTCCCCGACACGAACGGCGGTTTCGGTCTCCTCGACGGCAAGGTCGCGTCGTTCTGTTCCGAGGGCGACTTCACCTGCTCGGCACCCGAGAACATCGCCTTGATCGAACTGCTCGCGAACGTCGGCCGTCAGGTCAACGGCGACGCGCTCGAGCGCGAGGGCCTCACCCCCGCGACCGGCGCCGACCTGGCCCAGGTCATCGGTCGGGTCGCGCTGCTCGCCCTCGCCGACATCTCGGCGGACCCGGATTGGATGCGGTCGGACGAGACCTTCCTCGAGGTGCTGATCAAGGTCTCCGATCCGAGCTACGACCCCGCTACCGCACGCCCCACCACGCCTGTGGCGGCCGACGCCGACGCCACCGGAGAGGACGGTGCCGAGGCGCCCATCCCCGCGGAGCGTCTGTCGAATCTCGCATACCTGCCGGAGAAGATCGTCAAGGAGGTCGTCGGGTTCATCCGGAGCAACCAGAACACCCTCGCGGTGGTGCTCGCCGACCCCTACGACCAGACCTTCGGCTACAACGAGGAGACCCGGGACCACTACGGTCACCACTTCGACTACTGGGACGACGACATCGACGGCAACGGCACGTCCACCGTCGAGTACGCCGCCGCATGGCTCGAACACCTGGCCAAGGAAGCCAAGGAGGGCAAGAAGGTCGATCCGAAGAAGGTCGACCGGGCCGCGGTGCTCATGATCGCCGAGGAGACGACGAAGGCCGAGACCGCGGAGGCGTCCACGGCACCGGAGACCTCACCGTCCGCGACCGAGACCGACGGTGTGGCGGTCGTCGACAGCAGCGTGCCCGCCCCCGTCGACGGCGTACCGGCCCCCGCGGGCGATCCCGCCGCGCCGGTGGCCCCGCTCGCACCCGAAGCCGGTGCGCCGGCAGCCACGCCCACCCCGGTGACCACCACGGCCGCGGTCCCCGCACCGTCGGATACCACGACTCCGGCGACGGGCGAGACCACCGCCGGATCGACCACCTCCTCCGGGACGCCCACGACGACCGTCGCCCCCACGACGACCACGTCGCCGGCACCGGCTGCCTGATCGTCCTCGACGGGCTACCCGACGACGGAGAACTCGGCGTCAGCCCGCGGCGCGGACCCCGGCCTCTGCACCGAGAGCCGCGGCCTCGCCGCGAGTGCTGACGCCGAGTTTTCGTAGTACGCCGGCCACGTGGAACTTCACCGTCGACTCGCTCACGCCGAGACGTTCGGCGATGACGCGGTTGCGGCGTCCCGCGACCAGATGTTCGAGCACCTCGATCTCCCGGGGCGCGAGAGCGGCGAGCGCATCGAGCGCCTGCCCGTCCGTCGCAGCAACCGGCAGGTCGAGCGGAAAGCTCACCGCGATCCGCGTCCCCCAGCCGGGAGTCGATTCGGATTCGATTCCCCCGCCCAGGGTTTCGACACGATCGCGGAGCTGACGTTCGAGTTCGGCGACCTCGATCTCGCCGGTGCCGTCGTCGCGCACGTCCACCAGCAGAGTCGAGTTGTCGCAGCTCCACGCGACCCGGACCCGTGTCACGTCGGTCTGGCCCGACAGCGCCAGCACCGCCCCCCGGGCGATCGCGCGGGCCGCGTGCGCGACCTCGCCCGGCAGTCCCCGTCCACCCACCGGCGGGGCGACCATCTGCAGGTCGAGCGGCCGGTGCCGCACGAGATCGCGCAGTTCGCCGTGCAGTCGGGCGAACGCGGTGGTCAGCGCCTCCTCCGCGAGTTCGCGGTGCAGATCCACCGCCGATCGCAGACCGATCAGCGCCTCGGTCGCCGTCTCCCGTGCCGTGGTCCGGGCTCGGGTGTCGTCGAGATCCTTCGATCGCAGGGTCGCGAGGATCGTCTCGAGGGTCACGGCATGGGACTCGGTGAGTTCGGCGACGGTGCGGGCCCGCTCCGCCGAGGCGGCCCTCGACTCCGCAAGATATGCCGGACTCGCGGTGTGCACCTGCAGCCGGATTCCGGTGGCGACCACGCCGAACGCCGCGCGCACGAGTTCGAGGGCTGCGGCGGTCGCCCGCGTGCCGCGCGGCACGAACAGCAACAGTGTGTCGGTGCTGTCGAGGATCGCGCACACTTCGCGATCGCGTCCCGCGACACGGAAGCTGCCGCGGCGGATCTCCCCCACGGCGAGCTCGCTCCGCACCCGATCGAGTTCGGCGATGGTCACCCGGTCGACGATCGACGGGTCGCCCGCCACCTTCCGTGGCCGGCCGGTGCATTCCCTCGTGAAGATCACCATGGCGCTGTGCGGAGCGAGGTCGCCGACGTAGACGGAGAAGCGCTGAGCGATCTCCGCGAGCGGACCGGTCAGGACGTCGCGCAACTCGGCGATCAGGACCTCGGGACGACGGGCAGTGGGACTCACGTGCCCACGATATCGGCGCCCGTGTACTGCGCACTTGCGCCCCTCGGGGTTCGACCGGCGGTAACATTTCCGACACCCGGCAACGCGCCCGCGGGTACCGGGCGACCCCGATTCTTCGTCCGTGGGAGGTGCTGCGAACAGTGGCGAACCCCCGCTCGGCGACGAGAAGCACGACCCCGGCCGACGCTCGCGAAAAATTTCCGACCACCGTGCCGGATCTGTTGCTCGACCGGGTCGCCCGCTCCCCCGAATCCGTCGCCTACCTGCGTCCGGAGGGTGATCGGTGGCGTCCTTCGACGTGGACCGAGGTGCGCCGGGAGGTCTTCGAGCTCGCGGCCGGCCTGATCGCTCGCGGTGTCGAACCCGGGATGCGCGTCGCGATCTGCGCGACCACCTGCTACCGGTCCGTCGTCGCCGACCTCGCCGTGGCGTGCGCGGCCGGCGTCTCCGTCCCGATCTATCCGGCGACACGCGACGACGAGGCGCGAGCCCAGATCCGGCGTGCTCACGCCGTGCTGACGATCGCCGATCGACCGGTCCTCGAGACCTCCCTGCAGCGACTCGACCGTCTCGACGAGCTCGCCGCCGAGGGTCGCAGTCTGTTGCACACCACACCCGACGTCGTCGAGCGACGTATCGCGGCGCTGTCTCCGGACGATCCGGCCGCGCTGATCTACACCGCGTGCGAGGACGGACGCACGAAGGGTGCGTGCTTGACCCATCGGAGCACGACCTACGGTGCCCGCGCCGTGGCGCAGACGGGCATGATCTCGTCCTCCGACCGCCAACTGCTGTGGCTCCCGCTCGCGCACGTGTTCGGCCGGTCGCTCCTGCTCATGGCGATGCACGCGGGTGCGACCACTGCCGTCGACGGTCGCGCCGACAGGGTCACCGCGAACCTGCGGAGGGTGCGTCCGACCTTCCTCGGATCGGTCCCGCACGTCCTCGAGAAGATCGCCCGGCTCGAGCGGGACGAACTCGGGGGCCGACTACGCTTCCTCATCTCCGGTTCGGCACGGCTGCCCGATGCGATCGCCGAGCGGCTCGAACGGCTCGGCGTGCCGGTGCTCGAGGGTTACGGGATCACGGAGACCTCCGGGCCGTCGTGTGTGAACCTGCTGGACGCGCGCCGTCCCGGCACCGTCGGCCGGCCACTGCGGGGCACCGAGGTTCGGATCGCCGACACCGGTGAGCTCCTCATCCGCAGTCCCGGGGTGATGACCGGCTACCACGACGATGCTGCGGATACCGCTGCCGCACTCGACGCCGACGGCTGGTTCCACACGGGCGACCTCGCCGAGATCGACGCCGACGGCTTCGTCACCGTCACGGGCCACCGCAAGGACACCTTCAAGACCAGCACCGGAAAATACGTCGGACCGACCGCACTCGCCGACCGCTGGCGGCGGGTCTGCCCCGGCAGTGAACTCGTCGTGGCCGGGGAGCTGCGTCCGTACTGCGTCGGCCTCGTGTTCACCACGGCGCCCGACTCGGTGGTTGCAGCGGCGGTGGAGCAGCTCAACGCCCGCTCGGATCCGTGGGAACGCGTCCGCCGGTTCGCCACGGTGGGCACACCACCGGACGACGCCGATCTCGACTCGGCCGGACACCCGATCCGCGATCGCGTGCTCGCCCGGTACGCCCGTCTCGTCGACGAGCTGTACGCGAACGGCCGCCGCGCGGGGCAGGACGGGACGCGGCAATCGAAGGCCGTCTGAAGTAAGGTTCGCCTAAGCGCAGGTCGCCGTACGACCGGACGACCGGTCGTCCCGCCACCCCGATCCCTTGCCGAGGAGAACACACACATGGCCCGTAGTCTTCGCCCCATCGAGGTCTTCCCGATCACCACGCGGTATCTGACGGTGCTCCGCGTGACGGACGTGAGCCCCGGGATGCGGCGGGTGACCCTCGGGGGCGAACAGTTGCAGGCCCACGTCGCACCGAACGGCTGCCCGGTCGGCGCGTTCCGGTCCGACGGCCTCGACGACGAGTTCAAGTTGATGTTCAAGCATCCGGATCTCGACGAGGCCCTCGGCCCGACCCAGGCCGACGGCGTGGTGAACTGGCCGCGCGATCCGAAGCTGCTCATGCGCACCTACACCGTGCGACGCTGGGATCCGGTCGCCGGTGAGATCGACGTGGACTTCGTACGCCACGGCGTGGGTCCCGCGTCGAGCTGGTCGTACCGTGCGGAGCCGGGCGAGACGATCCAGATCGCCGGACCGAAGTCGTCGGCCGGGCACCCGGTCGGTGTGGACTGGACGCTCGTGGCGGGCGATGAGACGGCACTGCCGGCCATCGGGCGTTGGCTCGAGAACTGGCCGCACGGGGCACGCGGTCAGGTCTTCGTCGAGATCGCCGACGAGTCGCATCGTCAGGAGTTGCCCGTTCCCGACGGGGTCGAGCTGACCTGGCTCAGCCGCGACGGCGCCGAGCCGGGCACGACCACCCTGTTGTTCGACGCTCTCCAAGGCGCCGAGTGGTGGGACGGAAAGGTCTTCGCCTGGGTGGCCGGGGAGACCCTCACGCTCACCCCGATCCGGCGGTGGCTGCGCAACGAGAAGGGCCTGCCCAAGGAACAGGTGGAGGTCACCGGATACTGGCGTCGCCAGGAGGTCGCGGTATCGGAGACCGACGCCTCCCTGCCCGATTTCGAGGCGACCGAGGACGAGCGTGACCGCTTCGACGAATTGGCCGAGATCGCACCGGGTTTCGCGCTGCGGGTCGCGGCGACCATCGGCCTGGCGACAGCCTTCGACGCCTCTCCGCGCACCCTCGACGAACTCGTCGCCAAGACGGGGACGGACCGCGCCGGCCTGGGCAGACTGCTGCGCTATCTTGCCGCAGTCGGGGTGGCCGAGGATCTCGGTGAGAGCCGGTTCCGCCTCACCGGCGTCGGCCGTGAACTCGAGGACGACCACCACATCGAGGAACTCCGCCTCGACGGCGTGCACGCGCAGCGGGAGCTGGCCGGCATGCTCGCGCTGCTCGCCGCCGTCCGCACGGGCCGCGGGGACGATGCGCAGCGATTCGGGAAGAGTTTCGCGCAGCGTGTCGCGGACGACACCGCGCTGCTGACGGACCGGTACGAGCAGGAAGCGGAGATGGCGGTCTACTTCGCCGGCGCCCTCGCCGCGAAGGTGCCCACCGACATCTCGACCGTGATGGTCACCGGTGAGGCCGCCGGTTCCTACGCCCACGCGCTGGTCACGGCGAATCCGTCGGCACGAGTGACCGTCGTGGCCGCGCCGTCGGAGATCGAGGTCCTGCGCGGCATCCACGGCGAGCACGAGCGCGTGGCGTATGCGCCGGGCAGCATGCTCGGCGCCCGGCCCGAACCGGTCGACGCGGTACTGCTGACCGGGCGGCTGAACGAACTTCCCGATGCCGATGCCGTACACGTCCTGCAGCAGGCGGCGGCCGGACTGAACCCGGGTGGCCGGATCCTCGTCTTCGGCAACGTTCTCGACGAGACCGCAGGTGAGCACGACTACGAGGACGACCTCATCGACTTCGCGCTCAGCGGTGGCGGGGGGCGTACGCACGAGGACCACCTGGCGTTGTTCGAGGCCGCCGGTCTCGCGGAACCCGAGCGGACGACCGTGGGCTGGGGTCTGACGCTGTACACGTCCGCCGGCTCGACAGACTGAGACAGTGCGACTGCGGCGGCCTCGCGACCGGCGGGGCCGCTGCAGCGCTGCGAGGAACTTCGTGCGAAGAAGTTCTATCGAAGAGTGGAGCTAAGGGGACTCGAACCCCTGACCCCCACACTGCCAGTGTGGTGCGCTACCAGCTGCGCCATAGCCCCTTGCACGGCCCTGACGGGGACCGCCACCGAAGACTACAGGCGAGAGCGTGAACTCTCGCCTGTAGCGATCTTGTGGAGCTAAGGGGACTCGAACCCCTGACCCCCACACTGCCAGTGTGGTGCGCTACCAGCTGCGCCATAGCCCCGTATTCGGTTGTACCGTCGCGCTCCGGTGACCCCTTCGCGCTGAAAGAAAACTACACCATCGCGCTCGGCGCCAACAAATCGCCTGGTAGACGACGCGATGGTGACGGGAGCACGCGCCCGACGCGCGCTCCCGTCACCGTGCGATCTATCCGACGAGTTCGGTCACCCAGTTCTCGTTGCCGAGGGCGTCGACGACGGTTCCCTCGTACACGACGGCCGGGGTGCCGGCCGCTCCGGTCGTTGCGAGCAACTGCCGTCCCGCCTCCGCGTCGGCCGAGGCCTCCTCGACCCGGGCGCCGTCGGTGATGCACTGCGTGACGTCCTCGGAAGCACCCGCGTCGCGGGCCATCTGCGCGAGACCGGCGTTGTCGATGTCGCCGTTGCCGCCCTCGGCAGGCTGGTTGTCGGGCGAGAGCAACGCGTCGTGGAAGGCGGAGAACGCGCGGGCGTCCCCGCTCTCGGCGACGCACTGCGCCGCTGCTACCGCGCGGGTCGAGTAGTCACCACTGCTCGACGCCCCGTCCAGGAAGGCGAGCATCCGATACCGCACCGCCAGCTGCCCGTCGTCGATCGCCTGGGCGAGCTCCTGCGAGTGCTTGTGCTCGAGTTCGGCGCAGTACGGGCACATCGGGTCCTCGAACAGGTCGATGGTCCTCATGGCGTCCGGGCGGCCCAGCAGGATCGCACCGTCGTCCTGGATCGACACCTCCACCGCGGCGTTCTGCACGGTGCCGTAGCCGTCGTTGCGGGGGTCGCTGCCACCCGAGGACCACAGGACACCGCCGACGACGAGCGCACCGATCACCAGGACCGCGATGCCGCCGAGAATGTAGGTGAACCTGTTCGACGTCGGCTCCGGTGTGTACTTGGCGGATGGGACCTTCTTCGCGCTCACGGATGCTGCCCTCTGCTGCTCGTCGGTGGGATAGACGATCTCACTCTGCCATCGACGGCTGAGGGGCCGCTGAGAGGGAAGTCCGCGAGCCCGGACCGAGCGCGAACCAGGTGCGCGGTCGGACGACCAGCCACATCGACATCGCCAGGAAGCCGACGTCCCGGGCGATCTCGATCGCGTAGTCGCGGCCGTCGACACCCTCGACCATGCCACCTCCCCCGAAGCAGCCGCAGTCGATCGACAGACCGCGCGCCCACGCCGAGGCGATCGCGACGACGAGCGCGACCAGCCCGAGTGCGCTGACGAGCGCTGCGACGCGGGTCGCCGATCCCACCAGCAGGACCAGCCCCAGGACCAGTTCGAGCACGGGAAAGGCCGCGGCGAACGGCCGCACCCAGTCGGTGGGCAGGATCTGGTACGCCCGTACCGCCACGACGGTCTGTGTCGGGTCCGAGAACTTCACCCAACCGGAGACGAGCCACACCGCTGCCAGACCGAATCGGGCGAGCGTGGAGACGAGACCGACCCACATGCCGGCGACAATACTCGGCGGTCGACTCACCGCGCCGTGTCGCCGGTCACCGGTGCGGCCTGCTCGGCGACGCGGGTGCGCCCGGCGACGAACCACGGCACGGTCGCCGCGAGCATGATCACGCCCGTGACCGCGAAGGCCGTCGAGTACGACAACCGGTCCGCGAGGAAACCGGCCGCGATCGGACCGATCACCGCGCCGACGTCGGCGACCATCTGGAAGGCGGCGAGCACCGGCCCGCCCCGTGCCTTGCTGCCCACGACGTCGGCGACCGCGGCCTGCTGCGAGGGGTTCGACAGTCCCGAGCCCATGCCCGCCACGAACGAGGTGATGAGGAACCACACGACGCTCTCGGTGAATCCCATCGCGATCGTGCTGACCCCGCACACCACCAGGCCGGCCAGGACGAAGGGCCGTCGCCCGAACCTGTCGGACAGCTTGCCGGACTTGATGAGGACGAGTGCGTTGCCCACCGCGAACGCCGTCAGCGCGACACCCGCGAACGCCTCCCCCTCGTCGAGGGCCTCGACGACGAACAACGGCACCATCGCGACGCGGACCCCGAACACCACCCAGCCGTTGGCGAAGTTCGATCCGAGCGCCGCGCGGTAGACCGGTGAGCGCAGCGCATCGCGCAGCCGCATGACGGGCACACCGTCCCCGGCGTCGGGGCGGGCGAGATGGGACGAGCGCAGGCTGATCCCCACGACCGAGGCCGCCACGAGCAGCGCCACGGCATAGATGAGGAAGGGTGCGCGCAGACCCAGTCCGATCAGCGCACCACCGACGAGCGGGCCGAGGATGTTGCCCATGAGGAAGCTCGTCGCATACAGGCCCGAGACGCGCCCGCGGGCATCGGCAGGTGCGATCCGCACGAGCAGCCCGAGCGCCGACACGGTGAACATCGTCGACCCGATACCGCCGAGGGCCCGGAAGACGAGCAGCTGCCAGTAACTCGCGGCGAACGCGCACGCCCCGGTCGACA
The DNA here is from genome assembly GCF_013602415.1 of Rhodococcus sp. B50. Classification (NCBI taxonomy): domain Bacteria; kingdom Bacillati; phylum Actinomycetota; class Actinomycetes; order Mycobacteriales; family Nocardiaceae; genus Rhodococcus; species Rhodococcus sp. B50. The sequence goes on along the minus strand of NZ_WPAG02000002.1, from coordinate 296,347 downwards.
GGGCGACGATGAGCAGACCCGTGATGTAGACGGGCCGCTCCCCCAGCTTCTGCACCAGCGATCCGCTCGCGGGTGCGAACAGCAGTCGCATCGCCGCGAACGACGACACGACGACGGTCGCCGCCGTGACACCGACGTCGAAGCTGCGCGCGAATTGCGGCAGCGCGGGAGCCACGAGACCGAAGCCGAGCGCGATCACGAAGCTCGCGACGACCAGAACCCAGATTTCCCGCGGCAACGCCGCGTCACGTGTCCGCATGATGCCCACGATGTTAGCGAGGCGCACGACCTCGCCGGTCAGCGCGGTGGGCGCCCGCGCTCAGGACAGGACGGACGAGACGAGTTCGCGCGCCGCCTGCTGGACCTCGGCGAGATGGTCGGGGCCACGGAACGATTCGGCGTAGATCTTGTACACGTCCTCGGTGCCGGAGGGGCGGGCGGCGAACCACGCGTTCTCGGTGGTGACCTTGAGCCCACCGATCGCGGCCCCGTTGCCCGGCGCCGCGGTGAGCGTCGCGATGATCGGTTCCCCGGCGAGTTCGGTGGCACCGACCTGCTCGGGCGACAACTTCGACAGCACCGCCTTCTGCTCGCGGGTCGCAGGGGCATCCACGCGTGCATAGGCGGGGTCGCCGTACCGGTCGACGAGTTCTGCGTAGTACCGGGACGGGCTCTTCTCCGTCACCGCGGTGATCTCCGCTGCGAGCAGGGCGAGCACGATGCCGTCCTTGTCGGTGGTCCACACCGAGCCGTCGCGCCGGAGGAAGGAGGCACCGGCGCTCTCCTCCCCCCCGAAGCCCAGCGAGCCGTCGCTCAGGCCGGGCACGAACCATTTGAAGCCGACCGGCACCTCGAGCAGGTCGCGGCCCACTCCGGCGGCGACCCGGTCGATCATCGACGAACTCACCAGCGTCTTGCCCACCTTGCTCGACTCCGCCCAGCCGGGCCGGTTGCGGAACAGGTAGTCGATCGCGACGGCGAGATAGTGGTTCGGGTTGAGCAGACCCGCGTCGGGGGTGACGATGCCGTGCCGGTCGGCGTCGGCGTCGTTGCCCGTCGCAAGGTCGTAGGCCTCCCGGTTGCCGATCAGCGATGCCATCGCGTTCGGCGACGAGCAATCCATGCGGATCTTGCCGTCGGTATCGAGCGTCATGAACCGCCAGGTGGCATCGACGAGCGGATTGACCACGGTGAGGTCGAGCGCGTGCCGTTCGGCGATCTCGCCCCAGTAGTCGACGCTCGCACCGCCCATGGGGTCCGCACCGATCCGTACCCCCGCGGCACGGACGACGTCGAGGTCGACGATGTTCGGCAGGTCGTCGATGTAGGCGGCGAGGAAGTCGTGCCGTCCGGCGGAGGCGAGGGCCGAGGAGAGCGGCACCCGCTTCACCCCGTCGAGTCCGGCGGCGAGCAGTTCGTTGGCGCGGGTGGCGATGACCGAGGTCGCATCGCTGTCGGCCGGTCCACCGGACGGCGGGTTGTACTTGAACCCGCCGTCGCGGGGCGGATTGTGCGAGGGGGTGACCACGATGCCGTCGGCACGGGCCCCGGATCCGGCGTTGTGCTGCAGTATCGCGTGACTGACCGCGGGTGTCGGGGTGTAGCGGTCGCGGGAGTCGACCACCACCTCGACACCGTTCGCGACGAGCACTTCGAGTGCGCTCGCCCAGGCCGGTTCGGACAGCGCGTGCGTGTCGCGGCCGAGGAACAGCGGGCCCGAGGTGCCCTGCTGCGCGCGGTATTCGACGATAGCCTGGGTGGTCGCAAGGATGTGGTGTTCGTTGAACGCACCGTCGAGACTCGAGCCTCGGTGACCGGAGGTGCCGAATGCCACCTGCTGGGAGACGTTCTCGGGATCGGGCTGCACGGTGTAGTAGGCGGTGACCAGATGTGCGAGGTCCTCGAGATCCGCTGCCGTGGCCGGCTGTCCCGCTCGTTCGTGCGCCATGTGTTCTCCTCGTCGACGATGTGTCCTCATCTTGCCCGCCGACCTGTCGGCACGCGCGGGATGAGTACCCCGATCTCGGCTTCGATACGGATCCGGACGAAAAGGTCATCACATCGATGGGACCAAAGTATCTGACTCAATAGTCATGTTGGCGACCGATAATTCGGTCGGCTAACTTCAGACATCGAAATGAAGGCCGTGCCGGGGAGGACATTCCTTCGTTTCGCTCTCGCTGTCTCGGCGTCGTCCGGGACCGACAGCGCGACCGTGCCCGCCGTCGACAACTCTCACACCGGAGTCTCGGCGGCGGGCACTGCTGTTTCTTCTCAAGGCCCTGCCGCTTCTACCGAGCACTGTCGCCGCTCATCTCCGCCGGGAACGATCCCCGAACGACGAAACCCGGGTAGGTGATCGAATGTCGATCTCCTACCCGGGTCGATGGTGGAGCTGCCGGGAATCGAACCCGGGTCCTCCGCCGCCTTGCGAGGGCTTCTCCGTGTGCAGTTCGCTATGTCTCTACTCGGATCTCCCGTTCTCGCGAACAAGACGAGATGACGATCCCAGTCGCTGTTTGCTGTCCCGTACGTCTCCGCGACCGAGCCGCACGGTAGAGCTCTCTAGTCGATGCCAGGATCCGGGTCGAGAGCAAACCCGGGCTGACAGAGACGCGCTCGCTTAGGCAGCGAGGGCGTACTCGCGCTGAGTGGACTCGGCGCTTAATTGGTTGCAGCGACGCTTACGGTGGTCTCTTGCCTGCACCGACACGCTTCCCCTTGCTCAACGTACGCAGTCGAAACCGTTCAGCCCCGTACGCACCTGCGACTGTCGCAGGACTACCTACTGTAACGACCTCGAGGCACGATGTCATTCCCATTTCTCGAAACGATTCGCGACCGGGTCATGAGCCTGCTCACATCTCCTCTCCAGCCGCGGTACCGGCTCGGCGTCACCCCCTCCGGGGCGAATCAGCCCGGCAGGCTGACGAGCGCGACGGCGAATCCTGCCGCTACCAGCCCGAGAATTTTCACCCGGCTCACCCGCTCACCGAGCACGATGACGGCGAGCAGCACCGTCACCGCCGGATACAGGGCGGCGATCACGCTCACGAGGGACAGCAGACCGTGCTGGTAGGCGAAGAGCAGGGCACCGTTCGCGATCACGTCGATCATGCCGATCCCCACGAGGATCGGCAGGAGGGACCCGATCGGCCACACCACCGCGCGCCACGAGAACGCGATCACGAGCCACACCACCAGCGTGGCGGTGGCGCGGGACGCCGCGAGCGGCCACAGCCCCGTGCCGGTCTCGACCTGGCCGAGCCCGACGAACGACAACGCGAATGCGATACCGGATCCGACGGTCAACCACGCGATCGTCGACGTGAAGCGCGAGTGTCCGACACCCGTGACGGTCTCGTCGGACTCGCGGCTGACCAGCCCGACCGCCACGACGGCGACGACGATGCCGAGATAGGCGAGCAGCCCGGGGCGATCCCCCAATGCAATGCCGACGAGCACAGGAATTCCCGCCACGACCACCGCGGTGACCGGAGAGACCACCGACATCGGCCCGTCGGCCAGCGCGAGGTAGAACCACCAGACGGCGATCCCGCCGGCCACGCCCGCTGCTGCACCCCACGCCAGCGACTCGGCGGTGATGTCGCCACCGACGACGGACGCCGCGACGAGGGAGACGACGAGCGAGACCGGGTAGGTGACCGCGACGACACCGAGCGCACTCGCGCGCCGCGATGCCGCGCCCCCCGCGAAATCGCTCAGGCCGTAGCCGACCGCGGCGAGCAGCGCGAGCGCGACCGCGATCAGCGGCTCATGCCCTTCACCCGCCGGCCGAGCTCGCGGGTCACCTCGCGTTCGGCGGTCCGGCGTGCGAGATCCTGACGCTTGTCGTAGTCCTGCTTGCCCTTGGCGAGCGCGAGCTCGACCTTGACCTTGCCATCGGAGAAGTACATCGACAGCGGCACGAGCGTCTGGTTGCCCTCACGGGTCTTGCCGACGAGCGCGTCGATCTCCCGTCGGTGCAGCAGCAGTTTGCGGGTACGACGAGGGGCGTGGTTGGTCCACGTGCCGTGCCCGTATTCGGGTATGTGCAACCCGCGAAGCCATACTTCACCGTCGTCCACCGTCGCGAACGCGTCGACGAGGGATGCCTTGCCCTCGCGCAGGCTCTTGACCTCCGTGCCCACGAGTGCGACTCCCGCCTCGTAGGTGTCGATGATGGTGTAGTTGTGGCGCGCCTTGCGGTTGGTCGCGATGACCTTCCGGCCCTTTTCCTTCACGTGCAGGCCTTTCCGGTCCACGATCGATCGAACAGAACACCGTCCAGCATAGGAACCTCGCACAACACGTTATTCACGCACGTACAGACGCAAGGTCACGTACGAGGTGAACGCGGCCATTCCGACCCCCACGAGCACCAGGAACGGCGAGACCAGAAGGATGTCGCTGTCGGTGATGCGGGCGACGATGTTCGCGTCGTAGACGTCGGTGAGCATGTCGTCGACGAACATGCTCTTGGCGACGAACAGGCCGCCGATGGCGAGCGCGGCGCCCACGATGGCGGCGATCACCGCTTCGAGGAGGAAGGGCAGCTGCGTGTACCAGCGGGTCGCGCCGACCAGTCGCATGATGCCGACCTCGGTGCGGCGGGTGAAGGCCGCGATCTGCACCATGTTGGCGATGAGGAGCACGGCCGCGACGGCCTGGATCGTGGCGATGGCGAAGGCACCGTTGCGGATGCCCCCGAGCACACCGAAGAGGCGCTCGACGAGATCCTGCTGGTTCAGGACGCTGTCGACACCCGGCCTGGCGCCGAAGTCGTCCTGGATCGCGGCGAAGCGATCCGGATCGGACATCTTGATCTTGAACGACGCGGGGAAGCTGTCGGCACTCACCAGTTCGGCGAGCTCGGGCTGATCGGCGAAGACGCGTTCGGTGGCGTCGAGGACCGCGTCGTCGCGGCTCAGATACTGGACCGACACCACGTCGTCGGTGTTCTCCAGGTCGCTGCGCAGGGCGGAGCAGAGGTCCTGCTCGCATTCCGGATCGAGCGAGGAGATGTCCTCGGTCAGGAACACCTGCACCTCGACGCGGTCGAGGAAGATCCGCTCCGTCTTGCCCGCCATCTGGACCACGAGCAGACCCGCACCGAACAGCGCGAGGGAGATCGCCGTGGTGAGGATCATCGCGATGGTCATGGTGAGGTTGCGGCGCAGGCCGGTGGTGACCTCGCTGAACAGGAAGCTGGCACGCATCGGGTGGGAATCCTTCGGTTGCCTGGTGGGAGTGCTCGGGTGACGGGATCTACCGGCCGACGCCGTAGACGCCGCGCGCCTCGTCGCGCACGACGCGTCCGAGATCGAGTTCGACGACCCGTCGCCGCATCGAGTCGACGATGTGGTGATCGTGGGTCGCCATGAGCACCGTCGTGCCCGTGCGGTTGATGCGTTCGAGCAGCAGCATGATGTCCTGGCTCGTCTCGGGGTCGAGGTTGCCGGTCGGCTCGTCGGCCATCAGCACCAGCGGACGATTGACGAACGCGCGCGCGATCGCCACGCGCTGCTGTTCACCACCCGACAGTTCGGCGGGTAGCCGGTCGGCCTTGCCCGACAGCCCCACCAGATCGAGGACCTCCGGCACCGTCCGCTCGATGACCCCGCGCGGCTTGCCGATCACCTCGAGAGCGAACGAGATGTTCTCGGCGACCGTCTTGCGCTGGAGCAGCCGGAAGTCCTGGAATACGCACCCGAGGTTCTGCCGCAGCTTCGGTACGCGACGCGCCGGGATCCGGTTGACGTGGAAATCGGCCACGTGGATGTCGCCGGTCGTAGGCTTCTCCTCGCGGAGGAGCAACCGGAGGAAGGTCGACTTCCCCGATCCGGAGGGACCGATGAGAAAGACGAACTCGCCCTTCTCGACGTGCACCGAGACCCCTTCGAGTGCGGGTCGCGTGGACGTCTTGTAGGACTTGGACACATTCTCCAGCCGGATCACGTGGACATGCTAACCGTTACCGTTCGGTGACCTACGGCAGCGGCATGTCCGAGCCCTACGGGGACGGTGCATCGGTGTTCTGCGGGACCGTCCGGCTCTGCTCCTCGTTCAGCCCGGGAATCCGAGGCAGGTCGAACGGGAGCTGCCTGGTCGTCGTGGTCGGAGGTGCCGTGGTCGTGGGTACGCGCGGGGGCGAGACGCCTTGTTGCGAGCCCGGAACACCCGTCGGCGTCGTCGGCGGGAACGTCGACGAGGTCGTCGGCGGGTAGGGCGTGTCGGTGATCTCCGGCGCGAATTCCTGAGGTGGCACGGTTGCCGCCGGCGGCACATACGGCACGTACGGGGTCTCGGAGATGATCACCGCGCTCGACGGTGCCGCTGGCGTGTCCTCGGGCTGGTTCAGGAACAGATAGAGCACCCACATCCCCACCCACAGGCTGCACAACGCGAAGGTCGTGGTCCTCATCCGCCCACCGAGCAGGTGCGACGGGATACGCCTGCGGTGCGGCTCCCTCTCCTCGCTCACTGCGCCTCCACACGATCGACGACACTGGCAGTGTCGAGCTGCGGCGTGACGGTGATGCCCTGCTCACGCAGCGCACCCGCGATGCGCGCGCGCAACAGCCGGCCCACCTGGAACTGCTTGCCGGGCAGAGTGCGCGCGACCATGCGCACGCTGAGCTGATCCACCTCGAGACTCTCGACGCCCATCACGCTCGGCTCGTCGAGCAGCAGTTCGCGCAGGCGGGGTTCCTTGTAGGCGGCTACGCCGAGTTCGCGCAGGATCTCGGTGACGTCGGCGATGTCGGCGGTCACCGGGATCGGGACGTCGACGACGGCGCGCGCCCAGTCCTTCGACAGGTTCACGGCCTTGTTGATCTGCCCGTTGGGGACGGTGATCACCTCGCCTGCCGTGCTGCGCACGCGGGTGACGCGCAGCGTGACGTCCTCGACGGTGCCGATCGCGTCCTCGGACGCACCGGTCACGGAGATTTGGACGGTGTCGCCGAAGCCGTACTGGCGTTCGGTGATGATGAAGAAGCCCGCCAGGATGTCCTGCACGATGCGCTGGGCACCGAAGCCCAGTGCCGCGCCGAGCACGGTCGCCGGCGCGACCAGGCTGCCGATGGGCAGCTGCAGGTAGTCGAACACCTTCAGAGTGGCGACGATGTAGACGAACGAGATCGCCATCCATGTGACCACCTGGGCGACCGAGTGACGGTGCTTCGTCGCTTCGGACCGCACGAGATCGTCGGACTGCGTGTAGCGCTCGTCGATGCGCCGCGTGATGCGGCTGCCGATCCAGGAGACGAACCGGGCGATCAGAACCGCACCCAGGATCGTGAGCGCGATCTGCAGCCCGCTCGTCGACAACCAGTCGAGCAGTCTAGCTCCGGGAAGAAACGGCACAGGCCCCTCTCCAGTTTCCGATCACGATGTCTGCTCTTCCCGCATACGCCAGCGGATGCCCGATTCGAGAAATCCGTCGATGTCGCCGTCGAGCACCGCCGACGGGTTGTTCACCTCGTACTCGGTGCGCAGATCCTTGACCATCTGATAGGGATGCAGCACGTACGACCGCATCTGGTTGCCCCACGAGCTACCGCCGTCGCCCTTGAGCGCGTCCATCTCGGCACGCTCCTCCTGACGCTTGCGCTCGAGGAGCTTGGCCTGCAGCACGCGCATGGCCGCAACCTTGTTCTGGAGCTGGGACTTCTCGTTCTGGCAGGTGACGACGATGCCCGTCGGGATGTGTGTCAGGCGCACGGCGGAGTCGGTGGTGTTGACCGACTGGCCGCCCGGACCGGACGAGCGATAGACGTCGACGCGGACGTCGTTCTCGTCGACGTCGATGTGGTCGGTGGTCTCGACGACGGGCAGCACCTCGACCTCCGCGAAGGAGGTCTGGCGGCGACCCTGGTTGTCGAAGGGGCTGATCCGGACGAGCCGGTGCGTGCCCATCTCGACCGAGAGGGTGCCGTAGGTGTAGGGCGCCTTGACGGCGAAGGTGGCGGACTTGATGCCGGCCTCTTCGGCGTAGGAGGTGTCGTAGACCTCGACGCCGTAGCCGTGCTTGTCGGCCCAGCGGATGTACATGCGCATGAGCATCTCGGCCCAGTCGGCGGCGTCGACGCCACCGGCACCGGCACGGATGTTGACGAGCGCGTCGCGCTGGTCGTACTCGCCCGACAGCAGCGTGCGCACCTCCATCGCCTCGATGTCGGCGCGCAGGCTCTCACGTTCGGCATCGGCGTCGGCCATGGCCGCCGTGCGGTCCTCGCCCTCCTCGCCTTCGGCGAGCTCGTAGAGCACCGGCAGATCTTCGAGCCGCTGGCGCAACCCCTCGACGCGACGCAGTTCACCCTGCGCGTGCGACAACTCGCTGGTGACCTTCTGGGCGTGCTCCTGGTCGTTCCACAACTCGGGATCGGCAGCCTGGTGCTCGAGTTCGTCGATGCGCCGTCGCAGCTCCTCGACGTCGAGGACCGACTCCACGGTGCGGAGGGTCGTGTCGAGCTCGGCCAGGGCTGCGGAAACATCGGGATGCACGATTCAACAGGTTACCGGAGCGACGAACCGCCCCGCCGTGGGCGGCAAGCTGCTCGACCCCGACCGGCGGCGGCTAGCGTTTCCGTCATGACCACCGACTACACCGCCGACCTGGACCTCGCCCTCCGACTCGCCGACGCGTCCGACTCCATCACCCGCGACCGCTTCGGTGCGCTGGATCTGAAGGTGGACGACAAGCCGGACCTGAGCCCGGTCTCCGACGCCGACCTCGCCGTCGAGCGCACCATCCGCGAGATGCTCGGTGAGCAGCGGCCCGACGACGCGGTGCTGGGCGAGGAGTTCGGTGGCGACGCGGTCTTCCGCGGACGGCAGTGGGTGGTCGATCCCATCGACGGCACGAAGAACTTCGTGCGCGGCGTGCCGGTGTGGGCGAGCCTGATCTCGTTGCTCGAGGACGGCGTGCCCGTCGTCGGTGTCGTCAGCGCCCCGGCACTGAACCGTCGGTGGTGGGCAGCCGCGGGCAGCGGGGCGTGGGTCTCGCACGACGGTGAGCAGCCGCGCCGCATCTCGGTGTCGCAGGTCGCCGATCTCGCATCGTCGTCGCTGAGCTTCTCGAGCCTGAGCGGCTGGCTCGACCGCGGCATCCGCGACCGTTTCGTCGCCTTGACCGACGACGTGTGGCGGGTGCGCGCCTACGGCGACTTCTTCTCGTACTGCCTGCTCGCCGAGGGCACCCTCGAGATCGCGCTCGAACCCGAGGTGTCGCTGTGGGACCTGGCGGCGCTCGACGTCCTGGTGCGCGAGGCGGGTGGACGGTTCACGAACCTCGACGGTGCGGCCGGTCCGCACGGTGGCAGTGCGGTCGCGACCAACGGGACGCTGCACGACGAGGTGCTCTCACGGCTCTCCTGATCCGGCCGCGGTCGGTGGGTTCGACCTCGCTCGGCGGGGCCGGACCCACCGAACGCGTCGTGCGCGTGGCCGGAACTTACCGCACGGTAGACAGCAACCTTACTCGGGAGTAAGATCGGGTGTCGTCCGCTGCCGCATCGAGAGACTTCTGGTGATCATGAGCAAGCAAGACAGCGTGGCCCGCCACACGCCTCGCGACACGTCCGCCGTCGGCCTCAACCCGATCAGACGGGACGCCATGGGCGCCGCCATGCGCGTGCTCACCCGCATCACGGGCTCCGAGCTCGCGGATCGGTACAAGATCCGCGAGACGATCGACCGGATCACGTACCAGTCCACGAAGACGGGTTTCAAGACTCTCGGCGCCGCGACGCGCACCTTCAAGAAGATGTCGGGCGGCGCGAACGGCCCGCAGCGTCTCGCGACCGCGAAGAACGCCGACTTCTTCGACCTCACCCCCACCGACGATCAGCAGATGATCACCGAGACGGTGCGGGAGTTCGCCGCCGAGATCCTCCGGCCCGCCGCGCACGACGCCGACGAGGCAGCCGCAGCTCCGGCCGATCTCCTCGCCCGCGCCGCCGAACTGGGCATCACCATGGTCAACGTGCCCGAAGCATTCGACGGCGCCGCCGACGAGCGCGGCGTGGTCACCAACGTGCTCGTCGCCGAAGCCCTCGCCCACGGCGACATGGGCCTGGCCCTGCCGATCCTCGCGCCGAGCGGTGTAGCCGTGGCGCTGACCCAGTGGGGCACCGAGGAACAGCAGAAGACCTACCTGCCGGCCTTCGCCGGCGACGATGTCCCCCAGGCATCCGTCGTGATCGCCGAGCCGCGCGCCCTGTTCGATCCCTTCGCGCTGCAGACCAAGGCCGTGCGCTCCCCCAGCGGATACCGGCTCAACGGTGTGAAGTCGTTCGTCCCGGCCGCGGGTAGCGCCGAACTCTTCGTCGTGGCAGCCGAACTCGACGGCAAGCCGTCCCTCTTCCTCGTCGAGGCGAAGAGCAAGGGTGTCGTCATCGAAGCCGATCCGGGCATGGGCCTGCGCGCCGCCGGCCTGGGCCGCCTGCTGCTCGAGGATGTCGCGGTGCCGGCATCGGCGCGCCTGGGCGACGACGACGCGGACGTGCGCGCCGAGCAGTACGCCGACGCCGTGCGGCTGTCGCGTCTGGGCTGGGCCGCTCTGGCGACGGGCACCGGACAGGCCGTGCTCGACTACGTGGTCCCCTACGTCAACGAGCGCGAGGCGTTCGGTGAGCCCGTCAGTCATCGGCAGGCGGTGGCGTTCATGGTCGCGAACATCAGGATCGAGCTCGACGGTCTGCGCCTGGTGACGCTGCGCGGTGCGTCGCGGGCCGAGCAGGGCTTGTCGTTCGCCCGCGAGGCGGCCCTGGCCCGCAAGCTCGCCACCGACAAGGGCATGCAGTTCGGCCTCGACGGCGTCCAGCTGCTCGGCGGCCACGGCTACACCAAGGAACACCCCGTCGAACGTTGGTACCGCGACCTGCGAGCAATCGGAGTCGCCGAGGGCGTCGTCCTCGTCTGATCGGCCCGACCCGAACAAGGAACCTGTGATGATCAATCTCGAACTTCCCAGGAAGCTCAAGGCTTCCGCGAACCAGGCCCATCAGGTCGCCGCGCAGATCTTCCGGCCGATCTCCCGCAAGTACGACCTCGCCGAGCACGAATACCCCGTCGAACTCGACACGATGGCCGCGATGGTCGAGGGACTCAACGACTCCGGTCAGGGCGCGGCCGGTGCCACGCTCGGCCGCGACAGCAAGGTCAAGCACGACGGTCCCGCCGGAAATGCCAACGGCGGCAACATGGCCGGACTCCTCAACGTCATCGAGACGTGCTGGGGCGATGTCGGCCTGACCCTGTCGATCCCGTACCAGGGTCTGGGCAACTCCGCGATCGCCGCAGTGGCCACCGACGAGCAGCTCGAGCGGTTCGGCAAGGTGTGGGCCTCCATGGCCATCACCGAACCCGGCTTCGGATCCGACTCCGCAGCCGTGACGACCACGGCCGTGCTCGACGGCGACGAGTGGGTCCTCAACGGCGAGAAGATCTTCGTCACCGCCGGTGAGCGTTCGACGCACATCGTCGTGTGGGCGAGCGTCGACCGGTCGCAGGGCCGCGCCGCGATCAAGTCGTTCGTCGTGCCGCGCGAGGCTCCCGGACTCTCGGTGGCGCGCCTCGAGAAGAAACTCGGCATCAAGGCGTCCGACACCGCCGTGCTGGTGCTCGACAACTGCCGTATCCCGAAGGACAACATCCTCGGCTCCCCGGAGGTGCACACCGAGAAGGGGTTCGCCGGGGTCATGCAGACCTTCGACAACACCCGTCCGATCGTGGCCGGCATGGCCGTGGGTCTCGGCCGCGCGGTGCTCGAGGAACTGCGGTCGATCCTGAAGGACGCCGGTGTGGAGGTCTCCTACGACATCCCCGCGAACAACCAGCACGCCGCGGCCGCCGAGTTCCTCGCACTCGAGGCCGACTGGGAGGCGGCCTACCTGCTCGCGCTGCGCGCGACGTGGATGGCCGACAACAAGAAGCCCAACTCCCTCGAGGCGTCGGTGTCCAAAGCGAAGGCCGGCCGTACCGGTACCGCGGTCTCGCTCAAGGCCGTCGAACTCGCCGGCACTTACGGCTACTCGCAGCGGCCGCTGCTCGAGAAGTGGGCACGCGATTCCAAGATTCTCGACATCTTCGAGGGCACCCAGCAGATCCAGCAGCTCATCGTCGCTCGACGGGTGCTCGGCAAGTCGTCCTCCGAACTGAAATAGCACTCGGGTCATGGGTTCCGTCGGCGCACTCCGGGTGGATGGGGCCCGAGCCGACGACGGAACCGGGTGTTTCGGAGGATCCATCGGGGGACGAACCCTCGCCGCGCGCGGCGGGGGTTCTTCCGTGCCGGGAGGAATGCCTGGAATGTGAGCTACGTCACCGCTACTGTGTGTCCTGACGCCGACACACAGCTAGGGGGACGGATGCTCGGTCAGGACATTCTCGGCAGGATCACCGGCGGGCGGATCACGCTCGACGACACGATCGGCCAGGTCAAGGACACCGTCGGATCACTCGCAGTACTCCATCGCGCCGGTCTGCTGCATTTCCCACGCGTGGACCACAGCATCGGGACCATCCTCGCGGCCAACAAGTACGGGCCGTTCGCGGGAGCCGTACACGCGCAGGCCGAGCGCGGCCTCGACGCCGTCGCACTGGTCGACGAGGCCGGCGATGTCACCTACAAAGAACTCGAAGCCCGATCGAACGCCCTCGTGCGCGCGTGGCAGCGCGACGGGATCGAAGCGGGATCGGTCATGGGGATCATGGCCCGCAACCACCGCGGACTCGTGCTGACGATGCTCGCCACGGCCAAACTCGGGGTGCGGCTCGTGATGATGAACACCGGTTTCGCACCCCGGCAGCTGGTCGACGTCGCCGCCCGCGAGCAGGTCTCGGCGTTCGTCTTCGACAGCGAGTTCGCCGACGTCGTGTCCGCTCTCCCGGAGAACGTGCGCCGGTACGTCTCGTGGGTCGACGACGAGGTTCCCGGCATCCCGACGCTGGACGACTCGTTCGAGGGACTGGACGGCTCGTCCCTGCCCGCCCCGAAGGTCTTCGGCGGCTTCGTGCTGCTCACGAGCGGCACCACCGGCACCCCCAAGGGGGCGCCGCGCGGTCGCACGTCGCCGTTCGCGTCGGCCCAGTTCCTCGATCGCGTGCCGTTGCGACCCGGACAGACGATGCTGATGGCGGCGCCCGCCTTCCACGGCACCGGCGTCTCGCAGTTCGCGCTCGCCCTCGCACTCGGACAGACCGTGGTGATGATGCGGCGCTTCTCCCCCGTCGACACGTTGAGCCTCGTCGAGCAGCACGGCGCGAACGTACTGGTCGTCGTGCCCACCATGCTGCAGCGGATCCTCGACCTCGGACCGGACAAGATCGCCGAGTACGACACCTCGAGCCTGAGGATCGTCTTCTCAGCTGGATCCTCCCTGTCGCCCGACGTGTGCCGCAGGACGACGGAGGCCTTCGGGCACGTGCTGTACAACCTGTACGGATCCACCGAGTGCGCCGTCGCCACAGTGGCGACTCCCGGCGACGTCCGGCAAGCACCCGGCACGGCGGGGCGCCCACCGGTGACCTGCCGCGTGGTCCTGTTCGACGACGACGGCAACCGCATCACCGAACCGCACGTCCCCGGTCGCATCTTCGTCTCGAGCGGCCTGTCCTTCGCCGGTTACACCGACGGTCGCGACAAGGAACGCATCGACGGGCTGCTGTCGATCGGCGATATCGGGCACTGGGACGAGAACGGACTGCTGTTCGTCGACGGCCGCGACGACGACATGATCGTCTCGGGCGGGGAGAACGTCTATCCACTCGAGGTCGAGAACCTGCTCGCCGAACGCGAGGACGTGCTCGACGCCGCCGTGGTGGGCGTTCCGGATCCCGAGTTCGGGCAGCGCCTGCGCGCCTTCGTGGTCCCCTCCCCCGAGTCGACCCGCGATGCCGAGGACATCAAAGCGTTCGTGAAGTCCAATCTCGCCCGGTACAAGGTTCCGCGCGAGGTGGTGTTCCTCGACGAGTTGCCCCGCAACGCGACGGGCAAGCTGCTGCGCCGGGTGCTGGTGGAGATGGATGTGCCGGAAGATCCGGAGAGCGAGTACACCACCGCCGGGGCGTGAGCCCTCGAACGAACGAAGGCCGGTCGTCCGAGACGACCGGCCTTCGTGGTGGTAGCGGGGACAGGATTTGAACCTGCGACCTCTGGGTTATGAGCCCAGCGAGCTACCGAGCTGCTCCACCCCGCGTTGCATGAACGAACTTACACGAGCGCAGAAACGGAAAGCAAATCGCCTCGTCGGACGTGGATCCGCCGCGTCCACAACTCGCATCGAGACCCCCGCGGGTGGCCCGGTTCACAGTTCCGTCATGACTATCGCCACATAACGGAGGTGTAACGATCATGCATCTCCCGCTGTTATCTACGCCCTGAGCAGCGCAAACACAACGGTCCCATCCCACAACGTGGACACCGGGGCTTCACGTTGCGGGATGACGAGCCGCGACGGGCTTTGTACTGTCGGTCCCGGCTCGAAACAGCCGAGCCACCACCGGCCCGCCGCCGCCAGTTCTGCCCCGCGGGATCCGGTGCCTACGAAGACCCGAGGGGCAGGGACGCGATCGACACGGTCCCCGATCCGGACGGAGACACTCTCCGTCGTCCGAGATCGACGAGGGCCGTCGCGCTTCCGCGAGCGCGGGAAGGACTCCACAGCATGACCATCTTCAGCACGCGTGCATTCCGCACTGCCGTCGTCACCGGTGCACTCGCCGCGGTTCCGTTCGCGCTCGCCACCGGCACCGCGTCCGCCGCCTCGCACAATTGGGACGGCGTCGCCCAGTGCGAAAGCGGGGGCAACTGGGCCATCAACACCGGCAACGGCTACTACGGCGGTTTGCAGTTCTCGCAGAGCACCTGGGAGGCCAACGGCGGCAGCGGCCGCGCCGACCAGGCCTCCAAGGCCGAGCAGATCCGCGTCGCCGAGAACACCCTGAAGACACAGGGTCCGGGTGCGTGGCCCGTCTGCGGTCAATACCTGACCACCGAGTCGGCGCCCGCGCCCGAGGCTCCGGCGCCCGCCCCCGAGGCTCCGGCCCCGGCGCCCGCCGCTCCGGCCCCCGCACTGCCGGCCGAGGTCACCCAGGCCGTCGACACCGCGAACCAGCTCGCCGAGCAGTACGGCCTCGGCGCCGAGTTCGCGCAGATCGTCGACATCACGCTGGCCGGTCGCTGACACCGACCGCCTCGACGAACGCAACGAAGGCCCGCGGTGCGAACCGCGGGCCTTCGTCGTATCCGATTCCGTCCTGTCCGATTCGTTCCCGGATCAGCCGCCGGTGGACTCGTAGGCGTCGACCGCCTGCTGCACCCGTCGCAGCGCACGCCCGTAGGCCTCGAAATCGCCGCTGGTCTGAGCGTTGGACAGCTCCGCGAGCGCCGAGTCGAGTTCGGCGACCGCAGCATCGCGGTTCGCCGGCGCGGTCGGAGCCGGCGCAGCCGGCTGCTGTTGCTGCTGATCGGCAGGCCGGTTCTCGTCCGTGGTGCCCTCGATCACCTCACCCCGCGTCTCGTCCTCGACCTCGGCCGTCGGCAGCGCCTCACCACCGGGAGCGGTGGCCGCGTCGCCGACACCGGATCCGAAGACCTGGTCGAGTGCCCCTGCGAGAGTGGGCGCGTAACCGATCCGGACGCCGCCGCTGGCACCCGGCTCCCGATAGCTGACGAGCACACGCGACAGCTGCGGGAAGGTCGACGTGCTGCCCGCCGTCGCGTTGCGTTCGGTGTACATCGGCTGGACGTACAGGATGCCGCCGTCCGCGATGGGCAAGGTGAGCAGGTTGCCGTACTGGATCCGGTTGGACCGTTCGAGGAGGGTCCGTTCGGAGGCCACTCGGGTGTCGGAGATCATCGCGTTCTGGGTCTGCTCCGGACCGAAGGTCTGCGTATCCGTCGGGAGCTGCAGGATCGTGAACTTGCCGTAGTCCTCGGGATCGGATTCGACCGAGATGTACGCCGACAGGAACTGCCGGTTGTAGCCCACCATCGCCGAGGTGAGGCGGAACCGCGGATCCGCCGTCTCACGATCGCCCATCAACAGGTAGTAGGGCGGTTGGTTCGCGCTGGTGTCGACCGTCGGATCGGCCGGCACCGACCAGAACGCGTTGTTCGTGAAGAACTCGCGCGGGTCGTCGACGTGGTACTTCGCGAGCATCTCGCGCTGCACCTTGAACAGATCCTCCGGGTACCGGAAGTGCGCGCGCAACTCGTCGGAGATCTGGTCCTGCGGGGTCACCGCATCGGGGAAGACCCCCATCCACGCCTTCAGGACCGGATCCTGCTCGTCGACCTGGTAGAGCGTGACGGTGCCGTCGTACGCGTCGACCGTGGCCTTGACCGAGTTGCGGATGTAGGAGACCTCCTTGCGCGGAAGCAGTCTGCCGGTGTTCTGGTCGATGCTGTCCTCGACGAGTCCCTCGAGCGACGCACGCTGCGCATAGGGGTAGTAGTCGAGCGTGGTGTACGCGTCGACGACCCACTTGATGCGGCCGTCGATCGCCGCCGGGTAGGCGTCGCCGTCGGCGGTCAGCCACGGGGCGACCTTGGTCACGCGCTCACGCGGGTCGCGGTTGAAGAGGATCTTCGAATCGCTGCCGATGGCGCTCGAGAACAGGATGTTGCGCTCGCCGTACTTCGCGGCGAAAGCCAGGCGGTTGAACCAGTTGCCGATGTCGACGCCGCCCGAACCTGTATAGGTGTACTTCTCGGTGTCGGTGTCGTACTCGCGCGGTCCGGACGAATCGGCGCTGTTGCCGACGATCGCGTAGTCCGGATCGGCTTCCGCGATGACCTCGCCGTAGTAGATGCGGGGCTGCTCGACGGGGATGACCTGGTTCTCCGCGGCGAGCGACGCCAGGTCGCTGACGAAGTAGACGGGATAGCCGCTGTTGCTGTTCGCGGCCTCCTCCGCCGAGGCACTCGCGGCGGCGTTCACGCGGTTGGCCGGCGCTGCGACGAGACCGTTGCCGTGCGTGTACACGGTGTGGCGGTTGATCCAGTCGGTCTGGTTGCCGGTCAGGCTCGTGGGTGAGAGCTCACGCGCCGCGACGATGTAGTCCTCCATACGACCGTCGAGCTCGTACCGGTCGATGTCGAGCGACTCGGGATAGCCGTAGAAGTTCTTCAGCTGGGTCTGCTGCGTGAACGTACGGGGAAGCACGTTCGGGTCGAGCAGGCGGGCGTTCGCGATCGTGGTGATGTCGGCCGGGATGCTCTCGGGTGAGGTGGTGCCCACGCCCGGATAGTCCTCGTAGGTCACCTTGTCGTCGGTGATGCCGTACGCCTCGCGGGTCGCGGCGATGTTGCGCTCGATGTACTCGCTCTCCTTGTCGGCAGCGTTCGGGCGGACCGAGAACTGCTCGACCATGAGCGGGTACACCGCACCGACGAGGATCGACGAGAGCACGAGCAACGCTGTCGCGAGCGCAGGAATCCGCAGGTCGCGCAGGAAGATCGCGGCGAAGAATGCGATCGCGCAGATGACGGCGATCGCGAGGAGGATCAGCTTGGCGGGCAGGACCGCGTTGATGTCGGTGAAGCCACCGCCTGTGAAGGTCGGTTCCTTGCGGCTGCTCCAGAGCAATTCGTAGCGGTCGAGCCAGTAGGCGACCGCCTTGAACGCGACGAACAGACCGGCGAGGACGGCGAGCTGGACACGCGAGGCCGTCGACATGCTTCCGCCGCGACCGGCGAGACGGATTCCGCCGAAGATGTAGTGCGTGACCAGGTTCGCGATGAACCCGAGCACGATCGCGACGAAGAACCAGTTGAGCACGAAACGGTAGAACGGCAGGTCGAAGGCGTAGAAGCCGACGTCGAGGCCGAACTGCGGATCGGTGGTGCCGAAATCGCCGCCGTTGAAGAACATCTGCACGGTGACCCAGCCGGCCTGGGCGACCAGGCCCGACAGCACACCCAGGACGACCGGGATGCCGATCCCGAAGGCACGCATGCGGGTCATCACGGTGGTGCGATAGCGCGCCACCGGATCGTTGGGACCCGTAGTCGGCACGAAGACCGGGCGCGACCGGTAGGCGAGCAGCATCGCGAGCCAGACGACACCGCCGATGAACAACCCGACCACCAGGAACAGTGCGATCCGGGTCAGGAGAACTTTGACGTAAACGTCCCGGAAGTCGACCTCGCCGAACCAGAGCCAGTTGGTGTAAGTGTCCACCAACCGCGGTCCCAGCAGGAGCAGCACAGCCGCCACCACTGCCAGGATCAGCAGAACTCTGCTCCGCTTCGACAATGTAGGTACTCCGGTCGGGGGCCTCATGCCCACGTGCCACGCTCCCAACTCGTCCGGCGGCGCGAACGCACCGCATCTGTACATCTCGCGCTCGACGAACGTGTGCGAACACGCCTCGTTCTCACGGAGTGACCGTTTCGCCCCACTCTACGGAATCCTCGTAGCGGGGGTCGCACGACGCAGGTCCGGCAGCGCACACCCGCGTACGGGT
Organism: Rhodococcus sp. B50; assembly: GCF_013602415.1. Lineage (NCBI taxonomy): Bacteria > Bacillati > Actinomycetota > Actinomycetes > Mycobacteriales > Nocardiaceae > Rhodococcus > Rhodococcus sp. B50. Next base: position 277,870 of record NZ_WPAG02000002.1, on the reverse strand, counting down.
GCCAGGATAGGCCGGTGAGCCAACGTCTTCCCGTACCTTCCGAACAAGCACTCGCGCGCGCCGTCCACGAGATCATCGATTTCGCGGATGCGGACGGTTGGGACCGCCCTCCCGTGATGTTCGCGCTCGTCCCGACCGTGCTTCTCGCAGCGGCCGAACCCACCCTCGCCGAGCAACTCGACGAAGGTCACGAGTACACCCCGATCGCGCAGGAATCGTTCCCCGACGACGTCGAGGGCGGCAGTCCCGCACTCGAGGAGTTCCTCGCCACCACCACCTGGCCCGGCTCGGTCGCCGGGTGCGCGCTCGTACAGGAGGTGGTCGTGCTACCGCCGAGCGCCGAGAACGAACTCGACGACGCCTTCGCGCCGCTGCTCGCCGACGCCCACGCAGCCGACGAGGCGGCACGACTCGCCGCGCACAGGCACCCGGAACGCCGCGCCGCCCGACTCATCTCCGCAGTGCTGCGCGACGGGCCGTCGCTCTCGCTCCTCCAGCTGCGTCCCCTCGACGACGACGATCCGTTCGCGGGCGCCGAACTGCGGACCTACGACAACCTCGCCCCACACATCGTGGCGGCGCTGTACGCGACGCTCGAGGCGAGCGACGACGACTACTGAGCTGTCGCCTGCTCGGGCTGTCGGTCCTCCCCGGCGACCGGTGGGATCAGCTGCAGGCCGGCGCGTCGCGCCCGTCCGTGATCGCCTCCAGCGCGTCGATCGCACCCTCGAGCGTGTCGACCTTCACGAGCTGAACCCCCTCGGGGGCGCCGCTCAGCGCCTCCGCGCAGTTCTCGGCCGGAACCAGGAAGACGGTCGCGCCGTCCTCCGACGCCGCGGTGAGCTTGTGAGTGATCCCGCCGATCGGCCCGACGACACCGTCCGAGTCGATCGTGCCGGTACCGGCGACGCTGAGTCCGCCGTTGAGCAGACCCGGGCTGAGCTTGTCCACGACAGCCAGACTGAACATCAGGCCCGCGGACGGGCCCCCGATGTCGGCCAGGTTGAAGGTGACCTCGAAGGGCACCTCGGGAACCTCCTCGGTCGCAATACCCAGGAAACCCTTGTCCGCGTCGCCGGGCCGAGGACCGACCGGAACGTCGAACGACTCCTCGGCGTCGCCGCGCACGACGGTGATGTCCACCGACTCGCCCGGCGCGACCTCGCCGACCGCGCGCTGGACCTGGCCGGCCGTGCGCATCGCTTCGCCGCCGACGGCGACGATCCGGTCGCCCGGTTCGAGCACCCCGGAGGCCGGGGCGTCCTGGCCCACCTCGGCGATCCGCAGGGTCACCGGCAGGTCGAGATAGTGCAGGGCGGCGAGTTCGGCGGACCGTTCCGATTGGGCGAACTGCGCCTGGTCGACGGCCTGCACCTCGTCCTTGCTGCGGTCGGGCGGATAGACCTGTTCGCGCGGAGCGACACCGTACCGTCCGCTGAGCCAGGCGGTGACGGTCTGCGCGAGGGTGAGATTGTCGGTCACCCCGACCGTCGTCATGTACAGACTGCCCTCGGTCTCGTCCGCTTCGATCCCGTCGAGCGCGACGACCGGCGTGCCCTCGACCTCGCCGAGTGTGTCGAAGACGGGGCCGGGGCCGAGCGCCACGTACGGCGCCCGGACGTTGAACGCCACGACCACGATGACGAGGATCGGGAGCACGAGCGCGAGCGGCAGGACGTAGCGACGATTCACCCGGCCAGGGTAGCGGTCGGCCGACACCCACCCTCAGCGTGACCACGCCGTGTCCCCTCGCGTACCACGCCGCAGTATCAGGACGTACCACGCCGCAGTATCAGGGCGTACCACGCCGTGTTCGCCGTCAGCGTGACCACGAGGCCGGTCCCGCCTCCGCAGGCCTTGTACCGTTGGATGCATGAGCGACACGCCCTTCGGATTCTCGAATCCCGACGACGACCCCGACCGCAAGAAGGACGAGGGATCCGGTAGCGGCGGCTCCGGTGGCGGTATCCCCTTCGGATTCGGACTTCCCGGCAGTGGCGGAGGCGACAACCCGTTCGGCGGTCAGGGCTTCGATCCCGCGCAGTTCGGTCAGATGCTCAGCCAGTTCGGACAGATGCTCTCCGGTATGGGCAGCGCCATGGGTTCCGGCGGCGGCTCGGGTCCGGTCAACTACGACATCGCGACGAAACTCGCACGTCAGCAGATCGGGTCCGTGACACCGGTCTCCCCCCGCACCGCCGACGCCGTGGCCGACGCCGCGCGTCTCGCCGAACTGTGGCTCGACGCGGCCACCACGCTGCCCGCGGGTGCGTCGAAGGCCGTCGCATGGACACCTATCGATTGGCTCGACAACACCCTCGAGACGTGGAAGCGCCTGTGCGACCCGATCGCCGAACAGGTCAACGGCATGATGCTGAGCGGTCTGCCCGAGGAGGCCCGCGCGATGGCCGGACCCATGATGGGCATGTTCTCCCAGATGGGCGGGGTCGCCTTCGGTTCCCAGCTCGGCCAGGCACTCGGTCAGCTGTCGAAGGAAGTGCTCACCTCCACCGACATCGGACTCCCGCTCGGGCCGGAAGGTACCGCCGCTCTGCTGCCGGCCGCGGTCGAGAGCTTCGGTGAGGGACTCGAGCAGCCCGCCCAGGAAGTGCTCGTCTTCCTCGCCGCACGCGAAGCCGCTCACCAGCGCCTCTACAGCCACGTGCCGTGGTTGCGTCAGCGGATGCTGGCAACCGTCGAGGAGTACGCGCGCGGAATCCGAATGGACATGTCGTCGATCGAGGATCTCGCGCAGGGCCTCGACCCGTCGGCGCTCAGCGACCCGTCCAAACTCGAGGAGATCCTCAAGCAAGGCGCCTTCGAACCGCAGACCACCCCGGAACAGAAGGCCGCACTCGAACGGCTCGAGACGATGCTCGCGCTCGTCGAAGGGTGGGTCGAAACGGTCGTCGCGGACGCGCTCGGCGAGCGGTTGCCGGGTGCATCGGCGCTGACCGAGACGCTGCGGCGGCGCCGTGCCACGGGCGGACCGGCCGAACAGACCTTCGCCACGCTCGTCGGTCTCGAACTCCGGCCGCGGAAGGTTCGCGAGGCCGCCGCGCTCTGGCGCCGCCTGACCACCGACGCCGGCACCGACGCTCGCGACCACGTGTGGGAACACCCCGACCTGCTGCCGGACTCGTCGGATCTCGACAACCCGGCGGCCTTCGTCGACCGCGTGATCGGCGGCGGCACCGGGGCCTTCGAGGATCCGATCGCCCAGTTGCAGGCGACGATGGAACGCGAGCAGGCCGAACGCGATCGGGCCGCCGAGGACGGACCCGGCGAGGATCGTCCCGGAGACGACAGCACCTCGTAGATCGGCCCTCGCCGGTGGGCGACCGACACGCCCGCCCTGTGGACAACTCCTCCTCGTGAGCGGTCCGCGGGTGCAGGCGCTGTCAGGCTGTCTCCATGATCGCCGCACCGCACGAGACGACCACGATCCCTGCACCGCCGGAGCGAGCGGTTGTCCGGGTCGATCCGGAACTGGCCGTGCTCGAACGGTCCGACGGATCCATCCAGCTCGGCTGGGGTCCCGACACCGCGACGGTCGTCGTTCCACCACAGGGCATGGACAGCTTCGACCTGGGCGTCCTCGTCCGACTGCTCGACGGGCGCCTCACGCTCGACGAGGTGCTGGACGCTGCCGCGGTGCGCGGCCTCCCGCCAGAACCGGTCGGGCAGGTGCTCGACGAACTCACCGCGACGGGCGTCGTCCACCGGATCCCGGTGCCCGCGGCCGGTGCCACGCGCCCGCGTCGGGTGCGGGTGCACGGCTCGGGTCCGCTTGCCGCGGCGATCGTCGAGGATCTTCCGGTATGGGACGTGCGGTGGGTGCGGTCGCCGTCCGGCGACGAACCACAGGGCCCCGCCGACTGTGTCGTGCTCGCCGACCGGCAGGTGCCCGATCCACACCTCGTGAGCACGCTCGTGCGCGCCCGTGTCCCCCATCTCGCGGTGCGGATCCGGGACGGACGCGGCGTCGTGGGCCCGTTCGTGCTTCCGGGGCGGAGCAGTTGCCTGCGCTGCGCCGATCTGGTGCGGACCGATCTCGATCCGTCCTGGCCGCGGTTGGCGAGCCAACTGTACGGACGACAGGGTCACGCGGGTCGCGTCGTGACATCGGCGACCGCGGCGATGGCCGTCGGCCAGGTCGAAGCGTTCCTCTCCGGCGATGCGTCCGTCACTCCGGCAGTCGACCGCACGCTCGAACTCGACCTGCGAACCCACCGCATCGTCACGCGGCGATGGTTCCGTCATCCCCATTGCGACTGCTCGGCCATCGCTCCGGTCGGTCAGGCATGATGGGGGGCGTGCCAGACATCCCTCGCAGAAGCTCGTCCCGCACTGCCAAGCTCGCGAGCATCCCCTTGGGAATCGCCGGGCGCGCGGCCGTCGGTTTCGGCCGTCGGCTCGCCGGCGGAGATCGGGAGGAGATCGACGCCGAGATGACGGCGAAGGCCGCCGAGCAGTTGTTCAGCGTGCTCGGTGAGCTCAAGGGCGGTGCCATGAAATTCGGGCAGGCCCTGAGCGTGATGGAGGCCGCCGTCCCCGAGGAGTTCGCCGAACCGTATCGGGAGGCGCTGACCAAGCTTCAGGCCGAGGCCCCTCCCCTGCCCGCCCGGGCCGTGCACCGGGTGCTCGACCAGCAGCTCGGCACCAAGTGGCGCGAGCGTTTCGAATCGTTCGACGACGTGCCCGTCGCCTCGGCGAGCATCGGCCAGGTGCACCGGGCCGTATGGTCCGACGGTCGCGAGGTCGCGGTGAAGGTCCAGTACCCGGGGGCCGACGAGGCACTGCGCGCCGATATGCGCACGCTGTCCCGGTTCGCCGGATTGTTCGCCACGATGATGCCGGGTGCCGATGTGCGCGCGCTGCTCGACGAGTTGTCCGCACGCACCGAGGAAGAACTCGACTACCGGATCGAGGCCGACAACCAACGGGCCTTCGCGAAGGTCTTCGCCGGCGACGACAAGTTCGTGATCCCGCGCGTCGTGGCCAGCGCACCGAAGGTCGTCGTGACCGAATGGCTTTCGGCCACACCGCTGTCGGCGATCATCACAGGCGGTACGCGCGAGCAGCGCAACCGCGCCGGCGCACTGCTCGCGGAGTTCCATTTCTGTTCGCCCGCACGCGCCGGTCTGCTCCACAGCGACCCGCATCCGGGCAATTTCATGCTTCTCGACGACGGCCGCCTCGGGGTCATCGACTTCGGCGCGACCGCGGCGATGCCCGACGGGTTCCCGCCGGTGCTCGGTCGGATGGTCCGGCTCGCCCTCGACGAACGATTCGACGAGCTCACCCGGCTCCTCTACGACAACAAGTTCGTCCTGCCCGGCCGTACCGTCACCGACGAGGAGATCGCCGACTACCTGCGGCCGTTCACCGATCCGATCCACACCGAGTCGTTCCATTTCACCCGCTCTTGGCTGCAGCGGGTGGCAGGAACGGCCACGGACTTCTCGAGTTCCACCTTCAAGACTGCTCGGACGCTGAACCTGCCGCCCGAATACGTCAGTGTGTTCCGGGTACTGCTGGGGTCGGTCGGAATCTGCGCCCAACTCGACGCCGAGGCGCCGTACATGCGCATCCTGAGCGAATGGCTACCCGGCTTCGTCGAGGAGTGACGAAGCCGGGCAACCGGATTCACGCACAGACCAGTTCCTTGCGGGGTTCGGGCACCGGATGTTTCCGTGGCCGGCCCCGCGGCCGCTTGCGTGCGACGACGACACCGCGGTCGATGATCTCCCCGCCCCACACGCCCCACGGTTCCTCCCGCTCGAGAGCGTCATCGAGGCATCGGGTCCGCACCGGACAGCCCGCGCACAGCGTCTTGGCGTACTCGAGTTCTGCCGGGGTCTCGGCGAACCACAGGTCGGGGTCGTTGTCGTGGCACGGCAGATCGGTACCGCCGTGAGACGGCAGGTCGGTACCGCCGTGAGACGGCAGAAGAGTGTCGGTACGACGCATCTCGTCTCCTTCCGGTCGGTTCGACAGGCTCGACGGGTTTTCGCTCGGCACGTGAGCTCCTTCGTTGGTTCGTGGGAATGCGATGCGAACCCGGCCCGGAAACGAGAAAGGCCACGGTCCGCTGGGCGGGGTCCGTGGCCTGGAGGAGACGAAGGTCTACCGGGAGATACTTCCCGATCGACTTCCGACCACGGACGAGACGGCGGCGGCGTACACACGACGGCGTGCACGCGGCGCGGCGGCCACCGCGAGAGCCACAGGTGTGGCGGTGCGGGTGACAGCGGCGGCCGCAGCGACACGAGGGGCCGCTGCCGCTGCACGAGCGTCGAAGCCGAGCATCGGGGCCACCTCACTTTCTCGTCGCGCACGGGCCGTCTCCCGTGACATCGTCATCCAGCCTAGATTCGCGGGCACGATCGGCACAAGTGATTTTCTACCTGCGGTTTCATGTCGCGCCTCCCGTCTCGGGACTACAGTCGGACAGCATGGCCCTCGCGACCACGAGATTCCTGCCCGTGCTCGACTGCCCGGATCCGCGCGCGCTCGCCGACTTCTATCGCCGGTTGCTGGGATGGACGATCACCGACGACCGGGAGGATTGGGTCGAACTCACCCGGGACGACTCGACCGCCATCGCGTTCCAGCGCGACCCCGACTTCACGCCGCGTCACTGGCCGGCCGACGGGGTGCACGCCCATCTCGACTTCCACGTACCCGACCTCGACGAGGCCGAACGCCTCGTCCTCGGTCTCGACGCACTGCGCGCCGACGACGGGTCGGCCAAGAGCACGTTCCGGGTGTTCCGCGACCCGGCCGGGCACTATTTCTGCCTGTGCGCCTGCTGAATTCGGACGAAGACAGGCGTCAGAGATCGAGGGTGTCGGCAGTGCGCTCGCCCCGCACGAGCGCGAGCACGTCGGCGCCGTACTGCTCGAGTTTCTTCGCACCGATCCCCGGGATGGCGACGAGCGCGCGGTCGTCGCGCGGTTGCTGTTCGGCGATCGCGACGAGGGTGTTGTCGCTGAAGACGACGTAGGCCGGAACCTTCATCTCCTTCGACCGTTCCCGACGCCATTCCTTGAGCGCGACGAGCAGGTTCTCGTCGAGGTCGGACGGGCACGCCTCGCAGCGGCCGAGCATGGTCGAGGTGGTGCCCATCAGCGGCTTACCGCAGACGCGGCACTGCGGGCGCTTCTTCCGCGGGGAGGCCGGTTCGGCGATCTTGGACGCGGGTGAGCTGTCGGGGATGAGCCCGTGCAGGAAGCGGGAACGTCGCCGCGACCGGCGTCCGCCCGCGGTGCGGGACAACGCCCACGACAGTTGCAGGTGCACGCGGGCACGGGTGACGCCGACGTAAAGAAGTCGCCGCTCCTCCTCGATGCCGGCCTCGTCGGGCGGGGTGTCCTTGTCGCCGGTGACGTGGGTGATGGGCAGGGTGCCGTCGGTGAGTCCGACGAGGAAGACGGCGTCCCACTCGAGGCCCTTGGCCGCGTGCAAGGACGCGAGCGTGACGCCCTGGACGGTCGGTGGCTGTCGCGCTTCGGCACGGGCGGCGAGATCGCGCAGCAGGCCCTGGAGGTCGAGTTCCGGTTCGTGCTCGAGCAGTTCCTCGGTGAGCTGTACGAGCGCGACGAGCGACGCCCATCGTTCGCGTGCCTGGGTGCCGACCGGCTCGGTGTCGGTCAGGCCGAGCGGCACCAGGGTGGCCCGCACGAGACTGAGCAGCCCGGCGCCGCGCCCGGCGTCCTCCGGGAGATCGTCGCGCGTACCCGTCTGGCGCAGGGCGCTGACGGCCTGCCGGACCTCCGCACGGTTGAAGAAACCCTCACCACCGCGCACCTGGTACGGGATACCCGCCTGCGTGAAGGCCTGCTCGTAGGCCTCGGACTGGGCGTTGATGCGGTAGAGCACCGCGATCTCGGCAGCGGGCACCCCCTTGCCCATCAGCTTGGCGACGGCCTTCGCCACTGCCTGCGCTTCGGCCGGCTCGTCGTCGAACTCGGCGAAGGTCGGCTCCGGACCGGGCGGACGCTGACCGACGAGCTTGAGGCGTGTTCCGGCGATGCGACCTCGTGCGGCACCGATCACGCGGTTGGCGAGGTCGACCACCTCCGGGGTGGATCGGTAGTCGCGTTCGAGGCGCACGACGGTGGCATCGGGGAACCGGCGGGAGAAGTCGAGCAGGTGCTTCGGGGTGGCGCCGGTGAACGAGTAGATGGTCTGGTTGGCGTCGCCGACCACCGTGAGATCGTCGCGGTCGCCGAGCCACGCATCGAGGACGCGCTGCTGCAGGGGCGTGACGTCCTGGTACTCGTCGACGACGAAGCAGCGGTAGCGGTCACGGAACTCCTGCGCCACCGTGATGTTGTCTTCGAGGGCGGCGGCGGTGTGCAGGAGCAGGTCGTCGAAGTCGAGATACATTCCGTCGCCCGACCGGTTCTTGAGCTGCTCGTAGGTGTCGTACACGCGGGCGACCCGTTCGGGATCGGCCGGCGGGGTGCGGTGGGCGCGGGCGGCCGCGGCGGGATAGTCCTCGGGTGCGACGAGCGTGCCCTTGGACCATTCGATCTCCGACAGCAGGTCGCGCACGGTGTCGGTGTCGGTCGGGAAACCGCAGCGGTGCGCCGCCTGGGAGACGGCCACGAACTTGCGGTCGAGCAACTGCCACGGCGTGTCGCCGACGACCTGCGGCCAGAAGTACCGCAACTGTCGCAGGGCGGCCGCGTGGAAGGTGCGTGCCTGCACCTGCGTGCCGTCGCCGCCGATGCCGAGGGCCCGCAGGCGTGACCGCATCTCCCCCGCCGCGCGGGCGGTGAAGGTGACGGCGAGGACCTGGCTCGCCGAGACGTGGCCGGCGGAGACGAGGTGCGCGATGCGGCGGGTGATCGTGCGGGTCTTGCCGGTGCCGGCACCGGCGAGCACACAGACCGGTCCTCGTGGGGCGAGTACTGCTGCTGCCTGCTCGGGATCCAGACCCTCCACCACATCCGCACACATGGCCTCCATCATGACAGTGGCCGCCGACAGTGCAGGCCACCGGTGACGCCGAGGGCGTGGTGCGCCTCACACCTCGCCCCGGTCGCGGAACATGCACGGCAACTGTGGTGTTCTCGAAGGCATGACCCCCACCGACGCACCCGCCCTCACCGTCTACTCCACCACCTGGTGCGGTTACTGCAGGCGGCTGAAGACCCAGCTCGACCAGAACGACATCGCGTACACCGAGATCGACATCGAATCGGATCCGGCCGCCGCGGAGTTCGTCGGCAGCGTCAACAACGGCAACCATGTGGTGCCCACCGTCAAGTACGCCGACGGCAGCACCGCCACCAACCCGTCGCTCGCCGAGGTCCAGCGCGCTCTGGGTCTGTAGATTCTCGCTCGTTCGGAGGCCGGTCGCGTTCGTCGCGGCCGGCCTTCTCTCATTCCCGAACCCGGTTCATTCCTTGGCCCAGCCCTCGAGCATCCCGCGCGCGATCGAGATCGAGCCGGGCAGCAGCAGCGGGGCGTCGTCGGCCGAGGCCCAGTCGCCTGTCGCCAGTGCCGCGCGGACCTCCTCACGGGTGAACCACCGCGCCTCGGTGATCTCGCCGTCGCGGAAGTCCAGCGCCTGCTCGGGATCGGCGACCGCCGCGAAGCCCAGCATGAGCGACCGGGGGAACGGCCAGGGCTGGCTGCCGAGATACCGCACGTCGCGTACATCGACGCCGACCTCCTCGCGGATCTCCCGGACCACGCACGATTCGAGGGACTCACCGGCTTCGACGAAGCCCGCGAGGACGGAGAAGCGCCGCTCGGGCCACACCGGCTGCCGGGCGAGCAGGACACGGTCGTGCCCGTCGTGCACGAGGCAGATGATCGCCGGATCCGTGCGCGGAAACTCTTCGTGCCCGGTCTCGGTGCTGATCCGCGACCAGCCGGACATCGTCGGGCGGGTGGGCGATCCGTCGACCGCGCTGTAGCCGGCGTTGTCGTGCCAGTTCAGCAAGGCGACCGCGCTGACCATCAGGTCGGCGTCGGCATCGTCGAGGTGTTCGCCGACACGCCGCAGGTCGGCCACCGTGCCCGTCTGGGCGAGGACCCGCGTGGCCCAGACGTGGTGTCCGTCGCGGATGCCGAGGAAGATCGCGCCGGCGACCGGCTCAGGACCGAGCTCGGACGCCTCGCCGAGCACGAGCGCGCCGTCGGATACGCGGACCTGGTTCCGCCGATCGACCCGCAGAAGCTTCGCGTCGGCCCATCCGGACCGCAGGGCGTCCTCGTCCGAACGCAGTTCCTCCGCCCGGTCGACGACGGTACGTGAGAGCAGCGGGGTACCCGACAGAGCGAAACCGGTCACATCAGCACCCTAGCCACGCATGGCGCCCGGCGGCGAACCCACCAGCCGGATGTAGAGCAGTTTGTCGTTCGCTTCGAGCGCGTCGACCTCGGGCGAACCGATCCGCCACATCCGCCCGTCGCGGACGACGGCGAGGACGATGTCCTTCAGATGCCGTGGGGATCCCCCGACCTCGCTGGGCTCGACATCGCGTTCGGTGATGGCGAATCCCGCTTCCGGCGTGAGCAGGTCCTCGATCATCTCGACGACGTTCGGGGTGGTCGTGGCGATACCGAGCAGGCGACCCGCCGTCTCCGACGAGATGACCACGGAGTCGGCACCGGACTGACGCAGCAGGTGGGTGTTCTCCGATTCGCGGATGGCAGCGACGATCTTCGCGCGCGGGGCGATCTCGCGGGCGCTGAGGGTCACGAGCACCGCAGTGTCGTCGCGGTTCGCCGCGACGATCACCGCCGACGCGTGCTGCACCCCGGCGAGTCGGAGCACATCGGACTTCGTCGCCGAACCCTGAACCGTCACCAGGCCCTGCCCGGCAGCGGACTCGAGAACCACCGGATCGGTGTCGACCACGACGATCTCGGACGGAGGTACTCCGTCGCCGAGCATGGCGTCGACCGCGGTACGGCCCTTGGTGCCGTAACCGATGACGACGGTGTGATTACGCACGCGGCGCCTCCAACGCTGGATCTTGAATGCTTGCCGGGAACTCTCGGTCAGTGCCGACAGAGTGGTGCCGACCAGCACGATGAGGAAGAACACCCGGAGCGGGGTGATCAGCAGGATGTTGATCAGACGCGCTTCGGGTGTGAACGGGGTGATGTCGCCGTAGCCGGTGGTCGAGAGCGAGACCGTGGCGTAGTAGACGCAGTCCAGAAGCGACAGCTCGTCGCCCTGGGCGTCGCGGTAGCCGTCGCGATCGAGGTAGACCACGACGACCGCGAGGAACAGCGCCGCGAACGCGTAGCCGATGCGACGGGCGATCGCGAGTCCGGGACTGGTCTGTTCCTGGGGTACGCGCAGCACACCGACGAGCGCGAAGTCGGGGCGCTCGGTGAGCTGATCGGAGCGGCTGAACCGCGCACGCAACCTCCCGGGCATCGCGGTGTCCCACCTTCCTGCTGTCGGCCTTTACTGGCGGCCACCCTCGGTCGTCGCGGTACCGAACGGACTGCGCCCGATACCGGATCGCAGCGTACCGCCGCGCGCTAGTGTGGCACGCATGTCCACGAAAGCGGCGCAGCGTTCTGCGATCCGGCTGTCAGGTCTTCTTCTCGGCGTCGGGATCCTGCACTTCGTGCGACCGGAACCCTTCGACGGCATCGTGCCCCACGCCCTGCCGGGTGATGCCCGTACCTACACCTACGCCTCCGGAGTGGCGGAGATCGCTGTCGCCGGCGCGCTCGCAGTGCCCCGCACCCGTCGCCTCGGCGGTTCCCTGGCCGCGGCGTTGTTCCTGGCGGTCTTCCCCGCCAACCTGCAGATGGCCGTGACGTGGCTGCGCAGTCCGAAGCTCTCCCCTGCCGCCAAGGCCTTGTCCCTCGCCCGGCTGCCGCTGCAGATCCCGCTCGTCACCGAGGCCCTGAAGATCCGCCGCACCTCGGCCCGCTGAGCGATCCACCGATCGACCACTCGCAGTGATTGAGGTCACAGCGAGCGGGTATGCGTCGGTATGGACACCGGACGTGGTCTGAAAGTGGTCGTCGTCGGCGCGACCGGCAATCTGGGAACCGGCATCGTCGAGGCGCTCGGCAGGGAGCCCGCCGTCACGGAGATCGTCGGCGTCGCGCGACGGCCGACGGAGTGGACCTCCCCCAAGGCGACCTTCACAGTCGCCGACACCACCACCGACGACTTCCGTCCGATCGTGCGGGGCGCCGACGCGGTGATCCACCTGGCGTGGCTCTTCCAGCCCACCCACCGCCCGGAGGTGACCTGGAAGAACAACGTGCTCGGCGCGATCTCGGTATTCGAGGCGGCGGCCGCCGAGAGGGTTCCCGCACTGATCTACTCGTCGTCGGTGGCGGCCTATTCGCCCGGCCGCTCGACGGATCGTGTCACCGAGGACTGGCCCACGCACGGGTGGCCGGGCGCCGCCTATCCTCGCGAGAAGTCGTATCTGGAGCGCTGTCTCGACACGCTCGAACTGCGGACGCCCGAGACCCGCATCGTGCGGATGCGGCCCTACTTCATCTTCAAGCGCGAATCGGCGACCTCGCAGCGGCGCCTGTTCGTGGGCCCCCTGCTGCCGGGGAATCTGCTGCGGAGCGGATTGCTGCCCCTCATGCCGCTGGTCGAGGATCTGCGAGCCCAGGTGTTGCACACGAGCGATGTGGCCGATGCCTTCGTCCGCGCGACGGTCCGGCCGGTCCGCGGCGCGTTCAACCTTGCGACGGAGCCGCCGGTGGACGGCGCCTTCCTGTCGGAGATGTTCTCCGCCAGGAAGATTCCGGTGCCGCGTGCGGCCCTCCGCGCGGCGGTGCGGGCGGCGTGGCACGCGCACCTCGTCCCGGCCTCGCCCGGCCTGCTCGACACCGTGCTGCAACTTCCGCTGCTCGACAGCACCCGCGCCCGCACCGAATTGGGCTGGGAACCCCGGTATTCGCCGCCCGAGATCCTCGAGGAGTTCCTGTCGGGTCTGCGGGAGGGAGCCGGAATGCCCACCGCTCCACTGGCACCCGACACCGCCGGGCGCCGGGCTCACGAAATGGCCACCGGCGTAGGGCAGCGCCCCTGAGCCCGAACGGATTCGGGCCGTGCCCCTGAGCCCGAACGGATTCGGGCCGTGCCCCTGAACTCCATCACCGCGACGACAACAGGATCTGTGCGAGTTCGGCCGGCCGTGCCAGCGCCGGCAGATGACCGCTGTCGACGAGTTCGGGTTCGACACCGAGGCGCTCGTGCGACAGGCGCGTCACGAGCGACAGCGGAAGGAATCTGTCGTGGCGCCCGGCGACGACACGCACGGGCACGCTCGGCCACCGATCGGCGTCCCAGGCAGGCTCGAAGGCCGCATCGGCCGGGGCGGATGCGTCACGGGTGAACGCGTCGGCGACGACGTCCTCGGGCACATCGTGGAAGAACAACTCGCGCACATCCATCGGGGCATCGGGATCGCGACCCGCGGCGACGTCCTGCTCCCGCCTCGCGTCCTCGTGCCCGACGTTCCCCCACCACCTGCCGGGCGACTCGCCGGGCGCCGGGATCATCGGCGCGACGAGGACGAGTTCGTCGACGGTGCACCGCTCGGCGACGAGCACCGCCGTGAAGGCCGACATCGACTGAGCCACCACCACCAGCGGAGACGACGCCTCCGGGACGGCATCGACGACGACATCGGCGTAGTCGTACTGGTCCATCGACCCGTCCGCATAGGGCAGGTCCACCGCGATCGTGCGGTGCCCGCGGCGTTCGAGCAGCGGGATCACCCGATGCCAGTACCACGAGTCGGATCCGGCTCCGGGGAGCAGCACGAAGGTCGCCACGATTCGTTCCTAGTAGGACTTTGTTAGGTTGGGAAGGTGTGGTGACAAAGTGGGCAGGTACCGATCCAACGGGCAAGTGCGCGTTGGAGTTCGCGCACGATTCCGTACAGGGTCAGTCCTGCCCATTCACTTTTGGGCCGGTCAACCGCAAGGTGGTCAGAAACAGATGCGCGGCGGTGACCAGGGTGACGTGGTGATGCCAGCCCAGCCAGGAGCGGCCCTCGAAATGATCCAGCCCGAGACCGGTTTTCAGCTCCCGGTAGTCGTGCTCGATACGCCAGCGAATCTTGGCGAGGCGGACGAGTTCTTCGAGGGACGTGTCCGCCGGCAGGGTGGCGAGCCAGAAATCGGTGGGTTCGTCGGCGCCGGTGGGCCATTCGGCGAGCAACCACCCCTGCGGCAGGGTGCCGTCCTCGGCGCGGGTGATGTCACGGTTTGCCGGGCGGACCCGCATGGCGGCGAACCGCGAGCGCATCGCCGCGGTCCGGTTGCCGGGGTCGGCCTTGCTGCCACGGCGCCAGGTCACCTCGGTCAGCGCCGAGGTTCCGGCCGCCAGAACGAGGTCCTTGCAGGTCGATGGCGGCCCGTAGCGGGGTGTCGGTGGGCGTCCCCGGCCACGGTAGGGCACCGTCTCGACGGTCGCGTCGCCGAGATGCGCAGTGGTGGCGCCCTTGACGGCGAGGACGTAGCCGATACCCCGTTCGGTCAGCGCGAGGCGGAAGGCGGTGGCGTCGCCGTAGCCGGCGTCCGCGACCACCGTCGGTGGGGTCCTGCCCCACTCGAGCATCTCGTCGATCATCTCGATCGCCATTTCCCACTTGCGGCGATGATGCTCGGTGTCGGGGATCGCCGACCGCGTCCGGCGGGCGGTGATCGCGGCGACCGCGTCCGGATCGGTGGTGGACCGATCGTCCCAGCTCTCGGGCAGGAACAGGCGCCAATCCAACGGGGCCGAGGCGACGTCGGTGGCGGCGTGCACGCTGACCGCGATCTGGCAGTTGCCGACCTTGCCGAGGGTGCCCGAGTACTGTCGGGCCACGCCCGGGGAGCGGTCGCCGTCCTTGGCGAATCCGGTGTCGTCGATGACCCACGCGTCCGGTTCGATCAGATCACATGTTCTGCGGGACAGTGTTTTCCGGACGGGGACCACGTCCCACGGTGACGTGGTCACAAACTGCTGCAGGCGTTGGTGATCGACCCCCAGTCGCTCGGCCATGGGTTGCATCGATTTGCGGCGCCCGTCGAGCATCAATCCCCGCGTGTACACCCCTGCTGTCGCCCGCTGGTCCTTGCGTGTGAGCGAGGAGAACACCTCCTCGACAAACGCATCGAGACATTCACCGACAGCGGTCAGGGTTGCGGGATCCACCCCGTCATCGTCTCGAGAATCACGCCGAATCTCGAGCCCTCACACCCGAAGTGAAAAACCTAACAAAGTCCTACTAGTAGCCCGCCTCGGAATCCGCGGTGGATTCGCGCCGCAGGTTTCCCGCTTCGAGAACGAGCCGTTCGAGCATCGCCGCACCGGGCAGCTCTTCGGGTGCGACGGTGCGTCCGGTACGGACGTAGTGGAAGGCCGCTCGGACCTTGTGCAGCGGCAGTTCGGCCGGTCGGCCGGTGAGCCGCTCGGTGCGTGCCGCCATCAACTGCGCCCAGGCGAGACGGTAGGCGGCGAGCTGCACTCCCACCGCGGCGAGCTTCTCCCCTTCCGGCTCGGCGCCGGTCTTCCAATCGATGACCGTCCAGCCTCCGTCCGGATCGTCGAAGACCGCATCGATGCGTCCACGGATGACGGTGCCGCCCAGAGCAGTTTCGAACGGCACCTCGACCTCGACGGGGTTGCGCGACGCCCACTTCGACCGCAGGAACGCCTCCTGGAGCCGGTCGAAGTGCGAATCGTCGCCGTCCTCGTCGTCGGCGCCGGGAAGCTCGTCGAGGTCGAGCAGGCGAGTCGCGCCGAACCTGCGCTCGAGCCATGCGTGGAAGGCCGTGCCGCGACGCGCGAGCGGGTTGGGCCGGAACGGCAACGGGCGTCGCAACCGGGCCGCGAGAGCGTCGGGGTCGGTAGCGAGGTCGACGAGCTGGCTCACCGACAGCTGCGCAGGCAACACCACTTCGGCGCTCTGCTCGGCGCGCTGTTCGCGTTCGGCCAGCAATGCGTCGACGTCGGTTGCCCACTCGTCCGGATCGTCGTCGTACCCGGTCGGGAGGTCGGGGCCGTCGAACTCGGCGAGGACGAGCGCTGCGCCGCGTTCGACGTCCCCACGCCGGGCACCGAGCGGGTCGCGCGGCCACAGCGCGCTGCGGGGGGACGCGGTGAGGGGGTTCTCGTCCTCGGGTTCGGGTTCCGGCGCCCAGTGGTCGATCGAACCGAGCTCGGGCCGCGCCGTGACGATCTCGTGCAGTTCCTCGAGGAACGGCGAGGGTCCCTTCGGTTCGGATCCGGTGTCGCCCCAGTGGTGGCCGGAGACGAACAGGGCTCGTTCGGTGCGGGTGAGGGCGACGTAGAACAGGCGGCGGTCCTCGTCGAGCTTGCGCCGTTTGAGTGCGTCCTTGTGGGCGTCGATGGTCCGCTCGAGCATCTTGCGATCGGCGACGTCGCCGAGGTCGAGCACGGGAACACCGTCGGTACTACCCGGATCGTCGTCGGGCAGCACCCGGTCGCCACGCAGGTGCGGGGGCAGTTCGCTCGTGGATCCGAGCCAGGTCGCGGCGGCCGTGGACGACGGGAAGACTCCGGCGGCGACGTGCGGGACCGCGACGACCTCCCATTCGAGGCCCTTCGCCGAGTGGACGGTGAGGACCTGCACGCGGTCGGGGTCGACCTCCACTTCACCGGGCGCGAGACCCTGCTCGATCTCCTCCGCCGCCGCGAGGTAGGACAGCAGACCCGGAAGGGTCGCGTTCGTCCGTCCCGCATAGGACGCGACCACACCGGCGAACGCATCGAGATGTTCGCGGCCGGCGACGCCGCGCCGGCTGCCCACGCGGGCCTCGGTCTCGATGCCGATACCGAGTACCCGCTCGACCTCGGCGACGAGCTCGGTGAGCGGCTGACCGAGACGTTCCCGCAGGGAGGTCAGTTCGCGACCCAGCGCGACGATGCGCGCATGACCGAACTTCGAATAACGGTGACTGTCGCCGGGATCGGAGATCGCGTCGGCGAGGCCGGCCTGGTCGGCGTATTCGCCGGGCAGCGCCGAATCGAGGGCGTCGTCGAGGGCGTCGGGATCGGTCACCGCACCGGTGACACCCCAGCGGCCCGCGATGGCCAGTTCCTGGGCGCGCTCCCACAGTGCCTTCAGGTCGGCGGCACCGAGTTGCCAGCGGGCACCGGTGAGTACCCGCACCGCCGCGCTTCCGGCGAGCGGGTCCGCCGCCAGGCGCAGCATCGCGAGCACATCGGCGACTTCCGGAGTGTGCAGCAGCCCACCGATGCCGACGACCTCCACCGGAAGGTCGCGGGCGCGCAGTGCCTCGGCAATCGGCGCCGCGTCGGCGTTACGGCGGACCAGGACAGCTGCCGTCGGCGGCTTCCGCCCGTCCTCGCGTGCGGCGGCGTACTCGGCGGCGATCCGGTCTGCCACCCAGTCGCGTTCGGTCGCGACGTCGGGGTGCACCGCGAGCCGGACGTCGCCGGCGGTCGCGTCGGGTCGGGGACGTAACCGGCTGACCGACACGCCTCGATCGCGCAGTGGTTCGGACGAGACATTCGCCAGTTCGAGGGCCTGCGGCGGGTTGCGCCAACTGGTGAGCAGCTCACGGGTGGGCGCCGGTGCTCCGTCGGACGCCGGGAAGTCGCTCGCGAAGCGCGGCAGGTTGGCGGCCGAGGCCCCGCGCCAGCCGTAGATGGACTGCATCGGATCGCCCACTGCGGTCACCGCCAGGCCCGGATCGGCGCCGCCGCCGAACAACGCGGCGAGCAGGACGCGCTGGGCGTGCCCGGTGTCCTGGTACTCGTCGAGCAGCACGGCCCGGTACCGGCTCCGCTCACCGACGCCCACCTCGGGATGATCGCGGGCGACCCGCGCGGCGAGTGACATCTGGCTGCCGAAGTCGAGGGCGCCTTCGCGACGCAGGGTCTCGGACAGCCGTTCGACGAGCGGAAGCAGCTGTAGACGCGCGTGCTGGGTGTCGAGGTATCCGAGCAGGGTCTTCGACGGCGCTCCCCGCTGCCCCGGGCCGGGCGGGAGGGTGTGCACGAGCTGTTCGAGTTCGATGTGGGCGTCGCGCAGCCGATCCGGTTCGACGAGGTGCTCGGCGAGCTGACCGGACAGGGCGAGCACGGCCTCGGTCACCGACGCGGGATTGCGGTCGGTGTCGAGCTCGCCGTCCCACGAGCTGACCACTCGGTGCGCGACCTGCCACAGCTCTGTCTCGGACAGCAGGGTCGCCGACGGTTCGATGGGCAGCAGCAGACCGTGCTCGGCGAGCAGACGACCTGCGTACGCGTGGTACGTGCTCACCTCGGGTTCGCTGCCCAGGATCCGGCCCCGTAACCCACCGCTCGGGTCGAGGTCGCGGAGCAGCGCCGACCCGGCGAGCTTGGCGAGACGCGCCCGGATGCGGGCCGTGAGCTGCTGCGCGGCCTTGCGAGTGAAGGTCAGGCCCAGTACCTGCTCGGGTTCGACGAGCCCGTTGGCGACGAGCCACACCACCCGGGCCGCCATCGTCTCGGTCTTGCCGGCGCCGGCTCCGGCGACGACCAGCATCGGTCCGGGCGGGGCCTCGATGACCGCTGCCTGTTCCGTCGTGGGCGGCAACTGCCCCAGTGCCTCCGCGAGGCGCCTCGCACTCACCCGTGGTGCGCTCATTCTCCGGTCACCTGCCTGCCTTCGTCGTGCGCCGGGCAGCTCGACAGCACCGGGCAGTGCCGGCACCCGTCGTTGACCCTCGCGACGAAGCGCGGGCCGCGGGTCGCGGCCGCGGCATCGTGGATGATCTCCCGCCACTGCACGAGACCCTCCTCGTCGAGGGGCGGCTGCACACGCTGCGTCGCGCCTTCCTTGTTGTGCGGCTTCGCCACGAAGACCAGGCGCGCGCCGCCGGGTGTCGCGGCCGGTTCGCCCTCGATCGCGCCGGCCGCCGCGGCCACCTGGTAGGCGGCGAGCTGGGCGTGGTCGCGCGCGGCGTCCTTGGACACCGGGTTCTTCGCAGTCTTGACGTCGATGACGACCGGGCGGCCCTCGGCGTCGCGTTCGAGCCGGTCGATGCGGCCGCGGAGCCGTACCCGAGGCTTGTCGTCGGAGTCGGGTTCGAGAATGCCGTCGACCTTGACCTCGACACCGATCTCCGTGAGTTCTCCGCGCGTGCCCTGCAACCAGGTCGAGAAGGTGTCGAGCATGCGGCGGGTGCGTTCGAGTTCGCGTCGCGCATACCAGTCGGCCCCCAGATCGACCGAGTCCCATGCCTTCTCGAGCGCCTGATCGATGCGGTCGGGCGGGATGCGCCCGGCGAGCGCCTGGACGAGGGTGTGCACGAGGGTGCCGGTGACGGCGTGGCTGTTCTCGCCGTCGGAACCGCCGTGCCGCTCGAACATCCACCGCAGCGGGCAGGCCGTGAGCTGCTCGACCGTGGACGGAGACAACCGCACCGCGTCGTCGTCGGGATCCCACAGCGGGTCGGCGGTGCTGGGGTCGGCGGTGCCGTACCACTCGTCGGGGTGGGCGCCGCGTACCCCGGCGCGTGCGAGCCGCGCGAGTTGCTGGGCGGCCCGCCGCTGCCGTTCGGGTTCGGTGTCGGCGATCTCCGGATCGCACACCACGCTGCGCAGTTCGGCGACGAGAGCAGGCAGGGCCAGCACCCGGGTGCGGACCTCGTCGGGCACCGGGTCTGCGGGGAGATCGTCGGGTGCGTCGATGTCATCGGTGTCGCCACCGCGCAATTCGTCGACGAAACGGGAGCGGACGAGTTCGCTGTCGCCGCTCACCGAGTCGACGGCGGTGACGAGAAGGTGGGTGCGGGCGCGACTGCAGGCGACGAGGAAAAGGCGCCGCTCCTCGGCGAGGAGCGGGGCGGTGCGGGACAGCCGCGCAGCAGCGTCGTCGCCACCATCGGCACCGGAGACGGCGTCGAGTAGGGCTTCGATGCCGAGCAGGGTGCCGCGGGCCCGCAGGCTCGGCCACAGGCCTTCCTGGACGCCGGCGACCACGACGACGTCCCATTCGCGACCGGCGGCGGAGTGCGCGCTGACGACCGTGACCGCTTCGGATTCGGCAGCCACGCGGGTACGGGACGTGGCGGGGATCTCCTGCTCGGTGAGGTAGTCGACGAATCCCGCGATATGCGCGCGGGGCAGACGGTCGACGTAGTCGGCGGCGGCGTCGAACAGCGCCACGACCCCGTCGAGATCGCGGTCGGCCTGCGCACCGATCGGTCCGCCCCAGGCCGACGCGACGGCCCATCGCCGTTCGAGTCCGGTGGCCTGCCATGCCTCCCACAGCACGTCCTCGAGGCCACCCCCGCGCAGCGCCGCCGAGCGGGCCTTGCGCAGCACACCGAGCACCTTCTTCAACGGTGCCGCCTCGACATCGGTCAGCCCCCGTACGAGGTGCGCGTTCTCGGCGGTGTCGTCGGCCGCGGTGAGCAGGATGCGCAGCAGTTCGGCGGAATCGCGGTCGTTGCCCGACGCGAGCTCGACCCGTCGCAGACCACGCCGCAGCCTCCGTAGCGCAACCGGTTCGGCGCCGCCGATGGGCCCGGACAGCAGGGCCAGCGCTTCCTCGCCTCCGAAGCCACTGCCGGACACCGCGCGCAGCACGAGCAGCAGCCCCGCGACGCTGTGCTGGCGGGCCAGCGGCAGTTCGGATGCGGCGGTCGTCATCGGGACACCCGCCGCGAGCAGCGCGCGGCGCAGCGGTGCGAGCACCCGGGGCACGGACCGGACGACGATCGCCATCCGCGACCACGGCACGCCGTCGACCAGGTGGGATCGACGCAAGGTGTCGGCGACCAGCGCCGCTTCCTTGGCCTGCGACGAGCACACCGCCACCCGCACCCGGCCGGGATCGCCCTGCGGCTCGCGGTGGGCGGCCATGCCGCGGTGAGGCGGCAGACCCGGCAGCCGGCGCGCGATACCGTCGGCGAGGGACGCCACCTCGGGAGCGGCGCGATGGTTGACGCCCAACACGATCCGGCGCGATCCGTCGGCCTCGCCGAGGCTCTCGAGGAAAGACGTGTCGGCGCCGCGGAATCCGAAGACGGCCTGGTCGGGGTCGCCGGCAATCGTGCTCGTGCGGGTACCGGTACCGATCACGCGGACGAGATCGGCAGCCTGCGGATCGAGATGCTGGGCATCGTCGACGAGCAGATGGCGGATCCGGCCGCGCTCTGAGGCGAGCAGATCGGGATCGGTGGCGAACGCCGCGAGCGCCGCACCGACGAGTTCGGCCGCGTCGAGCGCGGGAGCGGTGGCCTCGGGAGCCTCGAGCCCGACGGCGCCGCGCAACAGCATCACCTGCTCGTACCGCTCCGCGAAACGCCCGGCCGCGACCCACTCCGGACGACCGCGCCGCTCGCCGAGCGCGACCAGATCCTCCGGACCGAGACCGCGCTCGTTCGCCCGCAGCATGAGATCGCGCAGTTCGACGGCGAAACCCGTCATGCCGAGCGCCGGACGCAACCGTTCGGGCCACATGCCGGCGCCGTCGTCGATGTCGCCGCGCAGCAGTTCGCGCAGGACGGCGTCCTGTTCGGCGCCGGTGATCAGACGGGGTGGCGGGTTGCCGTGCGCCGACGCCTGCAAGCGCAGCACCGCGAAGGCATACGAGTGGACGGTACGGACGAGGGGCTCCCGCGTGGCGCGGGGCACGGCACCGTCGCCGAGCGCGATCAGGCCGGCCGTGATCGCCTCGCGCACGGCAGTGGCCGCCCGCCGCGAATGGGTGAGGATCAGCACCGACTCCGGATCGGCGCCGTTCGCGATGCGATGGACCGCGAGATCGACGAGCAGGGACGTCTTGCCCGTGCCGGGCCCGCCGAGGACCTGCCACGGCCGCCAGCGGAGAGCAGGAGGGGCGTCGGCGAACACCACGCGCACGTCGTCGGGCCACTCGCGTGCCACCGGTGCCTCGCCGGACCTGCGCACCAGGCGCGCGGCCGGGCGACGGACACGATCGGGGACCTGGGGTTCGGACATGCGCGAGACGGTGGCAGGCAGGTCGGTGACCTGCGCCCGTGGTGGGTGCAGGCCGGGGGTGCCGGTATCGACGTCGAGCATGATCCCATCCCACCAGACCGGTACGACAGATCCGGTCCACAGCGCGTAGTGGACGGTGCGTAGTGCCACGACGACTGCGATAGTGGTCGGCGTGAGCGCCACGGACCTTCTGCACACCCATCTGTTCGGCCCCGTCGACGGACCTCAGGTCCTCGCGCTGCACGGCCTCACCGGTCACGGCCGGCGCTGGCGGAACCTCGCGGACCGACACCTGCCCCACCTGCGGTTCGTCGCTCCCGACCTGCGCGGGCACGGACGATCGCCGTGGACGCCCCCGTGGTCGTTCGAAGCCCACGTCGCCGACCTGACGGCGGTGCTGGACGCGCACACCACAGGTCCCGTCACAGTGGTGGGGCACTCGTTCGGCGGTGCACTCGCACTGCACCTCGCCGCCGCGGCGCCCGACCGGGTGCGGGCCCTGGTGCTCCTCGATCCGGCGATCGGTCTCCCGGCCGACCGGATGCTCGAGATCGCCGACCTCACCTACCGTCATCCCGACTACACGGACGAGGCCGAAGCCCGGGCAGAGAAGGTCCACGGCGACTGGAGTGAGGTGGCACCCGAGCTGCTCGACGAGGAGATCGCCGAACACCTCGTCGAGCTGGACTCGGGGCGCGTCAACTGGCGGCTGTGCGTCCCGGCCCTGGTCACCTCGTGGGGCGAGCTCGCCCGCGAACCCGTCCTGCCGCCGTCCGGCATCCCGACGATCTTCGTGCGGGCCGGGAAGGTGCAGCCCCCGTACACCACGGCGGATTTCCGTCGTGACCTCGCGGAGCGGCTCGGCGACGACTTGACCGTGCTCGAATTCGACTGCGACCACATGATCGATCAGGCGCGTCCCGCCGAGACCGCCGAGCTCGTGGCCCGGATGGTGTAGCCGGTGGTCACCACGGACGAGCAGATCGAGCGGGTCCGGGAGCTCGTGGCCTCGGTGCCCGCGGGCACGGTCGTGACCTACGGCGACATCGCCGGCGCCGCGGGCCTGTCGAGTGCGCGGACCGTGGGCTGGATCATGCGGACCGATTCCGCCGACCTGCCGTGGCATCGCGTGGTCCCGGCCTCCGGACGACCGGCCGCGCACATCGCCCGACGGCAGCTTGCACGCCTCGAACTCGAAGGCGTCCCGATCTCCGGCGACAGGGTCGATCTGTCCCGGGCACGGCACCGGTTCCCGCGCGGCTCAGGCGAGCACGGCGACGAGCCACGCGCAGACGACGAGTAGGTCCGGTCCCCGGGCCCACTGCCGGAGCAGGTCGACCGGGATCTGCCCGACCGCCGTCTCGAGAATCAGACCGTCGTACCCGATCGGAGGTCGCGTGCGCATCCGGTAGGCGGCCGCGCATCCGCCGACGAGCCCGATCGCGACGCTCACCACCGATGCACTCCCGGCGAGAGTCGTCACGACGACGGCGATCACCGCGACCGACCCCGGGACCACCGAGAGGGCGAGACGCAGCTGCGAGTCGCTCGCGCCGAGCAGAACGGCGACATCGCGGTCGCGGCACACGTCGCGCAGGCCCGCACCGAATGCCACAGCCACGGCGAAGACGGTGACGAGGTGCACGATCGCGGCGGCGGGCGGCGACACGACCGACACGAGCACCGCGACGCCGAGCAGAGCGACGCCCGCGACGAGCACGGGTGCGGGCCGGCGGGCGTGACGGAGCAGGTCGGAGCGGACGAGCGCCGGGATCCGGCCGCGCGGCAGTGCCCGCGAACGACGGGATCCGATGCGGACCCACGCCTTGTGCTCGACCACGTCGACCAGCAGTGCCGGGTCCAGTACGGTCAGCGAGGCCGACACACCCACCGCGGTGTCCGCTCCCGCCCTCCACTCGGGTGCGGCGATCCTGCCGCACCCGAACAGCGACGAGATCACCGGTGCCGCAACGACGGTCCAGACGACGGCGACGAGCACCGGGCCCGGCGGCGGCACCGGCACGTCGGCGGCGGCGGCGAGCACCACGCCCGGTAGGACGAGGAAACACAGCCGGATCATGACGCTCACGACGGCGGGCGGGAGCACCCGGCACTGCGCGAGGATCGGAAGGGCGACGGCACCGACACCGAGTGCGACGGTGAGCAGCGTAAACGTGATCCGATCCGGCGGGGCGGCCACGAAGGTCGCGAGCCGCCCCACGAGGGCACCCGCAACCGCACCACCGATCAGGATCGCTGCGACCCTGGGCCGCAGCACCGCTCCGCGATCCATCGGTGTGGACAGCAGCCAGAACTCCGTCTCGGCGCCGCACGTCACCGGCCCGGCGGCCCGGGCGGACGCCGCCCCCACCGCGACGGCGACCGCGACGACCGCCCATCCCCACGCCGAGGTGCACGCCGCTTCACGTTCGATCGGAGCCGAGCAGGCGACCGTCGTCGACGGCAGGGAGAACAACCACCACGCCAGTCCCCCACCCACATACAGGCCGAGGAGGATCAGCACGACCGCAGCGGGACGATCCGCGAACGGGGCGTGGCGACGCTCGAAGCTGCGCCGGAGCGCGCGGAGATCCCGCGCGTTGGGGACACTCGCGGTCAGTGCCATCGGTCCGCCTCCACGACCGGATCGGCAATCGCGTCCACCAGCCCGGCATCGTGCGAGACCATCAGCACGGTGCCGCCGGCATGCTTCTCGGCCGTGAGCGTGGACGCCAGCCACCGGCGACCGGCGTCGTCGAGATGTTGCTCGGGTTCGTCGAGCACGAGCAGCCGTCGCGGTCGTACCAGCGCGGAGGCCAGGGCGAGCCGGCGGCGTTGCCCGCTCGAGAAGGTCACCGGCAGTCGATCCGCCGACGCGGCGAGACCGACCTCCTCGAGAACCCCGGTCGCGGCGGCGAACGGGTCGGTCACACCGTGACCGGTCGCGACGAGTTGCAGGTGCTCGTGCGCGGTGAGATGCGCGAACGTCGCGACGTCGCCGAGGACTGCGGCGACCCGTCGGCGCAGTGCCGGGGAGCTCTCGTCGACGGGGACGCCGTCGATCTCGACGACGCCCTCGTCGAGCCGGTCCGCGCCGACGATGCATCTGAGCAGGGTGGATTTGCCGGTGCCGTTCGCTCCGATCACAGCACAGCATCGGCCCGGGGCGACGTCGACGTTCACCCCGGCGAAGACGGTCAGGTCACCGAACGAACGGCGAGCGTTCCGGACGGACACGGCGGGTGCGCCGCATCGGATGGGCTCGGACATGGAAGGTCTCCCGGTGGTCCTCGTCGGACGAAGTGTCGAGGGCGAGGACGGAACCGGGTGAGCGTGGACGTGGCCGTCCGGCGGTGTCGGGGTGGGAGTGGCGACGGAACCCGCCGCGCAGGCGTCGTTCCTCGGAGATCGGCCCTCGGACACTGCGGCCGAAGGCGAACGACGGGGCGGCGACGAACGCGAGCGTCGCGAGGACCACCACCAGCAGTCCGACGAGCAGTCCGGCGGTCTCGCCGGCGGACACCGCGGTGACCGGCACGACGGTGGTGACGAGCCAGGACAGGAGAACGACGCATATCGCTGCACCGTTCCGCCATCCGAAGAACATGACCGGCAGTCTATCCGCGCAGTACGGGCGCAGGGGCGGTCGTGTGAGGGCGGATGAGGCAGCATGAAGGCATGAGCACGCTCACGCACGTCGAAGCCGTGATCGTCGCGGGAGGCCGCGCGACCCGTATGGGAGGCGTCGACAAGCCCGCTCTGACGGTCGGTGGCCGGAGGATGCTGGACACCGCACTCGCTGCGGTCGAGGGTTGCGCACGGGTCACGGTGATCGGCCCGCACCGTGACGATCTCGACCGGCACGTGCTGCAGATCCAGGAGACACCGCCCGGTGCGGGTCCGGTCGCGGCACTGGCTGCCGCGGATCCGGTCGCGGATCTCGTGGTCACCCTCGCCGCCGATCTTCCGTTCATCACCCCGAAGACCGTCGCTGCGCTGCTCGAGGCCCTGAACGAGGACACGAAGGCCGAGGCCGCCTTCGCGGTGGACGAGACCGGGCGGGTGCAGTTCCTGCTCGCCGCATGGCGGACACCGGCACTGGCCGCACGTGTGACCGCTCTCGGCGGCGACGTCGCGAATCGGCCCATGAAGGCACTGGTTCCCGAGCGGTACGTCACTGTCGCGGTGCCCGAGGCCACCGACTGCGACACCCCGGACGATCTTCGGGCGGCGCGCGCCGGATCCACGACCGTCCAGGTCGCTACCGACCCCGGCCACGCGCGCAGGATACTGCGGGAAGCATTGTCGCCGTTGCCGTCTCGCATCGTTCCGGTCGAGGACGCGCGGGGCGCCACGCTGGCGGCACCGCTCGTCGCGGCAGAGGCATTGCCTCGTGTGCGAACCTCGGCCATGGACGGTTACGCAGTGGCCGGCGACGGACCGTGGTCGCTGCGCAACGAGATCCGTTATGCGGGCGACGGCGGGTCGCTCGCACTGCACGACGGGGAGGCGGCCCGGATCGCGACGGGCGCCCACCTGCCCACCGGCGCGACCGCCGTCGTGCGCGACGAATTCGTCCGTGTCGAGAGCGGTCTCGTCGCCCGCCTGCCCGATACGCCGGTCCGCGACGACGCGCGTCGCCGCGGCGAGGACTGGGAGCCGGGAACGACTCTCGCCCCGGCCGGTACCGCCGTGAGCCCCGCGGTCGTCTCCGCGGCTGCCAGCGGTGAGGTCACGGAAATGGAGGTGCGCGGTCCTGTGCGGGTGCACATCGCGCTCACGGGTGACGAGATCCGTCGCACCGGGCCGCTCCGCGAGGGGCAGACGCGGGATTCCCTGGGGCCGGTGCTCCCCGATTTCGTCCGCTGGTGCGGCGCGGTGGTGGTCGGCGAAGGGCATCTCCGCGACACCCCAGACGGATTCGACGCGTTGTTCGCGGGCACCGATGCCGATGCCATCGTCATCGTGGGTGCGACGGGCGGTGGCGCCGCCGATCAGTTGCGCGGGGCGCTGGCACGGGCCGGCGCGCAGGTGGTCGTCGAACGGGTCCGGTGCAAGCCCGGCGGGTCGCAGGTCGCGGCGACGCTGCCGGACGGCCGCGCCGTACTGGGGCTGCCCGGAAACCCGGTGGCGGCGGTGTCGACCCTGCTGGTGATGCTGCCCGCGATCGCCGACGGCCGCACGCTCCGCACACCCGCCGCGCCCGTGACGGCTCCGCTGGCCAATGCTTCGGACGTCGTCGGCGACATCACACGTCTGCTTCCCGCCCGCCAGGACGAACAGGGTCGGTGGTTGTGCGACAACACGATTCGCACAGCGCATCTCGCCGGTCTCATCGGGCGCAGCGCGATCGCGGTGGTGCCTCCGGGAGCCGTGGACGGCGATCGCGTCGAGTTGTTACCGCTCCCCCGCTGATTCAGTCGCGGTGGCGAGCCGCTCCCACCGGCACGGCGTGGCGCAGCGCCTCGTTCGGCGCAACCGCGCGCATCGCGTCGACGGCGGAGCGGTAGCGCCGGACGACGAGGTCGACGACGGGTTCGGCCACACCGATCGGTGCGGCGACACCGTCGGCACCGACCTCGGACAGGCGGCGATGGAACAGGCCGTCGGCGAGCAGGCAGGACGCCACGAACACGCGGCGTGCGCCACGTGCGCGGACCTCGTCCACCACGGTCGCGACCCGCGGTTCGCCGGTGGCGATCCATCCGACCCGCACCGGGGTACGTACGAGGGACGAGACCATCCGGGCCGTCACATGGACATCGTGGCAGGCACGAGGATCCGACGAACCGGCGGCCGCGAGGACGACCTCGTCGCCTTCGGTCCAGCCGGCCTGCCGCAGCCGCTCGACGAGAACGCGGGCGAGGGCCGGGTCGGGACCGAGCGCGGGGGTGATCGTCACCGCGTCGTTCCCACCCGCCGCGACCTCGCGCGGAACGTCGGTGTGCACGTGATAGCCGGAGGCGAGGAAGGCCGGAACGAGCACGGTCGGACGGTCGGTATCGCGCAGGACCTCGGACGGCGACGGGCCGAGGACGTCGACGAAGGCGACGCGGGTGGGGCCGACACGGGAGGAAACGGCGTCGGCGAGCGCTGCGATCATGTCCACACCGCGCGGATTGCGGGTGCCGTGGGCGACGAGGAGCAGGGCCGGGTCGGTAGGTGTACCGGTCATGGGTGCATTCCTTCCGGGTCGACGGCGAGGCGGTAGCCGCGCTTGACGACTGTCTGCACGATCGCCGGTGCACCGAGAGCCGAGCGCACCCGCGCGACCGCGGTTTCGACGGCGTGGGTGTCGCCACCCCCGCCGGGCAGCGCCGCGAGGAGTTCCTCCCGCGAGACGACGAGACCGGCGCGCGCGACGAGCGTGCGCATCAGGGCCATCCCGGCAGGGGGAAGGCACCGGACGGTGCCGTCGACGATCACGCAGCGTCCCCGCGGGCTGAGTACGTGGCCGCCGGCCTCGATCCGCACGGCCCGCCGGGGCAGTTCCTCGGCGATGTGCCGGGCGAGCGAACCCAGCCGCGAGCGGGTGGGCATGCTCACGGGCACGTCGAGTTCGGTGAGCGGTGCCGCGGTGACGGGACCGACGCACACGGCGGTGACGCCGGTGCGCAGCGACCGCAGCATCGGCTCGAGCCAACCGGTCTCCTTGGCTCGCATGAGCATCGACGCGACGGCCGGTGCGCTGGTGAAGCTCACGGCGTCGAGTCCGTGTTCGACGATCTGCTCGATCATCCGGTCGAGCGCCGTGAGATCCTCCGGGGGCGTCCACCGGTAGACCGGGACCGGCACCACGTCGGCACCCGCAGCGCGCAGTGCCTCGCACACATCGGTCCCGGGCTCCCATTCGGTGCGCTCACCGTGCAACTGCACTGCGATGCGGCGGCCGGCGACGCCCTCGTTCAGCAGGAGTTCGAGCACCTCGGCGGACGATTCCGAGGAGGGAGACCACTCCTCGCGGAGTTCTGCGGCCCGGATCGCGCCGGTCACCTTCGGCCCCCGGGCAAGGATCCGGCTCGTGCCGAGTGCCTGCGCGAGGTCGTCGGCGAGTCCCCATCCCTCCGCTGCCCCCATCCAGCCGCGGAAGCCGATCGCAGTGGTGGCGATCGTGATGTCCGGGGGTTGCGCGACCATGCAGCGGGTGACTCGCTCGAGTTCGTCGTCGTCGGACAGGGGGATGATGCGGATGGCGGGGGCGTGCACGACCTCGGCTCCGCGCCTGGTGAGGAGCGTGGCGAACTCGTCGGCGCGTCGAGCCGCGGTCACGCCGATGGTGAATCCCCGCAGCGGTGCGGTGTCGTCGTTCACGAACCCTCTCCGGTCGCGCCCTCGTGCCGCTGGTCGCGCGGAACGAGGCTGTGGACCTGGACGACTCCCGCCCACACGCGCACCTCGTAGACGGGCAGCCGCACCGACGGATCGTCGAGGCAGCGGCCGTCGTCGAGGGAGAAGATCTGCTTGAGCAGTGGCGACGCCACAGTGGGCTCGCCGGCCCGGTCGCCGACGATGCCGCGCGACATCACCGCGGCGCGGCCGAACGGATCGAAGTTGCCCACTGCCCTCAGCGTTCCGTCGTCGAGCAGGAACAGGGCGACCTGCTCGCCGCCGCGCAGCAGCACGGCCACGCCACAGCCCGGGATGAGATGGCTGAGCGGGCACGCCGAGGTCCATTCCAGCCGTCCGTCGAACACGCTGTCGCGCGTCGACCCCCCTACGGTGTGCGTCTCGATGACGGTCATCATTGTCCTCCCTTGAAACTGCTGTCCTGAAGTTTGGGTGCCTGGTGTTTCGAGCGCGTTACCCGCTCGTTCCCTCGGGGTAAGCGGTCGTCAGGCCCCTGCTCCGGGTCCGATACCCGGCATTCCCACGAGGACGGGCACCTTGCGGGGGCCGCTGTCGTCGAAGCGGACCGTGGGGTCGGGCTGCTCGGGGGCGTTGACGAACGACACGAACCGCGCCAGCTTCTCCGGATCCTCGAGGACCCCGGCCCACTCGTCCTTGTAACCGCCGACATGCTTGGCCATCGCGGCCTCGAGATCGTCGGCGATACCGAGGGCATCGTTGCACACGACATCCTTCAGGTGCTCGAGCCCACCTTCGAGCGCCTCGAGCCAGGGGGCAGTGCGCTGGAGCCGGTCGGCGGTGCGCACATAGAACATCAGGAACCGGTCGATGTAACGGATGAGGGTCTCGTCGTCGAGACCACCGGCAAGAAGCTGCGCGTGCTTGGGCGACTGGCCGCCGTTGCCGCACACATACAGGTTCCAGCCGTTCTCCGTGGCGATGACCCCGACGTCCTTGCCACGCGCCTCCGCGCATTCGCGGGCGCAGCCCGACACACCCATCTTCAGCTTGTGGGGCGATCGCAGTCCGCGGTACCGCAGTTCGAGGGCGACGGCCATCCCCACCGAGTCCTGCACGCCGTAGCGGCACCAGGTGGAACCGACGCAGCTCTTGACGGTGCGCAGCGACTTGCCGTACGCCTGACCGGATTCCATGCCGGCGTCGACGAGCCGCTTCCAGATCTGCGGGAGCTGTTCGACGCGGGCACCGAACAGGTCGATGCGCTGGCCGCCGGTCATCTTGACGTAGAGACCGAAATCGCGTGCCACCTCACCGATCACGATGAGCTGCTCGGGCGTGCACTCGCCGCCCGGCATACGCGGCACGACCGAATAGGTGCCGTTCTTCTGGATATTGGCGAGGAAGTGGTCGTTCGTGTCCTGCAGGCCGGCCTGCTTCGGGTGCAGGATGTGGTCGGAGTCGGTGGAGGCGAGGATCGAGGCGACCACCGGCTTGCAGATGTCGCAACCGTGCCCGGTGCCGTACTGCGCGATGAGTGCGGAGAAGGTGCGGATTCCGGTGGCCTGGACGATCTGGAACAACTCGGCCCGGGACTGTTCGAAGTGCTCACACAGGGCCTTCGACATCTGCACACCCGACTGGGCGAGCAGCTGCTTGACGCTCGGGAGGCAGCCGCCGCAGGTGGTGCCGGCGCTCGTGCACGACTTGATCTGCGCGATGTCGCAGGCTCCCTCGGCGATCGCCCCGCAGATCGCACCCTTGGTCACGCCGTTGCACGAGCACACCTCGGCGTCGTCGGGCAGCGAGCCGGCGCCCGGCTTCTCCCCCGCCGGGGAGATCAGTGTGGCCGGATCACCGGGCAGCTCGCGGCCGACGAGCGGGCGTAGCGTGCCGTAGGCCGAGGCGTCGCCGACGAGGATGCCGCCGAGCAGGGTCTTCGCGTCGTCGGAGACGACGAGCTTGGCGTAGGTGCCCTTCGCGGAGTCGGACAGCACGACTTCCAGCGCACCCGGGGTGGTCGCGTGTGCGTCGCCGAAGCTCGCGACGTCCACGCCGAGCAGCTTGAGCTTGGTGGACAGGTCGGCGCCGGGGAACTCCGCGGAGCCCCCGACGAGCCGGTCGGCGACGACCTCGGCGGTGCTGTAGCCCGGGGCGACGAGTCCGTAGCAGGTGCCTTCCACGGCGGCGCATTCGCCGATCGCGTAGACGGCCTCGTCCGCGGTGCTGCGGCAGGCGCGGTCGGTGAGCACACCGCCGCGACCACCGAGTTCGAGTCCGGCCTCCCGGGCGAGTTCGTCGCGGGGACGGACACCGGCGGAGAAGACGACGAGCCCAGCGTCGATGACGCTCCCGTCGGACAGGCTCACCTGCAGCCCCTCCGGCCCGGGTTCGATCTTCTCGGTGCCCACACCGAGGTGGGTGACGAGTCCGAGGTCGGTGACGAGACGGTCCAGGACGCGGCCGCCGCCCTCGTCGACCTGGGCGGGCATCAGCCGGTTGTTGTATTCGACGACGTGCGGGGTCACGCCCAGCAGGCGCAGCGCGTTGGCGGCCTCGAGTCCGAGCAGACCGCCACCGATGACGACACCGGCGCGGCCGGTGGCCTCGGCGCGTTCGGCTGCGGCGCGGATGCCGTCGAGATCGTCGAGGGTGCGGTAGACGAAGCAGTCCGGCAGGTCGTGTCCGGGCACCGGCGGGACGAAGGGATACGAGCCGGTCGCGAGGACGAGGCTGTCGTAGCGCAGAACGTCGCCGCCGGCGGTGGTGACGGTGCGGGCCGTGCGGTCGATTCCCACGGCGCGGGTGCCGACACGCAGGTCGACGAGATCGTCTGCTGCGTAGTCGTTTCCGGCGAGGGCGAGTTCCTTGCGGTCCCAGGACCCGACGTAGGACGACAGTCCCACGCGGTCGTAGGCGGCGTCGGCCTCCTCACCGAGCACGGTCACCGACCAGTTGTCCTGCTCGTCGCGGACACGCAGGGCTTCGACGAAGCGGTGGGCGACCATTCCGTGTCCGACGACGACGACGTTCTTGCGGCTCATGATGTTCTCTTCCTTCGTGCCGGGGATCGGTCAGACTGCGACGCGGGCCGGGGCGGGAGCCTCGGTGGACGGTTCGCTCGTGAGGGTCGGATGGGGGCGGCGGAGGAAGACGAACCAGGTCACCGCGATGCACACGAGGTAGAAGATCGCGAAGACCCAGAAGGCCATCGTCGCGGACTGGGCCTGCCCGCCGTAGGAGGCGCGGAAGACCAGGTTGATACCGACGCCGCCGAGTCCGCCGATGGCACCCGCGAATCCGATGAGGGCACCGGACATGCTGCGCGACCAGGCGGCCTTCTCGTCGCGGTCGAGTCCGTCGAGGTCCTGCGCACGAGCCTCGAAGATCGAGGGGATCATCTTGTAGACCGAGCCGTTGCCGAGCCCGGAGAGCAGGAACAGGGCGATGAAGCCGAGCACCATCGCGGTCAGCACACCGCCGCTCGCGGCGCCGGTGGTGCGGTCGTCGAGGGTGCCGGCGACGATGAGCACCGCGGCGGCCAGTGCCATCGCGACGAAGGTGTAGAGGGTGATCTTCCCACCACCGATGCGATCGGCGAGCTTGCCGCCGAGCGGGCGCGAGATCGATCCGAGGAGCGGGCCGATGAAGGCGATCTGCGCGGCGTGCAGTGCGGCCTGGGCGGGGGTGTCGCCGCCGGCCAGGAAGTTGATCTGCAGCACCTGGCCGAAGGCGAAGCTGAAACCGATGAACGAACCGAAGGTGCCGATGTAGAGGAAGGAGATGATCCACGAGTCACGGAACTTCAGCGCGGCGCCCATGGCCCGCAGGTCGGCCCTCTGATCACCGAGGTTGTCCATGAACAGTGCGGCGCCCAGGGCTGCGACGGCACACAGGACCAGGTAGACCGCACACACGATCCAGGGCTCGGTGTTGCCGACGGTGGCGATGACGAGCAGACCGATCAGCTGGACTGCCGGGACACCGATGTTGCCGCCACCTGCGTTGAGTCCGAGGGCCCAGCCCTTCAGGCGCTGCGGGTAGAAAGCGTTGATGTTGGTCATCGACGACGCGAAATTGCCGCCGCCGACCCCGGCGAGTGCCGCGACCAGCATGAAGGTGGTGTAGGAGTGGCCCGGGTTCAACATCAGGTACAGCGCCCCGAGGGTGGGGATCAGAAGCACGAGGGCACTGAAGATGGTCCAGTTGCGACCGCCGAAGCGGGCGGTGGCGACGGTGTAGGGGATGCGCAGGATCGCGCCCACGAGCGTGGGGACCGCGACGAGGAAGAACTTTCCGGCGGCGTCGATGCCGTACACCTCGGTGGGCATGAACAGGACCATGACCGACCAGATCGACCAGACGGAGAAGCCGACGTGCTCGGCGATCACCGACCAGATCAGATTGCGCTTGGCGACCCGCTTGCCGCCGGCCTCCCACGCCTCGACATCCTCGGCGTCCCACCGCTCGATGTTGTGCTTGCGCGCGAATTTGTCTTGGAGACTTTCATTTTCGATGAAGGTCGTCATCGCCGTTCCTCCTCGGGTCCGTGTCGATCCCCAAGGTAGGAAACGGGTGTTGCTACGGTGCTGCCCGCGGTGACCGTCGCGTCAAGAGTTGCTCACCCCGGCCCCGGCCGCCCTGTGAGGTGTTACAGGAGGAAGCGCACGAGGTCGGCGGTGTGTGCCAGGCCGGGGAAGGCGTCCTCGGTGGAGCGCGGGTGCAGCGCGTGCACGGCGAGCCGGAAGATCACGGCGCGCAGCAGCATCTGCGGCCATTCCGGAAGGTCCTCCCAGCGGCCGATGAGGCCTTCGTCGGCGCCGCCCCACGACAGTGCGTCGACGACGGCGACAGCGGCCGCCCACGAGGCCGGACGCCAGTAGGGGGTGATGTCGGTCAGGCCGGGGGCCGCGCGCCCGGCGAACAGGACGGTGCCGAACAGGTCGCCGTGGACGAGCTGGTCGGGCAGGTGCACCGGCTTGCGGAAGGTCGCGAGCTGGTTGATCAGGTCGAGGCTCTTGCGGCCGTCGGGTGTCACCGTCTCGGGCGCCCCGGCCGCGCGGGCACTGCGCAACGGCACGGTCTCCCAGGCCGCGCGATCGGCCGCAACGAAGACGTCGACGTCCTCCCAGGGTGCGACCGGGGGCTGCATGAGGAAACGGGGGCGTTCGAGCTGCGCGGTGGCAGTGTGCAGCCGCAGCGACAGCGAAACCACTTCGTCGTGCCTGGGTTCGGACGTGCCGACGATGTAGGTGTCGGCACGCCATCCGGAGACCACATAGCGACCGTCGGTGGACCGCACCGGACGGGCCAGCCGCACCCCGTCGACGGTCAGAGTCTCCCGCACTTTGGCGGACCAGGCCGCGCGAGCATGATCGGCGACTCGGGACAGCACGACGTCCCCACACCTGAAACCTCCGTCCCAGTCGGGCCCGAGCGGGACCGGTTCGACGTCGCGGAGACCGAATGTGGAGCACACGTGCTGGGGCGGTTCGGGTGAGCTCACGCAGCTCAACCTACCTCCGCACACCGCCCGGATCGGGAAGGCACTCCGCTGTTTCAGGTCACAACGAGGTCACCGTCAGTACACCGGCAGAGAGGGATCCACCTGCTGCGCCCACGCGATCACACCGCCGTGCAGATGTGTCGCGTCCGAGAATCCGGCTCGCGCAAGCACTTCGAGTGCCTCGGCCGATCGGATGCCCGTCTTGCAGTACAGCACGATCGGCGTGTTCTGCGGCAGGTCCGCGAGGGCCTCGCCGGAGAGGATGCGGTCCTTCGGTACGAGCCGGGCACCGTCGATGCGGACGATCTCCCACTCGACGGGTTCGCGCACGTCGATCAGCGCGATGTCGCGACCCTCGTCGAGCATCCGGCGCAACTCGGTGGGAGTGACGACCGAGCGGGCCGACGCGGCGACATCGGGAACGATCCCGCAGAAGGCCTCGTAGTCGACGAGTTCGGTGACGGGCACCCGTCCCGGATCCCGACGCAGGGTCACCGTCCGGAACGACATCGCGAGCGCGTCGTAGATCATGAGGCGACCGAGCAGCGGCTCGCCGATCCCGGTGACGAGCTTGATCGCCTCGGTCGCCATGACGGTGCCGATCGTGCCGGGCAGGACGCCGAGCACCCCACCCTCGGCGCAGGAGGGAACCATCCCTGGCGGCGGTGCCTCGGGGTAGAGATCGCGGTAGTTCAGGCCGCGTCCGTCCGGGGCGTCCTCCCAGAACACCGACACCTGGCCTTCGAAACGGAAGATCGATCCCCACACGTAGGGCTTGCCCGCGAGGACCGCGGCGTCGTTGACGAGATAGCGGGTCGCGAAGTTGTCGGTGCCGTCGAGGATCAGGTCGTACTGCTCGAACAGCTGCACCGCATTGCTCGACTCGAGTCGCGTCTCGTGCAGGCGCACGGTCACACCGTCGTTGATCGCCAGGATGCTGTCGCGGGCGCTCTCCCCCTTGGGCCGTCCGACGTCGGATCGGCCGTGGATCACCTGACGCTGCAGGTTGGACGTTTCCACGTCGTCGAACTCGACGATGCCGAGCGTGCCGACTCCCGCCGCCGCGAGATACAGCAGGGCGGGCGAACCCAGGCCGCCGGCGCCGATGCACAGCACCCGCGCGTTCTTCAGGCGGCGCTGGCCGGTGACGCCGATGTTCGGGATGATCAGGTGACGGCTGTACCGGGCGACCTCCTCGCGACCGAGCTCCGCGCCGGGTTCCACCAGAGGCGGAAGGGACGGGCGCGTTGACGGTGTCGTTGCGGTCACGGATTCTCCTGTCGCGATGCGTCGTGCGTCACCGTCCATCGTGCCATTCGCGGAAGCGTCCCCCGACGGCCCTCCCGACGGCTGTGCCCGCAACTGTGCCCGACAGCTATGCCCGCGGGTACGGCCAGGGATTGAACCGGCACCGCAGTCCGTCGGCCGGGACGGCGCCGTCCGGGTCGAGGCGGGCGATGTCGTCGTTGGCGGTTCCGAACGACTGCTGCATCATGATCGGCGCGAGACCACCTTCGGTGGTGCAGGCGTCGTGCTGCGCCAGGCCGATGGCGTGGCCGACCTCGTGGTTGATGAGGTACTGGCGGTACGACCCGATGTCGCCCTGGAAGGCGACAGCACCGCGCACCCACCGCGCCTCGTTGACGAACACCCGCTTCATCGAGGGATTGAAACACGAACCCTCGAGCGGGATGTCGTAGCCGCATCCTTCGCGGATGGTCATCTGCGAGGTGAGGGAGATCCGGAAGTCCGGCTCACCGGTGTCGACCCGGCGGAAGCCGAGGGCCTCGTCGCCGATCCAGCTGCGCGGATCGGCGAGGGTCCGATCCACCATCGTCGCGAACGCCGCATCGCCGCCGTAGCCGGTGGTGTCGATCCCCTCCTCCAGTTCCACCGTGTAGGTGAACACGCGGGTCTGCCCCGCACCGGCCTGTCCGGTGGTGCCGGGAAGGATCCGCCACTGCCGGGCACCGACCTCCGTGAACGGGCCGCCGGCCGGCAGGGCGCCGGACTCGAGCGACTCGGGGAAGGTCCCCTCGGGCCGCGGCACTTCGACGACGATGTCGGTGACCTCGCCCGCGACGGCCGCCGCGGCGGGCACGTCCTCGCCTCCCCCACGTACGGCGTCCCACAGCACGACCAGGGTCACGACGGCGAGGATCGGTACGGCATAGGCGCGCCAGCCGTAGGTGGCGACGAACCTGCCCACACGGGTCTGCTTGCGGACGTCCCGTTCGGGTCGCGGCCGGCGGGGCGGCCGGTCCGGCCGTCCCACCGGATCCCACACGGCACGCAGAGGCTGATGCGACCGGCGGCCCGCCTCGGGTCGTTCCGTTCCTCGCGACCGGGACGAACCGGACAGCGTCGGGGAAGAATCTGTCGGCGAGGACCCCTGCGGACCCCTGCTCTCGCGCACTCCTCCACGCTCGATCACGGATGTCAGGATGTCATATCGAGACCATTTCGATATCCGAAGCGCCGAACCTGCACCCCCAACCGTGCGCAGAGAACGGATACTGGTCGGTAGGCCGATCCGTTCGACACGCGGCTTCACCTGTAACGTGCAGAGACGAGGAGCGCCGAGGTGGTACAGGCCACGTTCGGATGTAGTGCAGATTGGGAGCAAGCATGACCGACGTCACCGAACGAGCATCCGGCCGGGGTTCCAACGGCAAACGGGGCGCCCGGATGCCGCGTGACGAACGTCGTGCCCAGTTGCTCGAGGCTGCCAGCGAGGTCTTCGTCACACGTGGTTACCACTCCGCCGGAATGGACGAGATCGCCGAGTGCGCCGGAGTGAGCAAGCCGGTCCTGTACCAGCACTTTCCCGGCAAGCTCGAACTGTATTGCGCCGTGCTCCAGAACTATGTGGACACGCTCATCAACGGCGTACGCCAGGCCCTGCGGTCCACCACCGACAACCGTCAGCGCGTGCGCGCCGCGGTGCAGGCCTTCTTCGACTTCGTCGACAACGACAGCCAGGGATTCCGGCTCGTCTTCGAATCCGATCTGATGGGTGAACCGCAGGTGTCGCGGCGCGTGGAGCAGGCCACCGAGGCGTGTGTCGATGCCGTCTTCGACCTCGTCAGCCACGACTCCGGGCTCGATCCGTACCGGGCCCGCATCCTCGCGGTGGGTCTCGTGGGAACGAGTCAGTTCACCGCACGCTACTGGCTCGATGCCGCACGCCCGATCCCCAAGGAGGATGCGGTCGACACCACGGTCGCTCTCGCCTGGGGCGGTCTCAAGCACGTGCCGCTGCAGCCCGAACTCCGTCGGCGCTGACGACACAGCAAATACCGTCGGCGCTGACGACACACCGTACGAACGAAGAACGGGCCGGGGCGATAAAGCCCCGGCCCGTTCTTCGTCGGTCGATCTCAGTTGGCGGCGAAGCCGACCTTGCCCAGCGTGGCAGGACCGATGTCCACGTAGCTGATCTTGGCGGCCTGCACGAGAACCTTGCGGCCCTTCTCGTCGACAAGGGCGAGCACTCCGTCGTCGGCGCCGTTCAACGCGGCCCGGACGAGCTTCTCCACCTCGTCGGGCGTCTGGTCGCTGACGACGACAACTTCGCGCGGGCTGTCCGCGACGCCGATCTTGACCTCCACGGTGGACCTCCGAATCTCATGCATGAAAACCGAGCGGGTACTGCTGTCCGCCCCAGGCTAATGCAGTCCGAGCACCGACATCCGTTCGGCGTGCTCGACCTGCATGCGATCGAACAGCGCCGCGATGTTCGTCAGGTCGCCGGACGCGAGAATCACCAGTTCGGCGAGTTCTTCGTTCTGGGCGAGCACGTACTGCGCCTGCGTGATGGCCTCACCGAGCAGCCGGCGTCCCCACAACATCAGGCGGTCCTTCTGCAGCGGGCTCCGCTCGACGACCTCGCGGACCTCCTGCACCACGAACTCCGAGTGGCCGGTCTCGGCGAGGACCTCCCGGACCACCGTGGACACCTCGGGCGCGAGCATGTCGGCGATCTCACAGTAGAAATCGGCGGCGATGCCGTCGCCCACGTACGCCTTGACCAGCACCTCGAGCCAGGTCGACGGGGTGGTCGACGCGTGGTACGCGTCGAGCGCCTTGCGATAGGGCTCCATCGCCGCGTAGATCTCGGCTCCGCGCTCGGTGAGGGCGTCGTGGAGCGTCTCGAAATGGCTCATCTCCGCAGCTGCCATGCTCGCGAGGGCGACCCGGCCGCGCAGGGACGGAGAGAACCGGGCGTCCTCGGCGAGACGGTAGAACGCCGAGATCTCGCCGTACGCGAGCACGGCGAACAACTCGGACACACCGGGATGATCGGCGGGGACTGCAGCCCCTTCCGGCGCCCGGTCGGGCTCTGCTGTGGACGGCGACTTTTCGGCTCCCATGGCGACGAAGCGTAGTACTACCTCGTGGAATGCGCTGGAACCGGTACAATGGTCCGGGAAGCCCGCGCTTCGAGCCGCCGACAGTGGCCCGCGAGCTTCCCAGATAATGTGCGCGCACCCGAACTGCGGATCGCTGCCGCGCTTCGCCGAGCCCGGTTCGACACCGCTCGTGCTGAGGTGCAGGCCGGTCGCCTTTCCCCCTCGTGCGTGCGTGCCGAGACCAGGAAGGCCAGACCCCTGAGCAAGATCACCATCGACCACGAAGACGACGCGAGCGAGACGACCGTCTCCGCGCAACTCGATTCCACCCACGTACCCCCCACCTTCGGCGAACTCGGTGTCCGCGACGAGATCGTCCGCGCCCTCGCCGAGGTCGGCATCGAACGCACCTTCGCGATCCAGGAACTCACCCTGCCGCTCGCCCTCGCCGGCGACGACCTCATCGGTCAGGCCCGCACGGGTATGGGCAAGACGTTCGGCTTCGGCGTTCCCCTCCTGCACCGCATCGCCACCGAGGGATCCGGCACGACCACGCTCGACGGCACCCCCCGCGCGCTCGTGATCGTCCCGACCCGAGAACTGTGCATCCAGGTCACGAACGACCTCGTGAACGCGTCCAAGTACCTGCCCGGCAGCCGCAAGTCCGGCCTCGAGGTCCTGTCGATCTACGGCGGTCGCCCCTACGAGCAGCAGATCGACGAGCTGAAGAAGGGCGTCGACGTCGTCGTCGGTACGCCGGGTCGACTGCTCGATCTCGCCAACCAGGGTCATCTGATCCTCGGCAAGATCGGCGTCCTCGTCATGGACGAGGCCGACGAGATGCTCGACCTCGGCTTCCTGCCCGACATCGAGCGCATCCTCACGATGGTCCCCGACCGCCGTCAGACGATGCTGTTCTCGGCCACGATGCCCGGCCCGATCATCACCCTCGCCCGCACGTTCCTGAACCGCCCGACGCACATCCGCGCCGAGGAGGCCGAATCGTCGGCCGTGCACGAACGCACCCAGCAGTTCGTCTACCGTGCGCACGCCCTCGACAAGGCCGAACTCGTCGCCCGCGTGCTGCAGGCCGAGGGCCGCGGCGCCACCATGGTCTTCACGCGCACCAAGCGCACGGCGCAGAAGGTCGCCGACGATCTCGTCGAGCGCGGCTTCGCGTGCGGCGCGGTGCACGGCGATCTCGGTCAGATCGCGCGCGAGAAGGCACTCGACAAGTTCCGCAGCGGCAAGATCGACGTGCTCGTCGCGACGGATGTCGCCGCCCGCGGTATCGACATCGACGACGTCACCCACGTCATCAACTACCAGTGCCCCGAGGACGAGAAGACCTACGTCCACCGCATCGGCCGTACCGGTCGCGCCGGACGTACCGGTATCGCGATCACCCTCGTCGACTGGGACGACGTGCCGCGCTGGCAGCTCATCGACAAGGCGCTCGGTCTCGGCATCCCGGATCCGATCGAGACGTATTCGAGTTCCCCGCACCTGTTCGAGGAGCTGAACATCCCGACCGACGCCACCGGGCGTGTCCGCAAGGCCACCCCCGCCGCACCTCCCACCGAGGACGGCGAGAAGCGCGAGCGCGCCGGTCGCGAGGCGGGATCCCGCCCGAAGCGCAACCGCGTACGCCGCCGCACCGTGCGCGGCAGGTCGGCCGACGGTTCCGCGACGGACGTCGCTCCTACCGGCGCCGACGACGCGGCGGCGACCGAGGCACAGCCGGCCGCGCCGGAGACGGGCGAGGACACCGGGGCGACAGCTCCGGCGCGTCGTCGCCGTCGCCGCCGTCGCACTCGTTCGGGTGAGGGCCCGGCCGGTCGCGCAGAGCAGGACACGTCGAACGTGGAAGCGGTCTCGACGTCGTCCAGCCCATAACCACGTGCTAGCGCCCGAGCGCCGCACCCGCACCGACGTACTCGTCGCAGCCGCACTCGTCGTCACCGCTCTGGTGGCGGCGAGTGCCGTCTGGCTGACCTCGGATGCGCGAGGCACCACGTCGACGACCTGGGACGGTCCCGTCCCCACTCCCGCGGCCGCCCGGTCACTTCCCCGGACCCTCGCCGAACTGTGGCGCGCTCCGAGCGCCGCGACGATCGCACCGTTGGTGTCCGGGGGCACGATTGCCACGGCCGACGGTGGTGCGGTCGTCGGCCGCGACCCGCATTCGGGTGAGGAGCGCTGGCGGTACGACCGCGACCGGGCGTTGTGCGCGGCCACCGAGGCCTGGGGTGATGTGGTGTCCGTGTACCGCGACCCGCGGGGATGCGGGCAGGTCACCGCGCTCGATGCCGGTAGCGGTGCTCGGGGTGCGCAGCGGTCGAGCGACGCCGACGATCCGATCCGGCTGATCGACACCGGTTCACACCTGATCGCTCTGGGCGACACGCGCCTCGAGATGTGGCGTTCCGATCTGGTGCGCACCGTCGAGTACGGGCGGGTCGACGCCCCGGTGAACCCGAACGCCCAGCCCCGGTCGGGTTGTGAACTGCGCTCGGCAAGTGCGGGAGCCGAAGTGCTGGCCGTCCTCGAACAGTGCGCGAACGAGCCGACCGCTCGGCTCACACTCCTCGATCCCACCCCCGAGGACAGTCAGAAGCCCGAGGAGTTCGCCTCGTCGGTGCTGCCGGAGGCCGACCGCGACTCCGACGCCCGGGTCGTCGCCGTGGTCGGCGACCGCACGGCGGTCTACCTGGCGCCCGACGACATCGGCGGGCCGCGCATCGAGGTCTTCGACAGCGCGGGCACCCTCGTCGACACGCACGCCCTGCCACGTCCCGCCGGGACCTCCACGGCTCCCGCACTCGAACGCGGCGGTGTACTCGTGTGGTGGACCGGCCGCGACACCGTCGCACTGTCCACCACCGATTTCGCTCCGCAGTGGACCGTCGAGGACACACTCGGCACGGGCGACATCATGGCCGGCTCACTGTTGCTCCCCGTCGAGGACGCCCTCGTGGGAGTCGACTCACGGACCGGCGAGCGCGGACCGCGCATAGACATCGAGCGCGGCGCGGCGTCGTCGGTGAATATCGCCGTCGCAGGGGACGTCGTCGTCGAGCAGCGCGGCGACGAACTCGTCGCGCTGCGCTGACGGCGGGGCGGTTCAGTCCGTGACGGTTTCGAAGGTGGAGAGTTCCGCCTCGCCCGACCAGTAGCGCAACAGATTCTCGGCGAGCGCACGGTAGGCCTCGGCCCCCTTGTTCTTCCGTCCCACCAGCACCGTGGCACCCGATGCGGACGCTTCCGCGAAGCGGACCGTGCGCGGCACGGGCGGCGCCAGCACCGGAAGGTCGTACCGATCGGAGACGTCGGCGAGCACGTCGCGGCTGTGCGTGGTCCGTGAGTCGTAGAGGGTCGGCAGCGCGCCGAGCAGCTCGAGATCCGGGTTGGTGATCTGCTTCACCTCGCTGACCGTGCGCAGCAGCTGCCCGACTCCCCGGTGCGCGAGCGTCTCGCACTGCAGCGGAACGAGCACGGACCGCGCCGCGGTCAGCCCGTTGAGGGTGAGGACGCCGAGAGAGGGCGGACAATCGATGATGACGACGTCGTAATCGTCCTCCACCGACGCGAGCGCCCGCTTGAGGGTGTATTCGCGTCCCGGCTTCATGAGCAGCATCGCCTCCGCACCCGCGAGGTCGATGGTCGCCGGCAGCAGCGACATCCCTTCTGCCGTCTCGAGCAGGACGTCCTTCGTCTCGACACCGCCGACGAGCACCTCGTGCACGGATTGTTCGAGCTTGTCGGGGTTGTGTCCGAGTGAGAAGGTCAGACATCCCTGGGGATCGAGATCGACGATGAGCACCCGTCGGCCCAGCGCCGACAACGCGGCACCCAACGACGCGACGGTGGTCGTCTTGGCGACGCCACCTTTCTGATTTGCCACTGCAAGTACCGTTGCCACGACCCGATCCTCGCGCACTCGGCGACGCAGCGCGAGGTGAATCCGCGCACGAGACCCAGGAGGCAGCCCGCCGTGATCCGCAGAGCCATATCCGAGGACGTCCCCGCGATCACCGGCCTGATCTACGACCTCGCCGAATACGAGAAGGCCCGGCACGAGTGCACAGTGGTCCCCGAGCAGATCCAGGAGGCCCTGTTCGGCCCGCAGCCCGCCGTCTACGCGCACGTCGCCGAGGAGCCGGGTGAGGACGGCGGACCGGCACATGTCGTCGGGGTGGCGTTGTGGTTCCGGAACTTCTCCACCTGGGACGGCGTGCACGGCATCTATCTCGAGGACCTTTTCGTCCTACCCGAGCACCGCGGCAAGGGGCACGGACGTGCACTGCTCGCGGCACTCGCCCACGAGTGCGTGGAACGCGGTTACACCCGTCTGTCCTGGTCCGTCCTGGACTGGAACGAGCCGTCGATCGGTTTCTACCGCTCGCTCGGAGCCGTCGCGCAGGACGAGTGGACGACGTTCCGGCTCAGCGGGCCCGCGTTGCGCGCTCTGGGGAGCTGAGCGGGATCACTCGTCGGCGTCGGGCGCATACTCGTGCGCCAGCCACCGCGAGGTGGGCGGACTGAACAGCAGCACGAGCGTGGGAACCACCACGAGCGCCAGCGCGGTGCCGGCGACCGGCTGGTGCGAGTCGGTCAGCAGCGACCACACCACGGGCAGCAACAGCAACTGCGCGAGCAGCGCCACGGCACGCCCCCAGCGCACGCCCCGCACGAGCGCGATCCCGCCGGCCAGGACCCCGCCGAACAGGACGATCAGCCACAGCGCGAAGCCGTAGCCGTTCGTCACCGACTGATCGTGCTCGCCCGAGGCGGCGCGGATGATCGAGTACACCGCGAACCCCATCGCGACCAGACCCTCGAGGACGACAAGCCAGCCGGCGGCACGCACGGTCGACGGAACGCTGCTGCGAGGTGTTTCGAGAGGCACCCGTCCAGCGTAGTGGACCCGCCCGGCACCACTTAGGCTGATGTTCCGTGCGCGCCCTCCTGATCGTGAACCCGAATGCGACGACGACCACTCCTGCCGGTCGCGACCGCCTCGCTCACGCACTGAGAGACCGGCTCGCCCTGACCGTCGCGCACACCACCCACCGAGGGCACGCCGCCGAACTCGCGCAGTC
Organism: Rhodococcus sp. B50; assembly: GCF_013602415.1. NCBI lineage: Bacteria > Bacillati > Actinomycetota > Actinomycetes > Mycobacteriales > Nocardiaceae > Rhodococcus > Rhodococcus sp. B50. The sequence goes on along the minus strand of NZ_WPAG02000002.1, from coordinate 233,674 downwards.
GGCGCACAGCGACGGAATGGACGTCGTCGTCGCGCACGGGGGTGACGGCACCGTCAACGAGATCGTCAACGGCCTGCTCGGTCCTTCCCCCGACCGCTCCGCCGACCCGACACTCCCCCGGCTCGCGGTGGTGCCGGGCGGCTCGGCGAACGTCTTCGCACGCTCCCTGGGCCTGTCGGCCGATCCGCTCGAGGCGACCGGACAGGTGCTCGAGTCGTTGCGGGAGGGCAGGAGCACCCGCATCGGCCTCGGACACTGCGATGGGCGATGGTTCACCTTCAACGCGGGGCTCGGCCTGGACGCCCAGGTGTGTGAGGCCATCGACGTCAGCCGCGCGGAGGGCAAGAAGGTGACCACGGCGCGCTACGTGCGACATGCGGTGACCCGGTTCTTCGCGGCGAAACGCGACGAGCCGACGCTCACGCTCGAGATGCCCGGATCCGATCCGGTTCCGGGGGTGCACTACGCGTTCGTCTCGAACTCGAGTCCGTGGACCTATCTCGAGTCCCGTCCGGTGCACACGAATCCCGGCACATCGTTCGATACCGGACTCGGGGTGTTTGCCATGACCACGACCCGGGTACTTCCGAGCCTGCGGGTGGTGAGGCAACTCCTGGCCGCTCGTGGCGAGCCGGCGTCCCCGCACCTGGTGCGTGCGGACGATGTCGCGCGCGTGCGCGCCCGGGCATCACGCCCGATCGGACTTCAGGTCGACGGCGACTACCTGGGACTCCGCACCGAGGTCGAGTTCGTGGCCGTGCCGTCGATCCTCGATGTCGTCGCGCCTCGTCCACAGTCTCCATAGCGGGGCAGCGATCGAAAAAGAAGCACGAATTCTGTGATTACCACTACCTTCTCGGCCGAAAGGGAGTAGGAAGAGGGATTGGCGAACTCGTAGCTCACACCAGCGTGAGCTTCCCCACGATCGTGGTCGATTCTATTGACTCCACGCTCGTTCGTGAAAGCATTCACAAGTAACCGCGCGGAAACACTCCGTGCCGCAGGCGTGAACACGCATTGACCAATCAGCCGGTGCACCCGCACCATCGAAGGAGAGTAGAAGCATGGACTGGCGCCACAAGGCCATCTGCCGCGACGAGGATCCGGAACTGTTCTTCCCCGTGGGGAACAGCGGCCCGGCTCTCGCGCAGATCGCGGATGCCAAGCTCGTGTGCAACCGTTGCCCCGTCACCGCCGAATGCCTTTCGTGGGCACTCGAGTCCGGCCAGGATGCCGGCGTGTGGGGCGGCATGAGCGAGGATGAGCGCCGCGCCCTCAAGCGTCGCAACGCTCGCACCCGCGCTCGCACGGCGGTCTGAGCAACTCCGACATACGTTCGAAGGCCCGGCCTCCTCACGGAGACCGGGCCTTCGAACGTCTGACCTGCACACATCGAGCCGCCCGGACATCACCGGCCGGTCGCCGGAAACCTCAGGCGAGCGACACCTTGCCCAGCGGTAGCTGCAGGCGCGCATCCGTTCCGCCGGTGGCGTTGGCCGTCAACTCCAGCGACCCGCCGAGTTCCGCTGCCACCAGCGTCCGGACGATCTGCAGACCGAGCCGGTTCGACGCCTCGAGGCTGAAACCCTCGGGAAGACCCTTCCCTTCATCGCGCACCACCACGTCGAGCATGCGGGCGGAGCGCTGCGCAGTGACGGTGACCGTGCCGTTGACGCCCGGATCGAAGGCGTGCTCGACCGCGTTCTGGACGAGCTCGGTCAGCACCATCACCAGGGGCGTCGCGCGATCGGCGGGGAACACACCGAGATTCCCCTCCCGTACCACCCGGATCTGACTGCCCACCGTCGACACGTCGACGACGATCGGGATCAACTGGTCGAAGACACCGTCGAGGTCGACCTCCTCATCCACCGACATCGACAGCGCCTCGTGCACGAGTGCGATGGACGTGACACGACGGACCGCCTCCCCGAGGGCCTGCTGGGCCTCCGTGTTTCCGGTTCGGCGCGCCTGCAGTCGCAGCAGAGCGGCGACCGTCTGCAGATTGTTCTTGACGCGATGATGGATCTCCCGGATGGTCGCGTCCTTGCTCAGCAGTGCACGGTCGCGACGTTTGACCTCGGTGACATCGCGGACGATCACCGCGGCGCCCCGGATCTTCCCTCCCGGATTCAGGACCAGCGCACGGATCAGAACCGTGGCACCGAGTGCCTCGACCTCCATGCGCTGCCCGAGGCGCCCCTCCACGGCCCCTCGAAGGTAGTCGGTGACGTCACGGCTCTCGAAGGGGTCGGTGACCAGCGCGCGGGTCGTCTCGACGAGATCCTGGCCGATCAGGTCGGAGTTCAGACCCATCCGGTGATAGGCCGACAGCGCATTGGGACTGGCGTAGACGACCTTGCCCTCCCGATCGAGCCGGATGAACCCGTCGCCCGCCCGCGGACTCGACTTGGTGTCGGAGCGGGCCTCGGGCGTGGGGAAGGTGCCCTCGCTGATCATGCGATAGAGGTCGTCGGCGCATCCGAGATAGGCCGTTTCGAGAGCACTGGCCGACCGCCGCGACACGCGCGCGGCGTCGCGGCTGAGCACCGCGACGACCCGGCCGTTCCAGCGCACCGGCACGGCCTGACGGATGTTGATCCCGGCACCCGGCGACGACTTGACGTCGACGATCGTGCCGGTCTCGAAAGCCTCACGCACGTAAGGATGTTCATTGTCGGAGACGAGCGTGCCGACGGCGTCCTCGGGGATCACGGTGGACGCGGTGGTGGGCCGGCACTGCGCAACGCACACGATTCCGGACGGCGCGGCATCGACCCAGAGGAGGACGTCGGCGAACGACAGGTCGGCGAGCAACTGCCACTCGCCCACGACACGCTGCAGATGATCGACGGCGGCGCCCGGAAGATCGGTGTATCTCGCGAGCAACGAACTGAGTGTGGACACGGGAACCGCTTTCGTACTCAGGAGATATCCGTCGTCAGGAGATGACGGCGATGAGGTCGCCCTGCTGGATGACATCCCCGACCGTGACGCCCACGGAGGTCACCGTGCCCGCTGTCTCGGCGAGCACCGGAATCTCCATCTTCATCGACTCGAGGATCACCAGCGTGTCGCCCTCGGCCACCACGTCACCCTCTCGCACGACGACCTCGAACACGGTCGATACCATCTCCGCGCGTATGTCTTCCGCCATCGAACACCTCGTTTCACGCTCCGGCGGTGGACCTGCCGACAGGACCACTCGACCACACGTGAAACACTGTAATGAACGAGAAAGGAGATCCCACCATGGGTAAGCGAGGTCGCAAGAAGCGCAGCCGCAAGGGTAACGCCGCCAATCACGGCAAGCGTCCCAACGCCTGAGACGCGGACAGGGGCCGGAAAGCAGCAGCTTTCCGGCCCCTGTCACGTTCGGCGCCGTCCCGGGCAGGAACCCGTGCGTCGTCCCGCTACGACTCCCTGATGTCGGTTTCGGTGACCACCACGGTGCGGCGGATCTGCAGCATCAGTCGCTCCCGCAGCCCCTCGGGTGCGTGTTCGCCTCCGCACTTGCGGCTCAGCAGCGATTTGATCTTCTCCTCGATCCCGTAGGCCTCGAGACACGTGCCGCACTCGTCGAGGTGCCGTTGCAGCTTCTCCCGGGAACCGGCGTCGCACTCGGAGTCGAGAAGCAGATAGACGTCCGCGATCACCGCCGAGCAGTCGAGTCGATCGAAGTCGGGTTCGCTCACTGCGCTGCTCTCTTTCCGCTCTCGGTCGAATCCGTTGTTCCGGTTGCCGCGTCCACGGCCTTCCCCCGCATGAATCCGCGATCGCGCGCAACGTCGGCCAGCAGGCCGCGCAGCTGCTTGCGTCCCCGGTGCAGTCTCGACATCACCGTGCCGATCGGCGTCCCCATGATCTCTGCGATCTCCTTGTAGGGGAACCCTTCGACATCGGCGTAGTAGACGGCCATGCGGAACTCCTCGGGAAGTTCCTGCAGCGCCGCTTTGATGTCATCGTCGGGAAGCGCGTCGAGCGCTTCGACCTCGGCGGACCGCAGACCGGTGGACGAATGCTCGGCCGTGGCGGCGAGTTGCCAGTCGGTGATCTCGTCGGTCGGATACTGCGCGGGTTGCCGCTGCCGCTTCCGGTACGAGTTGATGTAGGTGTTGGTGAGGATCCGGTACAGCCACGCCTTGAGGTTGGTGCCCTCCCGGAACGACCGGAAGGCGGAGAACGCCTTGATATACGTCTCCTGCACCAGATCTTCGGCGTCGGAGGGGTTGCGGGTCATCCGCAGCGCCGCGCCGTAGAGCTGATCGAGCATGGGAAGCGCATCCCGCTCGAACCGCTCGGTCAGTTCTTCCACAGACTCCTCGACCACACCGATCCCTTCATCGACGTCTGTCGAGAAGGCTACCGGTACGACGGCGTCCGGATCGGGGGGACGTCGGACGGCGTCCGGTCGAGGCGGGCACAGCACTGCCACGAATTCTCCGATCGTCGGGTGTCGGGTGGCCGGTGGACCCACCCGTCGGAATGCAACGTCGCACCCTCCCCGCTTGTTCCCCACCTCTCGTTTCTAGAGTGATCGGATGGCCTCGACATCCACGCCCGCGACGGTGTTGCTGAAGCGCGAGAAGGTCGCGCACCGGGTCCACGAGTACGCGCACGACCCGAGGGCCGCGTCCTTCGGCGCCGAGGCCGTGGAGGAACTGGGCGCGCGCCTCGGGGTCTCCGCCGAGCAGATCTTCAAGACGCTGGTGGTGTCGCTGTCGGACGGCACGCTCGGCGTTGCGGTGATCCCGGTGCCTGCGACACTGTCGCTCAAGGCTGTGGCAGGGGTACTGGGGGGCGGCAAAGCGGTGATGGCCGATCACACCGCCGCCGAACGCGCGACCGGCTACGTCGTCGGGGGTATCTCCCCGCTCGGGCAGCGCAAGCGCCTGCGCACGGTGATCGACGCCTCCGCGGAGCAATGGGACCGTGTGCTGTGCAGTGCGGGACGGCGCGGACTCGAGATCGAACTGGATCCGCGCGAGTTGATCCGGCTGACCGCCGCGACCGTCTGCCCGATCACGGCGGGACCGTAGGGCTGCACTGCCTACAGCAGCACCATCTGATCACCGGCCCCGTCGTCGGGCACGAGCAGGTCGGGACCGTTGTTGCGGATGCTGTTGACCTTCGCCGAGACGCGACGGATTTCGATCGCCGAGATCGCCTCGACGCTCGGCACGATCAGATCCGGGTGACCGAGACTGTCGGGGTCGAGCCACGCGTCCCATCGCTCCGGGGGCAGGATCAGCGGCATCCGCTCGTGCACGTTGCCGAGTTGCCGGACCGACTGCGCGGTGAGGATCGCGGTGCTCGACAACGGGGGTGCCTTCGGGTTCCGCGGGTCGCGCCACACGGCCCACAGTCCGGCCGTGCAGATCCGCGATCCGTCGGCGGGCGACATGAAGTACGGAACCTTGCGGGGCTTGCCGTCCGGTGCCGGCTCGAGCTGCCATTCGTACCAGCCGTCCATCGGGACGAGACACCGCTTGTAGCGCAGCGACCGGGCGAAGCTCGGTTTGGTGGCGACCGACTCGGATCGCGCGTTGATCAGCGGCGCGGTCCTGCCGATCTCCTCGGCGAAGGGAGGGACGAGACCCCAGCGCATACGGCGGACACGGCGGCGGACGGGACTGTCGGGGCCCTCACCGTCGTGCCTGGCGACGATGGTGAGCACCTCGGTGGTCGGAGCGACGTTGTAATCGGGCCCACGCCTGTCCGCACCGGTGTCGTCGCCGGTCTCGTCGAGTGCGTCGAGTTCGACGGCGAGCATCGCCGGGTCGGCCGTGGAGACATACCTTCCACACATGCCGTCGAGTGTGGCATCGGCGGGTGACGGAACCGACACCGGCGCACGCCGGGTGGGCGAGGGTGCCCGCACCGGTCCGGATGGGCGAAGATGGTCGGGTGAGTCTGTGGAGAGCACCCCGCGCCGTGTCCCCGGTTCGAGCGTCGGTGACGCTGCCGGGATCGAAGTCGATCACCAACCGTGCCCTGATCCTGGCCGCACTCGCCGACGGGCCGTCCACCGTGACCGGCGCGCTGCGCAGCCGCGACACCGACCTGATGATCGGCGCCCTGCGCGCACTCGGCGCGACCGTCACCGAGCGGGACGGCGGCACCACCCTCGACGTGACCCCCGGGCCGCTGCGTGGAGGCGACGTCGCGTGCGGACTGGCCGGCACGGTCATGCGATTCGTGCCGCCGCTGGCGGCCCTGGCCGACAGCGACGTGCGGTTCGACGGCGACGAGCAGGCACGCGTCCGTCCGATGAGCACCGTGCTCGACGCGCTGCGCGCTCTCGGTGCCGACATCGACGGTGACCGGCTCCCCTTCACCGTGCACGGTCGCGGTGGTCTGAGGGGTGGTGCGGTGACGATCGACGCGTCGGCCTCCTCGCAGTTCGTCTCGGGTCTGTTGCTCTCGGGCGCCGCCTTCGACGAGGGCGTGGTGGTGCACCACGACGGCAAGCCGGTGCCGTCCATGCCGCACATCGAGATGACCGTCGAGATGCTCCGGGCAGCCGGAGTCCCCGTCGACACGTCCGAGGCGAACACCTGGCGCGTACCGCCGTCGACGATCAAGGCACTCGACGTCACCGTCGAACCGGACCTGTCGAACGCCACCCCCTTCCTGGCGGCCGCGGCCGTCACCGGAGGTGTCGTCTCGGTGCCCCTCTGGCCGGAGTCGACCACACAGGCCGGTGACGCGATCCGCGGAATCCTCGAGCAGATGGGCGCGGAGGTGTCCTGGGTCGACGGAACGCTCACCGTGCGCGGACCCCGCGAGCTGACGGGCATCGATGTGGACCTGCACGACGTCGGTGAGCTCACGCCGACCGTGGCGGCCCTCGCGGCACTCGCCACCTCGCCGTCGAACCTGCGCGGCATCGCGCATCTGCGCGGTCACGAGACCGATCGACTCGCCGCTCTCGCCACCGAGATCGGCCGCCTCGGCGGTTCGGTCACCGAGACCGAGGACGGACTGCACATCGAACCGGCTCCGTTGCACGGCGACATCTGGCACTCCTACGCCGACCACCGGATGGCCACCGCCGGCGCGATCCTCGGACTCGTCGTCGACGGGATCGAGGTCGAGGACATCGGCACCACCGCCAAGACCCTGCCCGATTTCGAGGCACTGTGGGAGTCGCTGCTGACGGGGAGCGACTCCTGAGGCGGCGCGAGTACGACGAGTCCGACGTCCGGGTCCGGCCCGGGCGCGGCTCGCGGCCGCGCACGAAGGACCGTCCCGCCCACCGCAACGCGGAGGAGGGCATGGTCGTGTCCGTGGACCGGGGTCGGTGGGGTGTTGCGCTCGGCGGCGATCCCGATCGGATCGTGACGGCGATGCGGGCACGCGAGCTCGGCCGGACCCCCATCGTGGTGGGCGATCAGGTGGGTGTCGTGGGTGATCTCTCCGGCCGTCCCGACACGCTCTCGCGCATCGTCCGGGTCGAGGACCGCAGCACCGTCCTGCGCCGCACCGCCGACGACACCGATCCGTTCGAGCGCATCGTCGTCGCCAATGCCGAACAGTTGCTCATCGTGGTCGCGCTCGCCGATCCCCCGCCCCGGACCGGACTCGTCGAACGCGCACTCGTGGCGGCCTACGCCGGCGGACTCGCTCCCCTGCTGGGCCTCACCAAGAGCGACCTGGCCGATCCCGACGAGTTCGCCGCGCACTTCGCGGATCTCGACATCCCGGTACTGCTCGTCGGGCAGGACGACGATCTCACCGCCCTGCACGACCGGATCGACGGTCGCCTGACCGCGCTGATCGGGCACTCCGGGGTCGGGAAGTCGACGCTGGTGAACCGGCTCGTCCCCGACGCCGACCGGGCCACCGGCGAGGTCTCCGGAGTGGGCAAGGGACGGCACACCTCCACCCAGTCGGTGGCATTGCATCTCCCCGAGGGCGGCTGGGCGGTCGACACCCCCGGCATCCGGTCGTTCGGGCTCGCGCACATCGGCCCCGACGACGTCGTCGCGGCGTTCGCGGACCTGGCCGAGGCGGTCGAGGACTGTCCGCGCGGATGCACGCATCTCGGTCCGCCGGCCGACCCCGAGTGTGCCTTCGACGCCCTGGAAGGCAAGTCGCTGCGACGCGCGATGGCCGTGCGCGAACTGCTCGCGGCTCTGGCATCCAACGAATCCTGGTGATCGAACCGAGGCGATCGAACGAACTCACCCCGGCACCGTCCTCGGGTACCGGGGTGAGTTCTCGTTCTCGTGGTCGCTACCGCATGCCGAGCGCGCGGCGGATGAATCCGCGCTTGCGGGTCTTCTCGATGGTGGTGGCCAGACCCACGCGGCGACCGGTGGCCGGATCGATCTCCGGCGCTCCGCCGAAGCCCCGCTCGGAGGCGGTTTCCGGGGCGGCGTCGCGGTCGTCCTTGAGGTACTTGTCGGGCAGCGACAGCTTGGCGATGGTGCGCCACGACTTCCAGTACTGCACCGCGAGCGGACCCGTGGTGTACGGCAGGTCGTACTTCTCGCACAGTTCGCGCACGCGCACCGCGATCTCGGCGTACCGGTTGGACGGCAGGTCGGGGTAGATGTGGTGCTCGATCTGGTAGCTCAGGTTGCCGGTCATGAAGTCCATGACCTTGCCGCCGGAGATGTTCGCGGACCCGAGCATCTGCCGCAGGTACCACTGGGCCCGCGTCTCGTTCTCGATGTCCTGCTTCGTGAACTTCTCCGCACCGTCGGGGAAGTGACCACAGAAGATCACCGCGTTCGTCCAGATGTTGCGCACGAAGTTGGCCGTCGCGTTGGCCTTCATCGTGGACTTCCACGACTTACCGCTCAGCGCCGGGTAGACGACGTAGTCGCGCAGGTGCTGCTTGCCGAGCTTGGCGAGCACCTCCTTGCCGCGCGCCTTGGTCAGCTCCCGGTCGTCGCGACCCTGGATGACCTTGCCGAGCTCGAGCAGTTGGATGGCGATGCCGTACTGGAACAGGGCCGCGAGAATCGCGTTGTAGGCGACGTTGCCGAGATAGAACGGCTTCCACCGCTGGTCGCGGGTGACGCGCAGCAGGCCGTATCCCACATCGTCGTCCATGCCGAGGATGTTGGTGTACTTGTGGTGCAGGTAGTTGTGGGTGATCTTCCAGTGCGCCGACGGGTCGACGTTGTCCCACTCCCAGTTGGCCGAGTGCACCTCGGGGTCGTTCATCCAGTCCCACTGCCCGTGCATCACGTTGTGCCCGAGCTCCATGTTCTCGATGATCTTCGACAGGGAGAGCATGCCCGTGCCCAGCAGCCACAGGGGGCGCTTGTTCGAGCCGAGCAGCACGAGGCGCCCGCCGATCTCGAGGCCGCGCTGCAGCCGGATCGTGTTGCGGACGTATCGAGCGTCGCGCTCACCGCGGGACTCCTCGATATCGCGCCGGATGGCGTCGAGTTCGCGGCCGATGGCCTCGACGTCCGCATCCGTCAGGTGCGCGTACTCCTTGACATCCGATATCGCCATGGGAGCTACCCTACCGTAGGTTACGGCTCCGTAGGTTAGTCGAATTCGGGGCTGTGGCGCGAATCACACAGCCGCGGAACGCTGTCGGCGGCGCGATTCGCCACGGCGACGTCGACGCTCTGCTACCGCATGCTCGGCATGGACGCGGAGGGCCGTGAGCAATCCCCGGTGCCGACCGGTGGACGCTTCGGTCGCCGGTGCCGGCACGTCCGGGCGCCACCTGTCGAACTTGCGCTCGGAGGAGGTCTCCGGAGCGTCGTCGGAGGTCGCCTTCAGGAATCGGTCGGGTACCGCGAGCTTGTGGATCGTGCGCAGGGCGAGCCAGTACTGCCGCGCGAGCGAGCCGGTGGTGTACGGCAGGTCGTACTTCCCGCACAGCGCCCGCACGCGGGCGGCGATCTCCGGGTAGCGGTTGCTCGGCAGATCGGGAAACAGATGATGCTCGATCTGGTAACTGAGATTCCCGGTGAGGAAATCCATCGCACGCCCACCCGAAATGTTTGCGCTGCCGAGCAACTGACGCAGATACCACTCTCCGCGCGTCTCGTTCTCGTAGTGCTCGGCAGTGAATTTCTCTGCGCCGTCCGGGAAATGGCCGCAGAAGATCACGAGATAGGCCCAGATGTTGCGGATCACGTTGGCGGTCAGGTTCGCCGACAGCGTGCTGCGCCAGGCCGGGCCGGTGAGCGCCGGGAAGAACACCAGATCCTTGACGACCTGCCGACCGGCCTTCACTGCGAATTCCCTGTTGGGTCCCGAGTTCCATTGCGCGGGCGGGACGCCTTCGGCTTCTTTCTTCGCCGACAGGTCGTGCAGGGCAATTCCCCATTCGAAGGTCAGCGCCAGCACGACGTTGGCGAACGGCTGCAGCAGGTTGATCGGGCGCCACTTCTCGTCGCGGGTCATGCGCAGGATGCCGAATCCGACATCCTCGTCCATCCCGACAATGTTGGTATACGTGTGATGCGCGTAGTTGTGTGCGCGCTTCCAGTGCTCGGAGGGGCCGGTCTGGTCCCATTCCCACGACGTGGAGTGGATCTCCGGGTCGTTCATCCAGTCCCACTGGCCGTGCATCACATTGTGCCCGAGTTCCATATTCTCGATGATCTTGGCGAGCGACAGCGCGGCGGTACCGATCAGCCAGCGCGACCGGCGGCGGGAACCGAACAGCGCGCAGCGTCCGGCCACCTCCAGCACACGCTGCAGACGGATGACGGAATGGATGTAACGCGCGTCCCGCGGGCCGCGCGAATTCTCCACATCCCGTCGGATCGCATCGAATTCGTTTGCTAGAGCAACGATATCGTCTTCGGTCAGATGTGAGAACGCGCGGATGTCGGTGATGGCCAAGCGGGATCCTTCGGAGGTTGCTGTCGGTGTCTACTACACATCCAGCGTGCAGTCGCCGGCCGCAGCGGAGATGCAGGTCTGGACGCGTTCGCCCTCTGCGTGTTCCTTGCCGGATCGCAGATCGACGATGTGCCCCTTCTCGAGCGGCACAACACAAGTCTGACAGATTCCCATGCGGCAACCGAAGGGCATCAGCGCGCCGACGCTCTCACCGGCCTCGAGAATCGTTGTCGCACCGTCCACGGTGACGGTCTTACCGGACTTCGCGAACGTGATCGTTCCGCCCGACCCCGAGGTGTCGGCGCGGCTGACGGCGAATCGCTCGAGATGGACCCGGTCCTCGATTCCCTCCGTGGTCCAGTACGCGGTGATGTCGTCGAGCATCTGCTGTGGACCGCACGCCCAGGTCTGGCGCTCGCGCCAGTCGGGGCACACCTCGTCGAGCTCGGACAGCGCGAACTTGCCCTTCTCGCGCGTGTGACGCACGTGCACCCGGAACCGGTCGTGGGTGGCGTCGAAGCGTTCGAGCTCGGAGCGGAACATCACGTTCTCGGCCGTCGGCGCCGAGTGGATGTGCACGACGTCCGGCAGGTCGATCTCGCGCGCGACCGCACGTCGGTCGAGCGTGCGCAGCATCGACATGATCGGAGTGATGCCGCTGCCGGCGGTCATGAAGAGGATCTTCGCCGGCGGCGGGTCGGGCAGGACGAAATCGCCCTGCGGTGCGGCGAGGCGCACGACGGTCCCCTCCGGGACGCCGCCCACGAGGTGGCTCGACAGGAAGCCCTCGGGCATCGCCTTCACCGCGATGGAGATGACCTTGTCGTCCCGGGTGGGCGCGGAGGTCAGCGAGTAGGACCTCCAGTGCCAGCGACCCTCGATGTGCAGGCCGATCCCGATATATTGGCCGGGGGCGTATCCGAAGTCGAAGCCCCAGCCCGGACGGATGACGATCGTCGCGGAATCGGGTGTCTCCTGGCGCACCGACACGATGCGCCCACGCAGTTCACGGGCGGACCACAGCGGGTTGACCAAGTGCAGGTAGTCGTCGGGGAGCAGAGGGGTGGTCAGCCGGGCTACCGCGCCACGCAGGACGTTGGAGAGTGATTTCTCTCCTGGCGCGACGTGTGCCGCGGGCTTCTCGATCCATTCCTTCAGGCCCATCCGACCGTTTCTCCTCACTCCGGTTACGCCTCCGTAGGTTACCAGAGGTTACGGAAGCGTAGGTTGGGGACGAGACTGCCGTCACACCGACGGTGGGGTCAGAGCAGTTCGAGCAGGAAGGGCAGTTCCTGGGCCGCGTACCAGGCCAGTTCGTGGTCCTCCGCGTCGCCGAGGACGAACTCCGCCTCCTCGTCGCCCAATTCGGCCGCGTCGACGACCTCGCGCGCCCGCGCGACGTCGGTCTCCGCCTCCTGCAGGTCGATGTGCACCGAGGCCACCGCACGCATCGGGATCGGGCCGGTGAGGCGCACGACCGCATCGTCGAGATCCGGCCGCGGTGTCACCTCGTCGACGTCGGCCGCGATCACCACGCGGCGGGACGCGAAGGACGGATGGTCACCCGGTTCCTCGGAGGCGAGTAATCTCAGCGACGCGCGTGCCGCCTCCGCCATCGCGACCTCGGCGAGCTCCTCGTCGTCACCCGCCGTGTAGGCCTCCCGTAGTGCGGGGGTCACCGCGAAGGCCGTCCTGCTCACCGGATCGACCTCGTCGTCGGCGACGAGTCGCTGCACCATCGCGAGCGTTGCCGGTACATAGACACGCGTCACTTCTCACCTGCCGGCATCCGTCAACTCCTCGAGAGACTCCTGGATCAGCGTCGCTGCCACGTCCACATCGGGCATCGCATCACGATCCGCATTCAAACCGTAGTAGATCTTGCCGTCGTAGGACGTCAACGCGATGCTCAGGGCCTGGTTCTTCAGCAACGGCGAGACCGGATAGATCTCCAGGAGACGGGCCCCGGTCAGATAGAGCGGGTGCTGGGGACCCGGAGCGTTGGTGATCATGAGGTTGAACATCCGCTGCGAGAAGCCCATCGCAACCCGGGCACCCACCGCGTGCATCGTCGCCGGAGCGAAGCCGGACAACCGGACCATCGTCTGGGCAGCCACGCGCCGCCGCTGCCGCGAATAGGCCTCACCGGCGTGCGCGATATGCGACAACCGGACCACCGCGTTCGGCTCCCCCACCGGCAGGTCCAGCAGGAAAGACGACACCTCGCCCTGCGGATGGACCTGGATCGTGTCGTTGTCGGCGCAGTCGTCCGGATCCTGGGTGTACACCGACATCGGGACCATCGCCCGCACCACGGTGGCCTCGGTGACCGGTTCCCCACGGGAGAGCAACCAGTAGCGCAATGCTCCGGCGAGAACTGCGAGCACGACGTCGTTGATCGTGCAGCCGTAGCGCGAGTGGATCTTGCGGTACGGCTCCAGTTCGGACCGCACCACGGAGAATCGGCGGCTCCTCGAGATCTGCGTGTTCAACGGCGTCTCCGGTGCCGACTGCGCGGCCGTGCGGGCGAGCCGGCCGACGGCGTCGACGGTCTCGGTGAGGGTCGCCGTCAGGTCCCCCACGGCCGAGCGGAGGGCGGCAACCCCCTCCCCCGGGCGCGCGACGAGTTCGGCGAACGCCCCGACGAGCAGAGCGGATTCCGACGGTTCACGTTCGGGCATCCACAATTCCTCGGGAACCTCACGCGGCACCGGCTCCTTGTCGAAGAGCACCTGCACGATGTCGAGGGCCTCCTCGCCGTCGACGAGAGCCGAATGCGACTTCGTGAACAATGCGACCCGATCGTTCGCGAGCCCCTCGACGAGGTACATCTCCCACAGCGGCCGCGTACGGTCCAGCGGCCGCGAGACCAGGCGCGCGACGAGGTCGTGCAGCTGTTCGTCGGAGCCGGGTTTCGGCAGCGCGGAGCGGCGCACGTGATAGGTGATGTCGAAGTCGCGGTCGTCGACCCAGACGGGGCGGGACAAACCGAATGCGACCTCTCGCACCTTCTTCCGGTACCGAGGCACCTCGGGGAGCCTCTGCTCGACCAGTCGGAGCACGCTCTCGTAGTCGAGGCCGCCCTCGGAGGTTTCGAGGATCGCGAGCGAACCGACGTGCATCGGCGTGTTGCTCGTCTCCAGGTAGTAGTACGACGCGTCCTGCGCAGTCATCCGGCTCGTCATCGACCCCGTTCCCCCTCCTGACCCGAACCTCCCGAGCATCGCCACCACGGCTCGGCGCCGGCCGCGGCTCCGCTCCCGATCTCCTCGGGATCGAGATCGAAGAGTACGGCCAGTTCGCCCGATGCGTCGTGTGAACCATCATGGTGGACGCCGACCATCCCCGCAGCGGCAGCACCCCGCACGTTGCCGACCGCATCGTCGACGAAGACGCACTCGCCCGGCCCGAGGTCGAGCAGTCGCGCGACCAGCAGGTAGCTCTCGGGTTCGGGTTTGGCGACGCCCGCGTCGCCCGAGAGCACCACGCGGTCGACGAAGGCCCCTTCGAGATCGCGCAGCCACTGCGCACCGGGGCCACCGGGGTCGTTGCTGAGCAGAGCGGTCCGCACACCCCGCGGGCGCAGCAATGCCACGACCGCGCCGAACGTGCCGGGGTCGCTTCCCGGCCCGACCAGGACGCCACCGACATCGAGTACGAGTCCTCGTAGCACGACACCACCGTATGTCCCGGGCACCCCGATCGCGTCGTGTCGCGCCGGCGCCCCGGAGGTGTGACATCATGTGCGCGGTTCGTCCTCTCCCGAACCGATTCCTCGGCACCGGTCCACCCGTGCCGATCCCTGTCACGGTGTCACCCGTGCCGATCCGCCGTCACGACTCTCGGGAGAGCCCATGTCACATCACACCGGGCGCTACGTGCGCCGCCTCACCCACCTCGAACCTCCGGTCGAGGAGAACTGCGTTCGCTCCCGCAGCCACGCGACCCGCCGGGCCACCCCGCACGACGGTCGCTCCGGACGAATCCTGTTCCACCACGAGGGAACCGAGCGTCCCGGCGTAGCTGTGAACACGAACGACCAGCCGGGGATCCCCGTCGATCCGGCTGTCGGACGGGCGGCGGAGTCGGCCGTGCGCCTCGTCCTCGAGGTCGTCGACGGGCGCCGACCCGCGGTGCAGTCGGCGACCGTCCTCGACCCACGGCTCGTCTCCACGATCACCACGCACCGCACGCTGCGCGCAGGTCGCAGCACCGCGATCCTGTTGCGCACGCGCGTGCGCCCCGTCGACGCGGACACCGTGGAACTGTTCGGCAGCTACGCCCGCGGAGAGCGCGTGTTCGCATTCGCCGGGCGGATGGTGCGCAAACGTCCCCGTCCGCGCGCACCGCACCGCTGGACGATCACGACCCTGTGGCTCGGCTGAGTCACAGGGTCGTGAGGTGGGACGTAGGGCGCCGGCTACGCGGTACGGCCCTTACCGGGCCGGGTCAGCGGCGCCGGTTGGTCTTCGCGTCGCGCCGCGCGGCGGCACGACGCTCCTTGCGGGTGCCCGCCTGCTTCGGGGCGGATCCCGCATCGGAACCGGCGGTCGTCCGCGCGACGTGGGCGCGGCCGTCCTCGTCGGGACCGCTGTAGGTCAAGCGCCGTTCGGTCTCGTCGAGTCCCTTCGCCTGCAGCGCGGCCGGTGCGGGCTGTGCCGCGTGCGCGGGCTGCGCCGGAGCCGGACGCGCAGTCTGTGCGGGAGCCGCCTTGGCCAGGCTCGGAGCCGCCTGCGCGGCCGCTGCCGCCGAGGCCGCCGTGACCGCCACACCCGCCGACGGCTGCTGCTGCGCAGCCTCGACCTGCAGGTTGAACAGGAATCCGACCGACTCCTCCTTCAGACCCTCGAGCATCGCGGTGAACATGTCGAAACCTTCGCGCTGGTATTCGACGAGCGGATCACGCTGCGCCATCGCACGCAGGCCGATGCCCTCCTTGAGATAGTCCATCTCGTAGAGGTGCTCGCGCCACTTGCGGTCGAGGACCGACAGCAGCACGCGACGCTCGAGTTCGCGCATCGCGTTCTCACCGGCGATGGCCTCGAGTTCGGCCTCGCGGCGCGCGTAGGCGGCGCGGGCATCCTCGAGCAGGACCTCGAGCAGTCCGTCGCGGTCGAGGTCCTCGTTCTCGGCGACGAGCGTCTTGTGGTCGACACCCACCGGGTAGAGGGTCTTGAGCGCCGTCCACAGCTGCTCGAGATCCCAGTCCTCGACGTATCCCTCGGCGGTCGCGCCGTCGACGTAGGCGGTGACGACGTCGGTGAGCATGTGCTGCACCTGCCCCTCGAGATCCTCGCCGCGCAGGATCCGGCGACGCTCCTCGTAGATGACGGTGCGCTGCTGGTTCATCACCTCGTCGTACTTGAGGACGTTCTTGCGGATCTCGAAGTTCTGCTGCTCGACCTGCGTCTGGGCACTCTTGATGGCCTTGGAGACCATCTTCGCCTCGATCGGCACGTCATCGGGCAGGTTCAGCCGCGTCATGATCGACTCGAGGGCCGCACCGTTGAAGCGCCGCATCAACTCGTCGCCGAGCGAGAGGTAGAACCGCGACTCGCCCGGATCACCCTGACGGCCGGAACGGCCGCGCAGCTGGTTGTCGATACGACGGGACTCGTGCCGCTCGGTGCCGAGCACGTAGAGGCCACCGGCCGCGCGCACCTTCTCGGCGTCGGCCTTCGATTCGGCCTTGATCCGCTCGAGGATCTCGTCCCAGGCCGCCTCGTACTCCTCCGGCGTGTTGACCGGGTCGAGGCCGCGCTTGCGCAGTTCGATGTCGGCGAGGATGTCGGGATTGCCGCCGAGCACGACGTCGGTACCGCGACCGGCCATGTTCGTCGCGACCGTCACCGCGCCCGAGCGACCGGCCTGCGCGATGATCTGCGCTTCCTGCTCGTGGAACTTCGCGTTGAGCACGCTGTGCGCGACACCACGCCGGGTGAACTGGCGCGACAGGTACTCCGACCGCTCGACGCTCGTCGTGCCGATGAGGACGGGCTGCCCCTGCTCGTGACGCTCGACGACGTCGTCGACGACGGCTGCGAACTTCGCTTCCTCGGTCTTGTAGATGAGGTCGCCCTGGTCGACGCGCACCATCGGACGGTTCGTCGGGATCGGGATGACGCCCAGGCTGTAGATCTGGTGGAGCTCGGCGGCCTCGGTCTCGGCCGTACCGGTCATGCCCGACAGCTTGTCGTACAGACGGAAGTAGTTCTGCAGCGTGATCGTGGCGAGGGTCTGGTTCTCGGCCTTGATCTCGACGCCTTCCTTGGCCTCGATCGCCTGGTGCATGCCTTCGTTGTAGCGGCGGCCCGACAGGACGCGGCCGGTGAACTCGTCGACGATGACGACCTCGCCGTTGCGGACGATGTAGTCCTTGTCCTTGGCGTAGAGCTCCTTGGCCTTGATGGCGTTGTTGAGGTAGCTCACCAGCGGCGAGTTCGCCGCCTCGTACAGGTTGTCGATGCCGAGCTGGTCCTCGACGAACTCGACGCCGGCTTCGTGCACGCCGACGGTCCGCTTCCGGATGTCGATCTCGTAGTGCACCTCGGGCTTGAGCAGCTTCACGATGCGTGCGAACTCGGAGTACCACTTGCTCGACGCGTCGGCGGGACCCGAGATGATGAGCGGCGTCCGGGCCTCGTCGATGAGGATCGAGTCGACCTCGTCGACGACCGCGAAGTTGTGTCCGCGCTGCACGAGGTCGTCGAGCGAGTGCGTCATGTTGTCGCGCAGGTAGTCGAAACCGAACTCGTTGTTGGTGCCGTAGGTGATGTCGGCGGCGTAGGCCGCGCGGCGCTGCGCCGGGGTCATCCCGGACAGGATCACGTCGGTCTCGAGCCCGAGGAAACGGTGCACACGGCCCATCCACTCGGCGTCACGCTTGGCGAGATAGTCGTTGACCGTGACGACGTGGACGCCGTCGCCGGAGATCGCGTTGAGGTAGGCCGGCAGCACGCAGGTGAGGGTCTTGCCCTCACCGGTCTTCATCTCGGCGATGTTGCCGAAGTGCAGCGCCGCGCCACCCATGATCTGGACGAGATAGTGCTTCTGCCCGAGCACACGGAAGGACGCCTCCCGGGCGGTCGCAAAGGCCTCCGGGAGCAGATCGTCCAGTGTCTCGCCGTCCTGGTAGCGGCTCCGGAACTCCTCCGTCTTGGCCCGGAGTTCGGCGTCGGTCAGGGCCTCGAAGTCCGGGGAGAGGGAATCGACATGCTCGGCGATGTGCTTGAGCCGCTTGACCATGCGACCTTCACCGATCCGGAGCAGCTTCGTCAGCGACAGCACTGGTGTGTTCGTCCTCAATCTCGGGTACCTGCACGGACAAGAAATCCGGCCGAGGCCTTGTCGGACCCCGGCCGGATTCCATGGTAGGCGCTGCGCGGGAGTGACCGCGATGGCGAGTGCCTTCGGTCACTCCCGGCAGTGTCACACGAGCCTGATCAGACCGTAGTCGAAGGCGTGGCGCCGGTAGACCACGGACGGCTTGTCCGTCTCCTTGTCGTGGAACAGGTAGAAGTCGTGACCGACGAGTTCCATCTCGTAGAGGGCGTCGTCGACGGTCATCGGCACAGCGTTGTGTTCCTTCGTGCGGACGATGCGACCGGGACCGTCCTGGGGTTCCTTCTCGCTGTCGCCGAGCGACAGGTCGGGCGAGATCGCGAGTTCGTCGTCCTGGGCGAGGGCCGCGGTGGCTTCCGCCACGGACACGGGCGTCTTCTCACCGTAGGAAACCTTGCGGCGCTCCTTCGTCCTTCGCAGGCGCGATTCGAGCTTGCTGATCACCGACTCGAAGGCGGCGTAGAAGCTGTCGGCACTGGCCTCGGCCCGTACGACCGGTCCCTTCCCGCGGGCTGTGATCTCGACTCGTTGAGCGCTCTTCCGCTGACGTCTGTTGCGTTCGTGCTGCAACTCGACATCGAAGATGAAGATCGTCGGATCGAAACGCTCGAGCCGAGCGAGTTTCTCGGAGACATAGATCCGGAAATGATCGGGGACCTCGACGTTGCGTCCTTTCACGACAACGTCGGCATTGGGACCTTCCATGCCGGCATCGGCCTCTGCAACGGAACCTCTGGACTTCGAAGGGGTCGTCACGCGTACCTCCCGAGTTACGGCCGACGCAGCCCGCGCGCCGGCGTGAGCGATGAGCGCGAAAAGGCGCTCGCCCGGAAAGGGATGAACAGGCGTTTCCACCCGTCTACCTTGTTGTTTCCGGGTCTGATGGCGACGGTAGTACGTAACGCGGAGGTCTGCCACCGTTCCCGCTCTATTTCACTTCGTGTCGCCGGTCGACCCCGCGTCGAGGCCCGTCGGAGGCTTCGACGACGGCTCACGCATGAGCGATCACGAGGACACCGAGGGGACGAAAACCTGCATGCCGGAGCGCCCGGACCGACTCGCGAGCAGTGGTGCCGGTGGTGAGCACATCGTCGACCACGAGCACCGGGACCGTTCGCGACAACCCGTCGGCGCTCACCGTCACGCGACCGGCGAGATTGCGTTGCCGGTCGGCTGCGGTGAGCCCCACCGAGTCGCGCACACCCGCTGCCACGCCCAGGATCGGATGCACGTGGAGGTGACGGTCGTGCATCGCGGCGGCCCGGGCGGCACGCGCGACAGGATCGCCTCCGCGTGCCCGCGCCGCCCGCGCCCGGGTGGGGGCGGGCGCCACGATCAGCGGTCCGCCGGGCAGCTCGCCCCATCTCCGCAGCCGCGTGATCGCAACCGCCCATGCGAGCCCGAGAGGATCCGCGAGATCCCGCCGGGCGCGTTCCTTGGCGACGATCACCGCGCGACGCCTGGGACCGGAATACGGGCCCAGACTCCACACCGGAACCCCGGGATCGACGCGGGGCGTCACCCCCACGGGGTGGTCCCCGAGTTCCCGCGCGCATGCCCGGCACCAGTTCACCCCAGGAGCGGCGCATCCACCGCACCGGGCAGGCAGGACGAGATCGAGAAGGGCCGTCAGCACACCGGGAGTGTGCCGGACGTCACCGACAGTCGGGTATCGACGCCGACACCGGCAGCCGGTGCCACCGGCACCGTGCTCAGCCCGGCAGGACGGGAATCGCGGCCATCCCGGCGAGGCCGGGCACCTCACGCCAGTACCGGTCACCGGCGGGGTCGCGGTTGTTGAGCTGGAAGACCGTCCGGGAATCCGCGACGAACTCGCTCGCCGTCGATGCCTCGACCGCCACCACCGGAGGCGTGAGATTGCGGCTCGGCAGTGCGTCGATGCGTGAGCCGTCCACCGCGACCTGCACGACAGGCACGTCGGCCGACGCGCGGGAGACGACGATCGTGTCGGCCGTGCTCCAGTCCAGGGCGAGCGCGGGACCGCCGAGACCGAACCCGATCTCCCGCGGATTGGTGAGCGAGTACTCGCCGGTCGTGGTCGGCACGACGGTCGCGACGAAGACTCGCCCATCGATGATCATGGCGGCGCGGACACCGTCGCGCGACAGGCGCAGCTCGGTGATGCGGCCGCCGAGACCGCGGATCGCCCCCGCCTCGACCCCGACGACGGTGACCCGCCCGGTGCCGGGTTCGCGCACCGCGCGCACCACCGCGGTCCCGTTGACGACCGCCCACACCGAATTGTTGTTGGGCGACCAGGACGGCCGCGTGATCGACTCGCCGTCGACCGCCGGCTCGGCACCGCCCTCGCTGTAGGCCCCCACCATCAATTGCACGGCGGGTTCCGGTTCCGGTTTCCCGGTGTTCTCGACCGCGGCGACGAGTTCGCCGTCCAGCGACAGGGCGACCGACTGGAGGTCGTCGGACGCACCGAAGAAGCTGCGGACGGGTGTCACGCCCGTCTCGGCAACGCTCACCAGTGCCCCGTCGAGCAGGGCGTGCAGACCCACCGTCACGCTCGACGCGGCGAGTGGGTTCATCGACGCCACGTCCGCGGTGGTCCACCCGTTCGGGAAGCGTTCGTCGAGCGGCTGGCCGTCGGCGAGGAGGTGGTACGGACCGCTGATGTCGGCATTGGCGAGGGTCCAGATCACCTGTGCGGCGAGCAGTTCGCGATCCTGCCGGCCCATCGAGCCGACCCCTTGGAAGTCGATGCGGATACCGCCGAGTCCGATCCCCACGTCGGTCGTGCGGCCGTCGGCCTTCGTCACCGATCCGATGACGGTGACGTCCTCGAGCAGGTTCTTCACCGCGGGGGCGAGTACCTGCTTCGGACCTTCGACGAGCAACCCGATCAGCTGGGAGGCCGTCTGCTCGGGTGTGCCCGTGATCCACCGGGGATCGGGGACGACGGCGTTGCCGGTCGGGTCGAGGAAGTACAGCGAGCGACGCTGATAGGTGTTGAGGAAGCGGGGGCGGTCCATGATGACGCCGGCCGGCAGCCGGTCGATGCGCCACTCCCCGTCGGTGCGGACGAGGGAGAAACGCGCCTCGAACTCCCCGTCGGCGGGGCGGTAGATGCCGCCCTCCTCGAGATAGCCGACGGTGCTCGCCCGCACCACGTAGGTGGCGCTGTCGCCGTCGCGCTCCTCGACGAGGACGTCGACCTTGTCGACGATCGTCGCGCTCGCGGCGTCGTCCCAGGTGTCGGACATCGTGGGCGTGAGGAACTGGCGGGCCGCGCGATGGCGGTTGGTCGGATCCGTGCTGGCCTGGAGGAAGTCGCGCAGGAGCAGGTCGGGTTCGCGACCCGGTACCGGTGCGGCGACCTCCGTGGTCGAGGGGCCGCGTTCGAGGGTTCCGATGGCCTGCGGGGACGACGAATCGGGCAGGGTGGCACATCCCGACAGCACAAGTCCGGCCACCGTCAGGAGTACGAGGAGCACGCCCGCTGCACGCGGAGTCGAGCGGCTCATGTACTGGCTCCTTCGGACGGTGTGGTCGCAGAGTCGGTCGGGGCCCTTCCGCTCGACGGCTCCTCCGAGGTGCCGTCGCCCGACGGGGGCTTGCCCTGCACGGCCTTCGCTGCGCTGGGGACGAGCGGAAGGGGGCTGCGACCCACTTTACGGCCGCGTTCGCGGGGCAGGGTCAGCCGGAAGCTGGCACCCCGTCCCGGTTCGCCCCACGCCTCGAGTTTGCCGTTGTGCAGGTTGGCGTCCTCGACGCTGATGGCGAGTCCGAGTCCGGTGCCACCGGAGCGCCGGACCCGCGACGGGTCCGAACGCCAGAAGCGGTTGAAGACGAGCTTCTCCTCCCCCGGTCGCAGGCCCACGCCCTGATCACGCACGACGAAGGCCGCGGCGGTGTCGTCGGCGCGCAGCCGCAGCAGGATGGGTTTGCCCTCACCGTGATCGATCGCGTTGGCGAGGAGGTTCCGCAGGATGCGTTCGACACGACGCGGGTCGACGTCGGCCTCGACGGACTCGTCCGGCATGTCGACGATGAGCTCGGTGGCGGTCTCGCGGGCCAGGTGACGCACGGTCGAGACGGCGGCACGCGCGCACATCCGCAGGTCGAGACGCTCGGAGGCGAGTTCGGCGACACCTGCGTCATGCCGGCTGATCTCGAGCAGGTCGTTGAGCAGACTCTCGAAACGGTCGAGTTCGGCGACGAGCAGTTCGGAGGACCGTTTGAGGACGGGGTCGAGGTCGTCGCTTCCGTCGTGGATGAGGTCGGCGGCCATGCGCACCGTCGTAAGCGGGGTGCGCAGTTCGTGGCTCACGTCGGAGGTGAACCGCTTCTGCAGGTTGCCGTACTCCTCGAGCTGGGTGATCTGCCGCGACAAGCTCTCGGCCATCTCGTTGAACGACATCGCGAGGCGCGCCATGTCGTCCTCGCCTCGGACCGGCATGCGTTCCTTGAGCCGCCCGTCCGCGAACCGCACGGCGATTCGGGAGGCCGACCGGATGGGGAGCACGACCTGCCGCGCGACGATCATGGAGATCGCTGCCAGCAGGACGAGCAGGACCACGGCGCCGACGAGCAGAGTGCCGCGGACGAGGGCGAGGGTGCGTTCCTCACCGCCGAGCGGGAAGACGAGATACAGCTCGAGCGTCGAGATGTCGGAGTCGGTGGGACTACCCATGATCAGGGCCGGCCCGGTGTAACCGTCGGGATCGGCGACGGTCGCGAACTGGTACGCGATCTGCCCGTTCTGGACGAACGCGCGCAGGTTCTGCGGGATCTGGTCGGCGGGCCCGCTCGAGGTGGGGGCCCGCGGACCGTCGCCGGGGACGATGAGGACGGGGTCGAAGGTTCCGGCGACGCCGGTGTCCTGTCCCCCGTCGCTGCCGCGGCTGGTGAGGATCGCCGCGGCACCGTCGAGACGGACCGCGAGCGAGCCCGAGTCGTCGGCGCCTGCGAGCTGTCCCTCGACGAGTGCGCGCGAGCGCTCCATCTCCTCGGTCGCGGCATCGATCTTCACTTCGAGCAGACGATCGGTGATCTGGCTCGTGAGTACCACTCCGAGCACGAACATGACGATCAACGACAGCGTGAGGGTCGAGGTCACGACCCGCAGCTGCAGCGATCGTCGCCAGGTGTGCGCGAGTCGGCTGCTCATCGACCGCGACCACCTCACCAGCGGCAGCGTCCTACGCGTGATACGCCGCCGAAGCCGGTAGGTTCGGATCACGGCGGTCCGGCCTTGTAGCCGACCCCCCGCACCGTGAGCACCGCCTCGGGATTCTCGGGATCCTTCTCGACCTTCGCGCGCAGGCGCTGGACGTGGACGTTCACGAGCCGGGTGTCGGCGGCATGCCGGTAGCCCCAGACCTGTTCGAGCAGGACCTCACGTGTGAACACCTGGCGCGGCTTGCGCGCGAGCGCCACGAGCAGATCGAACTCGAGAGGCGTGAGCGAGATCGCCTCGTCGCCGCGGGTGACCTTGTGGGCGGGGACGTCGATGGTGATGTCGCCGATCGTCAGGACCTCGGCCGGTTCCTGCTCGGTGCGGCGCAGCCTGGCCCGCACGCGCGCGACGAGTTCCTTCGGCTTGAACGGCTTGACGATGTAGTCGTCGGCGCCGGACTCGAGACCGAGGACGACGTCGACGGTGTCGGACTTGGCGGTGAGCATCACGATCGGCACACCCGAATCCGCGCGGAGCACGCGACAGACGTCGATGCCGTTCATGCCGGGGAGCATGAGATCGAGCAGGACGAGGTCGGGTCGGATCTCGCGCACGGCACCGAGCGCCTGCGTGCCGTCCCCCACCACGAACGGTTCGAATCCCTCGCCGCGCAGCACGATCGTGAGCATCTCGGCCAGCGCGGTGTCGTCGTCGACTACCAGAATCCTCGGCTTCATAGCCTCTATCGTGTCACCCCTTCACCGTCGTGAAGCAGATTTGAGATGTGAACGGCGAGTTGTCGCGCGGAGGTCTGCGGGCCCGCGACCTCCCAGGGAGACATCCACTGTTGCTGCGCGAGCCCGTCGTACACCGCGCCCGTGCGTTCCTGTAGACCGGCGTCGCGCTCGTAGGCGTCGCGGTCGCGGTCCGCCTCGGTCGCGGCTCGGTGACGGGCACGCTCCGCGGCCAGTTCGACGGGAACGCGGAGCAGCACCTGCAGATCGGGCACCGGAAGCCCGAACCGTTCGAACTCGAGCCGGCGGATCCACTCCACCGCCGGGCCCGTCGCGTCCTCGTTCCGGCGGGCCGCGGTGTACGCGGCGTTGGACGCGACGTACCGGTCGAGCAACACGATGTCGTTGTCGGCGAGCAGCTTCCGCAGTTCGTCGGCCGCATCACGGCGGTCGAGGGCCCACAGCAGCGCCATCGCCTCGACGCTCGAGGCGGTGTCGCCGTGCTGCCCGCGCAATGCCTCCGCACCCAGATCGGCGTGGATCGACTGCCCGTAACGCGGGAAGGCCAGTGTCGCGACCCTCCGTCCGGCTTCGCGCCAGGTCTCGACGAGACCGGCGGACAACGTCCGTTTGCCGGCCCCGTCGAGACCCTCGACGACGATCAGATCACCCATGCGCCCTGTGATTCCAGATCACTCATGCGCTCCGCGTTTCCCGTCGAGTGCCCGGGATCAGTAGCGGTAGTGCTCGGGCTTGTACGGGCCCTCGACGTCGACGCCGATGTACTCCGCCTGCTCCTTGGTCAGCTTCGTGATCTGCCCGCCGAGCGCCTCGACGTGGATCTTCGCGACCTTCTCGTCGAGATGCTTGGGCAGGCGGTAGACCTCGTTGTCGTACTCGTCGGGCTTGGTCCACAGCTCGATCTGGGCGATCACCTGGTTCGCGAACGAGTTGCTCATCACGAAGGAGGGGTGGCCCGTGGCGTTGCCGAGGTTGAGCAGGCGGCCCTCCGACAGGACGATGATCGAATGTCCGTCGGCGAAGGTGAACTCGTCGACCTGCGGCTTGATGTTGATCCGCGTGACGTCGGCTGCCCGCTCGAGGCCGGCCATGTCGATCTCGTTGTCGAAATGACCGATGTTGCCGAGGATGGCCTGGTGCTTCATCGCCTTCATGTGTTCGAAGGTGATGATGTCCTTGTTGCCGGTCGCGGTGATGACGATGTCGGCCCGGCCGATGAAGTCCTCGACCGTCACGACGTCGTAGCCGTCCATCATGGCCTGCAGCGCGTTGATCGGGTCGACCTCGGTGACCGACACGCGTGCACCCTGGCCGCGGAGCGCCTCGGCGCAGCCCTTGCCGACGTCGCCGTAACCGCACACGAGCGCGGCCTTGCCGCCGATAAGGACGTCGGTGCCGCGGTTGATGCCGTCGAGCAGCGAGTGCCGGGTGCCGTACTTGTTGTCGAACTTGCTCTTGGTGACCGAGTCGTTGACGTTGATCGCCGGGAACGCGAGCTCACCGGCGGCCGACAGCTGGTACAGACGCAGCACGCCGGTCGTGGTTTCCTCGGTGACGCCCTGGACCGACTCGGCGACGGTGGTCCACTTCTTCGAGTCGGCGGCGAGCGAGCGGCGCAGCAGTTCGAGGAAGACCTGGTACTCGGCGGAGTCCTGCTCCTCGTCGATCGGCGGGACGACGCCGGCCCTCTCGAACTGGGCGCCCTTGAGCACGAGCATCGTGGCGTCGCCGCCGTCGTCGAGGATCATGTTGGCGGGCTCACCGGGCCAGGTGAGCATCTGCTCGGCCGCCCACCAGTACTCCTCGAGCGTCTCGCCCTTCCAGGCGAAGACCGGGACGCCCTTGGGCTCTTCGGGGGTGCCGTGCGGGCCGACGACGATCGCCGCGGCGGCGTGGTCCTGGGTGGAGAAGATGTTGCACGACGCCCAGCGCACCTGCGCACCGAGGGAGACGAGCGTTTCGATGAGCACAGCGGTCTGGACCGTCATGTGCAGCGAGCCGGAGATCCGTGCGCCCTTCAGCGGCTGCACCTCCGCGTACTCGCGACGCAACGCCATCAGGCCCGGCATCTCGTGTTCGGCGAGCCGGATCTCCTTGCGCCCGAATTCGGCGAGGGACAGATCGGCGACCTTGAAATCGAGACCGTTGACCCGGTCGGCGACGAGCGTGGTGTCAGACACGTGCAGATGCCTCTTCCTGTCGGCAGACAATGTTGGTTCCAGGCTATACAACCTGCGCAAGGATCGGCCGAGCAGATCGTTCACGACGGTTCCGCCCGGCCGCCCGGCGGTCAGCCGCGGACGGCGGCCCGTTCGACGAACGGCACGAGCAGATCGGCGAGGTCGGCGGCGACGTCGCGCCCCGACGCCGGTGGCATGGAGACGAAACTCAGCGCCACCCGCACGACGGCGCGCGCCAGGATCCCCGCGTCGGATTCGGACGCCGCGATCCAGCTGTGATGGAAGGTCTCGGTGAGGCGACCCGCGCCCCGCTCGAGGATGGGGGCGGCGTCGGTGGTGATCAACCGCAGCAGGTCGGGCTTGGCCTCACCGCTCAGCAGTGACTGCACGAGCGGGTCGGCGGCGGAGGCCTCGAAGAAGAACGCGAAGCCGTCGACGAGAGCGGTGCGCGCGTCCCCGACGTGCGCGTACACCGAGTCGGCCACGGCGTCGACGAACTCGTCGACCAGGCGCAGCGCGTAGCCCTGAGCCAGCCCCTGCCGCGAGGAGAATTCCTTGTAGAGGGTCTGTCGGCTGATTCCGGCGGTCCGGGCGACGTCGCTCATCGTGACCGCCGACCAGTCGCGTTCGTGCAACAGCTCGCGCATGGCGTCGAGGATCGTCGAGCGCAACAGCACCCGACTGGCCTCGTGGAAGGGAACCCGCGCGTTCGACATGGTGGGAACGCTCTCACGCCCGGATGTGCTCGTCAAAGCAACGCAGGCTGCCGTTCACGGGGCAGGGCTTCACCGGACAGGGGTTCACCGGCGGACGATCTCCACCATCTCGAAGTCGGCCTTGGCGGCACCGCAGTCCGGACAGGACCAGTCGTCGGGGATGTCCTCCCACCGGGTGCCCGGTTCGATGCCCTCGTCGGGCCATCCCTCGGCCTCGTCGTATTCGAAACCGCACACGAGACAACGGAACAAGCGGTAGTCGGTACTCATGGGGTGTACTCCTCGAAATCGATCTTCTCCCGGACTCCGCAGTCGGGGCACGGCCAGTCGTCCGGCACCTCGGACCACGCAGTGCCGGGCGGGAAACCTTCCCGCGGGGCGCCGGCACTCTCGTCGTAGGTGAACTCGCAGACGGGACAGCGGTAGGACGACACGATCACTTCCCTTCCGCGGCAGCGTGATCCACTACTCCGTAGCGGGCGAGGATCTTCTCGCGCCGACGCGGCTCGATGTTCACGCGGGTGATGTCGCCGTCGTAGTGGTCGAGCACACGGTGATCCATGACCTTGCGCCACAGCGGCGGGATGTAGGCGAGGGTGATCATCGTCGCGTAGCCGGCCGGCAACTGCGGGGAGATCTCCATGCTGCGCAGGGTCTGGTAGCGCCGCGTGGGATTGGCGTGATGATCGCTGTGCCGCTGCAGGTGGTACAGGAAGATGTTGGTCACCAGATGGTCGCTGTTCCAGCTGTGCGCGGGCGAGCAGCGCTCGTAGCGTCCCTTACCGGCCTTCTGCCGGAGCAGGCCGTAGTGCTCGAGATAGTTCACGACCTCGAGCAGCGAGAACCCGAAGATCGCCTGGATCACGAGATACGGCGCGATGGACAGGCCGAAGACACCCAACAGCACCGCGTACAGCGCGACCGAGATCGCCCAGGCGTTGAGGACGTCGTTGTGCACGCTCCACACCGGCTTGTCGAGCCGTTCGAGGCGGGCCCGCTCGAGACGCCATGCCGAGCGCAGGCTGCCGACCACACTGCGCGGCAGGAAACGCCAGAAACTCTCCCCGAACCGCGCCGAGGCGGGATCCTCCGGAGTCGCAACGCGCACGTGGTGCCCGCGATTGTGTTCGATGTAGAAGTGGCCGTAGAAGGCAGGGGCGAGCGCCCACTTCGACAGCCGCCGTTCGAATTCGACCTTCTTGTGGCCGAGTTCGTGCGCCGTGTTGATCCCGATGCCCGCGACCACGCCGACCGAGATGGCGAGACCGATCTTCGAGATCGCGCCGAGGCCGCCGTCGATGCCGAGCCAGGACAGATCGTCGGCCGACCACAGATAGCAGGCGAAGATCAGCGACGCGAACTGGAAGGGCAGATACAGGTAGGTGCAGTAGCGGTAGAAGCGGTCGTTCTCGAGTTGCTCGAACAACTCGTCGGGAGGGTTCTCGCCGTCGGGCCCGATGAACAGGTCGAGCATCGGCACGAGGACGTAGATCAGCAGCGGGCCGATCCACCACAGGACCGGGGTGATGCTCTGCAGACCGAGTTCGTTACCGCCCCACACCAGCGCGGTGGCGACGAACAGTGCCGTCGGAGGCACCAATCCCAGAAGCCACAGATGGCGTTTGCGGTCGCGCCAGTGGAGATCGGGCCGATCCACCGAATCCGCCGATGCCGTACTCATGTCGGGTCTCCTCATCACCGTCGATGACGCCGGGTACGCCACCCTTCGGTGACGCACACCACTCATACCTTGACTCTAGAACGCTATTCGTCCGAGGTCTAGACATTTGGAGGTATTTGTAAATCTCACGACATGCGGCCGAAACGACGAAGGCGAGCCCCTGCGGGCTCGCCTTCCGTTCGAATCGGTCCCGACCGGGACCCCGATCAGGACTCGTCGACCACCGATGCCGGCACCTCACCGAGACGGGCCCGGAAGACCTGTGTGTCCGCGGCACAGCCGTGGACGGTCGGCTGCCGATCGCAGGCCGACAGCCACGCCGAGTCACCGGGCTTCAGCGTCACCGACTCGCCCTCGCACTCGACCCGGACATCGCCCGCGGTGCACAGCAGGATCTGGGGACCATCGGCACCGACCCCGAGGGCGTCGCCGGCACCGAGATCGATGCGCGACAACGCGAACTCCGGCGCCGGAGTGCGGTAGCGGCGTTCGACCGGACCGGCCTGGCCCGAAACGGTCTCCGCCGAGACCTCCGGCACAGCGTCGAGGACCGGCACCGACGCCGCGCCGAAGTCGAGCACCCGCAGCAATTCGGGCACGTCCACGTGCTTGGGCGTGAGACCGCCGCGCAGCACGTTGTCGGAGTTCGCCATGATCTCGACACCCATGCCGTGCAGATAGGCGTGCAGATTCCCCGCGTCGAGGTAGAGCCCCTCCCCCGGCTGCAGGGTGATGCGGTTGAGCAGCAGCGACGCCAGCACCCCGGCATCGCCGGGATAGAAATCCGCCAGCTGCAGAGCCGTGCGCACCTCCGGAACGAAGTCGCGTTCGCCGTCCCGGCCGGCGGCGAGATAGGTCACGCAGCCGTCGAGCACGCGCGGCAGCAGCGCCGCGAGAGCGGGCGGAGGCAACGTGATCCAGGTGGTGAACAACGCCCGCAGGCCACTCGAATCGGGTTGCCCCGCGAGCAGCCCCACATAGGGGTCGAGCTCCGGGACCGCCAGCGCCTCGAACAGCTCCACGGTCCGCTTCGGATCACGGAAACCGGCGAGCGCCTCGAATCGCGTCAGCGCCACCACGAGTTCGGGCTTGTGGCTCGCGTCCTTGTAGTTGCGAACCGGCGAGTCGATCGGGATTCCCAGCGCTTCCTCGCGAGCGAACCCCTCGGCCGCCTGACGGGCGCTGGGATGCGCCTGCAACGACAAGGGCTCCTCCGCCGCCAGGAGCTTGAGGAGGAAGGGCAGCCGGGGCCCGAACGCCCCCACCGTGCGGTCGCCGAGGTGTCGCTGCGGATCGGCCGACAGCAGGTCGAGCAGCGAGTGCTCGTCGCCGTCGGAATCCACCAGCCGGGCGGGATCTGCCGGGTGCGCACCGAGCCACAACTCGGCCTCGGGATGATGGGACGGCACAGTCCGGCCACGCAGAGTGGCGATCGCGGTCCGCGATCCCCAGGCGTACGAGCGCACCGCCCCTTCGAGTCGGTGCACTATCTCCCCCCCGCCAATCCGAGATATGCGGCCGCCATTTCTGTGCGGACAGTCAACACTGCCACCTGTTCCAGCACGGTCGGTACCGTGCTCGACTCGAATTCTCCGATCACGGACATCAATTCCACATCCGGTAGTGCCGCCGTCCTCCGCTGCGCCGCCGACCGGTCGGGGTCCGTACTGAGCACGAACACCCGCGCCGGTGCGATCGGCGCCGGCCCGTCCAGTTCTTCGTCGTGGAAGAACGGGTCGTAGTTCTCACCGCTCGCGGCAACGACGGCCGTGAGCCGATCGCGGGCGACCAGAACGTCGCCGAGCGCCGCGGCGCCCGCGACCACGCCCGCCTCCCGCAGCAAGGACTCCGACGCGTGCCGGGCGAGCACCGTTGTCGCGGCGGAATCACCCGCGAACACCACCCGGCGCGACTGCATGCGCACCGCGAGCGACTTCGCAGGATTGTGGAAGACCTCGTTCTCCGGATGATTACGCGCCGCTTCCTCGTCGGCCGTGTCGGCCACGTCGGCGAGCAGCGGCACACCGGCGATCCGCACGGCCCGCTGCAGCACACCGAGGACCGCGCAGAACACCGCGACATGCCGGGCGAGCACGTACCGCGTCTGGACGCGGACCCGAGGCGGCAACGACATCGCGCGACCGGCCGCGACCGCCCGCACCGGACCCTCGTCCGGGGCGTCGACGACGACTTCCGCGCTGCGCCGTAGTCCGGCGTCGATGCTGCGAGCCAATTCCGGATCGCCGGCATCGTTTCCCGAGACCACCACGACGTCGAGCGCACCCACCCAGGGTGGAGTGGCCGGAGCGGCGACCAGCGGTACACCGGCCTGGCCGCCGAACATCGCGACGATCAATTCGGCGGCCGATCTGGCGCGGGCATCGGTGCCGACGAAAACGACACTGCGGGGATGCATGTCGGTGAGGCGTCCGAGCAGACCTTCGTCGACCGCCGCGGCGACCGCGCGGATCTGAGCGCCGCCGAGAGCCGCGCTCCTGAGGATGCCGTCGACATCGGCGGCGAGCAGGCCGCCCGCATCGTCGAAGTCGAACAGCGGTGAGGGTGCCGTCACGACCGCATCACCTTCCTTCCGCCGCCGCGACCTCGGCGAGCCACCTGACCGAGCCCGGCACGCCATGCACCGGCACTTCGATTATTCCCGTTGTCCCTCCGTCTACGCACGAACGACGGAAAGGATCTCCTCGACCAATGCCTCGACCTCACCGTCCGTGCGCGCCTCCACGTTGAGCCGCAGCAGCGGCTCGGTGTTGGACGCGCGCAGGTTGAACCATGCGTTGTCGGGCAGGTCCACGGTGACACCGTCGAGCCGGTCGATCGACACCGCGCGATCGGCGAACGCCGCGACGACCGCTTCGGTGCGCTCGGTCGCGTCGGCGACCGTCGAATTGATCTCCCCCGACGCCGCGTACCGGTTGTAGGAGCTCATCAGCCCGGAGAGCGGACCGTCCTGCGAGGCCAGCGCGGCGAGTACGTGCAGTGCCGCGAGCATGCCCGAGTCGGCGCCCCAGAAATCGCGGAAGTAATAGTGTGCCGAGTGCTCCCCGCCGAAGACCGCGCCGGTCTCGGCCATCTGCTGCTTGATGAACGAATGGCCGACCCGGGTGCGGACGGGCTTGCCGCCCTGCTCGGTGACGAGCTCTGGCACCACCCGCGAGGTGATCAGGTTGTGGATGATCGTGGAGCCGGGGTCCTTGGCGAGCTCGCGTGCTGCGACGAGCGCCGTCACCGCCGACGGCGTGACCGGCTCGCCGCGCTCGTCGACCACGAAGCAGCGATCGGCGTCGCCGTCGAAGGCCAGGCCCACGTCGGCGCCGGACTCGACGACCAGACGCTGGAGGTCGACGAGGTTGGCGGGATCGAGAGGGTTCGCCTCGTGGTTCGGGAAGGTGCCGTCGAGTTCGAAGTACAGCGGGACGAGGTCGACGGGCAGGGCACCGAAGACGGCGGGGACGGTGTGGCCGCCCATGCCGTTACCGGCGTCGACCGCCACCTTGAGCGGCCGCATCTGCGCGAGGTCGACCAGACCGCGGACGAACGAGGCGTAGTCCTCGAGGACGTCGCGCTCGGTGATGCTGCCACGCTCGCCGTCGTATCCGGGTACACCCTCGACGAGATCGGCCGAGATCTGCGCCAGACCGGTGTCCTGTCCGACGGGCTTGGCACCGGCGCGGCAGAGCTTGATGCCGTTGTACTTCGCGGGGTTGTGGCTCGCGGTGAACATCGCGCCGGGTGCGTCGAGCAGACCCGACGCGAAGTAGAGCTGGTCGGTGGACGCGAGTCCGATGAGCACCACGTCGAGTCCCTGTGCGGTGACCCCGTCGGCGAAAGCCTGGGACAACGACGGGGACGAGGCGCGCATGTCGTGCCCGATCACCACACGGTCGGCGCTGCCCTCGCTGCGCAACAGACGTGCGAACGACGCTCCGACCTCGCGGACGAACTCCTCGTCGATCTGCTCCCCGACGACTCCCCGGACGTCGTACGCCTTGATGACCGCTGACACCGACTCGGCAGCTCTCGCCACTGTATTGACTCCTGAACCTCGACTCGTGCGATGCCGTCCTCCGCGACATCGCACCCGCTCAGCCTAGTGCGAACGGCTCAGGACGTGGGATCGGGAAGAACACGCAGGTGACCGCGTCGGCCGGTGCGCGCGGTGGGGGGCACGACGGCCCGTTGGGGCTCCTCGGCATCGTCGTCGCCCGAGTCGGAGCGGGAGCGCTCACCCAGGCCGGCCTCGCGTACGGCCTCGGCGAGGGCGGTCAGATCGTCCTCGTCGGGGGTGGCCGACGAGAACGCTCCCTCGTACCGGACGAGCTCCCATCCCTTGGGGGCCGTGATGCGTGAACCGTGCATCTCGCAGAGATCCCACGAGTGCGGTTCCGCGACGGTCGCCAGGGGGCCGACCACGGCGGTGGAGTCCGAGTACACGTAGGTCAGCGTCGCAACAGCAGGGTTCTTGCACCCAGGCCGGCAGCATCGACGCAGTGTTCTCACGACTGGGAGCGTAGCGCGCCGAGCGCTCCAGGACTATTCGGACACACCGAAACGGGCGGCGGATTTTCGTGTCGTAGTGTCCATGGCATGGTCCGCGCACGACGTTCCCGCCCTGTGTCGTCCCGTTCCGTGGCACGCCGCGGCAGAGGAATCCGCGGCCCCCTGTTCCCGCAGAGCCTGCCGGCCTGGAAGACCCGCGCCGAGAAGTTCGACCTGCTCGTACTCGGCGCGTTCGCGCCGATCGACGCGCGCTGGCACGATCGGCTCACCAAGCTCGACATCGCCGTGGACGAGGTCCCGAAGATCCGGGCGCGCGATCCCGATTCGGTGAACTGGCCCGACGAAGTGGTCGCCGACGGGCCGGTGCCACTGTCCCGCCTCGTACCCGCGGGGATCGATCGACGAGGCGCCGCCACCCGGGCGCGGATCGTGTTGTTCCGTCGCCCTCTCGAGGTGCGCGCGAAGGATCCGGACGATCTGACGGACCTGGTCCACGACGTCCTCGTGCACCAGGTGGCCACCTATCTCGGCGTCGAGCCGGAAGTCGTGGATCCGACGCTCGGCGAGGACGACGAGGACTGAACACCGTCCGGAAACATGACGAAGGTCGGGTTGCTCGTCCCCCACGGCCGCAACCCGACCTTCGTCGTCGGACTCGGTGTTTCACTCGGTCCCGTACTCCCCGTACCGGGCCGAACTCCTCGTCAGACTATTCCGCGCTTGAGGCGACGGCGTTCCCTCTCGGAAAGCCCGCCCCAGATACCGAACCGCTCGTCGTGAGCGAGGGCGTATTCGAGACATTCGTCCCGAACCTCACACCCCATGCAGATGCGCTTGGCCTCTCTGGTGGATCCACCCTTCTCGGGGAAGAATGCCTCCGGATCGGTCTGCGCACAGAGCGCACGCTCCTGCCACTGCTCCTCGCCATCCGCAGGGTCGCCGAATCCCGAAATCAAACTCAGGACGGGCACCCCGACGTCCGGGTAGTCACAGACAGCCTCGACTGCAGTATCGCTTCGAATGAGCTCGAAGCTGTCGCGCTCGCCGGCCATTGTCCCTCCTCACCTGCAGCGCCGAATCATGACCGGGGATCAACCCGCTGCCATCCCTCGAATACTCGTTCGAATGCGGGTTCACCGCAAGGGATCTCGAATTCGATTATCGAATGACATGTATGTGATTAGACACTTCGGGTGTGTCGCGGTCAAGCGGAGCGGCGTTGTTCACATATCATCGGCCGCTTTGCCGAAACGCGTTTCGGACGGCGCGCGACCGGGTAGATGACGCACCGCTTAGGCTTGGGCCGTGAATGTGACTGTATTGGTCGGAGGTGTCGGTGGGGCGCGTTTTCTCTCAGGTTTGCGCCGGCTTCTCGATATTTCCCCCGGCGTCGAGCCGAATCCGGACGCGGCACACCGCATCACCGCGATCGTCAACGTCGGCGACGACGTCTGGATGCACGGTCTGAGGATCTGTCCGGACCTCGACACCTGCATGTACACCCTGGGCGGTGGGATCGACACCGAACGCGGCTGGGGCAGGGCGGGCGAGACCTGGAACGCGAAGGAGGAACTCGCCGCCTACGGTGCGATCCCCGACTGGTTCGGTCTCGGCGACCGCGACATAGCCACACACCTCATCCGCACGCAGATGTTGCGGACCGGCTATCCGCTCTCGGCCGTCACCGAAGCACTGTGCACCCGATGGAAGCCCGGAGTGACCCTGCTTCCCGTCTCCGACGATCGCAGCGAGACACACGTCGTCATCACCGATCCCGAGGACGGTGACCAGCGCGCCGTGCACTTCGAGGAATGGTGGGTCCGCCACCGCGCCCAGGTTCCGACCCACAGCTTCGCGCACATCGGTGCGGAGGAGGCGAAGCCGGCTCCCGGAGTCGTTGAGGCGATCGAGAACGCCGATGCCGTCCTGCTGGCCCCGTCCAATCCCGTCGTGAGCGTCGGCGCCATCCTCGCGATTCCGGGTATCCGGGGCGCGCTGCGCACCACCTCCGCGAAGGTCGTCGGTCTCTCCCCCGTCATCGACGGCAAGGCCCTGCGCGGGATGGCCGATGCATGCCTGGACGTCATCGGGGTGGAGACCACCGCCGAGGCCGTCGGCCGGTACTACGGTGCCCGCTCCGGCACAGGCATTCTCGACGGGTGGCTCGTGCATTCGACCGACCGCGCCGAGGTTCCGGGCGTCGAGGTCCGGTCCGTTCCCCTGCTCATGACCGACACCGACGCGACGGCCGACATGGCCCGCGTCGCCCTCGAGCTCGCCGGAGTGACCCTGTGATGCCGGACGCCGTCGCCGACCCCGCAGTGCGCGATCACGCGCCGGGCGGCCCGATCGAGATCCTGCCCGTCCCCGGGCTTCCCGAGTTCCGCCCGGGCGACGATCTGGCCGCGGCCGTCGCACAGGCCGCACCGTGGCTGACCGACGGGGACGTCCTCGTCGTCACGAGCAAGGTGGTCTCGAAGGTCGAGGGACGGATCGTCGCCGCGCCCACCGATCCCGATGCCCGCGACGCACTGCGCCGGCGCCTCGTGAACGAGGAGGCCGTGCGCGTGCTGGCCCGCAAGGGCCGCACCCTCATCACCGAGAACAAGCTGGGCATCGTGCAGGCAGCCTCCGGGATCGACGGATCGAACGTCGACAGCGCCGAACTCGCGCTGCTGCCCGAGGATCCCGACGCGAGCGCATCTGCCCTCCGCGAGCGCATCGGAGCGCTGCTCGGCGTCCGGGTCGCCGTGGTGGTCACCGACACGATGGGTCGCGCCTGGCGCAACGGCCAGACCGACGCCGCGATCGGATCGTCCGGGCTCCCCGTCCTCCACGCCTACGCCGGGTCGCACGATTCGCAGGGCAACGAACTGCAGGTGACGTCCGTGGCGGTGGCCGACGAGATCGCCGCGGCAGGCGATCTGGTCAAGGGAAAGCTCGGCGGTGTACCCGTCGCCGTGGTGCGCGGACTCGACCTGCCGGACGACGGCTCCGCTGCCCGCGCCCTGATCCGCAGCGGCGAGGACGACCTGTTCTGGCTCGGTACCGAGGAGGCCCTCGAACGCGGCCGGCGCGAGGCACTTCTGCTGCGCCGCTCGGTACGGCAGTTCGCCGCCGAACCCGTCGATCCCGAGGATCTGCGCGAGGCGATCGCCGAGGCCCTGACCGCCCCCGCACCCCATCACACCCGCCCGGTGCGGTTCGTGTGGGTGCGGACCGAACAGGTCCGGCGGCGGCTCCTCGATCGCATGCGCGAGAAGTGGGCCGAGGATCTCCACGGCGACGGACTCGACCCCGTGGCCGTCGAACGCCGGCTCGCCCGCGGCGCGATCCTCTACGACGCACCCGAGGTGATCGTCCCGTTCTGGGTGCCCGACGGCGCACACCACTACCCCGACGCGCGTCGCACCGCAGCGGAGGCAACGATGTTCACCGTCGCTGCCGGCGCCGCGGTCCAGGGCCTGCTGGTATCCCTGTCCACTCGTGGGCTGGGCAGCTGCTGGATCGGTTCGACGATCTTCGCGCCCGAGGTGGTCCGCGAAGAGCTCGGGCTGCCCGCCGAATGGTCGCCGCTCGGGGCGGTTGCCGTCGGCTACCCGCTGACCGAACCGGAGCCGCGCGAACCCGCGGATCCGGGCGACGCCCTCGTGGAGCTGTAGTCGTGTCGGCGCGTTCCCTGCACGCCTCCGCGATCGACCGGCTCACCGCCTGGCGCACCGACTCCGAGGACGCAGAGTCACTGCGGCACACCATGCTGGCGTTCCTCGATTCCGCGCCCGACGGGTGCCTGCGCGAGCACGTGCCCGGGCACATCACGGCGTCGTCGATCGTCCTCGACGCCGATCACCGCAATGTGCTGCTCACCCTGCATCCGCGGGTGGGCCGGTGGATCCAGCTCGGCGGTCACTGCGAGGCGTCGGACGAGACGGTCGTCGACGCGGCACTGCGCGAGGCGACCGAGGAATCGGGCATCACCGATCTGGTGATCGATCCGGACCTGCTCTCGGCGCACACCCATCCGATCACGTGCTCGCTCGGAGTGCCCACCCGGCACCTCGACCTGCGATTCCTGGTGACGGCACCCGTAGGCGCCCGGCCGGTGCGCAGCGACGAGTCCACCGACCTGCAGTGGTGGCCGGTCGACGCGCTGCCGCAGAAGGCCGAGCACGAGACGATCGCGCACATGGTCCGGCTCGCGGCGGCCCGGCGGGCGTGAGACCCACGCTCGTCCCGGCGGAGCCGCCGGGACGAGCGGAGGTCAGAACCGGACCGGTCCGAGCTCGGGGTACTTCGGGGTGACGCCGTCGCCGGAGGAAACTCCGCGCAGTCGCCGTCCCATCCAGGGGACGAGGAACTCGCGCATCCACGCGCGGTCCGCGGCACGTTCCTGGGCCCGGGTGACGACGGGTGCCTCGTCGAACTCCACCGGCCCGAGATCGTGTTCGACACCGAGCAGGTCGAGCACGCGGATCGCCATGTTGTGGTGACCGGCCGCGGACATGTGCAGCCGGTCGAAATCCCACATGCGCAGATCCCGGTACTCGTCGAAACGCCAGAAGTCGACGATGGTCGCGCCGTGCCGGTCGGCGATCTCCCGGACGAGCTCGTTGTACACGGCCCAGCGGCCGCGCAGGATCCCGAAGACCGGCGCCCAGCTGCCGTCGTAGGCCGTCCACATCAGGACGCGGGCGCCGGTTGCGGCGAGTTTGCCGACCGCCTCCTCGTATTCCGCCGCGAGTGCGTCGAGGTCGAGCTTCGGACGCATGAGGTTGTTGCCGCCGGCGTAGATCGTCACGAGATCGGGACGCATCGCCACGGCGGTCTCGAGCTGCTCGTCGATGATCGGTCGCAGCAACCTGCCCCGGATTGCGAGGTTCGCGTACGCGAAGTTCTCCGATCGGCGCGCCAACTCGCCGGCGACGAGATCGGCCCAGCCGCGTAACCCGTTGGGACGGGACGGATCCGGATCGCCCACTCCCTCGGTGAACGAATCACCGAGGGCCACGTACCTTTCGAAACTCACTTCGACCTCTCGACTCACACGTCGGTACTGAACCGGATACCGCCGTCGGGGATCTTCACTCCAGGCCACACCCGGGCCCCGCGCAGCAGTTCGCACCGCGCACCGATGTCGGCGCCGTCACCGATCACACCGTCGCGGATCAGTGCGCGCGGACCGACCCGTACACCGAAACCGATGATGCTCCGTTCGACCACCGCACCCGCCTCGACCCGTGCACCGTCGAAGATCACCGCGCCGTCCAGGCGGGCACCCGCCCCGATCTCGGCGCCACGGCCGACGACCGTGCCGCCGATGAGCAGCGCGCCCGGGGCCACGGAGGCACCCGGATGCACGAGCGACTCGCCACGCTGCGGCGGGAGCGCCGGGGACGGGGCGATACCGCGGACCAGATCGGCCGAGCCGCGGACGAAGTCCTCCGGGGTGCCCATGTCGCGCCAGTAGGCCGCGTCCACATGCCCGTAGACCTTCTTGCCCTCCGTCAGCAGCGCCGGGAACACCTCCCGCTCCACCGAGACCGGACGGCCCTCGGGGATCTGCTCGATGATCTCGCGGCGGAAGACGTAGCAGCCGGCGTTGATCTGGTCGGTCGGCGGATCCTGGGTCTTCTCGAGGAAGGCGGTCACCCGGCCGTCGTCGTCGGTGGGGACGCAGCCGAAGGCACGCGGATCGCTCACCCGCACCAGGTGCAGGGTCACGTCGGCCTCGGTCCGCATGTGGGTGTCGAGCACCGCGCCGAGATCGGTGCCGCCGAGCACGTCGCCGTTGAAGACCATCACGTTGTCGGCGCGCAGCTTCGGCAGCACGTTGCGGATACCGCCGCCGGTGCCGAGCGGCTCGGTCTCGGTGACGTATTCGATCTCGAGGCCGAAGTCGGAGCCGTCGGCGAAGTGCTCCTCGAAGACCTCGGCCTTGAACGAGGTGCCGAGCACGACGTGCTTGATGCCTGCCTCACGGATCCGCGCGAGGAGGTGGGTGAGGAATGGCACGCCTGCGGTGGGCAGCATCGGCTTGGGTGCCGACAGCGTGAGCGGCCGTAGCCGCGTTCCCTGTCCACCGACCAGAATCACCGCATCGGTGTGCGGTGCAGACTCACTCGTCATCGTCTCCCCTGTTCACTGTCGTGCCGACCGGACTGTTCTGGTCGGTCCTCCCGTTCCGACGCTCCCGCACGGCCGCTGCGACCGCGACCCGCGATCGCACCGCGAGCCCGGCCCGCAACGCCCACCTCAGCGGCGCCTGCCACCGATGGGGGTGGCGGTCCGCCTGGAAGCGGTAGGCACTCTCGTGGTGTGCCGGGAGCATCAGTTCCGGGTGCCGTCCGGCCGCGTGGCCCTTGGCGTGGGTGACCACAGCGGACGGCACGTACACGTTGAGCCAACCCGCCCGGCCGAGCCGGTCGCCCAGGTCCACGTCCTCCATGTACATGAAGTATCGCGAATCGAAGCCGTCGATCGAATCGAACGCCGCGCGCCGCAGCAGCAGGCACGATCCGGACAGCCAGCCGACAGGGCGCTCGCTGATCTCCTCGTTCTCCTGGCGGTAGCGGCGCGTCCACGGATTGGCGGGCCAGACGGTGCCGAGCAGCGCGTGGCCGGCACCGGACGCCAGGGTGGGGACGGTGCGCGCCGAGGGGTAGACGCTGCCGTCCGGTTCGTGGATCAGAGGCCCGAGCGAGCCGGCGCGCGGCCAGCGACGCGCCGCGTCGAGCAGTTCGTCGATCGAACCGGGATGCCACCGGACGTCCGGGTTCACGACGATCACGAACTCCGCGGACGGGTCGATCTCGGCGACCGCGCGATTGATCGCCCCGCCGTATCCGATGTTCCCGCCGGTCCGGAGCAGTCGCACGTTCTCGTGTGCCGCCTCGGCGGCCTCGGGAGCACCGTCGGTCGAACCGTTGTCGGCCAGGATCACCTGCGTCGGCAGAACGGTCGCGGAGGTGAGCGAGGTGAGAAAGTTCTCGAGGTGCTCGCCGGGCGAGTAGGTCACCGTCACCACGGCCAGCGTCGAATCCACGCCGGTCACCTTAGCGACCTCGGCGGTGTGCGACATCTCACGGGCCGCTTCCTCACATGTCATCGCGCGGGCGGCGCGGTTCCGTCACCGGCGATCGCCTCGTGCAGCGCCTCCCGCCACGGACGGAGAGGAGTCAGGCCGGCACCGATCCAGGCACTGTCGTCGAGCACCGAATAGGCCGGCCGCGGCGCGGGCCGGACGAACTCGTCGCTGCTGCACGGTTGCACCCGCTGCGGGTCTGCGCCGATCTCCTCGAAGACCGCCCGGGCCAGGTCGAACCACGTCGCTTCCCCGGTGTTCGTGGCGTGCAGGATCCCACCGGGGATCCGGTCGCCGTATGCGGCGAGTTCGAGCAGTCCGTCGGCCAGGTCTCGCGCGTAGGTGGGGCAACCACGCTGGTCGTCGACGACTCGCACGGTCTCCCGCTCACCCTCGAGCCGCCGCATGGTGGCGACGAAATCGTTGCCGTCGCCCGTGTACACCCAGGCGGTGCGCACGACGTGCGCGGTGGGAAGCGACTCCAGCACCGCCCGCTCACCGGCGAGTTTGGTGCGGCCGTAGGCGGTGCGCGGGCCGGTCGACGCGTCCACCCGGTACGGCTCGGTCGCGTCGCCGGCGAAGACGTAGTCGGTGGAGACATGGATGAGATGTGCGCCCTTGTCGGCACACACCGCCGCCAACACGCCCGGGCCCGTGCCGTTGACCGCAGCGGCCCGGCCCTCGTCGGTCTCGGCGGCGTCGACGGCGGTGTACGCCGCGGCGTTGACGACCACGGACCCGGGTTCGACCGCCTCGGCCACGGCCTGCGGATCGGTGATGTCCACCTCGGACGACCCGACACCGCGGATCGGTATTCCCGCCGCCGTACCACGGTTCACGAGATGACGGCCGAGCTGGCCACGGGCTCCGGTGACGAGAACGCTACGCACCCGAAGAAGTCTGGCACGCCGGAGTGGTGCGCGCCGAGCGAGCGCACCCACCAGTAGCCTTCAATCGAGAGCCTCGACCATCGACCCGTAACACCCACAGGAGGAGCACCAGGTGCCGCCAGAGCCGCGTCGCCGCACCGGAAGGCGTCCCAGTTCGACAGGACGCCGCACCCGTGCGGGCGATCCGACAGCTGCCGACGGCAGGTACCGGCGCGAACCGCGCGCCGGGCAGTCCCGGCCCGAGTCCGCTGCCGGGCAGTCCCGGCGTACCGCCCGGCGCGAACCGCCCCCTCCTGTCGCGGCCGCGACACAAGAAGTCCGGGTGTACAGCGGCAGGCCGTGGCAACTCGCCGTAGCGATCGTGGCGTGCCTCGTTCTCGTCGTCACCGGTGTGGCGTGGCGCAGCATCGACTCGTTGCAGTCGTCGCTCGCGTCGGTCCGCGGACTGGCGCTCGGCGACGGAGAGGACGGCGCCGTCGACATCCTGCTGGTGGGCACGGACAGTCGCACCGACGCACACGGCAATCCCCTCTCCCAGCGCGAACTCGACGCGTTGCGCGCGGGTGAGGAAGTGGCGAACAACACCGACACCATCATCCTGATCCGCGTGCCGAACGACGGCCGGTCGGCGACCGCGATGTCGATCCCGCGCGACACCTACGTCGAGGTTCCCGAGATAGGGATGTCGAAGATCAATGCGGCGTACGGCGCCACGAAGGCGAACCGGCGCACCGAACTCGTCGAGGCGGACGCCGACACGAGCGAGGCCGAGCTCGAAGCCGAGTCGACGCAGGCCGGCCGAGAAGCCCTGATCGAGTCGGTCGCCGACCTCACCGGGGTGACGGTGGACCACTACGCGGAGGTCGGGCTTCTCGGGTTCGTGTTGCTCACCGACGCCGTCGGCGGTGTCGACGTGTGTCTGAACGCGCCTGTGGACGAACCACTTTCGGGAGCAGAGTTCGATGCCGGTGTGCAGACCCTGCAGGGTTCGGATGCTTTGAGCTTCGTCCGTCAACGTCACAACCTGCCCCGTGGCGATCTCGACCGGATCGTGCGGCAGCAGGTGTTCATGGCGTCGCTGGCGCAGAAGGTGCTCAGCGCCAAGACCCTGTCCAACCCGTCGAAGGTGAGTCAGCTGACCGCCGCGGTACAGCGGTCCGTGGTGCTCGACTCCGATTGGGACATCATGGCGCTCGCCACCCAGTTGCAGGGTCTGGCAGGGGGCGACGTGAAGTTCTCGACGATCCCGGTGGAGGACATCAACGCGATGACCGACTACGGCGAATCGGTGGTGCAGGTCGACCCGGACGAGGTGCGTGATTTCGTCGCCGAATTGATCGGCCGGGAGCCCGACGGCAGCGAGACCACCTCCACACCGATGCCCGCCCCCGACATCGACGCGTCGACCGTCACGGTGGACGTCGCGAATGCGGGGTCGGTGTCCGGTCTGGCCTCGGAGGTCTCCGCGGCTCTGTCGGCCGAGGGATACGTCGAGGGCGAGGTGGGCAACTACACCGGTTCCGGTGTAGGGACCTCGACAGTCTTCGGGGCCGACGAGGACTCCGACGAGACCCGCGCGGTGGCCGCGGCACTCGGCGGCCTCGACACCGAGTCCGATCCCTCGCTCCCCGCCGGCACGGTGCGGGTGGTGCTCGCCGGCGACTACACCGGTCCGGGCTCGTCGTCCTATACGGGGGCGTCCACCGCAGCCTCGGCTGCCGAGATCGGCGTGAGCCCGGCCGGTGGAACCGCCACTCCGGCTCCCGCCGCACCGCCCATCGATGCGGGTTCCGACGGCCCGCGCTGCGTGAACTGACAACTGCGCGAACCCGAGATCCGAGAAGAAGGTAACCGTGACCAACCTGACCGACGCCCTGCTCGACCCGATCCTCGCCGAAGACCCGGCGGGTCCGCGGATCACCTGGTACGACGACGCGACCGGTGCGCGTATCGAACTGTCGGCCCTGACCCTTGCGAACTGGGCCGCCAAGACGGCCAACATGATCCGCGACCAGTTCGGTGTCCTTCCCGGCGGTCGCGTCGCTGTGCTGCTGCCCGCGCACTGGCAGAGTGCCGCGGTGCTGCTCGGTGCGTGGTGGGCCGGCACCGAAGTCGTGCTCGAGGCCGATCCGGATGCCGATCTCGCTCTCGTCACTCCCGACCGGCTGGACGAGGTCGACGCGATCGCCGAGGTCGCGGCATTGTCGCTCGACGCCTTCGGCGCCCCCGTGCG
Source organism: Rhodococcus sp. B50 (assembly GCF_013602415.1). Classification (NCBI taxonomy): domain Bacteria; kingdom Bacillati; phylum Actinomycetota; class Actinomycetes; order Mycobacteriales; family Nocardiaceae; genus Rhodococcus; species Rhodococcus sp. B50. The sequence continues at coordinate 190,303 of NZ_WPAG02000002.1, read as the reverse complement.
CGACCTACCGCCCGGAATCACGGACTATGCGACGGACGTGCGGATGCACGGAGACCAGTTCCGGTCCTCCGGCGCAGGCGACGCGGCACTCGACGGCCGGTCCCTCTCTGATGTGCTTGCTGCGGCCACGGATTCGGCGTCGCGTGCGGGTATCGGCACCGGCGACCGCGTGTTGTCGTCCCGTTCCTGGTCGCAACCCGACGAGCTTGTCGACGGGCTGATCGCGGTGCTCGCGGCTCGGGCGTCGCTGGTCCAGGTGAGCAATCCCGACCCGGACTCCGTCGAACGCCGCGTCGCGAGCGAGAAGATCACGGTTCGTCTCGGCGAGTGATCCCGCGGTCCACGCGGTAACCACCCTCGGCGAGTCCCGCCTCGATCTCGAACCTGTTGCGCGAACCCGGGTTACGGAGTTCCTCCCACAGATAGCGCGCTGCGAAGCCGATGCCGTAGCGGGCCCACTGGTCGGCATGCACGGCTTCGTGGCGCAGTAAGGGGCGCGCGGGCGGCTTCCGGGTGAGGAAGACACCGCCGACGGTCGTGCCGCCGCGGGCGAATCCACCGCGCAGGCCAGCACAGACGAACAGGCCGAACTCGTCGTCGAAGGACACCGATCCGCCCCAGGCTCTGCCCCACACCAGTGCAAGTGCGGTGACGAATCGCGCGGAGGGAACACCCCGCGAGGCGCGCATCATTCGGGAACCTCGCGCGCCGAACCGGGATGTGCGGCCTCTACAGCTGCGGCGAGTCCCGGTTCGGCGCGCGAACGGCGTTACCCCATTCGTCGGCACTCAGCCGAGCAGTTTCTGCCGCAACGCCTCGTCCTTCTCGAGCACCATCTGCTCGAGACCCGCCTGGAACTGCTCCATCCGTTCGCGCAGGGCCGGATCGGAGGCGCCGAGGATGCGCGCCGCGAGCAGACCCGCGTTGCGGGCGCCGCCGATCGAGACGGTGGCGACGGGAACACCGGCCGGCATCTGCACGATCGACAGCAGTGAGTCCATGCCGTCGAGGTACTTCAGCGGTACCGGAACACCGATCACCGGCAGCGGGGTCGCCGAGGCGACCATGCCCGGCAGGTGGGCGGCTCCGCCGGCACCCGCGATGATGACCTTGATGCCGCGGCCGGCGGCGTCCTTCGCGTAGTCGAGCATCCGCTGAGGCGTGCGGTGCGCCGAGACGACCCCCACCTCGAAGCGGATCCCGAACTCGACCAGCGCCTCGGCCGCGGCCTGCATGGTCGGCCAGTCCGAGTCGCTACCCATGATCAGGCCGACCTGTGCGCCCTGCGCCACGTCACTCACCGCTTTCTCCCGTGTGTTCGTTCCAACCGTCGGTCCACACCCCGTGCGACAGCCAGTGCGCCGCGCGTTCCGCACGTTCGCGCACGGCGGCGACGTACTCGGGATCCTCGATCGATCCGGAGGGCGCGCCGAGCACGTTGACGTGGCCGATCTTGCGGTCCTTGCGCTCACCCTTGCCGTAGAGGTGCACGTGCACATCGGGCATCCGGGCGAAGAGGTGGTGCAGACGCTCGTCCATGCTCATCTCCGGCGCCTCGGGAGCGCCGAGCACGTTCGCCATCACCGTGACCGGGGCGATCGGGCTCGTGTCGCCGAGCGGATAGTCGAGCACGGCCCGCAGATGCTGTTCGAACTGGCCGGTGCGCGCACCGTCCATGCCCCAGTGGCCGGAGTTGTGCGGACGCATCGCGAGTTCGTTGACGACGAGCTCACCGGAGCGGGTCTCGAACAGCTCGACCGCCATGACACCGACGACGCCGAGTTCTCCCGCGATCCGCAGGGCGAGCTGCTCGGCGGCGGTCGCGACGTCCTCGGCCAGATCCGGGGCGGGTGCGATGACGACGGCACACTGGCCGTCGCGCTGGACGGTCTCGACGACCGGCCACGATGCACCCTGACCGAACGGGGACCGGGCGACCATCGCCGACAGTTCGCGCGTCCACTCGACCTTCTCCTCGGCGAGGAGCGGGACACCGGCGGCGAGCTGCTCGGCGACGACCCGGTCGAGTTCGGCGTGATCGTCGAGAATCCACACACCGCGGCCGTCGTAGCCGCCGCGCGCGGCCTTGAGCACGTACGGATCGCCGAGCGTGCCCAGGGCGGCGCGGGCGTCCTCCACCGAGGTGATCTCCGCGAACTTCGGCATCGGCGCGCCGAGCGCACCGAGCCGCTGACGCATCGCGATCTTGTCCTGGGCATAGATCAGGGCCTGCGGGGGCGGCAGCACGGCGACACCCTCGCGCTGCAGGACCTCGAGGTGCTCGGTGGGGACGCCCTCGTGGTCGAAGGTGAGCGCGTGCGCACCGGTCGCGGCGCGGCGGAGGGCGTCGAGGTCGTCGTGGCTGCCGAGCACCACGTTCGGGCTCACCTGCGCGGCGGGTTCGTCCGGGCTGCCCGCGAGCACGCGCAGCGTCTGACCGAGGGCGATGGCCGCCTGATGCGTCATCCGCGCGAGCTGGCCTCCGCCGATCATCGTGACGACGGGCATGCCGGTCGTCAGGGTGCGAGGGGTATCGGATCGGGGGGACGAATCAGGTCTGCCTGTCACGGCTGTCCATGGTGTCACAGCATGTCGTCACGCCGTCCCGGGGCACCACGGTCCGGCGGCGGAGACGTGTGGCAATGCCGACATGTGCGGTCGGGTTTCGGAAATTCACCTCTCCGTTTCGTACACTTCTCCAAGTGGCCGTCGTCGATGAAGCGTTGAGCAGAGTTCCCCAGCCTTTGCGGGGGCTGTTGCTCCGGCATCGCGAATTGATCAAATTCGCCATCGTCGGTGGCACGACCTTCGTGATCGACTCGGCGATCTTCTACACGCTCAAGCTCACAGTGCTTTCCGAGAAACCCGTGACGGCGAAGATCATCGCCGGCGTCGTCGCGGTGATCTGCTCGTACATCCTCAACCGCGAATGGTCGTTCCGTAATCGCGGTGGCCGCGAGCGCGCCCACGAGGCATTCCTGTTCTTCTTCGTCAGCGGTATCGGCGTCGTGCTCTCGTTCATCCCACTGTGGATCTCGAGTTACGTCTTCGACCTGAGAGTTCCCGAGGTGAGCCTCGCGACGGAGAACATCGCCGACTTCGTCAGCGCGTACGTCATCGGCAACCTGCTGCAGATGATCTTCCGGTTCTACTGCTTCCGGAAGTTCGTCTTTCCCGAGGAGATGGTTCCGGACACGCCCGCCGACGAGCACACCGGGCAGCTCGACCGGTCCTGATCGCCGGGTCAGCGCGGTTCGCGTGTCCCGCTCGCCGACTGCATGTCCCGATCGCGCTGCGCCCCGAGGAACAAGGCGAACAGTGCGGGCCGGCGTCGCTGCAGTTCGAGCCGGCCGCCGTCGGCCTCCGCGAGAGCACGCGCCAGCGCCAGTCCCACCCCGGTCGAACCACCCCCGGAGAATCCGCGATCGAAGACGTACGGGGCGACCTCGTCGCCGACGCCCTCTCCCTCGTCGGCGACCTCGACGCACACCGTGACGTCGCCGCGGGTGGCGACGTGCCGCACCGAGACCGTGCACGTGCCGCCTCCGTGCACTAGTGCGTTGTCGACGAGCACCGCGACCGCCTCGCGCAATCGCGAACCGGTCACCGCCGCCCGCAGCGACGGGTCGCCGCGCAGCACCAGTTCCCGTCCGGCCTCCTCGTAGGGTCCACGCCAGTCGGCGATGACGCCGGTGAGTTCGCCGACCACCGAGACGTCCGTGCGCTGGTCGGCGCTGCTGTCGCGGGACTGGCGGACGAGCCCGTCGATCGCGGTGGTCAACCGGTCCACCTGGGCCATGGCCGCGTCGGCCTCCTCCACCACGGCGGGATCCTCGTGGGTGGACAGCTCGTCCAGGCGCAGCCGGATCGCGGTCATCCGGGAACGGAGTTGGTGCGACACGTCGCCGACGAGCGCATGCTCGCGTTGCAGGCGGTGCGAGATCTCGACAGCGGCCGAGTCCAGCACGTCCGAGACGCGATCCAGCTCGGGGATGCCGTGCCGCCGGGCCACCGGCCGGAAATCCCCCTCGGCGAGTCGGGCCGCCCGGTTCGCCACGTCGCGCAGCGGGTCGGCGAGTCTCCGGGCGGTCGCCACCGCGACCAGCGCTCCGGCCGCGACGGACAGCAACACGAGCAGACTCACCGCGGCGAGCACCTGTTGCTGCAGAGTGCGCATGCTCTCCGAGGGAACCTCGATGAGCAGCGAGCCCGACGTGCCCATCGACAACGACTCGACGATCGACGCCCCGAGCACCGGCGTGCCGATGTCCAGGCGCGCCGCGACGTTCTCGGGTGTCGGATAGACCACGACGGCCCGTCCGTCGGTGGGGACGAGCAGGCGCAGCGAACTCGTGTCGAGCCCACCGACGACGAATCCGTCGGTTCCCTCCTGGGCGATGATCTCGTCGGCCATGCGTTCGAGCCGGGTCTGCAGGTCGCGCCGGGCGGTGTCCTCGACGAACAGGAAGGCCGTGTAGGCGAGGGGCACGCCGAGCAACAGCGCGACGAGCAGCACGGTCGCCAGGACGGCGTTGAGGATGCGGCTGCGCACGCCGGAGACGCTAGTCGGTGTTCAGCCGGAAACCGACACCGCGCACCGTGGCGATGCGGCGTTCCCCGGCCGGTCCCTCGTCGCCGATCTTCCGGCGCAACCACGACATGTGCATGTCGAGAGTCTTCGAACCGCGCAGGTCGGCGTCGCCCCACACCTCCTCGAGGATCGCGTCGCGGGAGACGACCTGCCCGGCGTGCTCGAGCAGCACGCGCAGGAGCTCGTACTCCTTGTTGGCGAGGGTCACCTCCGAGCCGTCCACGAGGACCCGGCGCGCGGCGCGCTCGAGCCGGATCCCGGCGACGTCCACGACGTCGTCGTTCTCCGAACCGCCGCGCCGGCGCAGCAGGGCACGCACACGCGCCATGAGTTCGGCGAGGCGGAAGGGTTTGCCGACGTAGTCGTCGGCACCGGCATCGAGACCGACGACGAAGTCCACTTCGTCGGTGCGGGCGGTGAGCATGAGGACGGCGAGATCGGAGCGGCTCGCCCGTATCTGGCGGCACACCTCGAGTCCGTCCATTCCGGGGAGACCGAGATCGAGGATGAGCAGTTCGAACCTGCCCGACAGTGCCTGTTCGAGCGCGGCCGGACCGTTGTCCTCGACGGTCACGTCGTACCCTTCACGTCCCAGCGCGCGGGACAGCGGTGCGGCGATGGCGTCGTCGTCTTCGGCGAGTAGAACGGCAGTCACCACGCCAGCCTACGGATCGGGGTTCGCTTTGTCGGGATTACGAGCGGGTCGTGTCGACGGTCGTTCCGCTCGTCGTCACCACGCCTTCCGGTGCTCGTGTTCGTCGCGCCGGTAGCGGGTGGTGTGGCGGTCGTCGGGATGCGAATTCTGCGCGTCGAAGGCCTGCCGGTAGAGCAGGGCATGCACCTCCTGCACGTCGGGGATGTCGTCGAACTCGATGGGATCGTCGGCCGCGGAAACGACGACCAGCGTGCCGGTCCGCAGCATGCGATCGACGAGACCGTGCCGGAACTGGACGTTGCTGATCCGGCCCATCGGGATGTCGATACCGGTGTGGGTGAGGACGCCGGTGCGGACGAGGACGCGCCGGTCGGTGACGATGAAATGCGTCGTCAGCCACCCGACGAAGCGGGGGACGCACCGCCAGCCGACGATGCCGATCCACGCGACGGCCACGGCGACGGCGCACGCGGTCGCGGCCGCGCCGTCGAGGCGTGCCTGGATCGTGCCCAGCAGGAATCCGGCAATCATCGTGGCCGCGAGGAAGGTCACCGTCGGCAGCACGAGCGCCTTCCAGTGCGGATGCCGATGCAGCAGCAGCTCTTCCTCGGGTGCGAGGGCGTCCTCCGGATATCCCATAGCGCCCACGATGGCATATGTCGGTGTCGTGCCGATGTGAGCGGTCACACGGTGATCAGACCGGACGCAGATGCGTGATGTCGCCCGCAGCGACCGACACGGCGTCTCCCCCGCCGTCGGGGCGGATCACGATGCGCCCCTGGTCGTCGACGTCGGTCGCGACACCGTGCAGTTCGGTGTCGCCGGGCAGGATCGCGCGGACGCGTTGCCCGATCGTGCTGCACCGGTCGCGGTACGCCGCGGCCAGCTCGGTGGTGTCCCATCCCGCGCGGGCCCACGCCCGGATCCGCTCGCCGACATCGGCCAGCAGCGCCCGCGCGAGCGGAGTGCGATCCAGTTCGGCGGCGTCTTCGAGCAACAGCGAGGTGGCGGTGGGCACGGGCAGCTCGTCGCGTCCGAGGGTGGCGTTGATGCCGATCCCGGCGACCACCGTGGGCACCGGCGAGGTGGTGGCGACCTCCACGAGGATGCCGGCGAGCTTGCGGCCGTCGACGAGAACGTCGTTGGGCCACTTCAGTTGTGCCTCGACGCCGGTGACCGACCGCACGGCGTCGACCGTGGCGACGCCGCACAGCAGCGGGAGCCATCCGAGATTCTGCAGCGGGCACTCGGGCAGGCGCAGCAGGACCGAGACGATGACCTGCGCGCCGGGCACTCCGTTCCAGGTGCGCGAGTGGCGGCCGCGGCCTCCGTGCTGGAACTCGGCGAGGAGCACGCGGCGGTCGTCGCCGGTAGCGGCGACGGCGAGCAGATCCGCGTTGGTCGAGGCCGTGTCTGCGACGACGTCGAGGCGGGTGTAGAAGCCCTCGCCCTCGGCGCCGACGAGGACATCGCGCAGCGCTGCCTCGTCGAGCGGTGTGCGGAGGGTGGGAAGATCGGTCGTGGGCCGGTCGGATGCCATGTACACAGCCTAAAGTGGGCCTTCTCTCCCTACCCGCCGGTAGGTCCGGATGCGTCGTCCGGCCTTCGGGACCTCGATGCAGCGGCCTTGTATGACGATCGCTAAGCTGACTGGCCATGACCACTGTCCAGGAGCCGTCCGCGCCCGAGGCGGCGAGTACGCCCGATATCCACACCACCGCCGGCAAGCTGGCCGACCTGCGCAACCGTCAAGCCCAGGCCCGGGTCCCGGTCGGTGAGGCCGCAGTCGAGAAGGTTCACGCCAAGGGCAAGCTGACCGCTCGCGAGCGCATCCAGGCGCTGCTCGACGAAGGATCGTTCGTCGAACTCGACGCCCTCGCGCGCCACCGCAGCACCAACTTCGGCCTGGCCGATAACCGTCCGCTCGGCGACGGCGTCGTCACCGGCTACGGCACGATCGACGGCCGCGACGTGTGCGTCTTCTCGCAGGACGCCACGGTCTTCGGCGGCAGCCTCGGTGAGGTCTACGGCGAGAAGATCGTCAAGGTCATGGACCTGGCCATCAAGACGGGCCGTCCGCTGATCGGCATCAACGAGGGCGCCGGTGCGCGCATCCAGGAGGGTGTCGTCTCCCTCGGCCTCTACGGTGAGATCTTCCACCGCAACGTGCAGGCCTCCGGTGTCATTCCGCAGATCTCGCTGATCATGGGCCCCGCCGCCGGTGGTCACGTCTACTCCCCCGCTCTCACCGACTTCGTCGTGATGGTCGACCAGACCAGCCAGATGTTCGTCACCGGCCCCGACGTCATCAAGACCGTCACCGGCGAGGACGTCACGATGGAGGACCTCGGCGGCGCCCACACCCACATGGTCAAGTCGGGTGTCGCGCACTACGTCGCCGACGGCGAGCAGGACGCCCTGGACTACGTCAAGGATCTGCTGTCCTACCTGCCGAGCAACAATCAGGCCGCCGCGCCGCGTCTCGCGCCGACCGACCCGATCGTCGGTTCGATCGAGGACTCCCTCACCGCGGAGGACATCGAGCTCGACACGCTCATCCCGGATTCGCCGAACCAGCCGTACGACATGCACGAGGTCATCCGTCGTCTGCTCGACGACGACGAGTTCCTCGAGGTGCAGGCCGAGCGCGCGAAGAACATCATCGTCGGCTTCGGCCGCGTCGACGGCCGCAGCGTCGGCATCGTCGCCAACCAGCCCACGCAGTTCGCCGGCTGCCTCGACATCGACGCCTCCGAGAAGGCCGCTCGCTTCGTCCGCACCTGCGACGCCTTCAACGTGCCGATCATCACGCTCGTCGACGTGCCCGGCTTCCTGCCCGGCACCGAGCAGGAGTACAACGGCATCATCCGCCGCGGCGCCAAGCTGCTCTACGCCTACGGCGAGGCCACGGTCGGCAAGATCACCGTCATCACCCGCAAGGCTTATGGTGGCGCGTACGACGTCATGGGTTCCAAGCACATGGGTGCCGACGTCAACCTCGCGTGGCCGAGCGCGCAGATCGCCGTCATGGGTGCCTCCGGCGCCGTCGGCTTCGTCTACCGCAAGCGCCTGCTCGAGGCCGCGAAGAACGGTGAGGACGTCGACGCGCTGCGCCTCGAACTGCAGAACGAGTACGAGGACACCTTGGTGAACCCGTACGTCGCCGCCGAGCGCGGTTACGTCGACGCGGTCATCCCGCCGTCGCACACGCGCGGCCAGATCGTCTCCGCGCTGCGCCTGCTCGAGCGGAAGATGGTTTCGCTCCCGCCGAAGAAGCATGGAAACATTCCGCTGTGACGCTCCGCGGCAGGACCGGGCGCAGCCCGGTCCTGCACGGCGTAGCACGTCGCCGACGACGTGCGATGAACCCGAGAGAGGGATCGACATGACAGCGACCCGGTGGGCATCCGATGCCCGTGTGGACGCGTATCCGGGGGGTGCCCTGTGACAGCGACGACAGAGGACAAGATCATCACCGAGTTCGACGTCGACGAGCAGCCGCCCACGGTCGAGGCAACGCCCGACGACGGAGCGACCGAAGCTGCCCAGGAGAGTCCCGCGGTCGCCGAGACCGCGGCCGCCCTCCGCATCGTCAAGGGCAATCCGACCGACGAGGAGATCGCGGCTCTCGTCGCCGTGCTCGCCGCTGCCGCTGCGTCGGCCGGCGAGGACGTGAGCGACACCCGGCCGCCCGAGACCTGGGGTGATCCGACGCGGATGCACCGCCGGTGGGCGCCGTTCTCGCCGTATTCCTACCCGAACCGCGGCTGACATGCCGCGGCTCGTGCTCGCCTCGGCTTCACCCGCCCGCCTCGCGGTTCTCCACGCGGCGGGCGTGAAGCCGTTGGTGCAGGTGTCGGAGGTCGACGAGGACGCGCTCATCGCGTCCCTGGGCCCCGACACCCCACCGGCGCAGATCGTCACCGAACTCGCCCGCGCCAAGGCCACCGACGTCCTGCCGGTCCTGCGCGAGCAGGGTCTGCGCGACGCCGTCGTCATCGGCTGCGACTCGATGCTCCTGATCGACGGCGACCTGCAGGGCAAGCCCGGCACCGTCGAGGCTGCCCGCGAGCGCTGGCGGACGATCGCCGGTCGCAGCGGCGAGCTGCTCACGGGTCATGCCGTGCTCCGCATCCGGGACGACGAGGTCGTCGCCGAGACCGCCGACCACAGCGGCACCGTCGTGTACTTCGGCACCCCCACCGACGAGGAACTCGAGGCGTATCTCGACAGCGGTGAGCCGCTCGACGTGGCCGGCGCCTTCACGCTCGACGGTCACGGTGGCTGGTTCATCGAGCGCATCGAGGGCGATCCGTCGTCGGTGATCGGCATCGGGCTCCCGCTGGTGCGGCGTCTGCTCGCCGAGGTGGGCATCTCCGTGGCGCGGTTGTGGACCGAGAACGCCGCGATCCCCGTCGAGGCGCTCGAGAACTAGGCCGTATCCGGCCCTATCGGGTCGCGCGGCCGTACAGGGACTTCTGCAACGAGACCACCATCGCCTCGGCCTTGGTCTTCGCACGGTCCGCGTCCACCCCGTGAAACATCTCGTCCACGGTCTCGCACCACAACTGCAACCACCGCTCGAATCGCGCGGGAGTCAGTCCGTGGTGTCCGTGCAGCGCCCCGTGCACCGGAACGAACGCGCCGCGGTAGCGGGCCGTTCGGAAGAGGATCTGCTCCCAGAAGTCGCCGACGACCACCAGATGGTCGTCGAGTCCGACGACGGCGAGAACGTCGAAGACCGGCGCGAGCACGGGATCGTCGAGTGCGCGTTCGTAGAACCGCCGGACCAGCAGGTCGATGTGCTCCCGCGATGCGAGCTCGGCGCGGGCCGGCCGGTCGGCGTGGGGGTTGCTGCGGGTCACGTCCCGTCACGGTACCGCCTAGAATCGACGGCGCACCTGCCACCACAGCCTCAGGAGCCCATGTGCCCGTCGCACCCGATAGCAACCCTTCGTTCGCCGCATACGCGGATCCCAGCCGTCTCGTGTCGACGGAGTGGTTGTCCGCTCATCTCGGCCATCCCGAAGTGAAGGTCGTAGAGTCCGACGAGGACGTCCTGCTCTACGACGTGGGGCACATCCCCGGTGCGGTGAAGATCGACTGGCATCTCGATCTCAACGATCCCGTCACCCGCGACTACATCGACGGCGAGCAGTTCGCCGCGCTCATGGACCGCAAGGGCATCCGTCGCACCGACACCGTGATCATCTACGGCGACAAGTCCAACTGGTGGGCCGCCTACGCGCTGTGGGTCTTCACCCTCTTCGGTCACGAGGACGTCCGGCTTCTCGACGGTGGCCGCGACGCGTGGATCTCCGAGAACCGCGACACCACCCTCGACATCCCGTCCGCCACGACGAGCGGCTACCCGGTCGTCGAGCGCAACGACGCGCTGATCCGCGCGTTCAAGGACGACGTCCTCGCACACCTGGGCACGGGTCCGCTGGTCGACGTGCGGTCGCCCCAGGAGTACACGGGCGAGCGCACCCACATGCCCGACTACCCGGAGGAGGGGGCACTGCGCGGCGGCCACATCCCCACGGCGGTGTCGATCCCGTGGGCGAAGGCCGCAGCGCCCGACGGCCGGTTCCGTGCGCGGGCCGAGCTCGACGAGATCTACGGCGACATCGCGAAGGACGCCGACGTGATCGCCTACTGCCGGATCGGCGAGCGGTCGAGCCACACCTGGTTCGTCCTCACCCATCTGCTCGGGTACTCGAACGTGCGCAACTACGACGGTTCGTGGACCGAGTGGGGCAACGCGGTCCGCGTGCCCATCGCCAAGGGCGACGAGCCCGGAGAAGTGCCGGCCGCATGAGCATCCCCGCCCCGCTCGCCGAGATCGTCGACGACTTCGCTGCCGTCGACGGTCAGGACAAGCTGCAGTTGCTGCTCGAATTCAGCCGCGAGCTCCCGCCGCTTCCCTCCGAACTGGAGGAAGCGGCGATGGAGCCGGTGCCGGAGTGCCAGTCGCCGCTGTTCCTGTCCGTCGACGCATCCGACCGGTCGCAGGTGAAGCTCCATTTCAGTGCACCCCCGGAGGCGCCGACCACGCGCGGATTCGCCTCGATCCTGCACCAGGGACTCGACGGCCTCAGCGCGCAGGAGATCCTCGACGTGCCCGACGACTTCTACGCGTCGCTCGGCCTCGCCGAGGCGGTCAGCCCGCTGCGGCTGCGCGGGATGAGCGCGATGCTCACGCGCATCAAGCGGCACCTCCGAACCTGACGCGGTCATGGAGTTCACCGAGCTCGCCGACTACCGGATCCCGCCCGGCGTTCTGACCGAATGGCTGCCCTGCGCGGCCGAGGACGACTGGCGCGAGGACCCCCGTCCCGCCTCGTACATCCACGAGGCGCATCTGAGGCGTACCTCGGGGATCCGGTACGGCGGCGGCCGCGACTCCTGGCTCGGCACGGCCTTCGAGGTCGCCGGGCCGCTCGACACCGAGCGGTTCCGGCGGGCCCTGCAACGCTGGATCGACCGGCACGAACCGTTGCGCAGCCATGCCCACCTCGCCGAGGAGCAGAGCGGCGGCCTGGTGCGGCGCACCGCACCGCCGGGCAGGGTGTCGGTGCGGCCCATCCGGCACGATCCCGCCGATCCGGATACGATCCGCGACCACCTGCTCGGCCTGTTCGACGACTACACGACGCCGCATCTGTGGCCCTCCTACGTCTTCGCGACGCTCGAACGCACAGCGGACGAGCACCCGGACGGCACGGACGACGCCGGCGGTACCGATGGCGCGCACGAGCGATTCACGGTCTTCTTCGGCGCCGACCACTCCATCATCGACGGGTACTCCGTTGTGCTCGTCGCGCACGAGATCTCGGCGCTCTACGAGGAGGAGCGCACCGGTCGCGCGGCCGACCTGTTCCCGGTGGGGAGCTATATCGACTTCGGCGCCGCCGAACGGGACGAGTCCGCACATCTGGACGACGATCACGAGGCCGTGCAGATCTGGCGGCGCACCCTGACCGAATGCGGAGGCGAGCCACCGGCCTTCCCCCTTCCCATCGGTGCGCGACCCCCGCACGCGACACCTCAGCAGCGACTGTCCGAACGCTGGTTCGACGACGACGAGGCGAGTGCCTTCTCCGCGTGCTGCCGTCGTGCGGGGACGGGTTTCTTCGCCGGCGTGCTGGCGTGTTTCGGCCGGGCCACCGCGGAGATCACCGGAGCCGAGCGGTTCCGGACCGTCGCGCCCGCGCACACCCGTGCCGGGCCGATCTGGGCGGGTTCGCTCGGCTGGTTCGTCGGTCTTCGACCGATCGATCTGAACCTTACGAGCACAACGGATTTCGACACCCTGGCGATGCGGGCCGGCGACGAATTGCACCGCACCCGGGCGAGTGCGCGGGTGCCGTTCGTGCGGGTGGGCGAACTCCTCGGCGTCCCCATCCGTCCTCGGTTCGTCGTGTCCTACATGGACGTACGGTTCGTTCCCATGGCAGCCCAGTGGCCCGAATGGAACGCCCAGGCCCTGCGCAGCCGCAGCTTCACCCACGACGTGTACGTCTGGATCAACCGCACCCCCGAGGGCGTGAACATGTCGGCGCGATTCCCCGACAACACGGTCGCGGGCGAGAACGTCCCCCGCCTCATCACCCGCACCCGCGAGCTGATGCACGAGGTCGCGGTCGGCGGGCCGTGGAGCGCGCAGCCCGAAACGGCCACGGTCCCACCTACCGGTGAGTAGCATTGCGCGCTCGAATGCCCGCCGTAATGTACAAGGACCATCCGGTTACATAGTCGATCCGATTGGCGCTTAGACTGCCCGTCGACGGAAATAACCTAACGATCGATCAACAGGAGGCTCCGTGCCCAGTCATGCCAGCGCGCAGATCACGAAGGTGCTCGTCGCGAACCGCGGCGAAATCGCTGTGCGGGTCATCCGAGCCGCCAAGGACGCGGGCTACGGCAGTGTCGCCGTCTACGCCGAACCGGACGCAGACGCACAGTTCGTGAAGCTCGCCGACGAGGCGTTCGCACTGGGCGGCACCACCTCGGCCGAGTCCTACCTGGTGTTCGACAAGATCCTCGACGCCGCGGCCAAGTCCGGCGCCGACGCCATCCACCCCGGCTACGGCTTCCTCTCCGAGAACGCCGACTTCGCGCAGGCCGTGATCGACGCCGGCCTCATCTGGATCGGCCCCTCGCCGCAGTCCATCCGCGACCTCGGCGACAAGGTCACCGCCCGCCACATCGCCGAGCGCGCCAAGGCCCCGATGGCGGCCGGCACCAAGGACCCGGTGAAGAACGCCGACGAGGTCGTCGAGTTCGCGAAGAAGTACGGCGTGCCGGTCGCGATCAAGGCCGCCTTCGGTGGTGGCGGACGCGGCATGAAGGTCGCGCAGACCATCGAGGAGATCCCCGAGCTGTTCGAGTCGGCCACGCGTGAGGCCGTCGCCGCCTTCGGTCGCGGCGAGTGCTTCGTCGAGCAGTACCTCGACAAGGCCCGTCACGTCGAAGCCCAGGTCATCGCCGACCAGCACGGCAACGTCATCGTCGCCGGCACCCGCGACTGCTCGCTGCAGCGCCGCTTCCAGAAGCTGGTCGAGGAGGCCCCCGCGCCGTTCCTGACCGACGAGCAGCGCAAGCGCATCCACGACTCCGCCAAGGCCATCTGCCGCGAGGCCGGTTACTACGGCGCCGGCACGGTCGAGTACCTCGTGCAGGGCGACACTGTGTCCTTCCTCGAGGTCAACACCCGCCTGCAGGTCGAGCACCCGGTCACCGAGGAGACCGCCGGTATCGACCTCGTGCGCCAGCAGTTCCGCATCGCCAACGGCGAGAAGCTCGAGCTCACCGAGGACCCGACCCCGCGCGGCCACAGCTTCGAGTTCCGCATCAACGGTGAGGACGCCGGTCGCGGCTTCCTTCCCGCCCCCGGCCCGATCACCGTCTACAAGGAGCCCACGGGCCCCGGCGTCCGCGTCGACTCGGGTGTCGTCCAGGGCGACGTCATCGGCGGCCAGTTCGACTCGATGCTCGCCAAGCTGATCGTCACCGGCGAGACCCGCGAGCAGGCGCTGCAGCGGGCCGCCCGCGCGCTGGCGGAGTTCGAGGTCGACGGCCTGGCGACGGTCATCCCGTTCCACCGCCACATCGTCGAGAACCCGGCTTTCGTCGGCGACGGCGAGAAGTTCGACGTCTACACCAAGTGGATCGAGAACGAGTGGGAGAACACCATCGAGCCGTACACCGGCGGTGCCCCCATCGAGGACGAGGACGAGGCACTGCCGCGCCAGAACGTGGTCGTCGAGGTCGGCGGACGCCGCGTCGAGGTGTCGCTGCCCGGTCAGTTCTCGCTCGGTGGTAACGGCGGTGGCGCCGGTGCGATCCGCAAGAAGCCGAAGCCCCGCAAGCGCGGTGGCGGCGGCGCCGGCAAGGCGTCGGGCGATGCGGTGACCGCACCCATGCAGGGCACCGTCGTCAAGGTTGCGGTCGCAGAGGGCCAGGAGGTCGCCGAGGGCGAACTCATCGCCGTGCTCGAGGCCATGAAGATGGAGAACCCGGTCAACGCCCACAAGGCGGGCGTCGTCACCGGCCTCGCGGTCGAGCCGGGTGCCGCAGTCACCCAGGGCACCGTCCTCACCGAGATCAAGTAACACGGCGATCGAACAACGGCAGATCCCCGACGGTCCCCCGCATCGCTCCCGGTGCGGGGGACCTCGCCGTATCCGGGGGTATCACATTGCGTCACGGTCCGCCTGAAAGCGATTAGCCTGGAGACATGGCCGACCGCCCCGAGATCCGCATCGGCACCGCCGAGCGTGAAGAAGCCGTAGCGCTGCTCGGTGAGCACTTCGCCGCGGGACGCCTCGGTCTGGCCGAGTTCGACGAGCGGGTCGCGCTCGCGACGCAGGCCACGGTGCGGGGCGATCTGGTTCCCCTCTTCGCCGACCTGCCCTCGGCACCGGCCGTGGTGGCCTCCTCGCCCGGCCCCCGCGATCTCGCGGAACAACTGCTCACGCTGGTTCCGTTCGTGCTCGTCGCGCTCCTCGTGATCGTGGTCTTCCGGCATCCGATCGCGCTGCTCATCGCCTTCGGAGTGCTGTTCGTCGCGGGTCGCCGGGCCTACCGGCTCCTCGGTGAGGGACGCGGCCCGTCCTGACCGTGCGGTGCCGGACCACGCCTTTCACTGTCGCGGATATCACAGCATTGCGAGGGATGCCCGTGCCTGTCGCCGGTCCGACGCCACAGGTTAGTGTGACCGGCATGTCCGAACATCCCGCCATCCGGATCGGCAACGCCGAACGCAGCAGGGCGCTCGACCTGCTCGGCGAACACTTCGCGCTCGGCCGGCTGACGCTGCCGGAGTTCGACGAGCGCAGCGCGAAGGCGTCGGCGGCCACGACGCGCGGTGATCTCGACGTGTTGTTCACCGACCTGCCCGCCCACGTCACGGATTCCTCCGCCACGACCCGGGACGACCTTCCGGTGATCACTCCGAACAAGGGTCCCGCGCGTTGGCGCGAGGTCGTGATGGGACTGACGCCGCTGGTCGCGCTCGTGTTGTTCTTCACCTTCGACACGTGGCTGTTCTTCCTGCTGATCCCCGCGGTGGGCATCGTCCTGTTCGCCGGCCGCGACCGGGACGGGCACAGCACCGACACACGCGGCCTCGACGCCCGTCCGGACGAGAAGCGGAATGCCTGACTCGTGCCGGCCATGCTTCTGAGGCACCACGCCCTGCCCCTGATCGTCGCGGTCGTGGTCATCACCGCGATGCTGCTCTCCCCCGGCGGCACCGTGCCGAGCGGTCCTCCTCATGCCGACAAGGTCACGCACGCGCTGATGTTCGTGGCACTCGCGCTCTGCTCCCGCTACGCCCGGATCTCCCCGGTGCTCACCGTCGTGTGGCTGGGTCTGTACGGCGTGCTCACGGAGATTCTTCAGGCCACGGTGGCCGTGCGTCGCTCCGGTTCGTTCTGGGACTGGTGTGCCGACCTCGTCGGCGTCGCGATCGGTCTGGCCGTCGCGGCGGTCGCCGGATCACGTTTCCGCGCGGGGTCGAGGCCGAAACCAGCAACCCGTGATTCGTCGTAATCACCGTCGCTGGTAGCCTCCTCCGCGCCGGCGGCGACGCTACGGTCAGGCGGTCGCGTCCGGATCGACGAGCCGGGTCCGCAGGGCCTGCAGGGTGTCGTCGTCGAGCCCGAGTCCGGCAGCGAAGTACTGCTCGATGGTTCCGTACCTGCCCAGCGCCTCGTCGATCGCCACCTCGAGATACTCACGGCGCACCCCGAGCAGGGGCACGATCAGGTCCGGGTCGCCCCCGAGCGACGCGAAGCGGGCGAAGAAATCGTCGAAGTGCGGCAGGAGTTCGTCGTTGGTGCGCAAGTAGTCGGCGAATACAGCTTCCTCGTCCGCTCCGGCGAACATCAGCAGCGACGCCGCCGCCCAGCCCGTGCGGTCCTTGCCGGCACTGCAGTGCACGAGTGCCGGGACGGCCCCGTGCGCGACGGTGCTCGCCAGGGTCCGGTACGACGCCACAGCGCTCGGCAGCGTAACGAACTCGCGGTAGCTCTCCAGAAGGTACTGGACGGCGCGACCGTCGCCGAGCGTCTGCGCCACCAACTCCGGGTCGGACACGAGTTCCGGCAGGGCGGCCGCGATCGAGCCTCGCTCTCGGTCGGCGAGGACGTCGAGCCCGAGATGCCGGGCGCCGTCGGGTACGCGGTCGGGACGGCGCTCCTGTTCCGCGAACGTGCGCAGGTCCAGGACCGTCGTGATGCTCAGGGCGTCGAGGGTCTCGACGTCGGTGTCGGTCAGTCGGCTGAGATCGGTCGAGCGGAACACCACTCCGGTGCGGACCACGCCGCCGAACGAACTCGGGCAACCGCCGATGTCCCTCAGATTGACCAGCGACGGAATCGCGAAGGATTCGCCGCCGGTTACGGTCTCGTCCAGTGCATCGGCCATATCCGACAAGCTACCGTCGTCCGGCGCGGAACAGGGTGATCCGGCCCCTCATTCGCACTGCGCCGTCACCCGGTCGAGTGCGGCGAGGGCCTCGTCGAGCTCGTGGGTGGTGACGGTGAGCGGGGGCCGGAAGCGGATGCCCCGCGTGCCCGTGCCGATCACGAGGACGTGCTCGTCGCGGTACAGCCGTCGCAGCACCTCGTCGCGGATCTCCGGGGTGGGGAGGTCGACGGCGCAGATCAATCCGCGTCCGCGCGGCTCGGCGACCAGCGGCTGCCGGGCGGCGAGTTGTTGCAGCCCGGACAGCAGGTGCGCTCCGCTCGATCGCGCGCAGTCGATGAGCCGGCCGTCCTCGACGACTTCGAGGATGCGGCGGGCCCGCACCATGTCGGTGAGGTTGCCGCCCCACGTGGAGTTGATCCGCGAGCTCACCGTGAACACGTTGTCGGGGATCTTGTCGATGCGGCCGCCGGCCATGATCCCGCAGACCTGCGTCTTCTTGCCGAAGGCGACGATATCGGGGGTGACACCGAGTTGCTGGTAGGCCCATGCGGTGCCGGTCGCGCCGGCGCCGGTCTGCACTTCGTCGAAGACGACCAGGGCGTCGTTCTCCCGACACAGCTGCGCGATCGCGCGGAAGAACTCGGGGCGGAAGTGGTGGTCGCCGCCCTCGCCCTGGATCGGTTCGGCGATGAAGCACGCGATGTCGTGGGGACGGTCGGCGAAGGCGCGTCGCGCCTGCTCGAGGGCCTTCTCCTCGGCCGCGGCGACGTCGCGGTCCTCGGCGAGATAGGGCGCGTCGATCCGCGGCCAGTCGAACTTGGGGAACCGGTCGGTCTTGACCGGATCGGTGTTGGTGAGCGACAGCGTGTACCCGGTGCGGCCGTGGAAGGCCTCGGTCAGGTGCAGCACCGACCCACCCAGGTGCGCGGGCAGGCCGCGGGACTCGTTGAGGCGACTCTTCCAGTCGAACGCGGCCTTGAGCGCGTTCTCGACGGCGAGTCCGCCTCCGTCGACGAAGAACAGGTGCGGGAGTGCCGGATCGCCGAGGACGCGCACGAAGGTCTCGACGAAGCGCGCCATCGGCACGGTGTATACGTCGGAATTGCTGGGCTTGTTCGCCGCCACCGCGGCGAGCTCGTGCGCTGCCTCCGAATCGGTCAGCGCGGGGTGGTTCATTCCGAGCGTGGACGATGCGAAGAACCCGAACATGTCGAGGTAGGTGGTTCCGTCCCGGGCGTCGACGAGACGTACCCCGCGGGAACGGTCGAGATCGAGGACGAGGCCGAAACCGTCGGCGAGCATGTGCCTGCCGAGGGCGCTGTGCACCCGGTCGGGGGCGAGGTTCTCGGCACCGTCCAGGTTTCGGAATGCAGTGCTCATGCCCCCACGGTACGCGAGAATAAACGGTACAAACTCGATATGACAGTAAGACTTCCGGTACAGAGGCCTATCTCTCGTAAAATGTCTGAAGAACAACGGTGCTGCGGGTGGTGACTCCGGCGGTCGCCCGGATCTCCTGAAGCAACCGTTCGAGGGCACGAGGGGACTCGACACGCACGAGGAGGATGTAGCTTTCGTCGCCTGCCACCGAGTGACACGATTCGATCGCGTCGATGTGGCCGAGTCGAGCCGGCGCGTCATCGGGTTGTGACGGGTCGAGAGGGGTGATCGCCACGAACGCCGAGAGCATCAACCCGAGCGCTTCGGGATCGACACGCGCGGTATATCCGCGGATCACATTGCGCGCTTCGAGTCGGCGTACCCGCGACTGCACGGCCGAGACGGACAGACCCGCCTTCTCGGCGAGCGCCGCGAGGGTTGCGCGACCGTCGGCGACCAGTTCACGCAGCAGCATCCGATCGATGTCGTCCAGCGACTCCTTCGACGAGTCGTTTCTCGAGGATTCAGGCACCAGCGCAGGGTATCCGAGCAGTAAAGGAGCTCACCGATGAATGCGACCACCGATCTCGCCGACCGTGCCGCGACCGCCCTGAGGCAGTGCGGCGTCCACACTCTTGCCGACGACGCCCCACTCGTGGTGACCAGCCCCGTCGACGGAAGCGTGCTCGGGCACGTCCCCGTCCACACTGCCGCCGAGGTCGACGTGACGATCACCGCCGCGGCGGACGCCTTCGAACAGTGGCGCCACGTTCCCGCCCCGGTGCGCGGTCGCGTGGTGCGACGGCTCGGGGAACTTCTCGTCGAGCACAAGTCCCATCTCGCCGAACTCGTCACGCTCGAAGCCGGGAAGATCCCGTCGGAGGCCGCGGGCGAGGTGCAGGAGATGATCGACGTCTGCGAGTTCGCCGTCGGCCTGTCGCGGCAGCTGTACGGGCGGACGATGCCTTCCGAACGGCCAGGCCACCGGCTGATGGAGATCTGGCATCCACTCGGTGTGGTGGGCGTGATCTCAGCGTTCAACTTCCCCGTGGCGGTGTGGTCGTGGAACACCGCGATCGCGCTGGTGTGCGGCGACCCGGTGGTGTGGAAGCCGTCGGAGACCACCCCGCTGACCGCGCTCGCCTGCGACGCGCTGCTGCGCCGCGCCGCCACCGAGGTCGGCGCCCCCGACGGTCTCCATCATCTTCTTCTCGGCGACCACGCGGTGGGTGAGGCGCTCGTCGACGATCCCCGCATCGCCCTCGTGAGCGCGACCGGCTCCACCCGGATGGGGCGGATCGTCGGACCGCGGGTCGCCGCGCGGTTCGGCCGCTGCCTCCTCGAACTCGGCGGCAACAACGCAGCGATCGTCACTCCGTCCGCAGACCGGGAACTCGCCGTCCGTGGCATCGTGTTCGCCGCGGCCGGCACGGCCGGTCAACGCTGCACCACCCTGCGCCGGCTCATCGTGCACCGATCGATCGCCGACGAGTTCGTCGAGCGGATCGCGAAGGCGTACTCGCGTCTGCGGGTGGGAAATCCGTTGGACGAGGGTGTCCTCGTGGGTCCGTTGATCTCCGAACGGTCGTACGAGGCGATGACCGCGGCACTCGACCGCGCCCGGGCCGACGGAGGCACACTCGTCGTCGGCGGTGAGCGAGTGGATGTCGCGGGGGGCGGTGTGTACGTCTCCCCCGCGCTGGTCCGGATGCCCGCGCAGAGCGAGGTGGTGCGTGAGGAGACCTTCGCCCCGATCCTGTACGTCCTCGACTACGACGACCTCGACGAGGCCATCGCATTGCACAACGGTGTGCCGCAAGGACTCTCGTCGTCGATCTTCACCCTCGACCAGCGCGAGGCCGAACTGTTCCTGGCCCGATCCGACTGCGGCATCACCAATGTCAACATCGGTACCTCGGGTGCCGAGATCGGCGGCGCCTTCGGCGGGGAGAAGCACACCGGTGGAGGTCGCGAGTCCGGATCGGACTCCTGGAAGGCATACATGCGGCGGGCGACGAACACCGTCAATTATTCGACGGAGCTGCCGCTCGCCCAGGGCGTCGAATTCGGATGAGTCGTCAGGGTTGCCGGAGAAGTTCGGCGTCGAGCGGTTCTATCTCGAGGACCGCACCGTCGGCCTGCGCGTAGTACGCGGTCCGCAATCTCCACAGCCGGGCATGGGCGAGTTCCGAGCGCCATCCGGCGAGATAGTACTTCCGGACCAGTCCGAACAGGACCGGCAGCGAAGGGATGCCTTCACGGACGGTTGCGCGGCCCCTCAGGCGCAGGACGTGACTCGACGCGCTCACGGGGCCGGGCAGATCGAGGAGCACCTCGACGTCGGGGTTCGCGGTCGCATTGCGCACGACCACGGACGTGCGCGACGTCCCGAGATACATCCGGCCGCCGTGCGCCAGGAACCACAGTGGCGTCATCGCGGGTCGGCCCTTCGGAGTGCGGGTCGCGACGCGCGCGACCATCGACGACTCCAGATAGACCCGGACGAGCGGATCGTCGGGACTCATTCTTCCGGCTCCTCGTGCAGACTTCCGTAATCCCAGGCGGTTTCCCGTTCGGCGCGGAAGACGAACCACGCGAGGTCGTCCGGGGCGCCGGACGGGACGCTCTGCGCCGGGAGCATGGATCCGCGCAGATTCGCCGCGCGCAGGTCGAACCAGAACGACCCGTCGTCGAGGATCAGGGTCGCCCTGCCGAACCCACCCTCGGAGGTGAGGGCAGACGGGTCCAGCCCGACGTAGAGGTCGTCTCGTCGGACGACCCGCGCCGGAAACGCCTCGATGCGCCCCGCCACGAGGACGGCGACCGCGGCCCGACCGCAACGTTCGAGATCGTCGGCGATCGACCGCGGATCGACCCTCTGGGTGATGCGCCCCATATCCACCCCCTGCGGAGAGCCCATCCCTGGGGAAGAACGCTAGTGATTGCGCAGCGCGTCGATCAGCTCGTCCTTCTTCATGTCGGAGTAACCGGTCATGCCCAGTTCCTTCGCGCGCTTCTTCAGGTCGTCGACGGTCCAGTCGTCGTACGAGCCGGACTTGCCGCCCTTCTTCCCGACCTCCGACTTGCCCTCGTTCGCAGCTGCGTTGGAGATCCGGGCCGCCTTCTCCTTCGAGGCACCGTCCTCGCGCAATTCCTCGTACATCTTCTCGTTCTTGATCGACGGATTCGGCATCGCCTTCCCCTTTCCGTGTCCTTCCGAACGAGTACCCGACGACACTGCGCCCAATCAGAGGATATGTGGCCTGCGACACATCCTGTGGTAGACCTTGGGCATGTATCCAGGGAACTTCGTCGCCACCACGCCCGACAAACCCGCGATCATCCGCCCCGCCACCGGGGAATCGCTGACCTATCGCGAACTCGACGAACATTCGATCCGGCTGGCGAAGTACCTGAGGTCCCTCGGTCTCGGGCGCGGCGATCACATCGCCCTGATCTCCGACAACGACCTGCGGGTCATGGAGGTGTACTGGGCGGCACTGCGGTCCGGCCTCTACATCACGGTCGTGAACCGGCACCTGACCCCGGCGGAGGCCGCGTACATCGTCGACGATTGCGGCGCCGAGGCCCTCGTCGTGTCGGCGGAGGCCGTGGATGCGATCGACCTGTCCCCCGACGCCTATCCCGGCGTGACCCACCGCCTGGTGTTCGGCGGGTCGCTGGACGGTTTCGAGGAGTACGACGCCGCGCTCTCCGCGTTCGACGCGACACCGCTCGACGACCAGCCCCGCGGCCAGGACATGCTGTACTCGTCGGGTACCACGGGCAGGCCCAAGGGCATCAAGCCGAAGCTTCCCGAGGGGCAGGTGCAGGACATCCCCGATCCCTACACCGCGGTCTTCGCCCCGATGTACGGATTCGACGACAGCACCGTCTACCTGTGCCCCGCACCCCTGTATCACGCTGCGCCGCTGCGGTTCTGCGGCACGATCCAGTCGGTCGGCGGCACCGTGATCCTCATGGACCGTTTCGATCCCGAGGAGGCGCTCGCACTCATCGACCGGTACTCGGTCACGGCGAGCCAGTGGGTGCCGACGATGTTCGTCCGGATGCTCAAGCTCCCCGAGGAGACCCGTGCGAGGTACGACGTGTCGAGCATGAAGGTCGCCGTCCACGCCGCCGCGCCGTGTCCGCCCGAGATCAAGCGCGCCATGATCGAGTGGTGGGGGCCGGTGATCAACGAGTACTACGCCTCCACCGAAGGCGCCGGCGCGACCTTCATCGACTCCGACCAGGCCCTCGCCCGTCCCGGCTCGGTGGGCCGCGACGGCGCCCTGGGCACCGTCCACATCTGCGACGACCAGGGACGGGAACTGCCCACCGGCTCGATCGGCACGGTGTGGTGGGAACGCGACGAGCGGCCGTTCGAGTACCACAACGACCCGGTGAAGACGGAGCAGGCGACACACCCCGAGCATCCGACGTGGACCACCAGCGGCGACATCGGCTATCTGGACGAGGAGCGATTTCTCTACCTCACCGACCGGGCCGCCTTCACGATCATCTCCGGCGGCGTGAACATCTACCCGCAGGAATCGGAGAACGTCCTCACCCTGCATCCGAAGGTGTTCGACGTCGCGGTGATCGGCGTGCCGAACGAGGAGATGGGCGAGGAGGTCAAGGCCGTCGTCCAGCTCGTCGAGGGGGTCGAGCCGAGTCCCGAACTCGAACAGGAACTGCTCGCCTACGTGCGCGAGCGCGTGTCGCATTTCAAGGCGCCGCGCAGCATCGACTTCTCCGACGACCTGCCGCGCACCCCGACGGGCAAGCTCGTCAAACACAAGTTGCGTGCGCGGTACGTGGAGCCGGTGCGCGGATGAGCCGCCCCGAGACCGGCACGACCCACCTGCTCGACGACCTCGCCGGGCAACTACCCGCCGGCGTGCTGATCACCGATCCCGACATCCTCGCCGGCTACCGGCAGGACCGAGCGCAGGACCCGGACGCCGCGGTTCCCCTCGCGCTCGTACGGGCCACGTCCACCGCAGACGTGCAGGCGACGCTGCGGTGGGCGAACACCCACAGAGTGCCGGTGGTGCCCCGAGGTGCGGGCACGAGCCTGTCCGGTGGGTCCGGCGGACTCGCCGACGGCATTGTGCTCAGCACCGAGAAGATGCGGGCGATCACGGTCGACACCGCGACACGCACCGCGGTCGCCCAGCCCGGCCTGCTCAACGTCGAGGTGAAGAAGGCGGCTGCCGAGCAGGGCCTGTGGTATCCGCCCGATCCGTCGTCGTTCGAGATCTGCACGATCGGCGGGAACGCGGCCACCAATGCCGGCGGCCTGTGCTGCGTGAAGTACGGGGTGACGACCGACTACGTGCTCGGACTCGAAGTGGTCCTCGCCGACGGCACCGCAGTGCGGCTCGGCGGGCCACGGGTCAAGGACGTCGCGGGCCTGTCGCTGACGAAACTGTTCGTCGGAAGCGAAGGGACGCTCGGCGTCATCACCGAGGTGACACTGCGTCTCGTCCCACCACCGCCACCCGGATCCACGATGGTCGCGACGTTCTCGTCGGTGCAGGCCGCCGCCGACGCGGTCGTCGCCATCACCGCCGTGCTGCGACCGGCCATGCTCGAATTCATGGACCGGGCCACCGTCGGGGCGGTGGAGGACATGCTGCGGATGGGACTCGAACGCAGCACCGAGGCGATGCTCATCGCCCGCTCCGACGCGCCGGGCGCGGCGGCCGCCGAGGAGATCGAGATCATGGTGCGGGCCTGCCGCGAGGCCGGGGCCGACGACGTCTTCGCGACCGACGATCCGGAGGAGGGTGAGGCGTTCACCGTCGCCCGCCGCATGGCGATCCCCGCCGTCGAACGCACCGGCAGTCTGCTGCTCGAGGACGTCGGGGTACCGATCCCCGCCCTGCCGGCGCTGGTGAGCGGGATCGCCGAGCTCGCAACTGAACACGACGTCACCGTCGCCGTGATCGCACACGCCGGCGACGGCAACACCCACCCGCTGATCGTCTACGACCCCGCCGACGAGGACATGACGGCGCGGGCACAGGTGGTGTTCGGGAAGATCATGGATCTGGCGATCGAACTCGGCGGCACCATCACCGGTGAGCACGGTGTCGGCCGGCTCAAGAAGGCCTGGCTGCCCGATCAGGTGGGGCCGGACGTGATGGCGTTGACCGAGCGGATCAAGGCCGCGCTCGACCCGAACTCGATCCTGAATCCCGGCGTGGTGATCTGATGACCCGCACCACATCGGCAGCGGTCATAATCGTCGCGTGAACACCCGTGTGCCCCCGTCGACGGCCGCCCTGCCGCTGCGCGAGACCAAGTACCGCGAACTCGAACGCTATCCGGAGTTCGGGTCCGTCACGGCGTGGCTCCGAGACGTCGTATCGTCGATCGTGCCGAACGCCCGGATGAGCGAATGCGAGTACTGGTCCGTCGTGTGTCTTCCCGCCGAGGATCCGGCCGACCCGCGGAAGCCGCTTGTGTCGGTGCACGCCGGTGACATGGCGGTCGCCGGGGTGTTCCTCGATCTCTCCGACGGCCGGCGGAGCCTCGCCGGCTACGTCCGCGTGTCGGGAACCGAACTCGAGCAGGCCTCGGGCTCGACACGTGAGCAGCTCGCGGCGGACTTCCCCGCCCTCACCTTCGTCCACGAGGGTTCCGTCGTGTCCGTGGTGTGGAGCGACGAACCCGCTGCCCGGGAGCAGTTCGCGGCCCTGCCCTGGCGGGCCCCGGCACGGTCGCTCGTCTCGGAGTTGATGCGCGTCGGACGTAACTCACGGGCCGACGACCACTGCCGTCAGATCGCCCGGTTCGCGTACGACGACTGAGCGTGTCGGTCGGCGGGTAGACGATGGGATGGTGACCGACATCCTCGATCGTTTCTCCGCGCCGACCCGCGCGTGGTTCGCGGGGGCATTCGAGTCCCCGACCCCGGCCCAGCTCGGCGCGTGGGAGTCGATCGCCTCGGGAGCCCACACGCTCGTCGTCGCCCCCACCGGCTCCGGCAAGACCCTGTCGGCGTTCCTGTGGTCGCTCGACCGGCTCGCGTCCACCCCGGCGGACGAGCACGCCGCGCGCGAGCACCGCACCCGCGTCCTGTACGTCTCACCGCTCAAGGCCCTCGCCGTCGACGTCGAGCGCAATCTGCGCTCCCCGCTGGTCGGCATCACGCAGACCGCGAAACGGCTCGGTCTGACCCCGCCCGACATCACCGTCGGCGTGCGTTCCGGCGACACCTCCCAGGCCGATCGTCGCGCCCTGGCCCGCACACCACCGGACATCCTCATCACGACGCCCGAGTCCCTCTTCCTCATGCTCACCTCGTCCGCACGGGAGAACCTCGTAGGGGTCGAGACGGTGATCGTCGACGAGGTCCACGCCGTGGCCGCCACGAAACGCGGGGCGCACCTCGCGCTGTCGCTCGAACGTCTCGATCAGCTCCTGCGCGCCCCGGCACAGCGCATCGGGTTGTCCGCCACCGTGCGACCGCACGAGGAGGTCGGCCGGTTCCTCGCCGGTTCCGCTCCCATCCGGATCGTCGCGCCGCCGTCGGCGAAGACGTGGGATCTCACGGTGCGCGTCCCGATCGAGGACATGACCGAACTCGGGGTCTCCGAGCCCGACGAGGAGTCACTGTCCCCCACTCCGCAGGCCGGGTCGATCTGGCCGCACGTCGAGGAGCAGATCGTCGATCTCATCACCGAGCACCGGTCGACGATCGTGTTTGCCAACTCCCGGCGGTTGTCCGAACGTCTCACTGCCCGGCTCAACGAGATCCACGCCGAACGTCTCGGCGCGGAGGTGGAGCGCGAGGGTGCACCGCCCGCGCAACTCGGCTCCCCCACCGAGACGTCCGCCGGCGCCGCACCCGTGCTCGCCCGCGCCCACCACGGGTCGGTGAGCAAGGATCAACGCGCACTGATCGAGGACGACCTCAAGTCGGGCCGGTTGCGGTGCGTGGTGGCGACATCGAGCCTCGAACTCGGCATCGACATGGGTGCGGTCGATCTGGTGATCCAGGTCGAGGCCCCTCCGTCGGTGGCCAGCGGTCTGCAGCGCGTCGGCCGTGCCGGACATCAGGTGGGCGAGACCTCGCGCGGTGTGCTGTTCCCCAAGCACCGCACCGATCTCGTGCACTGCGCGGTGACCGTCGAGCGGATGGTCGAGGGGCACATCGAGGCCCTGCAGGTCCCGGCGAATCCGCTCGACGTGCTCGCCCAGCAGACGGTCGCGGCCACGGCCCTCGAACCCGTCGACGTCGACGACTGGTTCGACACGGTCCGGCGCAGCGGGTCCTTCGCGAGCCTGTCCCGCGGGGTCTACGAATCCGTGCTCGACCTGCTCGCCGGACGCTATCCGTCCGACGAGTTCGCCGAGCTGCGGCCGCGGGTGGTGTGGGACCGCACGGCGGGGACCCTCACCGGCAGGCCCGGTGCCCAGCGACTCGCCGTCACCTCCGGCGGCACGATCCCCGACCGCGGTCTGTTCACCGTGTACATGGTGGGCGAGAAGAACACGCGCGTGGGCGAACTCGACGAGGAGATGGTCTACGAGTCGCGGGTGGGCGACGTCTTCGCGCTCGGTGCCACGAGCTGGCGGATCGAGGAGATCACCTTCGACCGGGTCCTGGTCTCCCCCGCCTACGGGCGGCCCGGCCGATTGCCGTTCTGGCACGGCGACAGTCAGGGACGCCCCGCCGAACTCGGCGCCGCGCTCGGCGCCTTCCTACGCGAGATGGGGCACGCCTCGCCGGAGGATGCCGAGACCCGCTGCCGTAAGGGCGGCCTCGACGACTACGCGACGGGCAATCTGATCCGGTTGCTCGACGAGCAGCGCACGGCCACCGGGCACCTGCCCACCGACCGCACGCTCGTCGTCGAACGATTCCGCGACGAACTCGGCGACTGGCGTCTGGTGCTGCACTCGCCCTTCGGTTTACGGGTGCACGCGCCGTGGGCCCTCGCGGTGGGGGCACGTCTGCTCGAGCGCTACGGCGTCGAATCGCATCCCACCCCGTCCGACGACGGCATCATCGTCCGGCTGCCCGACACCGACGATGCCCCACCGGGTTCGGAGATCTTCGTCTTCGACACCGACGAGATCGACGACATCGTCACCGAACAGGTCGGCGGCTCGGCACTGTTCGCCTCCCGCTTCCGCGAGTGCGCGGCGCGGGCACTGCTGTTGCCCCGCCGAAATCCCGGCAAGCGCGCCCCGCTGTGGCAACAGCGTCAGCGCTCCGCGCAGTTGCTCGACGTCGCTCGTCGTTATCCGGACTTCCCGATCCTGCTCGAGACGGTCCGTGAGTGCCTGCAGGACGTCTACGACCTACCTGCTCTGCGCGACCTGCTCGGCAGCATCGCCCAGCGCAAGCTCCGCCTGGTGGAGGTGGAGACTCCGACGGCCTCGCCGTTTGCGACGTCGTTGCTGTTCTCCTATGTCGGCGAGTTCCTCTACGAGGGCGACAGTCCGCTCGCCGAGCGCCGGGCCGCGGCACTGTCGCTCGACTCGACGTTGCTCGCCGAACTGCTCGGCAGGGTCGAGTTGCGCGAACTGCTCGACGCCGACGTCATCACCGAGGCCGAACACGAACTGCAACGGCTGACTCCGGAGCGACGCGCACGCGACGCCGAGGGTGTCGCCGACCTACTGAGGCTGCTCGGCCCGCTCACCGACGCCGAACTGCGCGAGCGCACCACCGACGATCCGAGCACCTGGATCGAGGACCTCGCGGCGCAGCGACGCGCACTGCGCGTGTCGTACGCGGGTGAGCACTGGTGGGCAGCGATCGAGGACGCCTCCCGCCTGCGCGACGCGCTGGGCGTTCCCCTGCCGATCGGGGTGCCGACCGTCTTCGTCGAGCCGGTCTCCGATCCGCTCGGCGATCTCGTCGCCCGGCACGCCCGCACCCACGGCCCGTTCACCACCGCGCAGGCCGCCGCCCGGTTCGGGCTGGGCACGGCGGTCGTCGAGTCCGTCCTCGAACGGCTCGCATCCGAGAAACGCGTCACTGCCGGCGAATTCCGCCCGGGTGCAACCGGATCGGAATGGTGCGACACGGAGGTGCTGCGGCGGTTGCGGCGCCGGTCGCTGGCCGCCGCCAGGCAGGACGTCGAGCCGGTCAGCACCACGACGCTCGGACGGTTCCTCCCCGATTGGCATCATCTCGGTACCGGGCCGGGCACGAGTGCGCTCTACGGCATCGACGGCGTCCTCACCGTCGTCGAACAGCTCGCCGGGGTGCCGGTGCCCGCGAGCGCCCTCGAACCGCTGATCCTCGCTCCCCGGGTCCGGGACTACACACCGACGATGCTCGACGAGCTCACCACGACCGGCGAAATCTTGTGGTCGGGTGCCGGATCGATCTCCGGGAAGGACGGCTGGGTGGCGTTGCATCCGGCCGACCTGGCGCCGGTGAGCCTGGCACCGGTCGACGACATCGAACTCGGCCCGGTGCATCAGGCGATCCTCGATTCGCTGTCCGGTGGAGGTGCGTACTTCTTCCGGCAACTTGCCGATGCGGTCACCGCACTGCACACCACGGCGAGCGACACGACGGTCGCCGACGCGCTGTGGGAACTGGTATGGAGCGGGCACGTCGCGGGCGACACCCTCGCCCCGCTACGCGCCCTGATCGGCGACACCTCGCGCGCCAAGCCAGCCCACCGCACCCCGCGAAGGGCACCGCGGGCCCGGATGTACCGGGCACGGCCCGCACTGCCGAGCCGTACCGGACCACCTACCGTCAGCGGGCGCTGGTCGATGTTGCCGGAACGCGAGACCGACGCGACGGTCCGCGCGCACACCACCGCCGAACTGCTGCTCGAGCGGTACGGCGTCGTCACCCGCGGGGTCGTCGTCGGCGAGGGCGTACCCGGCGGTTTCGCGACGATGTACAAGGTGCTCACCCGGTTCGAGGAGACAGGTCGCTGCCGGCGGGGTTATTTCGTCGATTCGCTCGGCGGGGCCCAGTTCTCGACCCCGTCGGTCGTCGACCGTCTGCGTTCGTTCTCGGATTCGATCGAGGGCCGGCATTCGGAGACCGCGGCCGTCACCCTGGCGGCCTGCGATCCGGCCAATCCGTACGGCGCGGCACTCCCGTGGCCGGCATCGTCCGCCGACGACGACGCCCCGCGACACCGGCCGGGCCGCAAGGCCGGTGGTCTCGTGGTGCTCGTCGACGGTGCGCTCGTGCTGTTCGTCGAACGTGGGGGCCGCACTCTGCTCTCCTTCGACGACGATCCGGGCCGGTTGCGCACTGCGTGTGCGTCGCTCGCGGCGACCGTCAAGCGCGGAGGGGTCGACAAGATCGTCGTCGAGAAGGTCGACGGCGCATCGATCCACGGGCACGAGTTCGCCGAATTCCTCGCCGAGGCGGGATTTGCGGCGACACCTCGCGGTTACCGGCTGAGGTTCTGACGTGCCCGAGGGAGATACCGTCTTCCGTGCCGCGCGCCGCCTCCGTACCGCTCTGGAAGGAAAGGTCCTCACGGAGACGGACTTTCGCGTACCGCGTTTCGCCACCGCCGATTTCACCGGACACACGGTCGACGAAGTCCTCTCCCGCGGTAAGCACCTGCTGATCCGGGTCGCCGACGTCTCGATCCATTCGCACCTGAAGATGGAGGGCGAATGGCACGTCTACCCGCGTGGAACTCGTTGGCGCAAGCCCGGATACAAGGCCCGCCTCGTGCTCGGCACCGAGGACGTACAGGCGGTGGGGTTCGAACTCGGCATCGTCGAGGTACTCGCCCGCGACCGGGAGGACGACGCCGTGGGGCATCTCGGTCCAGATCTGCTCGGACCCGATTGGGATCCCGCGCTCGCGGCAGCGAACCTCGCGCGCGACCCGGATCGCCCGATCGGTGTGGCACTGCTCGATCAGCGCATCATGGCCGGCGTCGGCAACGTGTACCGCTCCGAACTGTGCTTCCTGCGGGGCACCGATCCGTGGACTCCGGTCGCGCAGGCCGGTGATCCGGCGGCGTGGGTCGACCTCGCGCACCGGCTGCTGGTGGCCAATCGCGACCGGACCACGCGCATCACCACCGGCGACCGGCGTCCCGGCCGCAACCTGTGGGTGTACGGGCGGCGCGGCAAGCCGTGCCGACGATGTCGGACCCCGATCCGGTCCGGGGAGATCGGCACCGCGACCGACCCCGAACGGGTGGTCTACCGGTGCCCTCGGTGTCAGCCGCGCCCGGGTGGGTCTCCTGCCTGATCGTCCTGCAGGCACCCCGCCCGGCCGCCCTGTTCGACGAGCGCGACGCAGTGCCGGACGAGGGCCTCACGCGAGACCGCGAGATCTCCTTCGAGGTACCCCATGAACAGGCTGGTGAGAGCCCCGACGACGCCCACGGCGACCATGTGGCGATGACCGTCGTCGCCGCCCGGGGGCAGCTGGTCGCGCACGAGCGCGACGAAGGTCGGCGCGAGCTCGATGCCGCGCCGGCTGATGGCGGGTTCGCGCAGCGGGGCGAGGAGGAGCACGCGCCCCTTCGCGGGATCGTCGACCATGAGTTCCACGAACGCCCGCACGGCGGCCTCGGCCCGCCCGGTGGTCGACGCGCAGATCACCGCGTCGGTCAGCGCGTCGCGGGCGCGGTCGGCGACATGGGCGTAGACCTCCCGGACGAAGGTGTCGCGGTCGGTGAAACTCTCGTAGAAATAGCGTTCGGTGAGTTCGGCGGCACGGCACACGGCCCGCACGTTCGCTGCCGCGCCGTCCGGCGCTCCGAGCAGTTCGACGCCCACTGCGAGGAGACGCTCTCTGCGCAGCCGACGGCGTTCGTCGATGCCGACGCCCGCCCAGCTGCGGCGCGTGGTGTCCACCCTGTTGCTTCCCGTCGTTGACTGCATGCCCGCCGAATCCTACTCTGACAACATGCGTAGTCAGGTTTCCGCCGGGTCCGACACAGCTGAGTCGTCACAGGCCGCGACACCGCGACCGGCACCCCCGGAACCACCGCAGCCACTGGGTCCCGAGTCGCTGACGTGGAGATATTTCGGTGGGTGGCGCGGAATGCTCTTCGGGCCGTGGGCGGGATCGATGCAGAACATGCATCCTGGTCTCGGGGCCGGCGTCGAGGAACACTCGAAGTTCTTCGACGAGCGCTGGGAGCGCCTCTACCGGTCGCTGTACCCGATCTACGGGGTCGTCTTCGACGGCCCCCGCGCCCCGCAGACCGCGGCGAAGGTGCGCGGCTACCACAACACCATCAAGGGAGTCGACAAGCGCGGCCGCAGGTACCACGCGCTCGATCCCGATACCTTCTACTGGGCGCACGCGACCTTCTTCTACAGCCTCGTCGTCTCCATCGAGTGGTTCGACGGACCGCTCACCCTCGAGCAGAAGTACCGGCTGTTCGACGAGCACGTGCAGTGGTACCGGCTGTACGGCATGCCGATGCACTCGGTCCCCGAGTCCTGGGAGGACTTCCTCGCGTACTGGGACCGCATGTGCCGCTCCGTGCTCGAGGACAACAAGGCCACCCGCGACGTGCTCGACCTGTCGAATCTCGACCGCCCGCCCTTCCTGCGGTGGTTCCCCGAAGGGGTCTGGAATGTGATCCGCCCGCCGGTGACCACCGGTTTCCTGTGGCTCACCGTCGGGTTGTACGACCCACCGGTACGCGAGCTGCTCGGCTACCGGTGGAGCCGTCCCGAGCAGACACTGCACACGCTCGTCGGGCGCGCGATCGGATTCGGCACGAAACTCGTGCCGTGGCGGTACCGCTACCACCCACGGGCCCGCGCCGGCTGGGACCGCGCATTCGGGCGGATCCCGGCTGATACCGGCCTGCTCGAGACACCCGGGCGCAACCTGCCGCCCCTCGACCGCCGCGACTCACCGATGCACTACAGCCCGGACGTGACGAACCGGCGCCGCCCCACCGCCGTTTCACCCTGACGCATCCCGCCCGACACCGGATCGGCGAGGCCGGTCTGTGTCACGCTATCGAGGTGTCCACGCCTTCGTACCTGTCGTCGGGACGGCGCCGCCCTCTGTCTCCGGAGTCGGCAGCCTCCCGAATCAGCGCCTACGTCTACGGCAACATCCTGGTGCTGGCCGCGCTCGTCCCCATCACGACGTCCCCCGAATACATCGGGATCGCGATCGTGGTCGGCACGGCGCTCTCGACGTTCATCGCCCATGTCTTCGCGGAGTCGGTCGCCCAGTCCGTTCGGTCCGGTGAACAACTCTCACGCAGCGAACGCATCGAGGAACTCCGCGACTCGGTTCCCATCCTGTCGTCGGCGGTGTTGCCCTGTCTCGTGCTCGCCACGGCCTGGATCGGCTGGCTCGAGCCGCGTACGGCACACATCCTCGCGGAGGTCGCCGTGCTGATCCGTATCGGCTCGACCGTATTCGTCGTGCGCCGGTTGCAGAACCGCAGACCGAACCACCGGACCGTGGTCGCCGCGGTGGGAGTGGCTCTGATCGCGACGATCGTGGTCGTCGTGAAGGTCGTGCTCACGCACTGAGACCGTCACGCACCGTCCGCGGCTACTTGATCGGCACCGGTTCGAGGATCTCCGGCCGGGCCTCGGGCGCCGCTGCCCTGAGCGCATCCGCAGACTCGTCGTCGGGCCGGCTCTGCGACTCGATCTCGGCCTCGACCCGCGCCCGGTAAGTCGCGACCTCCCGGTCGACGGTCGCGTCGTCCCAGCCCAGAACCGGAGCGACCAGACGAGCCGTCTGTTCCGCACAGTGCAGACCGCGGTGCGGGTATTCGATCGAGATGCGGGTCCGGCGCGCCAGGAGGTCCTCGAGGTGCAGGGCCCCTTCGGCCACCGCACCGTAGACGACCTCGACCTGCAGGTACTGCGGGGCGTCGGTCAGCGGTTCGAGCAGTTCGGGGCGCCCCTTCGCAAGGCTCAGCACGTCCTCGACAAGGGAGCCGTAGCGGTCGAGAAGATGCTTGACCCGGTAGGGGTGCAGACCGTACTGCTCGGCGAGATGCATGGTCTGGTTGACCAGCGCGAAGTATCCGTCGGCCCCGACGAGGGGCACCTTCTCGGTGATCGACGACGCGATGCGGGCCGGAATGTCCTCGGCGGCGAGGTCGACGGCGTCCTCGGCCATGACGCGGTAGGTCGTGTACTTGCCACCGGCGATGGCCACGAGTCCCGGTGCCACCCGCGCGACGGCGTGCTCGCGCGAGAGCTTCGACGTCTCGTCGCTCTCCCCCGCCAGCAACGGTCGCAGACCGGCGTAGACACCGTCGATGTCGTCGTGGGTGAGCGGGGCGACGAGCACGCGGTTGACGTGGTCGAGGATGTAGTCGATGTCGGCTTTCGTCGCGGCCGGGTGCGCCAGGTCGAGATTCCAGTCGGTGTCGGTGGTGCCGATGATCCAGTGGTTGCCCCACGGGATGACGAACAGCACCGACTTCTCAGTACGCAGGATGATGGCGGAGTCGCTCACGATCCGGTCGCGGGGAACGACGATGTGCACGCCCTTCGAGGCGCGGACCCGGAACCGGCCGCGCTGCCGCGACAACGACTGGATCTCGTCGGTCCACACGCCGGTCGCGTTGATCACGGCGTGCGCCCGCACCTCGGTGACCGAGCCGTCCTCGCTGTCGCGCACACGCACACCCGAGACGCGGTCGGCCTCGCGCAGGAAACCCACGACCTGTGTGGACGTGCGCACCACCGCACCGTAGTGTGCGGCCGTCCGGGCGACCGTCATCGTGTGCCGGGCGTCGTCGACGACCGTGTCGTAGTAGCGGATTCCGCCGACGAGCGAATTCCGCTTGAGACCGGGAACCATCCGCAGGGCACCCGAACGGGTCAGGTGCTTCTGCGGCGGAACGGACTTCGCGCCGCCCATCCGGTCGTAGAGGAAGATCCCCGCCGCCACGTACGGCCGCTCCCACCCCCGGCGGGTGAGCGGGAACAGGAACTCGAGCGGCTTGACCAGGTGCGGGGCGAGCGTCGTCAGAGCAAGTTCGCGTTCGCGCAAGGCCTCCCGGACCAGGCCGAACTCGAGCTGTTCGAGATAGCGCAGGCCACCGTGGAACATCTTCGACGATCTGCTCGACGTGCCGGACGCGAAGTCCCGGGCCTCGACGAGCGCAACCCGTAGGCCCCGGGTCGCGGCGTCGAGCGCCGCGCCCGCTCCGACGACACCACCGCCGATGACGACGACGTCGAACTGTTCGGTGGCGAGCCGCCGCCAGGCGTCGGCGCGTTGTTGCGGTCCGAGGAGTTGCACACCCGATTGGTTGGTCACCGCACCCGCACCCGCTCCCGTGAGTCGCCGACGTATCCCGATCAAGGCTAGTAGCTTGAGCGACGCAGCGCGCAATGGAAGCGTTGCCGACCCGAGCCGTCCCCTTCACCCGAGGACCACCTGTGAACCAGTTCATCGCGGCGATCGACCAGGGCACCACGTCCAGCCGGTGCATCATCTTCGACCACGACGGGCACATCGTGTCGATCGCGCAGAAGGAACACCGCCAGTTCTTCCCGCGGTCGGGATGGGTCGAGCACGACCCGGAAGAACTGTGGCTCAACACCCGTGAGGTGGGAGCCGCGGCGCTCGCCAAAGCGGATCTACGGCGCAGCGACATCGCAGCGATCGGCCTGACGAACCAGCGCGAGACCACGGTCGTGTGGGATCGCACGACCGGGAAACCGGTGTACAACGCGATCGTCTGGCAGGACACCCGCACCGACAAGCTCGTCGAGGAACTCGCCGGCGACGCCGGGCCCGATCGCTACCGCGAGATCACCGGCCTGCCGCTGTCGACCTATTTCGCCGGGCCCAAGGTGCGGTGGATCCTCGACAACGTCGACGGTGCCCGCGAACGCGCCGAGGCCGGCGATCTCGCGTTCGGCACCGTCGACAGCTGGATCCTGTGGAATCTCACCGGCGGTGTCGGCGAGGAGGGTCAGCCACCCGGTCTGCACATCACCGATGTGACCAACGCCTCCCGGACCTTGCTCATGAACATCGTTACGCAGCAGTGGGATCCGGCGATCTGCGCCGAGCTCGGCATCCCGGAGCCGATGCTGCCGGAGATCCGCAGTTCGTCGGAGGTGTACGGGCATGCCCGCGAACGCGGACCGCTCGCCGGGGTCCCGATCGCCGGCATCCTCGGCGACCAGCAGGCCGCGACCTTCGGTCAGGGCTGCCTGTCCCCCGGCGAAGCGAAGAACACCTACGGCACCGGCAACTTCCTGCTGCTCAACACCGGCACCACCCCGGTGCGCAGCGAGCACGGGCTGCTCACCACCGTGTGCTACCGCATCGGCGAGGCACCCGCGGTCTACGCCCTCGAAGGTTCGGTGGCCGTGACCGGTTCGCTCGTGCAGTGGTTGCGCGACAATCTCGGGATCATCCGCTCCGCCGACGAGATCGAAGCGCTCGCCGCGAGCGTCCCCGACAACGGCGGGGCGTACTTCGTGCCGGCCTTCTCGGGATTGTTCGCGCCGCGCTGGCGCCCCGACGCGCGGGGTGTCATCGCGGGCCTGACACGCTTCGTCGAGAAGGGCCACCTCGCACGCGCTGCCCTCGAGGCGACGGCCTACCAGACCCGGGAGGTCATCGAGGCCATGAACGCCGACTCCGGCGTGGATCTGCGCACCCTCAAGGTCGACGGCGGCATGGTCGCCAACGACCTGCTCATGCAGTTCCAATCCGACATCCTCGGTGTCCCGGTCGTGCGGCCCACCGTCGCGGAGACCACCGCACTCGGTGCCGCCTACGCAGCCGGGCTCGCCGTCGGTTTCTGGAAGGACGAAGAGGAGATCCGCCGCAACTGGGCCGCGGACCGCACGTGGGAACCCGCGATGCCCGTCGACGAACGCGAGCGCCTGTTCGACGAGTGGAACAAGGCGGTCGAACGCACCTACGACTGGGCCTGAGCGGGGCGGGATCCACACCGATCCCGCCCCGTCCGGCATCTAGTCCAGGTCGTCGTGGCGCATCAACTGACGGGCGGCCTCGGTGACCGATCCGCTCAGCGAGGGGTAGACCGAGAAGGTCTGCGCGAGATCGTTGACCGACAGGTTGTTCTGCACCGCCAGTGCGATGGGAAGGATCAACTCGGAGGCGGTCGGTGCGACCACCACGCCCCCGATGACCACGCCGGTCGCGGGGCGGCAGAAGATCTTCACGAAACCTCGCCGCAGGCCGGACATCTTGGCGCGCGGGTTGGTGTTGAGCGGGAGCATGACGGTGCGGGCGGGCACCTCGCCCTTGTCGATCGTCGCCTGGCTGACACCGACGGCGGCGATCTCGGGACGCGTGAACACTGCCGCTGCAACGGTTTTCAGCTTGATCGGACTCACGCCCTCACCGAGCGCGTGATAGATCGCGATGCGGCCCTGCATGGCCGCGACCGACGCGAGAGGCAGCAGGCCGGTGCAGTCGCCCGCGGCGTAGATGCCGGGGACGGCGGTGCGGGAGACCCGGTCGACGGGAAGGTAGCCACCCCGGTCGAGTTCGAGTCCGACCTTGTCGAGACCGAGATTCCGGGTGTTGGGCACCGAGCCGACGGTCATCAGCACATGGCTGCCCTCGACGATCCGGCCGTCGGCGAGGAGCACGCGGACGCCGTCCTCCGTGCGTTCGACCCGGTCGGCACGGGCGTGCTTGACGAGGGTCACGCCACGCTCGGTGAGGACGTCCTCGAGCACGAGAGCCGCGTCCTCGTCCTCGTGCGGCAGGATCCGGTCGCGGCTCGAGACGACGGTGACCTGAACTCCGACCTCGGTGTATGCGGAGACGAACTCGGCGCCGGTGACACCCGAACCGACCACGACGAGATGCTCGGGCAGCTTCTCGAGGTCGTAGAGCTGACGCCAGGTGAGGATCCGCTCACCGTCCGGTTCCGCGCCGGGCAGGATGCGCGGGCTCGCGCCTGTCGCGATCAGCACGACGTCGGCGTCGAGCACCTTCTCCTCTCCGGTCAGCAGTTTGGCGCGTACCTGGTGGGCGGCCATGCCGGGCTGCGCGTCGACGAGTTCGCCGTACCCGGAGAACAGCTTGACCCCGGCAGCCTCGAGCTTGGTGCGGATGTCGGCGGACTGGGCGCGGGCGAGGCTCTTCACACGGCCGTGGACCTGCGGCAGCGACACCTCGGCGCGTTCGAGTTCGATGCCCAGGTCGGCGGCGCGGCGCATGTCGGTGCGCACACCGGTGGAGGCGATGAAGGTCTTGGAGGGAACGCAGTCGAAGAGCACACAGGCGCCGCCGATCCCGTCCGAATCGATCAGTGACACCGTCGCGCCGTACTGGGATGCCACCAGCGCCGCCTCGTATCCTGCGGGGCCGCCGCCGATGATGACGATCCGGGTCATTGTTCTCCTCTGTATCGATTCCGAAGGGTGCCGGGTCGGGCTGCACGTGCGCACCTGGTGGGCGCACACGTCGGGTTCAACGCTATGCCACCGACCCCGCCTCGCGCACAGGGACCGGCCGACCCTGCACGCTCCGGCTCTCCGGCGCTCCTCTGCTCCCCCTCCGACGACTCCGGCGGACGACGGGTTAGCCTTATCCTCGTGCCGATCTACGCCGCCTACGGGTCCAACATGCATCCCGAGCAGATGCTGACGCGCTGCCCGCATTCGCCGATGGCGGGAACCGGCTGGTTGCACGGTTGGCGCCTGACCTTCGCCGGCGCCGACATCGGCTGGGAAGGCGCCCTCGCGACCGTCGTCGAGGATTCGGACTCGAAAGTGTTCGTCGTGCTCTACGACGTGCCGGAGGACGACGAGCGCAGCCTCGATCGGTGGGAGGGAGCCGAACTGGGGTTCCACCGCAAGATCCGCGTGCGCGTCGACACCGCCGACGGCCCGGTCCTGGCCTGGCTGTACGTCGTGGACGGATACGAGGGCGGCCTTCCCTCCGCTCGCTATCTGGGTGTGATGGCCGACGCCGCCGAGATCGCCGGGGCACCCGCCGAATACGTGCGGGATCTGCGTACCCGCAACAGTCGCAATGTGGGTCCGGGGCGTCCCGACGGCTTCTAGACGCCGGCCGTCCTACCCTCCGGGATAGAAGGGCACCGGTCGCCGGACGCTCACCGTCACCGGGTCGCCCGCCTGCAGACCGTGCAGGGTGGTGCACAGGGCCCGGACGGCGATTCCCATCCCCTCGACCCGCACTTCGCTGTGTGCACCGCCGAATGCCGTGTCGCGCACCGTGAACGATCCGGCAGCAGGGCATTTCGTCGGCGCCGCCCCGACTTCGATCTGTTCCGGTCGCAGCAGGACGCGGCCCACGCCGTGTCCGGGCGAGATCAGCTGAACCTTCCCGAGCGGGGTCTGCGCGCAGTCGCCGAACGCCTCGGCCTCGAGCACGATCGCCTCCCCCACGAACTCGCCCACCGCGACGGATGCCGGCCTCCCGTAGACTTCCTCGGGCGAGCCCACCTGGGCGATCCGGCCGTCGAGCATCACCGCCAGCCTGTCGGCCATGGCCAAGGCCTCCGTCTGGTCGTGGGTCACGAGCACCGCCGCGACCGACTGTTCGCGCAGCAGCGTACGGACATCCGCGCGCAGACTCGCGCGCAGACCGGCGTCGAGCGCGCTGAACGGCTCGTCGAGCAGGACCACGGACGGTCGCGGTGCCAGTGCACGAGCCAGAGCGATCCGCTGCTGTTGCCCGCCGGAGAGCGCGCTCGGCTTACGGTGCCCCACTCCCGGAAGACCGACGAGATCCAGTAGTTCCTCGACCCGGCGCCGATGTTCCTCCCGCGCACCTCCGCGCCACGGCCGGTTCGCTCGCCCCAGACCGTAGCCGATGTTGCGCGCCACGTTCAGATGCGGGAACAACGCGCCTTCCTGCGGCACGAGGCCCACCCCGCGACGTTCGGGTGGCACGTCGGTCACGGTCACGTCGTCCACGGCGACCCGTCCCGACGCTGCGGGATGCAGCCCGGCCGCCACTCGCAACAGCGTGGTCTTGCCGCCACCCGACGGTCCGAGGACCGCGAGCAGGTCGCCGCGCGGCACGTCGAGGGTCACATCGGTGACGACTTCGGCGGCGCCGTACCGCGCGCATACATTCTCGATGGTCAGACCGGTCACTCTTCG
The DNA here is from genome assembly GCF_013602415.1 of Rhodococcus sp. B50. NCBI lineage: Bacteria > Bacillati > Actinomycetota > Actinomycetes > Mycobacteriales > Nocardiaceae > Rhodococcus > Rhodococcus sp. B50. The sequence continues at coordinate 150,698 of NZ_WPAG02000002.1, read as the reverse complement.
CCTCCACTTTCCGCGTCGACCCGGCCGCGCAACAGACGTCCCAGCACCAGCGACGGCAGTGCCGCGATGAGGACGAGGATCACCGCATAGGGTGCTGCCGAGCCGTACGCGAGGGTTTCGGTATGTCGCCACATCCCTGTCGCGAGCGTGTCGTGCCCGATGGGGACGAGCAGCAGCGTCGCAGGCAATTCCTTGGCGATGGTCAGGAATGCCAATGCCGCACCGGCGACCACGCCGGGTGCGGCGATCGGGATCGTCACCCGCAGTCCGGTGAGCAATCGTCCGGAACCGAGAGTCGCGGACGCATCTTCGAGACCCCGGGGGATCGCGGCGACCGCCGCATGGATCGACCCCACCGCGAGAGGGAGGAACAGGACCGCGTAGGCGATCACCAGCATCGGGGTCTGCTGGTACCACTGCGGGAGCAGTCGGATGCCGAAGAACACGAGCGCCAGACCGACGGTGATGCCGGGCAGCGCGAAGCCGATGTAGGCGGCGCTCTCGGTGAAGCGGGACAATCGGGAGTGCGACCGTGCGGCGTAGATGCCCACGGGAAGTGCGAGCGCCGTGGTCAGCAACGCACCGAGCGCGGACACCCACAGCGTGTAGGTGGTGGCGGTCCAGATACCGGACCAGTCGACCGCGATCTGCTGTGACCTCCACAACCAGCGGGCCAGCCCCGCGACCGGAACTCCCACGCTCACGACGAGCAGAGCGGTGAGGAAGCCGATCGCCGGCCATCGCCGTGAGCCGAGCATCACGGGTTCGGCCGTGCGCGCGGTGCCGGATCCGATCCGCGCGGTGGCGCCGCGGCGCGCTCTCCGTTCGGCGACCGTCAGCACCACCGCGATCGCGACCAGCACGAGACCGAAGACAGCGGCGGGCGTGCGATCGAGAAGTCCCCGGTAGCTTCCGTAGATCGCCAGGGTGAACGCTTCGTAGCGCATCAATGCGACGGCGCCGAAGTCGCTGAGCGTGTAGAGCGCGACGAGCAGTCCGCCCGCCGCCGCGGTCGGCCATACCTGCCGCAAGGTGACGGTGAGGATGGCGGCCGGCCGGGACCGGCCGAGAGTGCGGGCCACTTCCTCGAGCCCCGGGTCGGCCGAGGCGAGTGCCGCCGCCACGGGCAGATAGACGTAAGGAAAGGACGCGCAGGTCAGGACGAGGGCAGCACCGACGAAACCTTCGAGCGCGGGGAACTGGGCGATCCAGACGAAGCCCGACACGTACGAGGGGATCGCCAAGGGCAGACTCAGGGCCAACGCGAACCAGCGACGGCCGGGGAGATCCGTGCGGGTCGTCAACCATGCGGCGGCGAGCCCCAGGATCAGGCATGCCACCGTGACCGTCACGGCGAGCGCGCCGCTGCGCCACACCAGTTCGAGAGTGCGTGGGCGGAACACGAGCGAGACGACCCGCTCGGGTCCGTCCGCGAACGCGCGCATCACCAGGTGCACGACGGGTGCGAGCGCGAACACGGCAACACCCAGCGCGGCCGTGGCCAGGATCGGCCGGCCGCGTCGGGTGCCGTCGCGCGGAGTAGCGAGGGTGATCAGATGAATTCCAGTTCCTGCAGGAGCGCCTGTGTCTCGGCCAGGGACGCCAGTTCGGCCAGTTCGATGTCGGAGGTCCCGATCTCGGAGAGCGGGCGCAGATCGGTCTGGGTTTCGGTCCCCTCGACGACCGGATACTCCGCGGTCTCGTCGGCGAAATAGGTCTGCGACTCGGGCGAGAGCAACGCCGCCACGAACTGCTCGGCCTGCTCGCGCTGGTCGGTGGTGGCGAGCACCGCGGCGCCGGCGATGTTCACCAGGGCACCGGGATCGCCCGCGTCGAAGAAGTGGAGCTGCACGGCGAGGTTGTCGGCGCCCTTCTCGTCCGCGAGCCCGTACCAGTAGTAGTGATTGGTGAGACCGAGGGTCACCTGGCCGGTGTCGACGCCCTCCATGAGAGGTCCGTTGCCTTCGAAGGCGACCGGTTCGTTGGCCTTGAACGCCTCGAGCCATTCACGGGCACCGTCCTCACCGCGGGAGACACGGAGTCCGGTGACGAACGACTGGAACGACGCGTTGGTCGGCGCGAAGCCCACCTGACCCTTCCACTTCGGGTCCAGGAGCCCGTCGATCCCGCTCGGCAGGTCCTGCGGCTGCACCTTGTCGTCGTTGTAGACCAGGACGCGAGCCCGGGCAGAGGTGGCGACCCAGGTTCCGTCCTCCGCGCGGTAGTTCTCGGGCACCTGATCCGTCACACTCGCGGGCAGCTGCTCGAGCAGACCCGAACGGTCGAGCAGGCCGAGCGCACCGGCGTCCTGGCTGAAGACCACATCGGCGGGCGATGCGGCACCTTCTTCGACGAGCTTGCCCGTGATCTCCGGCGTGCCGCCGTAGACGACGTCGATCGGGAAGCCGAGAGTGCCTTCGAGTTGTTCGACGAGCGGGCCCACCAGGTTCTCGCTACGCCCGGAATAGAGCGTGAGCGCCTCCCCGTTCGAAGCGTCCGGGGTGGTGTCGCCCGAGCCGCTGTCGCTGCACGCGGCGAGAACGGCGACGAGCGTGGCTGCCGTCAGCCCTGCGCCGATCCGGTGTCGAAGGGACATTGATTCCTCCTGGTATGGGTGAGCTCACACATCCTACCGTTCAGGTAAGCCTGAGCTCACTTCGGACTGCGTCACGCAGCGCCGAGAACCAGATTCGTCATCACCCGCACACCCACGGCCAGCGCCCGCTCGTCGAGATCGAAGGTGGGCTGGTGGATGTCCAACTCGGGTCCTGTCCCCGACCACACACCGAGCCGGCCCATAGCCCCCGGGACGTGCTCGAGATACCACGAGAAGTCTTCTCCCCCACCGGATTGCGGGGTGTCCGCCAGAGCGTCGGGGCCGGTCGCGCGGATCGCGTCCTCGAACATGCGCGCCGACCCCTCGTCGTTGACCACCGGCGGGACGCCGCGGCGGTAGTTCAGTTCGTAGCTGACGCCGGTCGGCGCGAGCAGGCCGTGCACGATTTCGCGGACCATCGGTTCGAGCAGCTCCCAGGTGTCGTGGTCGCCGGTACGGACGGTGCCCGCGAGCATGCCGGTGCGCGGGATCGCATTGGGGGCCTTGCCGGCGCTGACCGCGCCCCACACCATGACCGTGCCGGTGCGCGGATCGATGCGGCGGCTGAGCATCCCGGGAAGACCGGTGATGACGGCGCCGAGACCGTAGACGAGATCGCCGGTCAGATGTGGCCGCGAGGTGTGCCCGCCGGGCGAGTCGAGGACGAGTTCGACGGTGTCGGCCGCCGAGGTGATCGCCCCGACCCGCATGCCGACCTTGCCCGCTTCGAGACGCGGGTCGCAGTGCAGCGCGAAGATGCGTGAGACCCCGTCGAGACCGCCGGCCGCGACGACGTCGAGCGCTCCGCCGGGCATGACCTCCTCCGCGGGCTGGAAGACCAGCCGGACACCGACCGGCAGTTCGGGCATCGAGGCGAGGGCCAGGCCCGCACCGAGCACCACCGTGGTGTGGGCGTCGTGCCCGCACGCGTGCGAGACGCCGGGGACGGTCGATTCGAAGGGCAGGCCGGTGGTCTCCTGCATCGGCAGGGCGTCCATGTCGGCCCGCAGGGCGATCCGCGGCCCGTCGGCCGGACCGAGATCGCAGATCAGGCCGGTGCCGCGCGGGAGGACCTTCGGTTCCAGTCCGCCGGCGCGCAGGTGCTTCGCGACGAACTCGGTGGTGGCGTACTCCTGCCGGGCGAGTTCGGGATTCGCATGGATGTGACGGCGCCAGAGCGAGAGGTCCTCGGTGTGGCGGTCCAACCACTTCTCCACGTACGGATTCATCGGCGTCCGACCCGTTCGAGGAGGCGTGCCCGGTGGACCTGATCGGTCGCCGCGCGCACGGCGGTCGCTGCGAGCGCGCGCGCTCCGTCGAGCACTGCCCGATCGGCGGACTCGGTGACACAGGCGGCCGCGAACGCCGCCTGATGTGTCACCGCGCCACCGGAGTCGAGTCCGATGACCGGATGGATTCCCGGCACCACATTCGTCACGTTTCCCATGTCGGTACTGCCCAGGGGGCGCGCTCCTTCCTCCTCGACGGGCAGCGGTCGGCGCCCGAGACCGATGATCTCCTCACGATATGCCTGCACCAGCCACGCGTCGGGAGTGAGTTCGGTATAGGTCGGCGACACGGTCCGGATCCGGTGGTTGCATCCGGTGGCCAGCGCACCGGCGGCGAAGCAGTTGCGTGCGCGTTCGACGAGGTCGTCGAGGAGTTCACTCGTCCCCGCCCGCAGGTAGTACAGCAGTTCGGTGTGGCTCGGCACGATGTTCGGCGCGGTCCCGCCCTGCGCGACGATCCCGTGGATCTGCTGCCCGGGATGCAGATGTTGTCGCAGCAGACCGACCGCGACCTGGGCGACGGTCGCCGCATCGGCGGCGTTGAGCCCGTACTCGGGGGCGGCGGAGGCGTGCGCCTCCCGGCCGTCGTATTCGACGGCGATGTCGGCGAGGGCGAGCGACGTCGCGCCGGTGATGTCGAACGGGCCGGGGTGCACCATCATCGCCGCACCGACGCCGTCGAAGACGCCGCGCTCGAGCATGAGAACCTTGCCGCCGCCGGTCTCCTCCGCGGGTGTCCCGATGACGCGCACGGTCACGCCGAGTTCGTCGGCGAGCGCGGCGAGCCCGATCCCGGCACCCACGGCCGAGGCCGCGATGATGTTGTGGCCGCACGCGTGCCCGATTCCCGGCAACGCGTCGTACTCGGCGCAGAACGCGAGAACGAGTTCGCCGCTGCCGAACCGGGCGTCGAAGGCGGTGGGAAGGTCGGCGATGCCGGTCGTCACGTCGAAGTCGTGGGCGCGCAGCACCTCGACGATCTTCGCGGCGCTCCGGTGTTCCTCGAACGCGAGTTCCGGTTCGGCGTGGATCGAATGCGACAGGCCGACGAGGGTGTCGGAGGCAGCCTCGATCGCCGTGGCGTATTCGGTCGTCACGGGGTCCAGTCTGTCATGCTCACCGCACCCCGATCGATCGGTGCGTACGACCCCTCCGGCAGCTTCCCGGCCGTGATGGTTCGGCAGCTTCCCCGGCCGTGATCAGCCCAGCCGGAAGTTCGACGCGTCGGTCCGGATCTCCAGCGCCGAGATCAGCGGTGCGTGCAGTCCTCGTTTGATGCCCGACAGATTCGGTCCCCGGGTGGCGATGAGCGCCGAAGCCCGCTCGACCGCAGCGGCGAGGACGTCGTCACCGGTGACCGCCTGCTCGGCGATGCCCGCGGCCACGGCGTCCTCACCGCCGTAGCGGCGGCCGGTGGTGATGGCCTCGACCGCCGTCTGGATCGGCAGGCGGGAACGGATCAGCGCGGACATTCCGACGGTGAAGGGCATGTTCAGTTGCACCTCGGGCAGGCACCAGTACCCACGGTCGGCGCGCATCACCCGGAAGTCGTGCACGAGCGCGAGCATCGCACCGGCACCGAAGGCGTGCCCCTGGACGGCCGCGACCGTCGCCGCGGGGAAGGTGAGGAGACGGACGTAGAGATCGTGGACCGAGTCCAGATAGGTCGGCAGATCCGGCAGGTTCGCGCCGACCCAGTCGATGTCGAGTCCGTTGCTCCAGAACTTGCCGGTCGCCGCGGTCACGAGGGCGGTAGGCCCGTCGTGCGCCTCCACCTCGTCGAGGAGGGAATGGATCGCGGCGAGGCGGTCCGGGTGGAACCGGTTCTCGGAGACCTCCACGTCACGGTCACCGAGATGCAGGACGAAGACGTCGCCGTCACGTTCGAGGTAAGGCATGCGCGTCAGCATACCGCGCCTCCTTACCCGTGAGTAACATACTGTGAGCGATTAGGGTCCGATGCCATGGGAGCACCCGATCACGTCTTCGACCCCGCCGCGGCCGCCGATGCCGCAGCCGCCGCACTCGCCGAACGGACGGGAGTCGCCGAACACCCCGTCGCCGTCGTCCTCGGCTCCGGCTGGCGGGCCGCGGTCGAGAGTTTCGGCATCCCTGTCGCCACGATCCCGATGAGCGACCTGCCCGGCTTCGCCCCTCCGACCGCGGAAGGACATGCCGGGAACATCCACTCGGTGTGCGCCGGAGACAACGCCGTCCTCGTCCTCGCGGGCCGGATCCACGCCTACGAGGGCCACGACCTCGCCCGCGTGGTCCACCCCGTGCGCACGGCGGTCGCGGCGGGTGCCCGCACCGTCGTCCTCACCAATGCGGCGGGCGGGATCGACCCCGAGTTCTCCGTGGGGCAGCCGGTTCTCATCTCCGACCATCTCAATCTCACCGGCCGCTCGCCCTTGGTCGGTGCCCAGTTCGTCGACCTCGTCGACGCCTACTCGCCGGAACTCCGCGCCCTCGCCCGGGAGATCGATCCCTCGCTGCGCGAAGGGGTCTACGCCGGGCTGCCCGGCCCGCACTACGAGACACCGGCGGAGATCCGGATGCTGCGCACGCTCGGTGCCGACCTCGTCGGCATGTCCACAGTCCACGAGACCATCGCGGCGCGCGCGGCCGGGGCACGGGTGCTCGCGGTCTCGCTGGTGACCAACGCCGCGGCCGGCATCACCGGCGCTCCCCTCGACCACCTCGAAGTGCTCGCCGCGGGTCGCGCGGCAGCGACCCGGATGGGCGACCTCCTGCGTGATCTGGCGGCCCGGCTGTGACGCTGCGATTCGGCACCGCCGGTCTGCGCGGACCGGTCGGCGACGGACCGGACTGCATGAACGTGCCCGTCGTCGTCCGCACCACCGCCGGGCTCGCGGCGTGGCTCGAGGCGAACGGCCACGGCGGCGGCACCGTCGTCGTCGGCCGCGACGCCCGTACGGGCTCCGCGGAATTCCACACCGCTACCGCAGAAGTCCTCGCCGCCGCGGGTTTCGACGTCGTCGCACTCGGGCAGCCGCTGCCCACCCCGGTGACCGCCTTCGCGGTGCGGGCACTGGATGCCGTTGCGGGCGTGCAGATCACGGCGTCGCACAATCCCGCCGCCGACAACGGCTACAAGGTCTACCTCGCGGACGGGGCGCAGCTGGCCGCACCCGCCGACCGCGAGATCGAAGCGGCGATCGACGCCGTCGGTGATGTCGCGGACGTGCCCCGGGTGCCGGTCGTGCCGTCGGGCGACGAACTCGTCGATCGCTATCTCGCCCGGGTCGCGTCGCTCCCCCGCTGCCCGCACCGGGCGGTGCGTATCGCTCTGACGGCCCTGCACGGTGTCGGCGGTGAGACGGCGGTCGCGGCCCTGCGCGCCGCGGGATTCGACGACATCCACGTCGTGCCGTCCCAGTTCGCGCCGGACCCGGCGTTTCCCACCGTCGCCTTCCCCAATCCCGAGGAACCCGGCGCGACAGACGCCCTGCTCGCGCTGGCGGCGGAGGTCGACGCCGACATCGCCCTCGCGCTCGATCCCGACGCCGACCGGTGCGCCGTGGGCGTGCGAACTCCGCAGCGGTGGACGATGTTGCGCGGTGACGAGACCGGAGTTCTGCTCGGCGACCGCATCCTGGCGTCGTCGCCGCCCGGCTCGCTGGTCGCGACCACCATCGTCTCGTCGACCATGCTGAGCCGGCTCGCAGCTGCGCGCGGCGCGCGGTACGTGCAGACGCTCACGGGATTCAAATGGCTGGCCCGCGCAGGCGACGGTCTCGTCTACGCCTACGAGGAGGCGATCGGGCACTGCGTGGACCCGGAGGCGGTGCGCGACAAGGACGGCATCGCGACGGCCGTGGTGGCCGCCGACTACGCCGCCGCGCTGAAGCAGGCCGGCCGGACCCTCATCGACGCACTCGACGACCTGCATCGTGAACTCGGAATCCATGTCGGCGGTCAGGTGTCGATCCGCGTGGACGACCTGCAACGCATCGGCACCGTGATGACACGGTTGAGATCAGATCCGCCGACGAGCCTCGCGGGTCTTCCGGTGACCGCGACCGACCTCGCCGAGAGCGCCGGACCGATGCACACCGATGCTCTCGTCTTCGAGAGTCGCGAGGAGTCCGCCCACGGGCCGACGGTGCGCGTGGTGGTGCGTCCGTCCGGCACCGAGCCGAAGCTCAAGGTCTATCTGGAGGTGGTCACGGAGCGGGACCGCCCAGCGGCGAAGGCGGTACTCGACGCCCTGCGCGGATGGGCGGCCTCGCTCGGTGACGAGAACCTCTGATACCTGTCGCCCTTACCCGGTCAGGCCCGAACGCGGTCAGACCCGCTGCGGCACACCGTAGGTCACGACGGTGTCCCGGTCTGCGGTGACGGCCTTCAGGTACGGCCGGATCATCACCGGACCGATGGCCCCCGAGACCGAACCGTGCACGCCGGCGATCCGGATGGTCGTCGAGCTGCCGTCGAACTGGAAGTCCTCCACGATCGGGACAGACGTGATACCGCCGGGCTCGAGCGGGATCTCGATTTCCTGGGACGGGATGATGTCGCCGCTGAGCGAACCGCCCGAATCGAAACCGAGGTCGAGCGAGGCCCCACCTTCACTGTCGAGCTGGATGCCGACGCCCACATTGTTGTCCACCCCCCACGACAGGCTCGGGGTGACGACGGTGACCGTCGCCCCCGGTAGAGCGACCGGATAGCCGACCTGGAAACCGACCTCCACCGCCGTCCCGGCGAAGCTCGCGGCGTTCGGACCGGTGATCCGAACAGTCGCAACCTCGTCGTGGAAGAATTCGACACTCAGCGGTGAGCTGTCGAGCGGCGGCACCGATTGTGTCGAGGTGTCGGCCTGGATCACTTCGATCGCGTTCCCACCGTCCAACGGAAGGATCCGCGAGTTGTCGACGGCGGCCGCAGCCGTACCGTGACTCGTCACCGCGGCGAGGACGGCCACCGCGCTCACCGAAGCGACCCTGGCGCTTCCACGAATCAGTTTGCGAGAGAAAAACTTTGCCATTCCGCCGACCCCATCTCTGGCTGTACCTACACAGTGGACTTCACACGGGAGCACACCGAGCGTATGGAACAACCGAGACCGACGGGTTCTTTTTCGATAACGAGATGACAGCGGTCCGGTGTCACATGCGTACCGTCAGTCACACGAGTAACAGGTAACCCGGGGTTATCGCGGGCCGAACTGCCGGTCTCCCGCGTCACCGAGACCCGGCACGATGTACTTGTTCTCGTTGAGACCTTCGTCGACCGACGCCGTGACCAACCGAACCGGATGACCGGACGAAGCGAGAGCCTCCACACCCTGCGGCGCCGCCACCACACAGATCGCGGTGATATCGGTGGCTCCGCGCTGCGCGAGGATGTCGAGGGTGTGCACCATCGACCCGCCGGTCGCGAGCATCGGATCGAGAACGAAGACCGGAAGACCCGACAGGTCCTCCGGCAGCGACTCCAGATAGGGCACCGGCTCGAAGGTCTTCTCGTCGCGGGCGAGACCGACGAAACCGACCTGGGCCTGAGGGATGAGGGCGTGGGCCTGCTCGACCATGCCGAGACCGGCGCGCAGGACCGGGACGAGCAGCGGCGGCTGCTGCAACCGCACTCCGGTCGTCATAGCAACCGGCGTCCTGACCTCGAACGTTGCGGTGGGCGCATCGCGCACCGCCTCGTAGACAAGCATCTGGGTGAGCCGGCTCAACGCGTGCCGGAAGGCAGCGTTGTCGCTGCGTTCGTCGCGAAGAATGGTCAGGAGCGAAGCAGCGAGCGGGTGGTCGACGACGAGCGAATCCATGCCCGAAGGATAGAACGACGGAACCGACCGGCCTGCGGGTGCGTCGAACCCGACAGGGACGGAACCCTCCCGGAGGTGCCGAATCCCACAGGAGCGACGCGAGAGGCAACGAGGTGACCGAGTACTGCGACCAGGACGCGATACGGATCGACACGACCACTGTCAGGAGGTTCGGCGAGGAGGCTGCGAATCTGGCCGCGCGCCTCCATGAGGCTGCCGACAGGACGCGTCACGGCGCTCCCTCGGCGCTGTGCGCCGTACTGGGACCGATCGGCGCGCCGGTGCTCGCCGCGCTCACCGCCACCCACGACGCCCACACACGTGATCTCGGCCGGCTCGGCGCCCTGCTCGGCGGCATGGGGGACGCCGCGACGGCCTCCGCCGCCGCCTATGAACGGACCACGACCGAGACCGCCACCCGGCTGGACTCCACCTCGGAGACACCGTGATCGCGGGTGACTTGCTCGTCGCGCCGCTGACCGACCTGCTCGGGGCATTCGGCACCGCGGTGCCGCCCGGGGTCGACCCGGGCGAGATGATCCGTATCGGCGCGCATTGGGCCGAGGAGGTGCACACGGTCGGTCGCGACGCCGTCGCCGAGCTCGCCTGGGCCTGGTGCGGTCCGGCCGCCTCACAGGCGATCGCGAGTGCCGAGCAGGTGCTCACCGACGTGCTCTCGGCGGCCGATCGTGGCGTGGCGCTCGCCGGAATCGCGCTCGAGGCCACGGCCACGGCGCTCACCGGTGCAGCCGAACTGGCTGGTCTCGTCGACTCGTTCGTCACCTACGCCGAGCAGTCGGCACCCGCAACCGCTCTCCCGCAGGGACAACTCGCGCTTCTCGCCGTGGCGATCGATCATCTCGTCGCCGGGCTGGACGTGCTGACGCGGGTGACCGGCACGCTCGCGGAGCTGACCGATCGGGCGACCGCGCTCCTCCCGCCCGACCCCTCGGCCCCCGCCGCCGGACCCGGCGATCCCCGAAGCGCCGATCCTTCGGCCGCCGACGATTCGCGGGAGTTGCATGCCTTCCGCGGAGGATTCTCCGGCGGCGTCGAGGTCCGGCTTCCGGACGGCAGCATCAGCCGGGCGCCGAACGAGACTGCCGCGGCAGCCGTGCGCCACGCCCTCGCACAGCAGGGCACCCCGTACGTCTGGGGCGGCACGACGCCTGGTTCCGGACTCGACTGCAGCGGCCTGACGCAGTACGCCTACGCGCAGGCGGGTCTGGAGTTGCCCCGGTTGGCCCAGGAACAGGACGTCGGTACGCGGGTGGATTCTGCAGCTGCCCTGCCCGGAGACCTCGTCGTGTGGGACGGACACGTGGCGATGGTGGTGGGCAACGGCATGATGGTCGAGGCCGGCGACCCGGTGGCGGTGACGCCGATACGCACCACGAACGGCGCAATGGCGTTCCAGGGCATCTACCGGCCCACCTCCGGTTGATATCGACAGAAGATTCCCACAGCAAGGGAACCGGTCACGCTCGTGCTGCGTCCAACCCGATATGGACAGCACGACGACGGAACCGATCACGGCCACCGCCCACAACCCGACCGGGACGATCTCGGTGCGGACGACGGACGGCGGCCTGCCCGTGGACCTCCGCATCGACCCACGCGAGTTGCGTTTCGGAGCACAGCAACTGGCCGATCGGATCCTCGCCCTGAACAGGCAGGCCGCCCTCGAGGCCGCAGTGATCCGCGGCGAACGCCTCGCCGCCGAGGGTGTCCCCCGCGAGATCCTCGACCGGATGCGGCTCCCGTCCCGCGCAGACCTCGCAGCCGGGCCCGCCGACCTGCCCCGAGGTCTCGTCCGATGAGCGAACCGTTGGTGGAGGCAATCGTCGACCGGGCGCACGTCCGGCTCGACGCGCTCGAACGCACGATCGAGCGGCTCGACGCGCTCCGGGGCATCGCAAGCAGTCCCGACAGGCGCGTGACCGCCCGCGTGGACGGGTCGGGAGCGCTCGAAGGACTGTGGCTGTCCGGACCGATCGGCGGTGCCGATGCCCGGGAACTGGCGACTGTGATCCTCGCGACCGTGCACGAGGCCGCCCGGGACGCCGCGGCCGCGCGCGTCACCGCGATGGAGGAGCTGCGCGTGTCACTCGCCGTGGGCAACGACGCTTCCGACACCGCCGGCGACCACCCGGTACAGCGGTGAACCACCGACGGAGCTGCCCCCGGCTATATTCTCGGCGCCGACATGGCTAGGCTTCGCGCCATGGCTGGAGACATCGTCCCGATCGAGCTCGGTCTCACCGACGGCAACCTCGTGACGCTCTGGGCGCCGCGCTGGCGCGAAGGCGACGACGAGTGGGAGGCATTCCTCGGCCACGGCGATGATCTGTACGCCTTCCCGTCGGTCCCGGAGCTCGTCGCATTCGTGCGGTCGGGAGCCGACAACGACCTCGTCGAGCACGAGGCGTGGCCGATCGTCTCGAAGCTCGCGGCCTCGGAGTTCGAACCCGACGAGCCGCACACCTACGACCTCGTCGGCGTGCCCGAACTCGTGGCCGACGACCCCGATCCGGTCTCGGTGTCCGAACTGCAGGACACCTTCGACATCGTGAGCATCCTCGGCGACGTCTGCGATATCGACGTCGTGACCAAGTTCTTCGAACGCGAAGAGATCGACACCCTGCTGCAGCACGGCGTCTCGGCCTTCCGCACCCGTGAGGGTCTCGACTTGTGGAACCGCATCGGGACGGCGGTCGCTCAGGACTGGGACGCCGTGATCGACGCCCTCGACGCGGTGATCACCACACCCGCCGTCGACGCCGCGGTGGTCGCCGAGATCGAATCCGAGCTCGTCGCGGTCGACGAGAACGAGGTCGAGGCCGACGACACGGTCGAGGACGTCGACGCCGACGACGAATACGAGTTCATCGACGGAGACGAAGAGGACGACGGGTACGAGTTCTGGGGCAGGGTCGGCATCGACCCCATCCGGATCATCACGACCGACGGCACCTGGTACTCGCTGCGGTGCTACGTGAACGACGACGCCGTCTTCCTGGGTCACGACGGGACGATCGACGTCTTTCCGTCCGAGCGCGCGCTGGCCCGCCATCTCGCCGACAACCACGACCACGACCTCGCGACACTCGAGCCGTACACGGAGATCCAGCTCGCGGCCGTCGACGGTTCGCTCGACGTGACGGTCACCGACGACAACGTCTACGTGCTCACCGGAATCGCCGACGACATCTCCGAGGGTGTCGCGGCCGTCGACCCCGACCAGCTCGAACTCGCGGTCGAACTGTTCGTCGATGCAGCGAACTTCGCGGACGACGAGTCGACCGACGCCGCTCTCGCCGGGTCCACGGACCTCGGATGGTTCGTCAACCACGTGATCGAGCCCGACTCGGGGCGCCCGGAACCCAAGCCGCCGTTCGACACCGAGGCGCTCGCCTGGCGCGAACTCGAGCGCGAGTTCGAAGCGCGACTGCGCCGGCACTGACGCGCCCCGCGTCGGGCCGGCACTGACGCGACCCGCGTCGGGTCGGCACCGACGCGACAGGCGTCCTACCCGACGAGGACGGCGTATCCCGGTTTGATGACGTCGTCGATCAGCTCGAGCCGCTGGTCGAACGGGAGGAAGGCCGACTTCATGGCGTTGATCGTGAACCGTTCGAGGTCGACCCACCCGTAGCCGAAGGTGTCGACGAGCCGCACCATCTCGTGCGTCATCGTGGTGTCGCTCATCAACCGGTTGTCGGTGTTGACGGTGACACGGAAGCGCAGGCGGGCCAGCAGGTCGAAGGGATGCTCCGACAGGGCACGCACCGCGCCGGTCTGCACGTTCGAGGACGGGCACAGTTCGAGCGGGATGCGTTTGTCGCGGATGTAGTTCGCGAGCCGGCCGAGGGTTGCGGTTCCGTCGTCGCGCACGTCGATGTCGTCGACGATCCGCACGCCGTGGCCGAGCCGGTCGGTGCCGCAGAAGGCAACGGCCTCGTGGATGGACGGGAGCCCGAACGCCTCCCCGGCGTGGATAGTGAAGTGGGCGTTGGCCGCGCGGGTGTATTCGAAGGCGTCGAGATGCCGGCTGGGCGGGTTGCCCGCCTCGGCGCCGGCGATGTCGAAGCCCGCCACTCCGCGGTCGCGGAAGCGCACGGCGAGCTCGGCGATCTCCAACGACCGGGCCGCGTGCCGCATCGCGGTGAGCAGGCAGCGCACCCGGATGCGCCGACCGCTCGCCGCCACCTCCGATTCCCCGGCCCGGAAGCCTTCGAGGACGTGCTCGACGACCTCGTCGAGCGACAGCCCTTTCTCGAGATGCTGTTCGGGTGCGAACCGCACCTCGGCGTACACCACGCCGTCGTCGGCGAGGTCGAGGACGCATTCCCGGGCGACACGTTCGAGCCCTTGCGCCGTCTGCATCACGGCGACGGTGTGCTCGAACGTCTCGAGATAGCGCTCGAGCGAGCCGCTGTCGGCGGACTCGCGGAACCACCGCGCGAGATCCGACTCGGTGTGCGCCGGCAGCGACCAACCGCACGCGTCCGCGAGTTCGAGGACCGTCCGCGGACGGAGACCGCCGTCGAGGTGGTCGTGAAGGACCACTTTGGGTGCGGTGCGGACGAGTTCGGGAGTCAGCCGGCCGTTCATGATCGGGACGGTAGTCGGCGGCGGCCGGTTCCGCTCGGTCTCCGGCCGCCGTGCCCCTACGCCCGGATACGTTCGATCACGAGCGGCTGCCGGGCGGGCGCAGTGTCGGAGATGCGGACACCCTTGCGGAGGGCGGCGAGGGCGTCGGGAATACGTCCCGGAGTGTCGGTGTGCAGCGTCGCGACGGGCTGTCCCGCACGGACGCGGTCTCCCAGGACCGCGTGCAGTTCGACACCTGCCCCGGGCTGCACGTCCTGCCCCTGCCGTTCGCGGCCGGCTCCGAGGCGCCAGGCCGCGATACCGACCGCGTAGGCGTCGAGTTCGGAAAGCACCCCGTCCGCGTCTGCGTGGAAGGTCTCGGTGTGCGTCGCGACCGGCAAGGGTGCCGCCGGGTCGCCTCCCTGGGCGTTGATCATCGCGTTCCATCGGTCCATCGCGGTGCCGTCACGGAGCCGGTCGGCGGGATCGACGTCGTCGACACCGGCGGCCTCGAGCATCTCGCGGGCGAGGGCCAGGGTCAGCTCGACGACGTCGTCGGGCCCGCCACCTGCGAGTACCTCGACGGCCTCCCGCACCTCGAGTGCGTTACCCGCGGTCCGGCCGAGCGGGCTGTCCATGCGGGTGAGCAGGGCGGTGGTGTGCAACCCCTCGTCGGTACCGAGCTCGACCATGGTGCGCGCCAGCTCGCGGGCCTCGCCGAGCTCCTTCATGAAGGCACCGCTGCCGACCTTCACGTCGAGGACCAGCGCTCCGGTGCCCTCGGCGATCTTCTTGCTCATGATCGAACTGGCGATGAGCGGGATCGACTCGACGGTTCCCGTGACGTCGCGGAGCGCGTACAGCTTGCGGTCGGCGGGGGCGAGGTCGGCGCTCGCCGCGCACACGACCGCGCCGACGGCCGGGTCGGTGAGGATTTCGGCTATCTCCGCGGTGCTCAGGTCGGCCTTCCACCCGGGGATCGCCTCGAGCTTGTCGAGGGTTCCGCCGGTGTGACCGAGGCCGCGGCCGGACAGCTGCGGGACGGCGACGCCGCACGCCGCGACGAGCGGCGCGAGCGGCAGGGTGATCTTGTCCCCCACTCCCCCGGTCGAGTGCTTGTCGACGGTGCGCAGGCCGAGTGCGGAGAAATCGAGACGGCGACCGGAGTCGATCATCGCGGTGGTCCACCGCGCCGTCTCCGCCCGGCTCATGCCACGGAACCAGACGGCCATCGCCAGGGCGGACATCTGAGCGTCGGAGACCACGCCGTGGGTGAACGCTTCGATGACCCAATCGATCTCGGTGCCGGAGAGCTCGTGCCCGTCGCGCTTGCGGCGGATGACGGTGACGATGTCAGGCACGGCGGTCCTCGTTCTTCCGAACGGCCGCGAGATCGTCGGGACCGAACGCATCGGGGAGGAGGTCGGACAGGCGACGGGGGCCGTCCTGGGCGTCCACCTCGAGGTCGGGGCCGCCGTGTTCGAGGAGCACCTGCCGGCACCGCCCGCACGGGGTCAGGACATGGCCCCGGGAGTCGCACACGGCGACGGCCCGGAGGCGGCCTCCACCCTGCGCGAACAAGTTACCGACCAGTACACATTCGGCACACAGACCCAGTCCGTGTGAGACATTTTCCACATTGCACCCGAGGACCATTCGACCGTCGACAGTGAGGGCGGCAGCCCCCACCGGGAATCCGGAGTAGGGCGCGTAGGCTCGCTCCATCACCTCATGTGCTTTGGCGCGCAACATTTTCCAGTCGATGTCCGGCATGGTTCACCATCCTGTCACGGTGGCGTGGGCGACGGTAGACGACCCCTGCCGCGCCAGATCACAATTGGAAAGGCAAACCTAACTTCGCTTTTGGGGCCTGTACGAATGGGGCAGGAGATTAGTTCCCGAGTTTGGGATGGGTCTAGAGTCGATCCAAGTCGGTTCAGGTTCACGTCGGGCCCGTACTGCGGAATCCCCCACAGGTAGGAGCAGCTCGACGCGTCCACCATTGACGTTGGAGGCACAGCACTCGATGAGCAGCACGACTGAAGCCGCCCCCGCAAAGGCGGGGCGCACACGGTCGCTTTACCGGGGAGACCCCGGCATGTGGTCCTGGGTATTGCACCGGATCACCGGCGTGGCGACATTCTTCTTCCTTTTCGTCCACGTCCTCGACACCGCACTCGTCCGGGTCAACCCCGAGACCTACGACGCGGTGATCGAAACGTACAAGAATCCGATCGTCGGCCTCATGGAGCTCGGCCTGGTTGCGATGGTCCTGTACCACGCACTCAACGGCCTGCGGGTCATGCTCGTGGACTTCTGGTCGAAGGGCCCGAAGTACCAGCGCGTGATGCTCTGGACGATCCTCGCGATCTGGTTCGTGGTGATGATCCCCGCGTCCGTTCGCATCCTCTACAACACATTTGCGGGGCACTGACATGACCGAAGCGAAGACCCTCGGTAAGGAATACGACCGGCCCGCCGGTCTGGACAACCCGCGCTCGCCGCGTCGCGCCGCGAAGAACAACTTCGAGCTCTACGCCTGGTTGTTCATGCGCCTGTCCGGCCTCGCTCTGATCATCCTGGTCCTCGGTCACCTCTTCATCATGCTGATGCTCGACGAGGGCGTGCACCGCATCAACTTCGCGTTCGTCGCGGGCCGCTGGTCCAGCCCGTTCTGGCAGGTCTGGGACCTGTCGATGTTGTGGCTCGCGCAGCTGCACGGCGGTAACGGTCTGCGCACCGTCATCGCGGACTACGCACGTAAGGACTCCACCCGGTTCTGGCTCAACACGATCCTCGTCGTGTCGATGATCCTGATCATGGGCCTGGGCACCTACGTGATCTTCACCTTCGACCCGAACATCACGGCGAGCTAGGGGAGCCGAACCTTCATGCAGGAACATCGTTACGACGTAGTCATCGTCGGCGCCGGCGGCGCCGGCATGCGTGCGGCCATCGAAGCCGGCCCGCGTGCGCGCACCGCAGTGCTCACGAAGCTCTACCCCACCCGCAGCCACACCGGCGCCGCTCAGGGTGGCATGTGTGCCGCCCTCGCGAACGTCGAAGAGGACAACTGGGAGTGGCACACCTTCGACACCGTCAAGGGTGGCGACTACCTGGTCGACCAGGACGCCGCGGAGATCATGGCCAAGGAGGCCATCGACGCCGTCCTCGACCTCGAGAAGATGGGTCTTCCGTTCAACCGGACGCCCGAGGGCAAGATCGACCAGCGTCGCTTCGGTGGTCACACCCGCGACCACGGCAAGGCGCCGGTCCGTCGCGCGTGCTACGCCGCCGACCGCACCGGTCACATGATCCTCCAGACGCTGTACCAGAACTGTGTCAAGCACGACGTCGAGTTCTTCAACGAGTTCTACGCGCTCGACATCACCCTCACCGAGACCGAGAACGGTCCCGTCGCGACGGGTGTCATCGCGTACGAGCTCGCGACCGGCGAGATCCACGTCTTCCACGCCAAGGCGATCGTCTTCGCGACGGGCGGCTCGGGCCGTATGTACAAGACGACCTCGAACGCCCACACCCTCACCGGTGACGGCCTCGGCATCATCTTCCGCAAGGGCCTGCCGCTCGAGGACATGGAGTTCCACCAGTTCCATCCCACGGGCCTGGCCGGGCTCGGCATCCTCATCTCGGAGGCCGTGCGTGGTGAGGGCGGCATCCTCCGCAACGCCGACGGCGAGCGGTTCATGGAGCGCTACGCCCCCACCATCAAGGACCTCGCACCGCGCGACATCGTCGCCCGGTCGATGGTGCTCGAGGTGCTCGAGGGTCGCGGTGCCGGACCGAACAAGGACTACGTCTACATCGACGTGACCCACCTCGGCGAGGACGTCCTCGAGGAGAAGCTGCCCGACATCACCGAGTTCTCGCGCACCTATCTCGGCGTCGACCCCGTCACCGAGCTCGTGCCCGTGTACCCGACCTGCCACTACGTCATGGGCGGTATCCCGACCAACGTCGACGGCGAGGTCCTGCGCGACAACGAGAACGTCGTGCCCGGCCTGTACGCGGCCGGCGAGTGCGCGTGCGTGTCCGTCCACGGCGCCAACCGTCTCGGCACCAACTCACTGCTCGACATCAACGTCTTCGGTCGCCGCGCGGGTATCGCCGCTGCGGAGTACGCCAACAGCACGAAGCACGTCGAGATGCCGGAGCAACCGACGAAGTACGTCGACGACTGGCTCGACCTGATCCTGCATCAGGGTGGCAAGGAGCGGGTCGCCGACATCCGCACCGAGCTGCAGCAGACGATGGACAACAACGCGTCGGTGTTCCGCACCGAGGAGACGTTGACGCAGGCGCTCAACGACATCCACGAGCTGAAGAAGCGCTACAAGGAGATCACCGTCCACGACAAGGGCAAGCGCTACAACAGCGACCTGCTCGAGGCCGTGGAGCTCGGCTTCCTCCTCGAAATGGCCGAGGTGACGGTCGTCGGCGCCCTGAACCGCAAGGAATCGCGCGGCGGCCACGCCCGCGAGGACTACCCGAAGCGCGACGACGAGAACTTCCTCCGGCACACCATGGCGTACAAGGTGGGCGAGGACCTGATCTCCGACATTCGCCTGGACTACAAGCCGGTGGTCCAGACCCGGTACGAGCCCATGGAGCGTAAGTACTGATGACTACCATCGAGAAGACCGACGCAGGCGCTTCGACCCTGCCGCCCGTGCCCGAGGGCGCGACGATGGTCACCCTCAAGATCGCTCGGTTCAACCCGGAGGACGACAAGGGCCAGCACTGGGATTCGTTCCAGGTTCCGGCGCTGCCGTCCGACCGTCTGCTCAACCTGCTGGGCTACGTCAAGGGTTACCTCGACGGCACGCTCACCTTCCGCCGCAGCTGCGCGCACGGCGTGTGCGGCTCCGACGCGATGCGTGTCAACGGCGTCAACCGTCTGGCCTGCAAGATCCTCATGAAGGATCTGCTGGACAAGAACGGCAAGGACGTCACGATCACGATCGAGCCGATCCGTGGCCTGCCGGTCGAGAAGGACCTCGTCGTCGACATGGAGCCCTTCTTCGACGCGTACCGCGCCGTGAAGCCGTTCCTCATGACCACCGGAAACGAGCCGACTCGCGAGCGCATCCAGTCGCAGGCCGACCGTGCCCGGTTCGACGACACCACCAAGTGCATCCTGTGCGCGTGCTGCACCACGTCGTGCCCGGTGTACTGGAGCGACGGCAGCTACTTCGGCCCCGCCGCGATCGTCAACGCGCACCGGTTCATCTTCGATTCGCGTGACGAGGGTGCTTCGGAGCGTCTGGACATCCTCAACGACAAGGAAGGTGTGTGGCGCTGCCGCACCACCTTCAACTGCACCGACGCGTGCCCCCGTGGCATCCAGGTGACGAAGGCGATCCAGGAGGTCAAGCGCGCGCTCATGTTCGCTCGCTGATCACCTCGCACGTGAGCAGGCCCGCCCCTTCGGGGACGGGCCTGCTCTCGTCTGTGCTCACTCCCCGAGGACCCGGCGGAGCCGCGCCCTTCGAGGGAACGGTGATACCTACGCCGGTCAGCGGCCGCGCTCGAACAGGAAGCCGGCCAGCCACCCGACCGCGAAGATGACGACGAGCACCAGCCACAGCGGCGCCTGGAGCGAGATCCAGAAGAGATCGATGCTCGTACTGTTCCGGTTCTGGAGGACGAACAGCGCGGCGAGCAGCACCAGAACGGCCGCGAACACTCTGCGCGGAGTCATCCGGAACGAGCGTCGGGGCGTGGCGGATTGCGTCTGTTTTCCCACGCTTTCCATCGTCGTCCGCCCACGGGACGAGCGACACCCCGAATCGGGGTTTTCACCCCGGAAGTTCGCTCACTTCCGCCGGAGTCGCCGTCCGGCCAGGAGACCACCGAGCAGACCCGCACCCAGGAGAGCGGCGCCGCGGCGCGCGTCGAGGCCCTCGTGTACTTCGAGACGGGGCGTGATGACCGCTCCTGTGGGCGCGGGATGGTGAGCGAGCGCCAGGCTCGCCCGTGACGTCGCTGCGAACGCGGTGCAGATGAGCACCAGACGCGCTGTGAGGTTCCCGAACACGAGGATGCCGAGGATGGGACCGAAGGCGACGCCCGCCGGCCCGTTGAGCACGCGTTCGAGGTAGAGCGAACCGGTCTGCTTGAGCAGTTCGAAACCGATCCCGGCGATCACACCCGCAACGAGCGCACTTCGGAACGGAACGGGTTCCCGGGGCAGGCGCGCGATCACCCAGGTGAACACGAGGCTCGAGGCGGCGGTGGCCATGACCAGCGCCAACACCCGCAGTCCCACACCGATGCCGATGAGGTTCTCCATGTTGAACAGCTCCACGAGCCGGTGCGCGACCGGACCGCTACTGAGCGCCGACAGCGCCAACGACACAGCCATCGCGAGTCCGAGACTCACGAGAGCCCCGCCGTCGCGCAGCTTGACCACGAAGAAGTTGCCCTTGTCGCGCGGATGTTCCCACATGGCCGTGAGGGCCTCGCGCAGATTCGTGATCCAGCCCAGGCCCGCATACGACGCGGTGAGCAGGCCGATGAGACCGACCGCGCCACGGGATTCGATCGCCGAGTCGATCAGGCTCTGTACGGTGCCGCCGAGCTGACCGGGAATGTTCTCGGAGATGACCTGCTGGATCTGATCGAGCAGTTCGGGTCGTCCGGCGAGTACGAAGCCGGCCACCGAGAACACGAGCATGATGATGGGGACGACGGCCAGCACCGTGAAGTAGGTCAGACCGGCCGCGTAGTAGTCGCCCTTGTTGTCCTGGTACCGCACACCGGCCCGGAGGATGCGGTCGAGCACCGGATGTGCCGCCCGCTGACGATCGAGAAATCCCGGCTTCTCGTCGGGTTCGCCGGCCATCCGGGTGCTCCTTCGTCTATGTCCGCGGCAGAAAACCCACCTTGTCATAGACCTGAGCCAAGGTGCGGGACGCGACCTCACGGGCACGGTCCGCGCCGCCCGCGAGGATACGGTTCAGCTCGGCGGGATCGGTGAGGTATTCGTCGACCTTCGCGCGGATCGGGGTGACGAACTCGGTGAGCACCTCGGCGGTGTCGGCCTTGAGATCGCCGTAGCCCTTGCCCTCGTAACCGGCGACGAGTTCGTCGACGCTGCGGCCGGACAGCGCCGACTGGATGGTGAGCAGGTTCGACACGCCGGGCTTGTTCTCGCGGTCGAAGCGGATCTCGCGCTCGTTGTCGGTGACCGCCGAGCGAATCTTCTTCGCCGAGACCTTCGGATCGTCGAGCAGGTTGATCAGGCCCGCGTCGGTCGCCGCGGACTTGCTCATCTTCGACGTCGGATCCTGCAGGTCGTAGATCTTCGCGGTCTCCTTCACGATCATCGGTTCGGGGACGACGAAAGTCTTACCGAAGCGGGAGTTGAAGCGCTGCGCAAGATCTCGCGTGAGTTCGAGGTGCTGACGCTGGTCCTCCCCCACCGGCACGTGGCTGGCGCGGTAGAGCAGGATGTCGGCGGCCATGAGGATCGGATAGGTGAACAGGCCGACTCCGGCGTGCTCGGTGCCCTGCTTGGCCGACTTGTCCTTGAACTGGGTCATCCGGCTGGCCTCACCGAAACCGGTGATGCAGCTCAGGACCCAGGCGAGCTCGGCGTGCTCGGGCACCTGGCTCTGCACGAACAGGACGGACTTCTCCGGATCGATACCGATGGCGAGCAACTGCGCCACCGAGACGAGCACGCGCTTGCGCAGCAGCTTCGGCTCGTGCGGAACGGTGATCGCGT
This sequence comes from Rhodococcus sp. B50, assembly GCF_013602415.1. NCBI lineage: Bacteria > Bacillati > Actinomycetota > Actinomycetes > Mycobacteriales > Nocardiaceae > Rhodococcus > Rhodococcus sp. B50. The sequence continues at coordinate 128,670 of NZ_WPAG02000002.1, read as the reverse complement.
GCAGGTCGGGGATGAAATAGAAGGCGTCGTTCTCGTCCTGCGCCGGAACCCACTGTGCCAGCGCCCCGAGGAAATTCCCGAGATGGAACGAATCCGAGGTGGGCTGGATGCCGGACAGCACACGGGGGCGGGCCTTCGGCTTCGTGGCGTTCTGTTCTGCAGTGCTCGACATGCCGTCGATGATTTCACGCAGGCCGCGCCGCGCTGCGACCGAGGTGGGCACTTCTGCGGCATGCCGCAGAAGCGATCAGCGATCGAAGGCCACCGTCACCGGCGCGTGGTCGGACCAGCGCTGGTCGTAGCTCGCTGCACGTTCGACGCGGGCCTCGGTCGCGCGGGCCGCCAGAGCCGGGGTCACGAGGTGGTAGTCGATGCGCCAGCCGGCGTCGGTGTCGAATGCCTTGCCGCGGTACGACCACCACGAATAGGGACCTGCGACGTCGCCGTGGAGTGTGCGCACCACGTCGTGCCAACCCGCCTCGAGGAGGTCGCCGACCCAGGCGCGTTCCTCGGGCAGGAAGCCGGACTTCTTGACGTTGCCCTTCCAGTTCTTGATGTCCCGTTCGCTGGGGGCGATGTTCCAGTCGCCGCACACCACCATGTCGCGGCCCGCGGCCGTCGCCGCGGCGTACCGCTCGGCGAGGTAGGTCGCGAAGCTCTTCATGAAGTGTTCCTTCTCGTCCTGCTTCGGGGTCTGCGCTTCCCCGGTCGGCAGGTAGAGGCTTCCGACCGTCACGTCGCCGAAGTCGGCTTCGATGTAGCGACCGGCCGACGCGAACTCGTCGACGTCGAAGCCGACCCGCACGGCATCCGCCGGTACGCGCGAGAGGATCGCAACCCCGGCGCGACCCTTGGCCGAGGACTCCGCGCCGACGCAGTGCCAGCCGGCCTCGAGTGCCGGGGCGATGGCGGCGTGGAACTGCTTCTCGGTGGCGCGCACCTCCTGCAGGCACACGATGTCGGCGGCCGACGAGGCGAGCCAGTCGACGAGACCCTTGGCTGCGGCGGCGCGCACGCCGTTGACGTTCACGGTGGTGATGACGAGAGGCACCGGGTCACCGTAGCGGACATCGGCGACGCGGCTGCGCCACCGTGGGAAGTCCCCGCCGTCGTCACCTCCGGTTCGCCGGACCGGAGTGGGAGACGGTGCGCGCCCGCACCATCAGATGACGGAGCGGTGGGACGGACCCCTCGGGGCGACCGGCTCTCCGGCCACCGTCGCTGTCGGCGCGCCGCAGCCGATAACGCTCGCGCAGCAGCGCGGCACGCAACGTGGCGGTGACACCGGGAAATCGACCCCGCCCGCCGATCCCGATCGTGCCGGCGAGGAGGACGGCCGCCGGCAGGAGGATCCAGGCGTACAGGACGGCGGCGGACGCGATCGCTTCGGCGACGGCGACCTCGTCGAGCGCGGCCCAGACGATTCCCGCGCCGACCACGACGTAGAGGGTGCCGCCCAGGGCCGCGGCCAGGACCGCACCGACGTACCGGCGGAGCAACCAGCAGCGGACCGTCCACAGCACGAGCACGACCGCGGTGAACATCGTGATCGCCGAGGTCACCACCACGAAGGTGACGTCCGAGGAATCCAGCGCGGGTCCGCCGCCCCGCTCCTCGTCGAACACCATGATCATGAGCAATCCCGTCGCCACCGTGACGACTGCCAGAAGGACGAGTTCGACGGCGAGCGCCGCGAAGGGGTGGGCGGATGCCCGCGAGTCGCGCGGCCGGAGTCTCGCCGCCGTGGCGAGCAGTTCGCGTCGGCGCAGCAGCGAGGCCTCCCGGCGCAGCAGGCGACGGGCACCGACACCGCGCTGGGTCGCGAGGAACAGATCCTGGCTGAGCACCACGATCACGAACACCGCGGGGAACAGCAGCAGCGCCGCCAGATCGACGGAATGCGGGAGGCCGTCGAGCAGCGCTGCGACGAAAGCCATCGTCGCCCCCACCCCGAATACCGACCCGCACAGTTCCAGGTGTTCGAGGCGCAGGGCCTCGGTCGCGCGGGGCGCACCGTCGGAGGTGACGGCCGGCCCGAGCGACCAGGCGATGAGATTGAGCGCGATGACGAGGGCGGCGAGCACCCCGAGAACGGCGGCGGCCTCACCCATCGTGAGGGTGGTGAGCACGCCGCTACGCACCGGCGTGGACCGGTCGTAGGCGATTTCGTCGGTGCGGCGGGCGATCGCGTGGATCATGTTCGGGGCGAGGGCGACCGGCAGATAGGCCAGCGCCGAGCCGAACATCAGCGTCCATACCCGGGTCCAGAACCGCCGGCGGGCATGCGCCCCGCCGCGACCTTCGGAATCGGTGGCAGTGGTGGTCACGGCCGTACCTCCTCCCGGGCCCTACGACGGTGATGCGACTGACAGTGGTACACGGAACGGTAGCGCGTGCCCGGAACGCTCGGGAAACACGAACACGGGACGCCCGGTGCGGGCGTCCCGTGTTCGTGCTGTCGAGAAGAGAGCGGAAGGTCAGGCGCGAGCCTTCTGCAGGTTCTCGTCGAGTGCGCCGAGGAACTCCTCGGTGGTCAGCCAGGACTGCTCCGGGCCGACCAGCAGAGCGAGGTCCTTGGTCATCTGTCCGCTCTCGACGGTCTTGATGACGACGTCCTCGAGCTGCTGCGCGAACTCGATCACCTCGGGGGTGTTGTCCAGCTTGCCGCGATGCTCGAGGCCACGGGTCCAGGCGAAGATCGATGCGATCGGGTTGGTCGACGTCGGCTTGCCCTGCTGGTGCTGGCGGTAGTGCCGCGTGACGGTGCCGTGTGCGGCCTCCGCCTCGACGGTCTTGCCGTCCGGGGTCATCAGGACGGAGGTCATCAGGCCCAGCGAACCGTAGCCCTGGGCGACGGTGTCGGACTGGACGTCGCCGTCGTAGTTCTTGCAGGCCCAGACGTAGCCGCCCTCCCACTTGAGGGACGACGCGACCATGTCGTCGATGAGGCGGTGCTCGTAGGTGAGTCCGGCGGCGTCGAACTCCGCCTTGAACTCTTCCTCGTAGATCCGCTGGAACTCGTCCTTGAACATGCCGTCGTAGGCCTTCAGGATCGTGTTCTTGGTCGACAGGTAGACCGGGTAGTTGCGCTGCAGGCCGTACGAGAGCGAGGCGCGCGCGAAGTCCTGGATGGACTTCTTGTAGTTGTACATACCCATGACGACGCCGCCGTCCTCGGGGATCTGGCAGACCTCGTGCTGGATCGGCTCGCTGCCGTCCTCCGGCGTGAAGGTGATGGTGACGGTACCCGGGCGGTCGACCTTGAAGTCGGTGGCGCGGTACTGGTCACCGAACGCGTGGCGGCCGACGATGACCGGCTTGGTCCAGCCCGGAACCAGACGCGGCACGTTCGAGATGATGATGGGCGCACGGAAGATGGTGCCGCCGAGGATGTTACGGATGGTGCCGTTGGGCGACCGCCACATCTTCTTCAGACCGAACTCTTCGACGCGCGCTTCGTCGGGAGTGATGGTGGCGCACTTGACACCGACGTTGTGCTTCTTGATGGCGTTCGCCGCGTCGATCGTCACCTGATCATCGGTGGCGTCGCGGTGTTCCACGCCGAGGTCGTAGTACTCGAGATCCACGTCCAGGTACGGGTGGATCAGCTTGTCTTTGATGAACTGCCAGATGATGCGGGTCATCTCGTCGCCGTCGAGCTCGACGACCTTACCCTCAACCTTGATCTTGGACATATGCGCTTCGTGTCCTCCTAGGACGTTTCTGTGGTCCCCAATCGACCGCACTTTGTGGGTGCGATCGCCGTCGGCTCGCTATGCGCGAGCATGGCCGTGTCCACGTCCTGGACCCCGGCCAAACATGACAAGCGTACTGCTATTCGCGGCGTCCGCAAAGCGCCTCGTCTTACCCTCCAGCCTTACCGACCGGTAACTTTCATGCTGGTCAGGGCTGTTCAGAGGGTGCATAAGACCCTGCGCCGGAGAGTCGCTAGACTGCCGGGATAGTCATGAGTGCCAGCGTCAAGCCCCGGCTTGCTGGCCGGCAACCCTCCGACCGGGGTGGGGTGCTCCGGGTGAGGACACGGTCGGCGGGACCCCGCCGACAAGCCTGCTGCCGGGAGGATTGACATGATGATGTGCTGTCGCACGCAAACCACGATCGAACCTCCCACCACCGCCGGAAGGACACGATGACCGACATCCGCAGCCGGCGCTGCCACCCCTCCCCGAGCGTCGAGGCGGTCACCTCTTGACGGCGGGCACCGAGCGTCGTCGCGTCGAACTGCCCCCGGCGGACGGACGCCTCGAAACCATCGACATCGGAGATCTCGCCCTCGAGAGCGGTGAGACACTGCCGAACGTCACGATCGCTATGCAGAGGTGGGGTGAGCTGTCCCCCGCCCGCGACAACGTTGTGCTCGTCGAACACGCCCTCACCGGCGACTCGCACGTCACCGGCCCCGCCGGCCCGGATCATCCGTCCCCCGGGTGGTGGTCGGGCATGGTCGGCCCCGGTGCCCCCATCGACACCGATCGCTGGTGTGTCGTCTCGACCAACATCCTCGGCGGTTGCCGCGGAACCACCGGTCCCGGCAGCGCCGCACCCGACGGCAAGGCGTGGGGTTCCCGCTTCCCTCTGATCACCGTGCGCGATCAGGTGGCCGCCGAAGTGACCCTGCTCGACAAGCTCGGCATCGACGTTCTCGCGGCCGTGACCGGGGGCTCGATGGGCGGCATGCGCACCCTCGAATGGATCATCACCCATCCCGAGCGCGTACGGGCGTCGCTCGTCCTCGCTACCGGCGCCCGCGCCACTGCCGACCAGATCGGCACCCAGAGCGCGCAGATGACGGCCATCACGGCCGACCCCGACTGGCAGGGCGGCGACTACTACGGCACGGGGCGGCGCCCCGAAGCCGGACTTGCCATCGCCCGGACCATCGCGCACCTCACCTACCGGACCGAACTCGAGCTCGACACACGCTTCGGGAATCTCCCCCAGGACGGTGAGGATCCGTGGCGGGGCGGCCGGTACGCCGTGCAGAGCTATCTCGAGCACCAGGCGCGCAAACTCGTCGCGCGCTTCGATCCCGGTACCTACGTGTTGTTGTCCGACGTGATGAACCGGCACGACGTCGGGCGCGGACGCGGCGGTGTCGAAGCCGCACTCGGGTCCACCCCGGTGCCGACGATCGTCGCCGGCGTCGATTCCGACCGGCTGTATCCGCTGCGCCTGCAGCAGGAGATCGCCGATCTCCTCCCGGGATCGGACGAGCTGCGTGTACTCGTCTCGCGCGACGGACACGACGGCTTCCTCACCGAGGCCGACGAGGTCGCCAAGCTCCTCGCCGAGCTGATGAAACTCGCCGAGGGTTAGTCGGTCCCCAGCGGGTCGATCGACGCGGCGAGCGCCACCACGATGCCGCCGACAACCATCATCGACGCGACATCGAATCCCTTGCTGCGTACCGCGAGGACACCGACCTTGTCCTCGTCGAGAACCCAGCGGAACAGGCCGGCGAGGATCGTCGCGCCGCCGAAGACGAACGCTCCGCGTCGCCATCGGTCGGCGATCACCAGGATCACCGCTGCCGCGATCACCAGGGTGACCGCGAGCAGCGGCAGGTTCAGACGCGTGAATCGCAGAGCCTGAGCCATCTCGTCTCCCGGGGTGTCGACCCGTTACCGGGCGGCGAGCTGCTCGGCCCGCTCCACGACGTTACTCAGAAGGAATGCACGGGTGAGCGGGCCGACACCGCCGGGGTTCGGAGACACGAAGCCCGCGACCTCACGCATGTCCGCGGCGACGTCGCCGCGCAGTCCGTCCTCGGTGCGGGAGACACCCACGTCCAGCACCGCAGCGCCGGGCTTGACCATGTCGGCCGTCACGAGGCCGGGCACACCCGCGGCCGCGACGATGATGTCGGCGCGACGCACCTCGGCGGCGAGATCGCGGGTACCGGTGTGGCAGAGAGTGACCGTCGCGTTCTCCGAGCGACGGGTCAGGAGCAGCCCGATCGGGCGACCGACGGTGACTCCACGGCCGACCACCACCACGTGCGCACCGGCGATCTCCACGTCGTAGCGGCGCAGCAGGTGGATGATGCCGCGCGGCGTGCACGGCAGCGGGGCCTCCTTGCCGAGGACCAGACGGCCGAGGTTGACCGGGTGCAGACCGTCGGCGTCCTTGCCCGGATCCATACGCTCGAGCGCCGCGTTCTCGTCGAGATGCTTCGGCAGCGGGAGCTGGACGATGTAACCGGTGCAGGCGGGATCGGCGTTGAGCTCGTCGATCGCCTCGAACAGCTGCTCCTGGGTGATGTCGGCAGGCAGATCCTTGCGGATCGACGTGATGCCGACCTTCGCGCAGTCGTTGTGCTTGCCGCGCACGTAGGCCGCGGATCCCGGATCGTCGCCGACGAGAATCGTGCCGAGGCCGGGCGTGACGCCCTTGTCCTTCAGCGCTTCCACGCGGACCTTCAGGTCCTCGAAGATTTCGTCGCGGGTTGCTTTGCCGTCCAGGATCGTCGCAGTCACGTCGCTCATTCTTCCAGGCGCCCGCCCGACGTCGAAGCGCCGGTACCGGCGACTGTCCGTCCGCGTGGAGGCAGGCAGTGCCGGGACAGTTCAGCGAAGGCCTCGGTGAGATGCCGCTCGTACTCGTCCCGGTCGGGCATGCAAGGATTCCGATGCCAGAAAAGACAAGGTGAGGACCTCACCGAGCGACGTCGCGGAGTGGACGAGACCGAAATTCCGGTTGAGCATCGGAGTACCGATCGCCTCGACGGCCGGACTGTCACCGAAGCGGAGTCCCTCGACCGGGCCGTGGGGGACATTCGTCACGACGGTGTCGGCCAGTTGGTGGTCCGGATCGACGTCCGTCTCCACCCAGTAGGGGAAGTCGAGGTTCGCCGGCACGCGGTGCAGGCGTCGGGTGAGTGCCGGTGTGCGGTGCAGGCGCTCTCAGATCCAGATGACGGCGTCCTCACGGGTGCGAATGGGGGCCTGGCCCGCTCGGGCATCGAACACATAGACACTCATCATGGTCGACTGCGGAGCTTCGGGGTCCGTGTCCTCCACGAAATCGAAGGTTCCCGTCGGGTCTTCTCCTCGACGTCCGTCCTTGCACAGCTGGAGGATTCGATGTTCCGGACCCGGCCGCGCCGAACCTCTCCCGCTCACACGACGGAATAGCCGCTCGGCAGCGCCGTCCGACCGGTCAATGCCCGCAGCACGGTCTTGCCATCGCCGAGTGCCAGCGCGATCCTTGCGGCCAGCAGGGTCGCCTCTTCGAGGGCGTCTGCCGGAGGCGTGAAGGGGACGTCCGTGGCCGCTGCGATGTCGAGGCCGTGGACGACCAGTTCGAAGGTCCGCGTCGGCAGATAGGAATGCAGCCGGATTCCCATGCCTCCGATCACCCGGATGAGCCGGTCCTCACCGGCACCGAGCCGCTCGATCACCGCGGTCGACAGGACATCGATCGACGCGACCGGGTGGTCGCCGAGGTCGGCACCGGCACGCCGTCCGCGTTCGACGATGTCGCCCGCGCCGAGGACGGCGCTCAATTCCTTGACGTGGACGTAGTACTGCTCCGCGCTCGCGAGGTCCTCGGTGTCGGCTGGACTGTCGAGATAGGTCGCGACGGTCGTCAACGAGCGTGAGGTGTGGCCGATCAACGATCGGAGGTCCCACTCGCCCAGGCCCGGACCGTCCCAGCGGTTCTCCGGCACGGCACGGACCAACTCCGAGAAGCTGCGTACCGCCGAGACGTACGTCGCTACCGGTGACTCCATGACATCTCCCGCGGCCGACCGAATCGAATCCGACACGAGAATGAAAGCACGCGTCCCGCGGCTACACCGCCGGTGTGCGCACGCGGGTCGACACCGACACACTGCCGTCTTGTTAACCTGCGTTGTGTTCAGAGTGATGTTCCACGAGCCGCGCATTCCCCCCAACACCGGCAATGCCATCCGGATGGTCGCCGCGACCGGCGCGGATCTGCACCTGGTGGAACCCCTCGGTTTCGACCTATCCGAGCCGAAGCTGCGCCGCGCGGGCCTGGACTACCACGACCTCGCGTCGGTCACCGTGCACAGCAGTCTCGACGCCGCGTGGGCGGCGCTGGCTCCCGAGCGGGTCTTCGCGTTCACCGCGCACGGCACGTCGAGCTACGCGGAGATCGAGTACCGGGCCGGCGACGTGCTGTTGTTCGGACCCGAACCGACCGGGCTGTCGCCCGAGGTGCTGGCCGACCCGCACATCACCGAGCAGGTCCGCATCCCCATGCTGCCCGGGCGTCGTTCGCTGAATCTGTCGAACGCCGCCGCTGTCGCCTGCTACGAGGCGTGGCGACAGCACGGTTTCCCCGGCGCGGTCTAGGCTCCGCTCTCCACCGGACGACCCGAACGGGCCCATCCGTCGGTACCGCCCGCGACGGACACGGCGTCGACACCGCGACCGGCGAGATACTGCGCGGCCTGCAGGCTGCGCCCACCCACTGCGCACACGACGTAGACGGTGCCCTCGGTGGGGATCTCGTCGACTCGCGCGACGAACTCGCTGAGCGGGATGTTCGTGACGCCGGGCACACGTACCTGGGCGTATTCGTCGCGTTCACGCACGTCGATGACGGTCGCCCCGTCGGTGAGTGCGGATTCGAGTGCGGCCAGGTCGACCTCACGCATCGCTGTCGGTCCTCTCGGTATCGGGCGTCCCGGTGGTTCCGGACGAACGTCCCCGTCGGGTGATGAGCCGGATGACCGAGTAGAGGACAGCAGCGCACACGAACAGGAACGCCACCCACGGTATCGCGGCGCCGATACCGACCACCGCGGCCCCCAGTGCGGCCCACAGGCTGTTCCATCCCGCAACGAGCCCGTCCACGAAGCTGTCCTGCTCGGAGGGAAGGCGATCGGTGGTGATGTCGACGGTGAGCGTGGACAGTTCGATCCTGTCGCCCAACTGCCGTCGCTGTGCCTCGAGACTGTCGAGTTCGGCCTGGCGTTCGGCGAGCGCGGTCTCGGCGGCGATCAGCGCCTCGACGTCCGCCGACGACTCGAGCAGCGCCCGCAGGCGGTCCACCGAGGCCCGCAGCGCACCCACCCGCGCCTCGAGGTCGGTGTACTGCATCGTCACGTCGTCGCGGGTGGTACTCAGGCTCGTGACACGACCGAGCGTGCGGATCTCGTCGACGACCTCGTCGAGCCGGTCGGCGGGCACCCGCACGGTCAGCACGCTGCTCGCCTCGGGTTGCTCGGTGAGCGAGTCGACGCGTCCACCGGCCTCCTCGACCACCGTCGCGACCCGGCGGCCCGTCGCCACGGGATCGCCGGTCTCCATTTCGAGGTAGCCGGTGACGACCTCCTTGCGATGGGACTCTTCGACGGGTTGCGACTCCCGAAGACCGCCGTCGACAATCGCGGGCGCGGAGGCTGACGAGTCGCTGCCTCCCCCGCCCTCGTCACATCCTGTGACGACCAGCGCGAACAGAGCCAACACCACCACCGACAGGCGTTTCACACTCGGGGATGCTAACGAAAATCGCGTGATCTGCTCGGCATCCGCAGATCCATGGGCTCGAGGTGATCGGCGAGGAGCGTGACCACCCCCTCGGCGTTCTGGAGCCGGCCACGGACGAGCAGGGCGGGTGCGGTGTGGGCCACGGTGCGGTAGCGCGCCCACAACCCCACCGAGCACACCACATTCACCATTCCGGTCTCGTCCTCGAGGTTGAGGAAGGTGACACCGGCGGCGGTCGCCGGTCGCTGCCGGTGGGTCACGGCCCCGCCGACGAGGATGCGTGTCCCGTCCGGGACCCGGAGCAGCTCCACAGCGGGGATCACCCCGAGTTCGTCGAGTCGCTCACGCAGGAACTGCGTCGGATAGCTGTCCGGCGAGATTCCCGTGGCCCAGACGTCGGCGGCGGCGAGTTCGAGAGCACTCATCCCCGGCAGGGCGGGCGCCGACACGATCCCGATCCCGGGGAGCCGTCCGGGACGTTGCGCCGCGGCCGGAGCCGCAGCCCAGAGCGCTTCGCGGCGGGTGACGCCGAACGAGGAGAACGCTCCCGCTGTGGCCAGTGCTTCGACCTGTGCTGTGGTGAGACCGACCCGCGCGGCGAGATCGGCAGGTGAGGTGTACGGGCCGTGGTCGCGTTCGGTCACGATGCGTTCGGCGAGGTCGTCGCCGATGTGCCGAACCGTGGCCAGGCCGAGCCGGACCTCCCGACCCGAGTTCTCGAGGGTGGCGTGCGCGAGACTCGCACCGATGTCGGGGCCGTGGACGACGACGCCGTGACGTCGAGCATCGGCGACCAGCGATTGCGGCGAGTAGAAACCCATCGGCTGAGCGCGCAGCAGACCCGCACAGAACGCTGCGGGATGGTGCAGTTTGAACCACGCCGAATAGAACACGAGTGAAGCGAAGCTCTGCGAATGGCTTTCGGGGAAACCGAAATTCGCGAAGGCATAGAGTTTCTCGTAGATGCGGTCGGCGACGTCGCCCGTGATGCCGTGCAGGTCCCGCATTCCTTGATAGAGGCGCCCCCGCAGACGTTCCATCTTCTCCGTCGACCGTTTCGATCCCATCGCGCGCCGCAACCGATCGGCTTCCGCCGCACTGAATCCTGCGGCGTCGACAGCCATCTGCATGAGTTGTTCCTGGAAGAGCGGAACGCCGAGGGTGCGTTCGAGGGCCTTCTCGAGGCAGGGGTGGTCGTAGGTGACAGCTTCGAGACCGTTGCGTCGCCGGATGTAAGGGTGCACCGAACCGCCCTGGATCGGGCCGGGCCGGATGATGGCCACTTCGATGACCAGATCGTAGAAGCATCGCGGTTTCAGCCGTGGCAAAGTGGCCATCTGCGCCCGCGACTCCACCTGGAAGACGCCCACCGAATCTGCGCGGCACAGCATCTCGTACACCCCCGGCTCGGAGAGGTCGAGTTGCGCGAGATCGACCCGCACTCCTTCGTGTTCGTCGACGAGGTCGATCATGTAGTGCAGCGCGGAGAGCATGCCGAGGCCGAGCAGGTCGAATTTCACGAGACCCGCTGCGGCACAGTCGTCCTTGTCCCACTGCAGGACGGTGCGCCCTTCCATCCGCGCCCATTCGACGGGGCACACGTCGGCGACGGGCCGGTCGCAGATCACCATGCCGCCCGAGTGGATACCCAGATGCCGTGGCAGACCTTCGATCTGTTCGGCGAGATCGAGAACCGCCCCGGGGATCCGCTCGTCGGTCTCGACCCGCACACCACCCCACCGGCCGATCAGCTTGCTCCACGCGTCCTGCTGCCCCTGCGAATATCCGAGGGCGCGGGCCATGTCGCGGACGGCGGATCGACCGCGATAGGTGATGACGTTCGCGACCTGCGCCGCATTGATCCGGCCGTACTTCCGGTAGACGTACTGGATCGCCTCCTCCCGCCGGTCGGACTCGATGTCGAGGTCGATGTCGGGCGGACCGTCGCGTTCGGGTGAGAGGAAGCGTTCGAACAGCAGCTTGTTGCCGACGGGATCGACGTTGGTGATGCCGATGGCGTAGCAGACCGCCGAATTGGCGGCCGATCCCCTTCCCTGACACAGGATGTCGTTCCGTTTACAGAAGTCGACGATGTCGTGGACGACGAGGAAGTATCCCGGGAATCCCAGCCGGCCGACGACGTCGAGTTCGTGCTCGATCTGCCGATAGGCGTCGGGACGACGCTCGACCGGCCCGTAGCGGCGACGTGCTCCGTCGTAGGTGAGCTCACGCAGCCAGGTGAACTCGGTGTGTCCCTCGGGAACGTCGAAGGGCGGCAGCTTCGGTGCGACGAGACGCAGGTCGAAGGCACATTCACGACCGAGCTCGGCGGCATTGTGCACGACACCCGGAAAGGCTTCGAACAGCCGGGCCATCTCCTCCCCCGACCGCAGATGCCCGCCGCCGGTCGGCGGGATCCGGCCGGCGGCGTCGTCGAGACTCTGCCGGCCGGAGATCGCCGCCATGGCCATGGCCAGACGCCGCCGGCGGGGGTGCGCGACGTGCGCCGCCGTGCTCGCGATGCACGGGATGCCGTGTCGCGCGGCGAGATCGAAGAGAGCGGCGTTGCGCTCGTGGTCGTCGGGATATCCGTGCCGGGTCAGTTCGACGGTCACACGGTCGGCACCGAACCGCTCGACGAGGTCGAGCAGCGCCGTTTCGGCAGCGGGGATCCCGCCGGTGGCGAGCGCCTGTCGCAGATGCCCCTGACGACAGCCGGTGAGGATCTGCCAGTGCCCGCCGGCGGCGTCGGTGAGCGCCTCGTAGTCGTACGTCGGGTTGTTCTTCTCCCCTCCCGCGAGGTGGGCGTCGGCGATCTGCCGCGACAGGCGCCGATAGCCTTCCTGACCGCGGGCGAGGACGAGCAGGTGTGCCTCGCCGAGTCCCAGTTCTGCCCCGAAGACGGTGCGGATGTCGAGTCCGCGTGCGGCTTCGGCGAATCGCACCGCTCCGTACAGTCCGTCGTGGTCGGTCACCGCGAGAGCCTCGAGCCCGAGTCGTGCCGCCTCCTCGGCGAGCTCCTCCGGGGTCGACGCACCGTCGAGGAAGCTGAACGCGGAATGGGCGTGCAGCTCCGCATAGGGCACGACCGGCCCTTCCGGCCGACGGACCCGCGCCTCGTACTCGGCACGGGTGCGGGACCACGCCGGGCTGTCGCTCCCGTCGCCGGGATGTTCGGCATCGCGACGGGAAGCACCGGGCCGTCCCGAGAGCACACGTTCCATCTCCGACCAGGTCGGCGGACCGTTTCCCCATCCCACTCCGGCACCTCCTCGACCGACCCAGTATCGCACATGCGTTCGAACGAGACGTTCGAACACGCTCGGTTCTCGTCGCGACACGCCGGGAGTCGTCGACGAGAACTGCGCGATCGACTGCAACCAAGGGGTTGCATCATGGCAACTACAGTGCAACCCTGGAGTTGCATTCCCATCGGAGGAGACAGTCATGACCGACGAACTCGATCGCATCGAACGCGACATCACGATCGGCGCTCCCGTCGAGCGGGTGTGGACGCTCGTGTCCGAACCCGGCTGGTACATCAACGACCACGAGTGGACCGAGCATCGACTCGAACGCGACGGAGACCTGACCACGGTGCACGACCCGGTCCACGGCGCCTTCGTCTTCCGTACCGTAGCCCTCGACGAACCGCACTACGCGGCCTTCCGGTGGCTCGCCGATTACACCGATCCCGACAGCCCGTCCACCCTCGTCGAGTTCCGGCTCACCGCACTCGACACCGGGACGACCGAATTACGCGTCATCGAAAGCGGATTCGGCTCCCTGCCCGGCGACGCGGGCGAACGCCGCGCTCGCTTCGAAGAGAACTCCCGCGGCTGGGTCACCGAACTGGAGATCGCCAAGGGCCGACTCGAGAAGGGCCGAAGCGTTGCCGAACGCTGACGAGATCTCCATCGATCTGCATCCCGTCTTCGCCGCCCTCGCCGACGACACCCGATGGCGCATCCTGCAACGACTGGGCCGGTCACCGGCGTCGGCATCCGGCCTCGCCGCCGAGTTCACCGTCTCTCGTCAGGCCATCGCCAAGCACCTGGCGGTGCTCGAACGGTGCGGCCTCGTGACGGCCGAGCGGACAGGTCGGGAGATCCGTTTCTCCGCCGTCGGATCCCGGCTCAGCGCCGTCGGGCGCGCGATCGACGCGGTGGGAGCGGGCTGGGACCGTCGCCTGTCCGCGATCAAGGACGCCGCCGAGCGGCTTCAGTAACCCGCGTGCGGATCGACCTGTGCAATCAGTTCCTCGCCCGCGATGAACCTGCGCACGTTCTCCTCGAGGGTCGGTGCGAACGTCTGTGTCAGCCGACTGCGCGTGTTGGCGATGTGCGGCGTGATCACGGCGTTGTCGAGATCCCACAGAGGATGACCGTCGGGCAACGGTTCGGGATCGGTCACGTCGAGGACCGCCCCCGCGATCGCGCCGTCCCCGAGCGCCTTCACCAGCGCGTCGGTGTCGACGAGATTGCCGCGCGCGACATTCACGAGCCACGCCGAATCGGGCATGGCCCCGAGCGCCGCGGCATCGACGAGACGGTCGGTCTCGGCGGTCGCCGGCGCGGCGATGACGAAGTGATCGGCCATCGACCACACCTCCGCGGTGCGGTCGGCCGGCAGTGTCACCTTCGCGCCGTCGACGGGACGGCCCGAACGGTTGACCGCGACGACGTCCGCGCCGAAGGCGTGCAAGCGCGGGATCATCGCCCGGCCGATGCCGCCGGCCCCGACAATGGCGACGGTCGATCCGTGGAGGGTCCGCACCCGCGGGTCGAGGACGTCCTTGCTCCACCGCTTCGCGGCGACCGAGGCGTGGAACTGCCGCAACCCCACGAGCAGCGCCCCCACCGCGTACTCGGCCACGTTGTCGGCGTACACACCGGATGCGTTCGCCCACAGCCGGCGGTCGTCGATCACGCTCGCCCGGAAGAACGGTTCTATCCCCGCGTAGGTGAGCTGCACCCAGCGCACCCGGTCGGGCAGATCCGGGAATTCCTCGGCGCCGCCGTCCCACACCAGGGCGTCGGCCTCGTCCAGCTCGGAGAGGGTTCCGCCGCCGGAGACGATCGCGGCGGCGAGGTGGTCGTCGTGGCCGGGTCCGAGATGAATACGCATGTCGCGACCCTAACGTCGAATCGTTCGCGGAGCGATGTCGAGAATCCGGAAGCGACTCCGTCTCCTTCATGAACGCGGCCACAATGGGCCGTACCGCACGGAGGAGAACATCATGGCCAAGTACCTGCTGCTCAAGCATTACCGAGGCGCCCCGGCCGCGGTGAACGACGTACCCATGGATCAGTGGGAGCCGGACGAGGTGTCGGCCCATATCGGGTTCATGCAGGATTTCGCCGCTCGCCTCGAGAGCACCGGCGAGTTCGTCGACGCCCAGGCGCTCTCACCCGAGGGAACCTTCGTCCGCTACGACGGTGAGGGACGTCCACCGGTCACCGACGGACCGTTCCCGGAGACGAAGGACCTCATCGCCGGCTGGATGATGATCGACGTCGACAGCTACGACCGGGCGGTGGAACTGGCCGGCGAGCTCTCCGCCGCTCCGGGGGCGGCCGGAAAGCCGATCCACGAGTGGATCGAGGTCCGGCCGTTCCTCACCGCACCTCCCACCATCACGGAGTGAGAACTGTGGCGGCAACCGTCGATGACGAGGATCTTCTGCGCACGCTGGTTCCCGCCGTGATCGGCATCCTCGTCCGCCGCGGATCGGATTTCGCGACGGCCGAGGATGCCGTGCAGGACGCCCTCCTCGAAGCCCTTCGGGTGTGGCCGGAGGATCCACCGCACGATCCGAAGGGCTGGCTGGTCGCGGTGGCGTGGCGCAGGTTCCTCGACACCGTGCGCGCCGACAGCTCCCGTAGACGCCGCGAGCTCCTCGTCGATGCCGAGCCCCGGCCGGAGGCGGTCGGATCGGTGGACGACACGCTGGCCTTGTACTTCCTGTGCGCCCATCCGTCGCTCACACCCGCATCGGCGGTCGCGCTGACCCTGCGCGCCGTCGGCGGGCTGACCACGAAGCAGATCGCGCAGGCCTATCTCGTCCCGGAAGCGACGATGGCGCAGCGCATCAGCCGGGCCAAACGCACGGTCGCGGACGTCCGGCTGGACCGACCGGGCGACGTCGCGACGGTGTTACGCGTGCTCTATCTCGTGTTCAACGAGGGCTATTCGGGCGACATCGATCTGGCAACCGAGGCCATCCGGCTCACGCGTCGGCTGGCGGCGGTGATCGAACACGAGGAGGTGTCGGGCCTGCTCGCATTGATGTTGCTCCACCACGCCCGGCGGCCGGCACGAACACGGCCGGACGGCAGTCTCGTCCCCCTCGCCGAACAGGACCGCAGGTTGTGGGACACACGCATGATCGCGGAAGGCGTGGAGATCCTGCAGGCCGCACTCGCCCGCGATCGGCTCGGGGAGTTCCAGGCACAGGCGGCCGTCGCCGCTCTGCACGCCGATGCCCGCACCGCGGAAGAGACGGACTGGGTGCAGATCGTCGAGTGGTACGACGAACTCCTACGGTTCACCGACAATCCCGTGGCCCGCCTCAACCGCGCCGTCGCGCTCGGTGAAGCCGACGGACCGCACGCCGGTCTGGCCGCGTTGGCCGAACTCGATCCCGGCCTGCCCCGCTACACGGCGGCCGCGGCGTACCTCCACGAACGCGCCGGCGACACGGCGACGGCGGCACGGCTCTACGCCGAGGCCGCGCACCTCGCGACGAGCGTCGCCGAGCGCGAGCATCTCGTGCGCCGCGCCGCGCGCCTGCACAGCACATCCTGAGGGCCGGGTCGGGGTTCTCCCCCACCGCGAGATCAGGTGCCGCGCCGGATGCGCCGACGGTGTGGGAGCACGAGCATGAATGTCGTGAAACTCCTGGTACGCCTGCTCGCCATACCGTTCGTGCTCGTCATCGCGTTCGTGGCGGTCATCGGCGGTCTGGCAGTCCACGCCTGGACCACCCGCGCGGTGGATACGACCGGGCGCGTCGAGTTCGACACCGCCCTGCGCATTCCTCCCGTGGAGTCCGGCAGTGTCGGCCCCGAGGGCACGCGCGTGTTCGACCTGACCATGCAGCGCGGCACGGCCGACCTCGGGCACGGTTCCGGCACTCGGACGTGGGGAGTGAACGGCAGCTATCTCGGGCCGACCCTGCGGGCCGTGCGCGGCGAGACAGTGCGAGTGAACGTCACCAACGAACTGGGCGAGACGAGCAGCATGCACTGGCACGGCATGCACCTGCCCGCGGTGATGGACGGCGGCCCGCACCAGCCGATCGCACCGGGAACGACATGGTCGCCGCACTGGACGATCGACCAGCCGGCCGCGACCCTCTGGTACCACCCACACCTGCACGGTTCCACCGCCGCCCACGTGTACCGGGGTGTCGCGGGCATGTTCCTGATCGACGAACCCGGGACGTCACCGCTCCCCCACGACTACGGCGTCGACGACATCCCCGTCATCGTGCAGGACAGGAAATTCGACGGCGACCAGCTCGACGACAGCAACGCGATCTTCGCCGACGTCGGCACGCTCGGCGACGAGATCCTCGTCAACGGCACCCCACGACCGTTCCTGGACGTCGGCACCGAGACGGTCCGGCTCCGGGTGCTCAACGCGTCGAACGCGCGTGTCTACAACTTCTCGTTCGACACCGGGATGCCGTTCCTCGTCGTCGGCAGCGACGGCGGTCTGCTCGAAGAGCCGCGGGCCGTCCGCAGCCTCCAGCTGTCGCCGGGCGAGCGCGCCGAGATCGTCGTCCGGCCCGAAGCGGGTTCGCGGCACGTGTTGCGCAGCACCCCACCCGCGCTGAAGGCCGGCTTCTGGCAGGACCGCTTCTCGGGCGGCGACGACCGCATGGACGTCCTCGAACTGCGGGCAGCACCCGTCCTGGCCTCGTCGGCCGCGATCCCGGAGAGACTGACGACCCTCCCGGAACTCGGGGAACCGAGCAACACCCGCCGCATCGACCTGACATCGTCGACGACCATCAACGGTCGCGAGATGGACATGGCCCGGATCGACGAGGTGGTCGTCGCGGGAACCACCGAGCTGTGGGAGGTACGCAATGCCGGCGGCACGATCCACAACTTCCACATCCACGACGTGCAGTTCGAGATCCTCGACATGACCGGGGTGAGTCCCGACCATCCGTCCCTGGCCGGCCGCAAGGACACCGTCTTCATCCCACCGGCGGCGACCGTGCGACTGCTCGTACCGTTCGGTCGTCACACCGATCCGGCGATGCCGTACATGTACCACTGTCACCTGCTCGAACACGAGGACAGCGGCATGATGGGACAGTTCGTGGTGGTCGGCGCCGACGAGGTGCACGAGGTGACGCACGCGGCCGGTGCCGCGCACCATGCCCACGACGGCGGGTGAACCCCGTCACTTCCACCGCTTCGGGAATGGATCGGCGACCACCCCTGTTGAGGAGTGTGGATCGGCGCGTCGCGTACGCCCCGGAGCCAATGAGAAACCGCCTTCGTGGAATACCGTCCGGCTGGAGCCACGTTGCGCACCGTGCCGTGAGGCATCCGGCGCGTCGGTCCACCTACTTCCCCCCTGCACTCCGGCCGAGCAGGGTGAAGCCCTCCCGTTCCACGCCAGTACAGTTGCCGATCGTCACAATCGTCAGCGGAACCGGGAGTGGGCATGAGTCGCTGGGCCGAGGTCGTCGTCACCAGGAGCCGATGGGTACTGGCGATCGTGCTGCTCGTCGTGCTCTTCGCCGGAGCGTGGGGCGTCGGGATCTTCGGCAAGCTGACCGGCACGGGTTACTACGACCCCAACAGCGAGGCCGTCGAGGTCGAGCAGATCATCTACGAGAACTTCGGCTCGCAGGCCGCGGACATCATCGCGCTGTACACCGCGCCCGAGGGGCGCACGATCGACGACATCCGTCCCGACATCGAGAGAACCCTCGCCGAGTTCCAGGACGCGGTCCCCGCCGAGTCGATCCAGACCTACTGGACCGCTCCTCCTCCGATGAACCAGCTGCTGCTGTCGACCGACCAGCGCAGCGTGGGCGCATCGATCACCCTCGGCGCGAACTCCGGGCTGAACGCCTCGACCTTCCCCGACGCACTCGACCTGCTCGAGGTCCCCGGCGTGGAGTCGCAGTTCGCCGGCAACACCGTGGTCGCGATCGAGTTCACCGACACCCTGGAGAGCGACCTCGTCCGATCCGAACTCATCGCGATACCCATCACGCTGGTGCTGCTGGTGTTCATCTTCGGCGGTGTCATCGCCGCCGCGGTTCCGGTATTCGTGGGCGTGCTCGCGATCTTCTCGTCCCTCGCCACCCTGCGCCTGCTGTCGAACTTCACCGAGGTGTCGTCGTACGCACTGAACATCACCTCGCTGATCGGCCTGGGTCTGGCCATCGACTACGGATTGTTCATCGTCAGCCGCTACCGCGAGGAGCTCGCGGCCGGCTCGGACGTTGCATCGGCGGTCAAGCGGACGATGGCCACTGCCGGTCACACCGTGATGTTCTCCGCCGCCCTGCTGGTCTGCGCGTTCGCGGGCATGCTCGTCTTCCCGCAGACGGTGCTGCGGTCGCTCGGTCTCGGCGCCATGGCCGCCGTCCTCGGTGCTGCCGTGCTGTCGCTGACCGCGGTCCCCGCGCTGCTGGCGATGCTCGGCCACCGCATCAACGCGTGGACCTGGGACCGCGAGACCTCCACACGCGCCGAAGCGCGGGCGCGCCGCTTCTGGGGCGGGGTCGTGCGCAAGGTTGTGCGTCGTCCCGCCCTGATCGCCGTGGTGATCACCGGTGGTCTGCTCGTGCTCGCGTCACCCGTGGTCGAGGCCAGGTTCGGCGAGATCGAGTACACCGCGCTGCCCGAGGACAGCGAGGCGCGCGCAGCCACCCAGACCCTGCTCGACGAGTTCCCGAGCACCGGCAACGGCGCGACACTCGTTCTGCGCGGCGAGAACGGGCAGGCCCCGGACAGCATCGCGGTCCGCACGGTGTCCACCGAGATCGCGAAGATGGACGGCATCTCGCAGACCGTCATCGTCGGGCAGGAATCCGACGTCGTGGTTCTCCAGGCGCTCTACGCGCAGGGCGTGGACGGCACCGCACGGGCGAGCGAGATCACCGGCGAACTGCGTGCCCTGGACGTGCCGGACGGCACCGATCTGCTCGTCGGCGGCGGCCGGGCCCTCGTCGACGACGCCAACCAGGCAGTCTCGGATTCGCTCCCCTGGATGATCACGATCATGGTGCTCTCGACCCTGGTGCTGCTGTTCCTGGCATTCGGGTCGGTGGCACTGCCGATCAAGGCGGTGCTCATGGCGGCACTGAGCCTCGCCGCGACCTTCGGTGTGCTGACCTGGGTGTTCCAGCTGGGACACGGCGCCTCGTGGCTGCACGTCGTGCCTTCGGCGATGGAGCCGACCTTCGTCGTCCTCATCCTTGCGGTCGTATTCGGCCTGTCCACCGACTACGAGGTGTTCCTCATGTCGCGCATGATGGAGGCCCGCGCCGCCGGGGCGTCGACGGTCGACGCCGTCGAGTACGGCATCTCCCGCACGGGACGCGTCGTCACCGCCGCCGCGCTGCTGCTGATCGTCGTCACCGGGGCCTTCACCATCTCCGGCCTGTCGATCATGCGGTTCCTCGGCGTCGGCATGATCGTCGCACTGATCATCGACGCGACGATCGTGCGCATGCTGCTCGTGCCGTCGCTCGTCAAGCTCATGGGTGAGGCCAACTGGTGGGCACCGGCCTGGATGAAGCGCGTGCACGCGAAGGTCGGGCTGGGTCACTGAGACCGCAGAATGCCGGGTCGTTGTTCGGGGCGTCTACTGCAGCGGCGTGATCATCGTCGCAACGACGGGACGCGCCGGCTTGGCGGCGGCACCGCAGCTCGCCGGCCGGGCCGGTAGTTCCGAGGTCTCCACCCCGACACGCCACGCCCGGCCGTCGCGATGGCGCACGATCGGCTCGTCGCCGTCCTCGACCGTCACGGCATCGATCGCGAAACCGGCGAGCTCTTCGCGTACCGCGATCTCGGCGGCCTGCCCGAACGCACTCCACGTGCTGCGCCCCCGTAACCCGCCGGCGTACACGTGTCCCTTCCGGGCCTCGCGTACCGCGGCGATACTGTGATCCGCGTCGAGCCGTCCGTAGGTGTAGCCGGTGGGCAGCATGATCATCGACGGCGCGAAACGATGTCCGCCGGTGTGCGAGCACTCCCACACGTCCTGCCCGAACTCGGCGGTGAGAGCGGCCGCGATCGGACGCCCCAGCACAGCGCAGCACAGGTCCCTCTTGCCGTGAGCACACACCAGGACGATCGGATCCTGCACCGCGGCCCCGATACCGGGGGCCGGACCCGCGACCACGCGAGGAACGATGTCGAGCAGCTCCGCCGGCTCGGTGATCTCGAGCCGCTCGCACCAGGTGTCCTCCGGTTCGGTGCGGGCCAGAAGGACCGTCCGGGTCTCGCGCTCCACGTCACGGCCGGGTCTCCGGATGAACAGGATCCGCACGTCCGCAGCCTGCGCCCGGGCGGACAGCTCGTCCGACAAGTCGGTGCCGAGGAAGGTGCCGTCCAGCACGTCGCGGCCCCACCCCGACGGCACCTCGAGGCACACGTAGCCCGGCGCGGTGGCGGCCGTTCCGGGTAGCGGCTCGTCGAGGGCGGACAGTGCGGAACAGGTGGTGGCGGGAATGGTGGTCACGCGGACATTGTGGCCCGGACACTCGTGGGACGGCTCGGCACCCCACGAGTGGGTCGGCCGCGACGCAGGCGTCGCAGTGCCGCGCCACCCCACATGCGCAAGAACCCCTGCGACAGGTACGCGAAGCTGCCCAGCGCCAGCACCCACTTGGTGACGCTGACGGTGGAGGTGGCCCGGACCGTCCGGTCGTCGATCCTGGTGCGGTGCTCCAGCAGGTACAGGCCGACGACGTTCTCCACGTAGTCACCCGCCGCGGCGACGACCGGTGCGGTCATCAGGATCCGGTGCGTGCGCGGCGGCAGCGGACGATGCGTGTCGAGTGATCGTGCTCCGGCCCGCAGCGCGACGGCGAAGGTCACCGGGTGCACCATGTCCCAGTAGTAGTGCCGCCGGTAGCGCTCGATCTCGTCGGGACCGAGGTTGTCGAGGACCTTCCGGTACTTCGAGGCCGAGAAGGTGGTCTGGACGGTGCCCACCGTCGAGGCCGTGGAGCCGAGAACCCGGCCGATGTTCGCCTGGGACACGAGGAAGACTGCGGCGGCACCGATGAGGAAGCGATCCGCCCGGGTGAGTGTCATGCTCGTGATGCTAGGGGTAGCGGAATTCGCGACTCTACGGAAGGGAGACCCGTGCAGATCACCGGAGCAGTCCTGGAGGAAATCGGACGTCGGCGGCGGTACGAGGAGTCCACTCCGCTCGGTGTCGACCTTCTCGAACTCGACCCACCGGGACCGGGTGAGGCGCTGGTCGAGATCGAATGCGCCGGTGTGTGCCACTCCGATCTGTCCGTGGTCGACGGCAATCGGCCCCGGCCGGTACCGATGCTTCTCGGGCACGAAGCGGCCGGTCGCATCGTCGAACTCGGTGACGAGACCACCGGCTTCTCCGTCGGCGAGCGGGTCGTCATGACCTTCATGCCACGCTGCGGTGACTGCGAGGGCTGCGCGAGCAACGGCATCCGTCCCTGCATCCCGGGATCGGCCGCGAACGCGGCAGGAACCCTGTTGTCGGGTGCCCGGCGACTGCACCGACACGGGAGCGACGTCCACCACCACCTGGGAGCCTCGGCCTTCGCGACCCATGCCGTCGTCGACACGCGGTCCCTCGTCGGTGTCGGCGACGACGTACCCGCCGAGGTCGCCGCGCTCATGGGATGCGCCGTGCTGACCGGCGGTGGCGCGGTCGTCAATGCCGCTCGCCCCCAGGCCGGGGACACGCTCGTCGTCGTCGGTCTCGGCGGAGTGGGCATGGCCGCGCTGCTCGTGGCGCTGGCCCATGACGACGTCACCGTGATCGCCGTGGACACGTCCCCGGACAAGCGGGCCACGGCCCGCGCGCTGGGCGCCGAGCACGTCTTCTCGCCGGACGAGGCCGTCGAGCAGGGTGTGAAGGCACGGCTGGTCATCGAGGCCGCGGGAAGCGTGCCCGCGCTCGCCACCTCGGTCGCGCTCACCGGACCGGGAGGCACCACGGTGACCGTCGGGCTGCCCGCACCCGACGCCCGGCTCGAGGTGTCGCCCGCGGCCCTCGTGGGCGAGGGCCGCTCGCTGGTGGGCAGCTATCTCGGCTCCGCGGTCCCGACCCGCGACATCCCCCGGTTCGTGGACATGTGGCGGGAGGGACGACTGCCGGTCGAGCGACTCGTCACCGACCGTTTGCCGCTACGCCGGATCAACGAGGCGATGGACGCGCTGGCCGACGGGGCCGCCCTGCGCCAGATCCTCACCATGGACTGATCACGTGTGTCGGATGTCGTAGTCCACCACGGCGTCTCAGATGTCGTAGTCCACGACTACCGGCGCGTGATCACTGATCCTCCGGTCCGGCGCCGGATCACGATCGGTCCCCGCCGAGATCGTGGTCCGGGCCAGCTGCGGGGTGGCGAGGTGGTAGTCGATCCGCCACCCGGAATCGGACGCGAACGAGTCCCCCAACCACGACCACCACGAATAGGGGCCATCGACCTCGGGATGCTGCCGGCGGACGACGTCGACGAGCGTCCGCGGCGACAGCAGCGAATCGAACCAGGCGCGTTCCTCCGGCAGGAAACCCTCCGCCTGCCCGCGACGCCGCCAGTTGCGGACGTCGTAACGGGTGTGAGCGACATTGAAATCGCCCATGACGAGGAACTCCCGGCCCTGGGCGCGCGCCGCGAGTCGGGTGCGGGTCAGTTGCCGGGCGAAGGCCGACAGGAACCGCATCTTGCGCTGGTAACGCACCCCGCCGTCCGGTTCGTCGCGCATGCGTCCGGGTTTCTGGAGGTGCGCCGGGAGCCCACCCTTCGGCAGGTACAGCGACGCCACGGTGACGGGTGCGTCGGCGAGGTCCACCTCGACGTATCGTCCCTCGTGGGCGAATTCGGCCAGTCCGCGCGCCAGCGGTCCCCGATCGAAGTCGATCCGGTCGACGTGTTCCTCACCGGGAAGCCGCAGCAGAGCGGTGCCGCTCCAGGTGCGCACGGCGGCCGGCTCGTGGAGCGTCAGGATCCCGACGCCGTTGCGGCCGGGCAGGATGCCCTCGTCGTACGCGAGGTGATACTTGCCGAAGACGCCCTGCGGGATCGCGGCCGCGGGGGCGCGGACCTCCTGCAGGGCCACCACATCGGGGTTGCGCTCACGCAGCCAGTCCTCGAACCCACGTCGCTGTGCGGCACGGATTCCGTTGATGTTGAAGGTCGCGATGCGCACGATCGTCGAGTCTAGGCAACCGATCGATCCGTGAGGAACGGGACGACCGCGACTGCGAAATCGCGGGCACGGTCGCGGTGGATGCTGTGCCCGCACCCGATCTCCCGCACGGATGCCGAGGGCAGTGCCTCGACTGCCGCCGTCAGGAGTCGCGGGTCGACCATGCTGCCGCGCCGTACACCGCGCAACAGCAGGGTCGGGGCGGCGACGGACGGAAGATGCTGCCACCACGTCGGATTCGGCGTGTGGAACTGGGCGACGACCGAGGGCGTCATCGAACGGTCGAATGCAGTGACCGCGCGAGGGTTGAGTGCCATGCTGGTCGCGGCGTGCCACAATTCCACGGGAGTCGGACGGTGCGCGGGCACCTCCGGCACCGGATCCCCCTCCCGCAACGGCAGGGGTGTCTCCTCCAGGACCAGCCGCCGGACGAGTCCGGGATGCTGTTGCGCGACCAGCGACCCCACGTGACCGCCCAACGAGTGCCCGACGAGGTCGACGGCATCGACGCCGAGATGGGTGCACAGTCCGGCGACGTCGGCGGCGAACTCACCGAAGCGGTACGAGGCGGCCCGGCCACTACGTCCGTGTCCGCGTAAGTCGACGGTGATCACCCGCCGGCCCGCCTTCACCAGAGACGCGGCGAAGCGGGTCCACGTACGCCCGTCGCCACCCAGACCGTGCACCAACAGTACGGGCACGGAACGGGCGGCAGCGGGCATCGTGAAGTCGCGATATGCGACGGCGACCCCGTTCGGCGCGGCGGTGAGGACCGGAGATCTCATGATGTTCGAGCCTACTCAGTCGTAGACGCCTTCCACCCGCCAGCCGTCGGCGCCGAAGAACACCAGCAACGCCCGTGATTCCTCGAGCAGCACCTGCAGGCGGGCTGCGCACCGAGCTGCGGTCGGATCCCACCAGTACTCGTCCACCGGCCACGGACCGGCCCATCCGATCACCGCCCAGCTGCGACTTCCCCATCGCAGCCGAGCGGGTGACCCGCTGAGCAGACCGCGCTCGGTCACCGAGACCGGATTCCCCACGTCGTCGTCCAGACGGATCGCGGGAGGTGTGTGCAACACCAGCGCGGGAGCCGGGGGCGGCAGCCGGCCCGGCCAAGGTGCGTCCGGGTCGGAGTGCGGTATCGCCTCGTCGCCGACGGGCACGAGGACGATCCGTTCGGTGGGTCCCCGGCCACCGCCGAGCACTCCGATCCGGACGGCATCCCCACCGAGCAGACCCTGCACCCGGACGAGTGCCCGACGTGCCCGTTCGTCCTCGTCGCCGACACCGCCCCACAAGCCGAGTTGCAGCGCACCGGCGGCCACGACCTCGACCGGTTCGAGCCGCAGCAGCACGATTCCCGCCGTGGGCCGGTTCGTGTTGCGACCTGTGAGCCACCCGTCGAGCTGCCACCGCACACGATCGGCCGTGCCCTCGGGGGTGAGTGGCTCGGCGCAGCGCCAGGTGCGTGCGAGTTCCTCCCCGGCCCCGGTGCGCGCCGTCACGAGCAGCCGCGTGCACGCGACTCCCGCTGCTGCGAGCCGGGTATGGAGCAGTTCGGCGAGAGCGCGACCGGCGAAGGCCGCAACGTCGACCCGTTCCACCGGCGGGTCGCAGGGATGCTCCACCGTCAGATCCGGAGGGATCGGCCGCGCCGAGGGGGGACGTTCCGGCAGCCCCCGCGCGCTCCGGTGCGCAGCGACGACGTCCGCGTCGAACCGTGACGCCACGTCGACCGGGGACAATGAGGCGAACGCTCCGATGGTGCGAATACCGAGGCGGCGCAACAGGTCCACCGTGTCGGCCCGTCGGGGAGCTGCCAGCGCCGGCTCCACCGCGAGATACGAGACGGGTAGCGGTGCGAGGAACTCGGCGCACCGTCCCGGCGGTATCAGCGCATTCCGTCTCGCGGCGAGCACTGCGGTGGACAACTCGTCGGCGAGACCGATCTGGCATTCCACTCCGGTCGCTGCGACCGCGTCGATCAGGGCTTCCGCGGCGACCTCCTCCGAACCGAACCACCGGACCACACCGCGCGCGGCGAGCACCACCAGACCCGGACGCAGCACCTCCACGCCCGGGGCCACCGCATCGATCGCGACCACCACCGCCTCGAACGCCCTCGCCTCCAGATCCGGATCCGAGCGGGCCACATGCAGTTCCGGGCAGCGGGCCTGGGCCTCACGCCGCCTCAGGCCGCGCCGGACCCCCGCGGCCCGCGCCGAGGCCGAACAGGCGACGACGCGATTCGCCGAGACCACCGCGATCGGGACGGTCGCGGGTAACTCCGCGGCGGTGGCAGCGGCCACCGCGGGCCAGTCGGGGCACCAGAGGGCCACGACCCGCGCGGGCGCCCATCGAGGGGGCGAGTCGTTCACCGGACCGCTTTACGGAAACGTCCGTCCTCCAGCCGGTTCCGCTCGGCGCTCGTCCACTCGACGGCACTGCGGTCGGCGCACACCTCGACGCGGGTGGCACTCGGAGGGAATGCCCGTCCGTGGGCCCGGACCGACAGCCGGGTCGCGCACAGCCGGTCCCTGCCGGGACCGTCCACACCCCGATAACCGTCGACCCGCGCCTCCAGTCGCACGTGGGCCCCCTCCCAGCGACCGTCCGTGACCACGAGAACGGACTGCTTGCTCCGCACCCGGGCGGCGACCGCGCGAGCACGGGAAGGAGGAACCGACGCTCCGCCGAGTCCCAGCACCACCAGGTCGATCCCGTCGAGCAGCACCGCGGCGATCTCCACGGGATCCGGTCCCGGATCGGGGATCACCGCCAACCGGTGCAATCGGGCGCCCATCTCCGCGGCGGCGAGCAGACCCAACCGGCGCTGACCGATCA
Organism: Rhodococcus sp. B50; assembly: GCF_013602415.1. Taxonomy (NCBI): domain Bacteria; kingdom Bacillati; phylum Actinomycetota; class Actinomycetes; order Mycobacteriales; family Nocardiaceae; genus Rhodococcus; species Rhodococcus sp. B50. The sequence goes on along the minus strand of NZ_WPAG02000002.1, from coordinate 101,930 downwards.
CGGCGGCGTACCCACCGGAGGCCGTCACGGACGCGAGCATCCCGAGGAGAAGCGAGGTTGCACCGGAGACGGAGACGATGCTCCCCCGCGCCAGGCCGCCCTGCGGTAACAGTTCCGCGAGAGGATCCGGGACGGGCAGGATGCGGTCGGAGGCGGTTTCGACCCGGCCTCGCGCGACGGACTGTTCCTCGCCGCGTGCCGGCACTGCCGCGATACGACGCCGCAACGCCTCGATCCGCTTCGCGCGACCCGCTTCCTCGTCGTCCACCGGAAATTCGGCCACCTCACCCACTGTCACCCCTGTCATCCGCCTGCCGCCTGACACACACGACCGGCCGACCACGGGGAAGTCGTGGCCCGGCTCGAACTCTATTCGAACATACTTTCGATCTTCATCAAGTAGACCCGACTCCACTCCCTTCCGTCAAGTCGACACGCCATCCTCCCGAGCGAGGACTACAGTGCAGCTCACACGCCTTTCGGCCGGGCCGACCACCTCCGATCGACTACTCTCGATCGAGTGGCGGAGCAGGCGTGGGCAGGACGGGCCGTAGGGCCGGATCACTTGGTGGCCGGTCGATATCGGCTCGATTCCAAGCTCGGAGGTGGCGGCATGGGTGCCGTCTGGCTCGCGCGCGACAACCGCCTGGGCCGGGACGTCGCCGTCAAACAGGTGATCTCCACCGCCGACCTCGATCCCGACGAAGCCGAGGATCTCCGTCGCCGTGCGCTCCGGGAAGGCCGGGCGGCCGCCCAGCTCGCCCACGAGCACGCCATCTCGATGTACGACATGGCACTGCACTACGGCGAGCCGTGGCTCGTCATGGAACACCTGCCGTCCCGCAGCCTGGCCCAGGTGATGAACGTCGTCGACACCCTCCCGCCGTACGTGGTGGCGCAGATCGGCGCGAACGTCGCCGACGCCCTCACCGCCGCGCACGCCGCCGGAATCGTCCACCGCGACGTCAAACCCGGCAACATCCTCATCGCCGAGCGTGGCCGCGACGCCGGCATCGTGAAGATCAGCGACTTCGGTATCGCCCGCGCGAAGGGCGACAACGATCCCGAGGGCGTGATCATCGGAACCCCGGCCTATTTCGCTCCCGAGGTCGCACGCGGCAACGACCCCACCGAGGCCAGCGACGTGTTCTCGCTCGGCGCGACCCTCTACACCGCGGTCGAGGGGCAGCCGCCCTTCGGTTTCGAGACCGACTCGATCGCGTTGCTGCACCGGGTCGCCCGGGCCGAGATCATCATGCCCAGGCACACGGGTCCGCTCACCGAACCCCTGCTCGAGATGCTCCAACCCGATCCGTCGCGGCGCCCGACGATGGCGCAGGCACGCGATCTCCTCGCCCGTGTGGTCCTCGGACCGGGCGGATCCGCAGCAGCCCTGCGCGGCCGTCCCATCCAGAACGAGGACGGCACGATCCCGTCGTGGGCGCAACGCTCCGCCCACTTCGTCGAACCCTCGCGCCCCCGCGGTTCCTTCGCCGACCGGTCCCTCGGCGCCGCGACGCAGGCCCACGGGGGCGCGAAGAGATCGGCACAGGGTTTCGCCCCGGCCGCCCTGCTCGAGCGCCTGCTCCCGAAGGGCCCGGTCCCCGACAACCCGCAGGACCGCATCGTCGCCTATGCGCCCCTGGCGATGGCGGCGATGGTCGCGGTGATCCTGGTGGCACTGCTCGTCGCCGTCGTCATCGCGCTGGTCGTCTGATCCGACGCCACCGCATCCGATCTCACTGCGCCGCGACGGCTGAGTAGTTCTCGCCGGCGATCCCGCGCACGAGCGACGAGAACTGCACTTCCGACGTCACGCTCAGTCGATACGCCGCCGGTGCGCCCAGCGTGTCAGTGCATTGCGGTTGGACTGCTGCGTCTTGCGCAGGACGTTCGACGCGTGCGTCTCGACGGTCTTCACCGAGATCACGAGTTCCTCGGCGATCTCGCGGTAGGTGTAACCGCGAGCCAGCAGACGTAGCACCTCGAGTTCTCGCGGGGTCAGCGAGTCGAGTTCGGGATCGAGGGGCGGTTCCGGCGCGGAGGACCGACCGGTGAACGAGTCGAGCACGAAACCGGCCAGGCGCGGACTGAACACGGCGTCTCCCCCGGCGACCCGTCGCACGGCATCGGCCAGATCCGGACCGGAGATCGTCTTCGTCACGTACCCGCGCGCCCCGGCCCGGATGACGGCGATGACGTCCTCGGCCGCGTCGGACACGCTGAGCGCCAGACACACCGGGCCGTCGGGGATCCGCTGGAGGACGGCGACACCGCCGCCGTCCGGCATGTGGACGTCGAGGAGCACGACATCCGGCTTGGTCGCCTCGATCCCGGCCACGGCCTCGGCGACTCCTCCGGCCTCGCCGACGATCTCCATGTCGGCCTCGCGTCCCAGTTCGGTGCGCACGCCGGAGCGGAAGACGGCGTGGTCGTCCACCAGGAAGACACGATAGGGACGGTTGTTCTCGGTGGCATCGGACGATGTCGCCGGAATCGAAGTCACTGTGTCTGCTCCTCGGGGTGGGGGTCGGTCACCCCCCACTCTAAGGTCGACTCGGTGTCCTGTTCGCGTTCGGCGTCCGTCCGGCCTGCGCGCGGCACGTGGATGCGTACCTCGGTTCCCTTTCCGGGACTCGACTTCACGACGGTGCGGCCACCGCGACGTTCGATCCTCGCCCGGATCGACTTGGCCAGCCCCTGTCGGTCGGCGGGAACGTTGTCGGGATCGAACCCGACGCCGCGATCGCGCACGAACACGCTCACCTGGTGCGGTTCCACCTCCGCGAACAGATCCACACTCTCCACCGCGGCGTGCTTGGCGGCGTTGACGAGCGCCTCGCGGGTCGCGCCGAGCACGGCGGTCGCGGCCTCGGGGGTCAGATCGCTGTCGTCCGGCGCGATGTCGCCGACGATGACGGGTTCGACCGACAGGCCGTACTGGTCCTCCACCTCACCGGCGATGGTGCGCAACGTCTCGGCGAGCGAGGTGCTCGGCGTCTCGTCCCCTCCGAACAGCCAGCGGCGCAGTTCGCGTTCCTGACTGCGCGCCAGTCGCACGACCTCCTGCTGGTCGCCGGCCTGCTTCTGGATGAGTGCGAGCGTCTGGAGCACCGAGTCGTGCAGGTGCGACGCGATCTCCTCGCGCTCCTCGTTGCGCACCCGGGCGGCGCGCTCGGTCTCGAGCGCACGCCACATCCGGATCCACAGCGGCACCGACAGCAGCGCGGCACCGACCAGCGTGACCACCACCGCCACCAGCGACGAGCGCAGCGCCGCGACGTCGACCTGCGCGATGACCATCACCCCGAGTCCGGTGACGACGAGGGTCAGGCCACCGAGCACGCGAGCCCAGGTGAGGACCGTCGGGTGGGCGGGCAGCCCGAGCACCGATCTGGGTCCTTCGATGTCGAACTCGCGCCACACGAGCGCCGCACCCACGACGACCACGACGATCGGGAACACCACACCGGCGGCACCACCGCTGAACAGCCACGAAAGACCCACCGCCAGTCCGACACCCATGAAGGCGAGGCCGATGGCGCGACGACGTTCGGGGCCGGTGGGGCGATCGGTGTCGGAGCCCGGGGGCACGAACATCCACAGCAGGCCGTAGGCCGCGATCCCGAATCCGCCGAGGGCGGCGAGCACCGTGAACGCGACCCGCACCTTGGTGGCGTCGATGCCGAGATGGTCGGCGACACCGCCGGCCACACCACCCACGATGCGACCGCCCACCCGCCGTTCGAGGCGGGGAACGGTCACGGGTAATCCAGGTACCGGTTGCACACTTCGATACTGGCACGGAGATCGCCGGCCCGGCATCGGGGACGGACCCTGATGTCCGGACTCCGATCGGGTCCCGGAAATCAGGGTCGGTCCCTGATGTGCCGCGCGTGGAAGCCCAGCAGGATGGGTGCCATGGACACGAGGAGCTTTCAGGACCAGGTGGCGGACATGTGGCGGACCCGCCCCGTGCGTCTGCCGAAGGAGGGACACATCGCGGGGGTGTGCTCGGGTATCGGAGTGCGCTACGGCGTCGATCCCGTGCTGATCCGTGTCGTCTTCGTCGCCTCGGCGCTGTTCGGCGGTGGCGGTCTGGTCCTCTATCTGGCGGCCTGGCTGCTGTTCCCCCGTCACGGCGACCAGGTCGCCCCACTCGAATCGCTCGTCGGGCGGGGTGCGAGCTCGGACTCGACCACCAAGGTCGTCGTGATCCTCGTGGCCCTCGCGATCGCGGCAGGTGCCATCGGACCGGTGGGCGCAGGCTCGGGTGGTTCCGGGTTCATCGGAACACTGCTGATGCTCGGCGGATGGTGGCTGCTCTACCAGCGACGTCCGGAGCCGCCCCTGTTGCCGGCACCGGAAGGATCGTCCTTCTCGACCCAACCGGCCTTTCCTCAGCCTCCGGTGACGAACCCGTACCACTCCCCGTGGAGCGCACACACCGGTGCATGGAACATGCACACGGGTCCGACAGCCGCGGAGACACCGGCCGGTGAGGCGACCGGCCCCGAGACGATCGGCACAGAGACGACCACGCCTTCGCAGACCGCCGACACGACGGAGGTCGTGAACATCACCGGCGCAACCGACCCCACGGAGAGGCAGACGTCCCCGATGCCCGACCTACGCAAGGACACCGACGCTCCGCTGCCGGGTGTCGACGCGCTCTCGCCCCAACGACCGTCCCCGCCGGCATGGGATCCCCTCGGGGTCGCCCCGTTCGCGTGGGATCTGCCCGAACCCGCACCGAAACACGAACCTGCGGTCGTCACGAACCGGCGTTCGCGTCTGACCACCACGGTCCTCGGTCTGGCCGTGATCGCCGCTGCCGTGACCGGCGCCCTCGGCGCCGCCGCCGACCTGGCCTGGGTGACCCCGGCCCGGGTGGGTGCCGTGGCCCTCGCGGTCATCGGTCTGGGCCTGTTGGTCGGCGCGTTCCTGCACCGCGGTCACGGACTTCTCGTGGTGACCGGGCCTCTGCTCGGCTTCGTCGTGCTCGCATCGATCGCCGGACCGGTCGACACCTCGAACTGGGGCAGCCGGACCTGGGCGCCGACGAACGCGGACCAGCTGCAGGCCGAGTACAGCTCTCAGTTCGGTGCAATGACCCTCGACCTCCGACGACTCGAACTCACCGAGGACCGCACGGTGCAGGTCGACGGCCGGTTCGGCAGCGTCGAGGTGCTGCTGCCGGAGAACCTCGACGTCCGCGCCGACTGCACGATCGGCCCGGGTGAGATCAAGGGATGCCCCGGTCCCGGCATCGACGGCGGTGCGGACGGAGTGGACGACGGGCCGGTCCTGAACCTGAACGCGAACATGGAATTCGGATCTCTGGAGGTGCGTCGTGGCTGATCACGAAACCGGAACCCACACCGAGGATCGGACCGAGCGCACCCGCAAGGGACCGTCGCTCCTGCTCCTGCTGGCCGCACTGGCAGCGCTGGTCGTGAGCGGATGGGCCATGATCGGACCGTTCTCGGTCGATTTCCTCGCTGCCGTCGACCTCGGGTGGGTCCTGGTGGGCGCGGCACTGCTGATCGGAGCAGTGCTGGTCTTCCTCCCCAACCGCCGGAGATAGCGACCCCACCTACGCGACGTTCCCCGGACCGAATCGGTCCGGGGAACGTCGTCGTCTCACCGCTTCCGGCGAGCGAGGATCACTCCCACGCGGTCACACGCGAGCGAGGATCACTCCCACTCGATGGTTCCCGGGGGCTTGCTCGTCACGTCGAGCACCACGCGGTTGACCTCCGCCACCTCGTTGGTGATACGGGTGGAAATCCGCTCGAGGGTCTCGTAGGGCAGGCGCGTCCAGTCGGCGGTCATCGCGTCCTCGCTCGACACCGGGCGCAGCACGATCGGGTGACCGTAGGTGCGGCCGTCGCCCTGCACGCCCACGCTGCGGACGTCGGCGAGCAGCACGACCGGGCACTGCCAGATCTGTCCGTCGAGACCGGCGGACGTGAGCTCCTCGCGGGCGATCGAGTCGGCGCGGCGCAGGATTTCGAGGCGCTCGCGGGTGACCTCGCCGATGATGCGGATGCCCAGACCGGGGCCGGGGAACGGCTGGCGTCCGACGATCTCCTCGGGCAGGCCGAGCTGACGCCCGACCGCACGCACCTCGTCCTTGAACAGCAGGCGCAACGGTTCGACGAGCTCGAACTCGAGGTCTTCGGGAAGCCCACCGACGTTGTGGTGGCTCTTGATGTTCGCGGTACCGGAGCCTCCGCCGGACTCCACGACGTCCGGGTAGAGAGTGCCCTGCACGAGGAACTTCACGGTCTCGCCCTTGTCGGCACCCTCGCCGAGAACCTCGGCGACCGCGCCCTCGAAGGAGCGGATGAACTCGCGGCCGATGATCTTGCGCTTGGTCTCGGGATCGGTGACACCGGCGAGCTCGCGCAGGAACGTCTCGGACGCGTCGACGGTGATCAGACGGGCACCGGTCGCGGCGACGAAGTCCTTCTCGACCTGCTGACGTTCGCCCTCGCGCATGAGGCCGTGGTCGACGAAGACACAGGTCAGACGGTCGCCGATGGCACGCTGCACCAGCGCGGCAGCCACGGCGGAGTCGACACCACCGGACAGGCCGCAGATGGCACGACCGTCGCCGATCTGCTCACGGATCTGCTCGACGAGCGCGTCGGCGATGTTCGCGGCGGTCCAGTCGCCCGGGATCCCGGCGATGTCGTGCAGGAATCGGCTGAGCACCTGCTGGCCGTGGGGCGAATGCAGCACCTCGGGGTGGTACTGGACGCCGGCGAGCCGGCGGGCCCGGTCCTCGAACGCCGCGACCGGAGCACCGGCGCTGGTCGCCGTGACCTCGAAGCCCTCCGGCGCCTCGGTGACACCGTCGCCGTGGCTCATCCACACGGGCTGAGTCTCGGGCAGGCCGTCGTGCAGCACGCCGCCGGCCACCGACAGTTCGGTCCGGCCGTACTCGCGCGAACCGGTGTGCGCGACCGTGCCGCCGAGCGCCTGCGCCATGGCCTGGAAGCCGTAGCAGATGCCGAAGACGGGGACGTCGAGGTCGAACAGTGTGGGATCGAGGCGCGGTGCGCCTTCCTCGTACACGCTCGCAGGGCCACCGGACAGCACCACTGCGCGCGGGTTCTTCGCTGCGATCTCCTCGACACCGGCCGTGTGCGGCACGACCTCCGAGTAGACGTTGGCCTCACGCACGCGGCGAGCGATCAGCTGCGCGTACTGAGCTCCGAAATCGACGACGACGACCGGTCTGGACTGCTGGCTTTGCGACGACACCCGAACAGTCTAAGCGGCCGCGCCGGGTGATCCCGACGCGGCCGCTCATCCGGTCTTTCTGCTGGTCGCTACGCGACGCCGCTGTGCGTGATCCCTACGACCGGCAGACGCAGCGCACCGGGCGCGTCGACGGGCACCACGGGGTTCTTCGGCTCGACCGGCGCGATCCGACGGTAGGGCTGCCCTTGCTCGGGACGCTGGTCGTCCTCACCCTTGTTGGGCCACAACGCCGCAGCGCGTTCGGCCTGCGCCGCAATGGTGAGCGACGGGTTCACACCGAGATTCGCGGAGACCGCCGCGCCGTCGACGACGCTCAGCGTCGGGTAGCCGTGCACGCGCTGGTAGGGATCGATGACCCCGTGTTCGGGATCGGATCCGATCACCGCGCCGCCGAGGAAGTGCGCGGTGAGCGGAATGTTGAAGATCTCACCCCAGGTACCGCCCGCCACGCCGTCGATCTTCTCGGCCATGCGGCGCGTCGCCTCGTTTCCGGCCGGGATCCACGTGGGGTTCGGCTGGCCGTGCCCCTGCTTGCTGGTCACCTTGCGCCGACCGAACAGACCCTTGGTGGTGTAGGTGGTGATGGAGTTGTCGAGGTTCTGCATCACCAGAGCGATGATGGTGCGCTCGCTCCACCGGTGCACCGAGAGCATCCGCAGCATCTTCACCGGGTTCTTCACGACCTGCACGAGGAACTTCACCCAGCGCGGGGTGCGACCGTCGCCGTCGGTCATGAGCGTCTGCAACAGCCCCATCGCGTTGGAGCCCTTGCCGTAGCGCACCGGTTCGATGTGGGTGTCGGGCGTCGGGTGGAACGAGGAGGTGATGGCTACACCGTCGGTGAGGTTCATATCGGGATCGACGCTCATCTTGCCTGCGCCGACGATCGATTCGGAGTTGGTGCGGGTCAGCTCGCCGACCTTGTCGGAGAGTTCGGGTAACGCCCCGGTGTCCTTGAGATGGTGCAGCAGGTGCTGCGTCCCCCACGTTCCGGCTGCGAGGACGACGTGTGCGGCCGTGTAGGTGCGCCGCCGCTTACGAACCCAGGCGCCGGTGCGTTCGGTGATCACGTCCCATGTGCCGTCGGCGGCCTGGCGGAGATCGGTGACGGTCGTCAACGGGACGATCTCGGCTCCCGCCCGCTCGGCGAGACCCAGATAGTTCTTCACGAGGGTGTTCTTCGCGCCGTGGCGGCATCCCGTCATGCACTCGCCGCACTCGATGCAGCCGGTGCGGTCGGGGCCCGCGCCACCGAAGTAGGGGTCGGCCACCGTGCGGCCGGGTTCACCGAAGAACACGCCCACGGGCGTCTGGATGAATGTGTCGCCCACACCCATGTCGTCGGCCACCGACTTGATCACCTTGTCGGCGTCGGTCATCCGGCCGTACTGCACCACGCCGAGCATCCGCTTCGCCTGGTCGTAGTACGGGCTCAGTTCGTCGTGCCAGTCGGTGATATGGGCCCACTGCCGGTCCTCGAAGAACTGTGTCGGGGGCTTGTAGAGGGTGTTCGCATAGTTCAGCGACCCTCCGCCGACCCCGGCGCCTGCGAGGATCAGGCAGTCGCGCAGCAGGTGGACGCGCTGGATGCCGAAGCAGCCCAACTTCGGAGCCCACAAGAAGCGTCGCAGGTCCCAGCTCGTCTTCGCGAAGTCGGCGTCGGCGTAACGGCGACCGGCCTCGAGAACGCCGACCTTGTAGCCCTTCTCGATGAGGCGCAACGCCGTGACGCTCCCACCGAAACCCGAACCGACGATCAGGACGTCGTAGTCCGTGACCCGCTGCTTACTCATGGAACCTCCAGCGACGAAAGTTGTTACCGGCCAGTATGCACCTCGGCGGTGTGACTACAGGCACAGATCCGACTCTACCCGTTACGGGAAGTTGCATGAAAAAGAGTTGCACGAACGCCGGTGGCCGGTCACCGCGCCCTCCGACGCTGTGACCGGCCACCAGGAAGTGCCGAGGAGAGAATGTCCTATCCGCGGACCGACAGACCGACCTTCTGGAACTCCTTCAGATCCGAGTATCCGGCCTTCGCCATCGATCGACGCAGACCGCCGACGAGATTGAGAGAGCCCGACGGATCGTCGGACGGTCCGAACAGGACCCGGCCGAGGTCCGGACGTCCGTCCTGGGCGATCCGGACGGCAGCACCGCGCGGCATCGACGGGTGTCCGGCCACGGACGGCCAGTACCAGCCCTGGCCCGCTGCCTCCTCGGCGAGGGCCAACGGCGCTCCGAGCACGACTGCGTCGGCGCCGCACGCGATCGCCTTCGCGAGGTCGCCCGCGGTCTCGATGTCGCCGTCGGCGAGCACGTGGACGTAGCGTCCCCCGGTCTCGTCGAGGTAGTCGCGCCGGGCCGCAGCAGCGTCGGCGATCGCCGTGGCCATCGGGATGCCGATTCCGAGCGACGAACTCGTGGTGGTCGCCTGCTTCGCGGAACCGAACCCGACGATGACCCCGGCCGCACCCGTGCGCATCAGGTGCAGGGCCGTGCGGTGGTCGCTGACGCCACCGGCGATGACCGGCACGTCGAGCTCCGAGATGAACGTCTTGAGGTTCAGTGGCTCGCCCTCACCGTGGGCCACGTGCTCGGCCGAGATGATGGTGCCCTGGACGACGAGGAGATCGATGCCCGCCTTCACCAGCTCGGGCGTGAGCGTCCGGGCGTTCTGCGGACTCACCCGGACCGCAGTCGTGACACCGGCGTCGCGCACCTGCGCAACGGCCGCGGCCAGCAGATCGCCCTGCAGCGGAGCCGCATGCAGTTCCTGCAGGTGACGGACCGCAGCGCGCGGATCCGTGCTCGCGATCTCCGCGAGACGGGAGACGACGGCGTCGACGTCGGCATGACGACCCCACAGGCCCTCACCGTTGATCACGCCCAAGCCGCCGGCCTTGCCCAGCTCGATCGCGAATGCGGGCGACACCAGTGCATCGGTCGGATGCGCCAGCACCGGGATGTCGAAACGGTAGGCATCGATCTGCCAGGCCGTCGACACCTCCTTCGACGAACGCGTCCGGCGCGACGGGACGATGTCCACGTCCCCCAGTTCGTACGTACGTCGGGCCGTGCGACCCATGCCGATTTCAACGAGGTCGCGCACGCGCGCCCCTTTCTCCTCTTGGACGATGCTCCCGCCCTACCCGGGACGGGACCCTGCTGCGGACGCGAAAACTACCGGACCACGTAGTTCGGTGCCTCGGCGGTGATCGTGATGTCGTGCGGGTGGCTCTCCTTGAGACCGGCAGCAGTGATCTGCACGAACTGTGCTTCCTGCAGTCGCTCGATCGTCGTGGCACCGGTGTACCCCATCGCTGCGCGCAGACCGCCGATGAGTTGGTGCGTGACCTGCTGCAACGGGCCGCGGAACGGCACGCGTCCCTCGATGCCCTCGGGCACGAGCTTGTCCTCCGAGAGCACGTCGTCCTGGAAGTAGCGGTCCTTCGAGTAGGACTTGGCCTCGCCACGGCTCTGCATCGCGCCGAGCGAACCCATCCCGCGGTAGCTCTTGAACTGCTTGCCGTTCACCAGGATCAGCTCGCCCGGGGACTCGGTGGTGCCGGCGAGCAGCGAACCGAGCATCGCGGTGGACGCACCGGCTGCCAGGGCCTTCGCGACGTCGCCGGAGAACTGCATACCGCCGTCGGCGATGACCGGCACGCCGTGGGCACGAGCCACCGCGGACGCCTCGAGAATCGCCGTGATCTGCGGTGCACCGACACCGGCGACGACACGCGTGGTGCAGATCGAACCGGGGCCGATACCGACCTTGACGGCATCCACACCGGCGCCGATGAGCGCCTCGGTGCCTGCGCGGGTCGCGACGTTGCCGCCGATGACCTGCACGCGGTCGCCGACCTCGCTCTTGAGCTTGGAGATCATCGACAACACGTTGGCCGAATGTCCGTGGGCGCTGTCGACCACGAGGACGTCGGCACCCGCATCCACCAGCGTCATGGCGCGGGTCCAGGCGTCGTCCCCGACCCCCACGGCAGCACCGACGAGCAGGCGGCCGTCGCGGTCCTTCGTGGCATCGGGATGCTGTTCCGTCTTGACGAAGTCCTTGACGGTGATCAGGCCGGTGAGCTTGCCCTGCCCGTCCACGATCGGCAGCTTCTCGATCTTGTGGCGACGCAGGAGACCGAGCGCGGCCTCCGCGGTGACGCCCTCACGGGCGGTGACCAGCGGGGCCTTCGTCATGACCTCGACGACCGGGCGGTTCTGGTCGACCTCGAACCGCATGTCGCGGTTGGTGATGATGCCGACGAGCTGGCCCTCGTCGTCCGTGACCGGCAGACCCGAGATGCGGAAGCGGGCGCACTTGGCGTCGACCTCGGCAAGCGTGTCAGTGGGCTTGCAGGTCACCGGATCGGTGACCATGCCCGCCTCGGAGCGCTTGACGGTCTCGACCTGCGCAGCCTGCACCTCGGCGGGCATGTTGCGGTGCAGCACGCCCATGCCGCCGGCCCGCGCCATCGCGATGGCCATTCGGGACTCGGTGACGGTGTCCATTGCCGAGCTGACCAGCGGGATCCGCAGGCGGATCTCGCGGGTGAGCTGGCTCGACGTGTCGACCTGACTCGGGACGACGTCGGAAGCCGCGGGAAGCAGCAGCACGTCGTCGAAGGTCAGACCCAGCATCGCGACCTTGTTCGGGTCGTCACCGCCGGTGTGCACGCGCCCTCCGGTACTACTCATGCGGTTCGGACCCTCCGTGACAGTCGATGGGAGCGGACGGGAGAACCGTCCGGCAGCGGGAATGAATGAAGGCTGTGCACGCTCGTCGTACCGACGGGCGGATGGAGAGCGGCACGCACCTGTCCATGTTATCTGTTCCAGGGAACAAGCTCGGCTCCCACCCTGTTCCCCGATGTTCGTCACATCACGTCCTGTGATTTCCCGGCGTGTCCCCTGGCGACCGCTGGCGCAGACCCCCTCGGTCTGCGTACCGTGGAGTCGTGCGTGATCAGTTGCCTCCCGGACTCCCACCGGACCCGTTCGCAGGAGACCCCGACGATCCGTCCGCAGCACTGGACGCGATCGAGCCGGGCCAGCCCCTGGATCCTGCGGAGCGACTCGCGGTGGAAGAGGACCTCGCAGACCTGGCCGTCTACGAGGCGCTGCTGGCTCCCCGCGGCGTCCGCGGACTCGTGGTGTGCTGCGAGGACTGCCACCAGGACCATTACCACGACTGGGACATGCTGCGAGCCAACCTGCTCCAGTTGCTCGTCGACGGCACCGTCAGACCGCACGAGCCGGCCTTCGACCCCTCCCCCGACGCCTACGTCACCTGGGACTACTGCCGCGGGTACGCGGACGCGTCCATGAACGAGGCCCTGCCCGTCGACCCCTACGGTCTGGACTCCTGACCGACCGTCCCACGCGGACCACGCATCACGGCACTTCCACAAACGAACCCGGGCCCGGCAGCATGTGCTGCCGGGCCCGGGTCGTTCGGTTCTTCTAGCCGCCTTCCGACGTGGTCACGGACCCCGGAGCGAGATCCGCTCCCGGTCCGTCCTGCGTCGACCGCGGCGACGATGCCGTCGTCGGAGCGGGAGTCGGAGAATCGGAGGTGGACGGAGGAGGCTCGCTGGGCACCGACGGAGGCGGCGTGCTCGACGGGGGCGGTGGTGGCGGTGGGGGTGCGGTCTGCGACGGCGTCGTGGTGTCCGAAACCGGAGGCTGCGGCGCTTGCAGGATCGTCGGATCCACCGTCGTGGAAGTGGGCGGCACGGTCGTGCCGGTTTCCGCACCGGTCGTCGGGGCAGGCAGCTGCCCTTCCGTGCCGGGAGTCGTGGCCGGCGGAGGAACCACAGTACCGGGCGCCGGCGCCGGAGGCACCGCGGCGACCGGCGGCGGAGGCAGCTGCGGTATCATCTTGCCGATCTCATCGGCGAGACGATGCAACCAGTCTCCGAGCGCGTCGCGCTCCTCCGCGTCCCGGACATCGCCCGAGCGGGACTCCGCGGAGGTCAGCAACTCGCGTGCTTCCTCCGCATTGCCCTCCGCGATCAGCTGTTCGGCACGCTGCAGGGTCGATGTGGTGTCGATCCGGGCCTCGGTGGATTGCGCCTGTTCACTGAAGACGACCTGCTTGACGCCCCACAAGGGGTCGCCGGGTTCGGCTCCGTAGGACACCGCGGTCGCGGTGCCGACGGCGACCGCGACGAGCGCTGCTGCACCTGCGAGAGGACGGAGCAACCGGAGTTGCCCCTTCGATCTCGGGCGCAGCGGAGTGACCTCCGGCGCTGCAGTGAGCGTTTCCCGCGTCCCCAGTTCGCGATGGACGGCGGCCACCACTTCGTCGAGGTCGGGGCCTGCGGGCATCGGATCGGCCAGGATCTCCGCACGCCAGTCGGCGAGCAGAGTGGCAAGTTCGTATTCCTCGGTGTCCTTCGTCTCGACGAGGCCGTTGCCGGCGATCGCGTCTATCAGCGCGTTGTCACGACGCACGGCGGCGAGGTCCACGGAGGTTTCGTCGTCGGGAAACTCGTCGTCGAAGCCGTCGCCCGAAAAACGCCCCCTACCCATTCCGCTCACCTGCTCTCGTGACTTCCTTCTTGAGTCTCGCAATGGCCCGGTGCTGGGCCACCCTGATCGCTCCTGCAGTACTACCCACCGCTGCGGCCGTTTCCTCGGCCGACAACCCCATGACGAGACGGAGGATGAGAATCTCGCGTTGCTTCTCGGGCAGGATGGCCAGCAACTGCTTCATCTGCCGGCCCGCCTCGGAGTTGATCGCGTGTTCCTCCGGGCTGTCGTCGAGCGACATCACTTCCGGCACATCCGCCACCGGTTCCGCACGGTTGCGGGCTGCACTGCGGTGCGCATCGGCGACCTTGTGAGCAGCGATTCCGTATACGAATGCCATGAAGGGGCGGCCTTGGTCCTGATATCTCGGCAGAGCGGTCATCACGGCCAGGCACACCTCCTGTGCAACGTCGTCTGCAGAGAGCTGGCCGCGCTCTGCAGATCCGACCCGTGCGCGGCAGTACCGCACGACGAGGGGCCGGACACTTGCAAGAACCTGAGCGAGAGCCGCCCGGTCGCCCTGTGCAGCCGCAGCAACCGCGGAGTCCAACTCCTCACCCATAACAGTCATCGATTGCGCAAGTCCTGGCGTTACAGTCGGCACCACCCCCCCGGGCGGGCTTCCACCTGACCGTGGAACACCCCCAGAGTAACTACAGTGACCGACCTATCGGGTCACCCCCCGCGCGCGAGTGGAACTCAGCAGGCAGGCGGGGTCACGAACCGACCACCACGCCGCCCGATGGTGGTCGCGCAGAGATCACGGATGCGACCCGCATCGTCTCCGGCGCCCAGTCCGTCGAGGAGCATCGCCGCCGCCCACTGCAACGGGATCAGTCCGTGTTCCTGCGCGCGCGCGAGGACATCGGCGGCCAGGTTCGTCGCCGGGCCACGGTCGGGCAGTCCGGTCAGCGATGCCGCCCTGACGAGATCGGACTTCACCTCGTGCCGGATCGACCCGAATCCGTCCGCCAGTTCCACAGCGCGGTCCGCGTGACTGCGGGCACGGGTGAAGTCCCCTGCGGCGAGAGCGGATTCGGCCCCGACCCACGAGAGCCGGATCCGTTGCCGCACGAAGGCCCGCTCGCCGACCTCTGCTTCGGCGGCGTCCAGGGCGGACGCGCATCGGTCGAGGAGAGATCCACATACGGCGAGGCGACCCCGTCCGAGTGCATCGGCGGCCAGTCCGGTCGCGGCATCGCACCAGGCGCCGAGTACCCGCTCGGACCCGGTCCGCAGCGCACTCGCCTCGGCGAGTGCACGCCCGTCCGATACGGAGGCGACGCGGTGTCCGCCCAGCTGCCGGAGCAGGGAGGCCTCGGTGCTCGCTCCCGACGAGGACCACACTCCCCCGCTTCTCCGCACTCGGGCGAGCTCGGCCCGTGCAGCGGCATAGCGTCCCTGACCACCCAGCGCGACAGCGCGTAACCAACTCTGTTCGGGTCCGTGCGCTGCCGGCAACGGATGCAGCCCCGGTGTGGGGCCGAAGGCCGCAGCGACCAGGACCGCGTGGCGGTCGGACGTGCTCGATGTCGTATGCGACCGGCGGTCGGGAGATGCCATCGCGGAATCATCGCACCCCCGTATCCCGGCGGAACACGGAGCCTCCGGGGCGGAGCCGGACATTTGCCGGAGAAATTCTCACCCTGAGCGCAAATAGTCTTGGCTATTGGAACACACGCTCCCCGGAAGAGATTTCCGAACATTTTGTTAAACATCGGGTTAAAACATGCGTGCTGCATGTAGGGTGCCGTCGCGGCCCTCCGAGCACGAGAGGGGACCTCGTCCACCCCCTGGAAGCCCCGTTACCAGCAAGTAAGGGCCCTTCTACCCGTATCGTCGGCGGAGAGTACTCCGGATCACCCCTGTTCGCAGGGCGAAGGCACGACTTCTTGTGAAAGTAAATATTTCCGCGGTTAAATCTTGCCCGCTCGGTTATGTGCTATCCCACTCATCGAAAATATTGACGACGAATCGATACAGATCCTACGGTGAGTTTGTTTGATTCGGATCACAGCGGGAATCCCGATGTGTCCACGGTCCGCTCGCCCCACTCACGCGAGCTTGCTGCAAAGGAGTGCCACATGCCTGCACCACACACACTGCCCGGCCCCAACGCCGACCTCTGGGATTGGCAGATGCACGGCAAGTGTCGTGGTGTGGACTCCTCGGTGTTCTTCCACCCCGACGGTGAGCGCGGTCGCGCCCGTGCCCAGCGGGAGAACCGCGCGAAGGAGCTGTGCCGCACCTGCCCTGTACTGGCCCGCTGCCGCGACCATGCTCTGGCCGTCGCCGAACCGTACGGGATCTGGGGCGGCATGTCCGAGACCGAGCGCGAGATGTACACGAGGCAACGACGGCGGAAGGTTGCGGTGTGAGACCGTCACCGGTTCCGTGACAACGCCGACACGGTCGTGACCGTGCGTTGACAGGACCGTGACGGTGCGACCGGTGACGATGCGATTGCGACCATGCGCCGACATGACGGAGGCCCCGCAGGGAATGCGAACATTCCTTGCGGGGCCTCGCTGTATTCGTGCCGACCGGAACGACTTTCGCGTCCGGTGCGGCCTACGGACCCGGACGACGGGTCCGTAGGCGTAGCCGGTCGCTCAGTGGGCGTGCCCGTGGCCGTGTCCGGCCTCGGCTGCTTCCTCCGGCTTGTCGACGACGGCGCTCTCGGTGGTGAGCACCATGCGCGCCACCGACGCGGCGTTGACGACGGCCGAGCGCGTCACCTTCACCGGATCGACGACGCCCTCGGCCACGAGGTCGCCGTACGAGAGGGTCGCGGCATTGAAGCCCTGTCCCGTCTCTCCGACCTTGCTCACGACCACAGCACCATCGAGGCCTGCGTTCGTGGCGATCCAGTACAGCGGGGCAGCGAGCGCGGTACGCAGCGCAGCGACGCCCGTCGCGGCATCACCGGAGAGGGATGCCTGGAGCTCTTCGAGCGAGCGCGCGGCCTGCACGAGAGCCGAACCACCACCGGGGACGATGCCCTCCTCGATGGCGGCCTTCGCAGCGTTGACGGCGTCCTCGACGCGGAACTTGCGTTCCTTCAGTTCCGTCTCGGTCGCCGCACCCACGCGGATGACCGCGACGCCACCGGCGAGCTTCGCCAGACGCTCTTCGAGCTTCTCGCGGTCCCAGTCGGATTCGGTCGCCTCGATCTCCCGGCGCAGCTGGGCCGCACGCGCCTCGATGTCCTCGGCGGTGCCGGCACCGTCGACGATGGTGGTGTTGTCCTTCGTCACGACGACGCGCCGGGCCGAACCGAGCAGATCGAGTCCGGCTTCCTTGAGGGACAGACCCAGATCGGAGTTGATGACCGTACCTGCGGTGACGACGGCAAGGTCCTCGAGGAACGCCTTCCGGCGATCACCGAAGTACGGAGCCTTGACGGCAACGGCCTTGAGGGTCTTGCGGATCGCGTTGACCACCAGGGTCGACAGCGGCTCGCCTTCGATGTCCTCGGCGATGATCAGAACCGGCTTGCCCGACTCGGCGATCTTCTCGAGGAGCGGAAGGAAATCGGGAAGCGAGCTGATCTTCTCGCGATAGAGCAGGATGAGCGCGTCCTCGAGGACGGCTTCCTGCGCGTCGATGTCGGTGATGAAGTAGGGCGACAGGAAGCCCTTGTCGAACTGCACACCCTCGGTGACGACGAGTTCGGTGTTCAGCGTGGAGGATTCCTCGACGGTGACCACACCGTTCTCACCGACGCGGGTCAGCGCCTCGCCGACCATCTCACCGATCTCCTCGTCGCGCGAGGACACAGTGGCGACCTGCGCGATGGCGGTCTTGCCCTCCACGGGAGTGGCGGCTGCGAACAGAGCCTCGGTGACCTTCTCCGCACCCTGGGCGATACCCGCACCGAGCGTGATCGGATTGGCGCCTGCGGCAACGTTCTTCAGGCCGACCTTGACGAGCGCCTGCGCGAGAACGGTCGCCGTCGTGGTGCCGTCACCCGCGACATCGTTGGTCTTGGTCGCGACACTCTTGACGAGCTGGGCGCCGAGGTTCTCGAAAGGATCCTCGAGCTCGATCTCCCGGGCGATGCTCACGCCGTCGTTCGTGACGGTGGGACCACCGAAGGCCTTGGCGAGCACGACGTGCCGACCCCGCGGGCCGAGTGTCACCTTGACAGCGTCGGCCAGCTGGTCGACACCGCGCTCGAGAGCCCGCCGTGCGGTCTCGTTGAACTCGATTTGCTTGGACATGTTCTGCGACTACTCCTGGACTCGGATGTTCCCGAACGGACTCCGCCCCGGGTCCGTTGCGGGACACCGGGGCGGAAGGTACGCGGCCTACTTGGCGACGACAGCCAGGACGTCGCGAGCCGAGAGGATCAGGTACTCCTCGCCGGCGTACTTGATCTCGGTTCCGCCGTACTTGCTGTAGATGACGACGTCGCCTTCCTTGACGTCGAGCGGGATGCGCTTGTCGCCATCTTCGTCCCAGCGGCCGGGGCCGACGGCGACGACGGTGCCCTCCTGGGGCTTCTCCTTCGCCGTGTCCGGGATGACCAGGCCGGAGGCAGTCGTCGTCTCGGCCTCGTTGGCCTGGACGAGGATCTTGTCCTCGAGCGGCTTGATGTTCACGCTCGCCACGATGAGCCCTCCACTTTCAGGGGTATTGGGGTCCGAGAATCGTTGTTCTCGAACACGGGTGTGTTCAGTCATCACGGTGACTCCGCACGCGTCCCGTCGTCGCGGGTGCCGGGTCGGCGCTCGGTGTCACTAGCACTCTATACATGCGAGTGCCAGCGCTCAAGGGCAGCGGGTGCAAACACGCCGACCTGCACGAAACCCATCGCTATGTTACGGTTGAATAACGGAAACCGATGAGCGTGATCGTTCGGTGACCTCAGCTGAGGTAGGGCGCTGACCGCCTGGTCGTCGATCACGCACGGAAGGTGAACAATGCCCACGTCGCTCGGCATCTCTGTCGGCGCCTCCGGCGTCGGCTCGGCCCTGCGCGTCGATGCTGCAACCGCGCCCACAACGGAATTCCGCAGACTCGCGGCCGAGTCCCAACCCGGGCGCGATCTCGGCGATCTCGTCTTCGACGCCGTCTCGCTCACGTCCTCCCGAGGGTCCGGTGCACCCGACGTCATCACCGTCGCATACCGCACCGAGGAACAGGCGACCGAGATCCGCATGGCGGCGGAGAGGACGGGCCACATGGTCCGCCTCGTTCAGGAGACCACTGCTGCACTCGAATACCTCCACACCGTGGGGGTCCGACGCGAACCCGGCGCCATCGCACTCGTCGACATCGGAGCCACCGGCACGACCGTCTCCGTTCTCGACCGGGAGACCGGCACCCTGTTGCGGTCCGCACGCACCGAGACGGTCGGCGGCGACGCCCTGGCCGCCCGTGTACTCGATCATGTCCGCAACGCCACCGAACGGATGCGTACCCGCCGGCAGATCGACCCCGAACTGCTCGCTGCCCGGTGCCAGGGCGCCCAGGAAGCTCTCGCCACCGCGTCGTCGACCCGCATCGACATTGCCGAGGCCGGACCCGACGCATCCGTCACCCTCACCCGCGCGGAACTGGACGAACTGACCGCCGAGCTCGCCGCCGAAGCCGCGGTCTTCACGCGGCGCATCTGCTCGAGCACCGATCCGGTTCCCGACACGATGGCACTCGTCGGCGGTGCGGCCGCCTCCCCCGCGCTCGCCGCAGCCGTCTCCGCGGATTTCGACGGCGAGGTCGTCACCGTTCCCGAGCCGGCAGCGGCCGCCGCGATCGGCGCGGCGCTGTCGGGCGACTCCCCCGCTTCTGCCGGATACGCCGTGGTCGGCGCGCTGCCGAACAGCGTGAGCAGATCTTCGGGGCGCGTCTCCGGCGCGGTCGCCGGGCTGCTGGTGCTCAGCGCGATCATGGCCGGCTTCGCCACCCAGCACTTCACCGGACGCGAGAGCAGCGAGGCCCAGGTATCGCCGCGCTTCACCAGCGGAGACGTTCCTACACAGGAGGCCGGCCCAGGTGAGCCGGACATCCCGTCCCACGCCCCGCCCGAACCCGTGACGTCCCGCGACGCCGACGACGTCCCAGCCGCACCGACGGCGGTTCCGTGGCCGTTGCCGACCGTCGAACCCACCGCTCCGGCCACCCGAGATGCGTGGCCCACCGTGCCCGAATCGTCGAGTACCACCGTGACGCCCACGCCGATCGATCAGGTGCCGACACCCGGCTTGTCCGCCGCGGAAGAATTCGACCCCGCGAGGCCGCCGACGACGCCGGATTCCGAGACCACGCCGAGCCCGGACCCGACCGGCCCGGACACCACCGCCCCCGACACGACGACTCCCGACACGACAGCTCCGGACACCACCGAACCGAGCACTCCGCCGGTGACCACCAGCCCGGCTCCCACCGATCCGGAGACCACCGAACCGAGCCCCGGTGTGAGCCCGACGCCACCGTCGAGCACGCCGCCGGTCGAGTCGCCGTCCGCGTCCCCCACCGGTGCGTCGCCGACCGATGTGTCCTCGACGATCGCGTCGGTCACAGAGGAGAGCACGTCAGCGGAGACCACGACTGCGGAGACCACGACAGGCGCCAGCACCACGACAGGCGCCGGCACCTCGGAGATCGCCCCCACCTGAGCCCGGACGGCCCGGTCGGAACGGGTCAGGCCACCACCTGCGAGACCGACACCGACAGGCCCGGATCCGTCGCGGTTCCCAGCGAGGAGGGCTGCGCGCCCGCCGCGATGAGGTGCGCACCCAACGACGCGATCATGACGCCGTTGTCGGTGCACAGCTTCGGTCGGGGCACCCGCAGGGTGATCCCGGCGGCGGCACAACGCTCCTCGGCGAGTTCGCGCAGCCGGCTGTTGGCTGTCGCTCCACCACCGAGGACGAGCGTGTCGACGCCGAGATCCTGGGCCGCCCGTATCGCCTTCATGGTGAGCACGTCCGCCACCGCTTCCTGAAAACCCGCAGCGACATCGGCGACCGGCACCGGCTCGCCCGCGCGTTCCTTCGCTTCGACGAACCGGGCGACCGCGGTCTTGAGACCGGAGAACGAGAAGTCGTGGCGTGCGTCGCGCGGACCGGTCATGCCCCGGGGGAAGACGACCGCCGTGGGATCGCCCTCGCGGGCCAACCGGTCGACCTCGGGGCCTCCCGGGTAGCCGAGCCCCAGCAGACGGGCGACCTTGTCGAAGGCCTCACCGGCGGCGTCGTCGACGGTGGTGCCGAGTTCGACGATGGGCTTGCCGAGATGTTCGACGTGCAGCAGATGGGTGTGGCCACCGGAGACGAGCAGCGCCACGCAAGGCGGCATCGGCCCGTGCTCGAGTGTGTCGACCGCGACGTGGCCCGCGAGGTGGTTGATCGCGAAGAACGGCACGTTCCATGCCGCCGCGTAGGCCTTGGCCGCCGCGACACCGACGAGCAGTGCCCCTGCGAGACCCGGGCCGATCGTCACGCACACCGCGTCGGGCTTCTCGATCCCGGCCTCGTCGAGCGCGCGCCGCATCGTCGGCACCATCGCTTCGAGGTGGGCACGCGACGCGATCTCCGGCACCACGCCACCGAATCGGGCATGTTCGTCGACACTCGACGCCACGGAGTCGGCCATCAGCTCGAGGGTGCCGTCGCCCACCCAGCGGACGATGCCGACACCGGTCTCGTCGCACGAACTCTCGATGCCCATCACGACGGGGCGCTCGGGCAGCTCGAATCGGGGACTGGTGGTGCTCACGCCGGTGACTCCTCTCGCGGATCCGGACGACGCATCGTGTACGCGTCCGCGCCGCTCGGCTGGTAGTAACGCTTCCTGGTTCCGACGATCTCGAAGCCCTCGCGCCGGTACAGGGCGATCGCCGGTTCGTTGTCGGTGCGCACCTCGAGGAAGACCGGCCCTCCCCAGCGGTCGGCCACGGCCAGCAACTCGCCCAGCAGGGCTCCGCCGACTCCCCGGCGGCGCGCTGCGGGATCCACGCCGATGGTGTGCACCTCGGACTCGGGGTCGATCGCCGTACCGAGGCGCGCGAGCCCCGCGTACCCGATCAGCCGTCCCTGCGGATCGCGCGCAGCGAAGTAGCGGTTGTGCGGCGACGCCAACTCCGAACGGAAGGCATCGGCACTCCACGGGTCGTCGCCGGGGAACAGGATCTGCTCGAGTTCCGCGCAGCGGGGCGCATCCTCCGGACGCAGCCCGTCGATGACGACCGCGTCGCCCGCAGCCGTGTTCTCCTCGGGGGTCGCGTTCATGCTCGGCGGTTCGCGGTCTCCACCGCGTCGGGCCGGCGCAGGTACAGCGGCACGAGCGGGGCCGGTTCGGCACCCGCGCGCAGGGCGTGGGCCGCGACGGTCACCAGTCCTGCCGGTGACGGGGTCTGCACGTCCACGGCCGGAAGGTCGAACAGCGCGACATGCGACGGCGATCCGGCGGCACGCACCGACGGCTCGGAGGGTACGTCGGCGGGCTTGCGCACCTCGGGTCCTTCGACGCGGCGACCACCGGAATAGCGCGACCAGTAGATCTCGCGACGACGAGCGTCGGTGACCACGAGAAGATCACCGTCGAGATCATGGTCGCGGTGGACATCCGCGGCGATCGCATCGAGGCTGCACACACCGTGCACAGGGATTCCCAGAGCATCACCGAACGCCGCCGCGGTGGCCATGCCGACGCGGAGACCGGTGAACGGACCGGGACCGACACCGACGACGATCGCGTCGAGATCCGAGGGTGCGGCGCCGGCTTCGGCGAGGCACTCGAGGATCTGCGGGGTGAGGACTTCGGCGTGCGCTCGCGGATTGTCGGTGACGCGCGCGGCGATCACCTCGGGCCTGGCGTCGTCTCGACCGCGGTCGAGACGGACGACTCCCGAGGTCACGGCGGGGGTGGCGGTATCGACGGCGAGCACGAGCACGATGTACCAGCCTACCCCGCGCGACCTGCCCGGTCGGCGCACAGTGACCGAAGCCACCGGCAGGCAGGGCGATCCGGAGGCTTCCGCTGGGTCAGCCCACCCACTCCCAGGCCGCACGCCGGACGTCGGTCCCCGGATCGCGCCGGAGCCGGACCCGCAGGTGCCGTTCGGCGAGCTGTTCGACCAGACCACCACCCCATTCGACCACCACGACCGTGTCGGTCAGATCGGTGTCGAGGTCGAGGGCGTCGAGTTCGTCGAGGGCGTCCGGGCCGTCGCCGAGACGGTAGGCGTCGACGTGGACGAGCCCCACCGGTTCGCGGCCTTCCGGACTACCCGGCCGGTGTTCGCGTGCGATGACGAAGGTGGGCGACGTCACGCGTCCCTCGACGCCGAGTCCGGCGGCGATTCCGCGGGTCAGCGCCGTTTTTCCCGCGCCGAGAGGGCCGTCGAGCACCACGAGGTCGCCGGCACGCAGCTCTGCCGCCAGACGACGGCCGAAGGCCTCGGTGTCCTCCACGGTCGGCAGTTCGATGCTCTGCCCGCCCACCTGCGTCCCATCCGATTGCGACTCACCCACTTGCGATCTGCCTTCCGGTCACTCCCCGCGTGAAACCGCGCTGGATCAGGCGATCGAGGGCACGGTCGACCACCTCGGGGAACTCGAGCTGGACCAGGTGCCCGGCACCTCGCACCCGCTCGAGTTCGACGTCGGGCAGCTCGTCCGCCAGCGCCTCGGAACTCGTGTACGGGATGACCATGTCGGCGTCTCCCGAGAGCACCAGGACGGGAACGGTGCCCAGGACGGGTAGCGCCGCGGACTCGTCGTGAAGTTCGAGGGTGCGAAGGAAGTTGACGATGGTCAGCACCGACGTCTCGTCGAGCATCCGGTCGGACAACTGCACCAGTCGCGGGCTCACGACCGTGCCGTAGGACGCCGCACGCAGGATCGGTGTCACGACGGCACGGGCCGCGCCGCGCGCGAACTGCACGAAACCGGGGGCGGTGCGCGCCGCGTAACGGAACGCGTCGATCACCGGATTCTCGAGATTGCGTCCGATGCCGCTCTTACTGAGGCCTGCCGCGGTGGTCGCCAGGAGTCCGACCCCCACGATGCGGTCGCCGAACAGTTCGGGTCGCTGGGAGGCGAGGGCGATCGTGGTCATGCCACCCATCGAGTGACCCACGACGACCACCGGACCGGTGGGCGCGACCTCGTCGATCACCCGGCCCAGGTCGCGGCCCAGCTGCGCGATGGTGCACTTCGACGAACCGGAGAAGCCGGATTCGCCGTGGCCTCGCTGGTCGTAGAAGACGGCGCGCACGTCGCGTCCCCACTGTTCGCGCAGATGCCGGTACTGCAGGTGCCAGGACTGCATCCGCAGGCAGTAGCCGTGGACGAACACGACGGTGAGCGGAGCCAGGGTCGAGCCGCTCTCGCGGACCACGAGCGGGATACCGTCCTCGGTGGTGACGATGCGGCGTGGGAGCCGGAGGATCTCGTCGAAGTCCTCGCTTCGATAGATCTCGGGGGCAGGCGCTCCCGCGGTCCTGACCGCGTACAGCCCCGCCGACGATGCGAGCGTCGCGAGGCTCGCACCGAGGAGTCCCATCCTGCTCACGAGGGACATGACGTCACGCTCCCTTCGCTCCCGACATAGGTCCGAACGGTCCGTCCGCCGATCCCGGTCACGATCTCGTAGTTGATCGTGTCCAGTTCGTCGGCCCAGTCCTGGGCGTTCGGCTCTCCGCGACGCCCGTCACCGAAGAACAACGCTTCGTCGCCCTCGCTTACTCCGCCGCCGTCGGGACCGAGGTCGACGACGACCTGATCCATGCACACGCGGCCGATCTGCGGGCACCGGCGTCCGCCGAGCTGCACCTCGATGCGCCCGCTGAGATTACGGCGGATCCCGTCCGCGTATCCCATGGGCAGCAGCGCCACCGTCGTATCCGCGGGAGCGGTCCAGGTGTGCCCATAGGACACGCCGTCCCCCGCCTTCACCTTCTTCACCAGCACCACCCTCGCCCGCACGGTCATCACCGGCCGGAAGCCCATGTCTCCGAGTTCCGGGATCGGTGTCAACCCGTACATCGCAATTCCGGGCCGAACCATGTCGAATCGCAGGTCGGAGCGGGTGACAGTGGCTGCGGAGTTGGACAGATGCACCACCTCCGGTGCGAGGGAATGCCGCCGCAGATCCGCGACGGCCTCGCTCAGCCGGTCGCGCTGCTCGGCGTTGCCCGGATGCTCGGGCTCGTCGCCGTGAGCGAGGTGCGAGAAGGCACCGCGCAGGCGAACCACGCCCTCGGCCTGTGCCCGGCCGAGATCGCGGAGCATGTCACCCCACTCGTCGACCGCCACACCGTTGCGGTTCAGGCCGGTGTCGACCTTGACTGTGACGGTCGCGGTGACCCCGACCCGCCGGACCGCCTCGACGACGGCCGCGAGGTGCCTCGGTGAGGACAGACCCAGTTCGATCCCGGCCTCCACCGCGGGAGCGAAGTCGGAGTCGGCGGTGTGCAGCCACGACAGGATCGGCGCCTCGATGCCCGCGGCGCGGAGTTCGAGGGCCTCGCCGAGCGTCGTCACACCCAGTTCGCGGGCACCCGCGGCGAGCGCGGCCCGCGCCACCGGGACGGCCCCGTGGTTGTAGGCGTCTGCCTTGACGACGGCCATGACCGCGGCCGGACCCGCGTACTCGCGCAGCACTCGCACGTTCTCCGCCACGGCATCGAGATCGATGACGGCTTCCGCTTGGGGAAGGACGGTACGTGCAGGTCGCGGGGTGCGTTGGGTCGTGGTCACGTCTGTCGATCCTGCCACTGTGCCGCCGGACGCCGACGTCGTGTCCCCGTGTGCCACGTCACGATTCGGCAATATGGGTGCGCAGCAGGCGAATCGAGTCGCCGAGGCGCGAGAGGATCGCGCTCGCCGAGATCGGTGCCGCTCCGGGTGAGTCGGAGTCCTGCGCCGCGAGGTTCGCGGCGAGCGCGTGGGCACGCGCACCGGCCGCCGCGGCCAGGTCCACCGGCATGCCCGACGAGAGCAGCGACCCGATGATGCCGGCCAGCACGTCGCCCGCCCCCGCGGTCGACGCCCATGACCCGCCGGCGTCGTTGACGAAGACGTGCCCGTCGGGCCGTGCCACGAGCGTCGCGCGTCCCTTGAGCAGCACGTGCACACCCCAGTCGGCGGCGAGGGAACGGAGCGCGGCGACCCGGTCCGGTTCGGGACGATGCCCGGTCAGACGTGCGAACTCACCGGCGTGCGGCGTGAGCAGCGTGGGCGCGGATCGTCCCCGCACCAGATCGGGGACGCGCGAGAGCAGAGTCAGTCCGTCGGCGTCGACGAGCACCGGCAGGTCGGTGGCGAGGATGTCGCGCAGGGTCGCGCAGGCCTCCTCGTCGGTACCGGCACCGGGGCCGACGACCCAGGCCTGCACCCGTCCGGTCTCGGCCACCGAGGGTGACACGACGACCTCGGGGAACCGCGCGAGCACCTCGGGGGCGCCCGACCCGGCGTAGCGCACCATTCCGGAGGTCGCGGCGACGGCCGCGCCCGTGCACAGCACGCCGGCGCCGGGATATCTCGCGCTGCCCGCGCGGATACCCACCACGCCCTGGCTGTACTTGTCGTCGTCGGCGCCGGGCACCGGCCAGATCGCGCCGACCTCCGGCGGCTCGGCCGCGACCAGCCGCGCTTCGGGAAGGGTGAGTCCGATATCGACGAGTTCGACCCGTCCACACCTCGTCGGAGCGAGGGCATGCACCGGTTTGTAGGCGCCGAAGGTGACGGTCACCGCGGCCGTCACGGCAGGTCCGTCCGTCGCACCCGTGTCGGGGTCGACGCCGCTGGGTGTGTCGACCGCGACGATCGGCGCGGAGATCGCGTCGACCAGGGCGGCAGCGGCCGGTCGCAGCGACCCGCGGCCCGAGATGCCGACGATCCCGTCGAGCACGAGGTCGGGATCGCCGAGGTGGTCGCTCCTCGCCGGCACGACCCGTCCGCCGGCCCGCCGCAGCGCCCGCAGGCCCGCAGGATGGGCGCGGTCCGGGTCGAGCAGCAGCGCCGTGACGGACACGCCGCGGCGGCGCAGGAAGGTTCCCGCCCACAGCGCGTCGCCGCCGTTGTCGCCCGACCCGACGAGTAGGCTCACCCGCCGGCCGGCGACCCCACCGGTGCGTTCACGCAGTTCGGAGGCCGCGACCCGCGCGAGCCCGTAGGCCGCCCGCCGCATGAGCGTCCCCTCCGGAAGGGACGCCAGCAGCGGGGCCTCCGCCGCACGGACCACCTCGGACGGGTGATAACTGCGCATTGTCCCTCCTGCACCGTCCCTCCTGCACCGTCCCTCCTGCACCGGCGGCAGGGGGGCCGCTATTCGACGGTGACCGACTTGGCGAGGTTACGGGGCTTGTCGACGTCGTATCCGCGGGCCTGCGCGACTTCCGCGGCGAAGACCTGCAGCGGCACCGTCGACAGCAGCGGCTGCAGCAGCGACGGCGCCGACGGGATCTCGACGAGGTGGTCGGCGAACGGACGAACCGTCTCGTCGCCCTCCTCGGCGATGACGACGGTGACCGCCCCACGAGCCTGGATCTCCCGGATATTGCTGAGCAGCTTGCTGTGCAGCACGGCGCGGCCCTTCGGCGACGGCATGACCACGATGACCGGCAGGCCGTCCTCGATCAGCGCGATCGGGCCGTGCTTGAGCTCCCCGGCGGCGAAGCCCTCGGCGTGCATGTACGCCAGTTCCTTGAGCTTGAGCGCGCCCTCGAGCGCGACCGGGTAACCCACGTGGCGGCCCAGGAACAGCACGGCCGGCGAAGCCGACAGCTCCCGCGCCAGCGCCCGCACCGGCTCCATCCCGGTCAGCAGCTCGGCGATCTTCTCCGGCATCGCTGCCAGGTCCTGGTACTCGCGGGCCACCTCGTCGGGATACTTCGTGCCGCGGGCTTGCGCCAGCGCCAGACCCACGAGGTAGTTCGCGGCCATCTGCGCCAGGAACGCCTTCGTCGACGCAACACCGATCTCCGGGCCGGTGCGGGTGTAGAGCACCGCGTCGGCCTCGCGGGGGATCTGGGCGCCGTTGGTGTTGCACACCGCCAGCACGCGCGCCTTCTGGTCCTTGGCGTGCCGGACCGCTTCGAGTGTGTCGGCGGTCTCGCCGGACTGCGAGATCGCCACGACCAGCGTGGACCGGTCGAGCACCGGGTCGCGGTAGCGGAACTCCGAGGCCAGCTCGACCTCGACGGGCAGCCGGGTCCAGTGCTCGATCGCGTACTTGGCGACCAGGCCCGAGTGGTACGAGCTGCCGCAGGCGACGACGAACACCTTGTCGATGTCGCGCAGTTCCTGATCGGACAGACGCTGCTCGTCGAGCACGATGCAGCCGTCGACGAAGTGGCCGCGCAGGGTGTCGGCGACCGCCGCCGGCTGCTCCTCGATCTCCTTGAGCATGAAGTAGTCGTGGCCGCCCTTCTCGGCGGCGGCGAGATCCCAGTCGATGGTGAACGGACGCGTCGCCACATCGGTGTTGCCCTCGAAGTCGGTGACCTCGTAGGAATTGTTCGTGATCACCACGACCTGGTCCTGACCGAGCTCGACCGCCTCACGGGTGAACTCGATGAACGCCGCGACGTCCGAGGCGATGAACATCTCGCCGTCGCCGACACCGACGACCAGCGGCGTCGACCGGCGGGCGGCGACGATCGTGCCCGGATGGTCGGAGTGAGCGAAGACCAGCGTGAACGCACCCTGCAGCCGGCGCAGCACACTGCGAGCGCTGTCGACGAAGTTGCCCGCCGTCGGGCCCTCCGCGTAGGCGCGGGCCACCAGATGCACCGCGACCTCGGTGTCGGTGTCGCTGGCCAGCTCCACACCCGACTTCTCGAGCTCCTCGCGCAGCGGCGCGAAGTTCTCGATGATGCCGTTGTGCACCACCGCGACCTTGCCGGTCGCGTCGCGATGCGGGTGCGCGTTGCGGTCGGTGGGACGGCCGTGGGTGGCCCACCGGGTATGCCCCATCCCCGCGGTACCGGCGAAATGCTCCTCGCCGATCTCGGCGAGCTCGGCCTCCAGGTTGACCAGCCGCCCCGCCTTCCGCTCGACGGCCAGACCACCCTTGCCGTCCAGGATGGCGATGCCCGCCGAGTCGTAACCCCGGTACTCCATCCGCCGCAGCGCCTCCACCACGACGTCGAGAGCACGACGGTGCCCGACATAGCCCACGATTCCGCACATGCCTAGCAGGGTACTGGTCGACCCCCGGCCGGGAACAACACACCGGTGGGGCCGCGCACCTGCATCGAGGCACGCCGTCCGGTACGCACCGACCCCGGCGGACAGCGCCATCCGCTAACGTTCAGCCCGTGGCGGCGAACCCCAAGAAACTAGCTCAGGAACTCTCCCGGCGCGGCCCGCACACGGTGCTGCGCGGCGACCTGGCGCTCGCCGGTCAGCCCGGTGTCGTGTACACCCCCGCGGAAGGTTTCGACCTGCCCGCGATCGCATTCGGGCACGGCTGGCTCACCGGGGTGACCAAGTACACGAAGCTCTTCGAGCACCTCGCGTCCTGGGGAATCGTGGTCGGGGCTCCCAACACCGAGCGCGGACCGATGCCGTCGGCGATCGGGTTGTCGACCGACCTGCTCACCACCCTCGACATCTGCACCGGTGTACGTCTCGGCACCGGACGGATCAGTGTCCACCCGTCGAAGCTCGCGCTGGTGGGCCACGGCTCGGGCGCGGGTGCGGCAGTTCTCGCCGCCGCGAGACGCGAGGTCGCGGCCGTCGCCGCGCTCTATCCCTCGCCCGTCTCCCCCACCGCATCCGAGGCAGCCGCCCGCGTCCGGGCACCGGGCCTCGTCCTCGTCGGTGAGAAGAGCATCGGTTCGATGACCAGCGACGCCGTCGCGGTGGCCCAGGGCTGGGGCAGCGACGACGTGCAGCTGCGTGTGGTCGACAAGGCCGACGATGAAGGGCTCGTCGAGGGTCGTCGGCTGCTCGGCGCCCTCGGTGTGGGCGGTGCGGAGCGCCGCACACAGGAACGCACCCGCGCCGTGCTCACCGGTTTCCTGCTCCATCGCCTGACCGGCGACAAGACGTACGCGATCTTCTCCGACCCCACCACCGAGCTGCCCGGCTCCACGGTGATCACCGATCCCGACGCCGTCGACCGCGATCTCGGTACGCAGGTCAATCTGCTCCTCGGACGCTGACAGCGCGGCGCCTCGTCGTTCGCGTCACAGCGGTCCGGCTTCGGCGAGCACGACGCCGTCACCTCTCTCGTCGTTCTCGTCCTGCGGACGGCCCTCCTGGACGGATGCGGGTGTGTGCTCGCGTTTCCGCTCGCCCGGCCGGGCACCGGGAATCGGCACGGCCGAACCGTGTTCGGCGCGGTCCTGCGTCGTCGATATGTCCTGTGTGGCAGGTACGTCCTGCACGGACCCGTCCTCGGCGCCAGGACGGGCGGCCGCTTCGGCACCGGACGCGCCGGCGGCCGCCTCGGCACCGTCTGCCGCGCGTTCCGTGGCGGTCGACAGGCCGGTGAGACTGGCCGCGATCCGGCGGCCGGCATCGTCGCACACCTGCACCAGCGCGTCGACGGCGTCCCGGACGGCCGGTACCAGTCGTTCCTCGATCCACCGCCGGCACTCGACGGCAGGGTCGGTCGTTTCCCCGCCGGGCTGGTCGCCGAACCAGCGTGACCTCTCCTCCGGGGTCGGTCCGTGCGGGCCACCGCTCGCCCCGGCGACGATCGTGCCGATCTCGTCTCTCGTACGGCCGTCCACGGTGCGCTCCGCGAGATCCCCGACGACGCGGGCCTTCTCGCGCAGCGTGTCCGCGATCTCCGTGGCGGCCGTGTCGAGGGCGACCGCGAGATCGGCCAGCGACGCGCACAATCCGATTCCCCCGGCGATGGTGGATGCCAAATCCGTGCGGGCATGCTCCGCGGCGGAGCCGTCCCACGCCTCGTCGAGTCGCAGCAGGAGGCGACGCTGTTCGTCGGTCCGACGACCGAGGGATGCCGCGAGCGAACGCGTCGCGGCCGCATCGTCGGTGAGCGCCGGCAGGGAGAGGGCACGGTGCTCGTCGTACCGGGACCGGACGTCCGCGACGGTACGGCCGGTCGCACAGCCGAGAGCGTGCAGGCATTGCAGGTCGTCGGTCAGGCGGGCCAGGCCGGGCGCCCCCGCATCGAGGATGTCGGCCGCCTCCTCGGAAGGGTTCCTCACGACCGCCGGTCTCCCGGGTCGTCGAGTTCGGCACGCGCCGCCGCAGCGGTGAGTGCGATCTCGACGGTGTGGTCCTCGTTCAGATAGCCGTCCGCCACCACGCGCAGCGCATCGGCGTGCGCCTGCACGGTGGCCACCCAGCTCTCGCACGCAGCACGCATCCTGCGGTAGCCGGTCTCGACGGAGACGCCGGGCGAGCGGTGCAGCGATCCGGCACCGGACCCGTCGAACCCGAGATCGCCGAACCTGCGACGGATCTCGCGGTCGGAGTCCTCCGCCACCTCCGCCAGACGTGCCGCGACCACGCGCACCGCGTCACCGTCGAACCGGATCCTGCCCTGCCGGGCGTCCGTGCCGTGCCGTATGTCCATGTCCGCTCTCCGTCCCGACGAACCCTCTCGAAGGGTTTGGACGCAGCGAGCGGCGATCCGGTTCCGCCTGCGCTCAGACGGCGGCGACGACTTCCGCGAGACGGTCGGCGACGGCGCGAGCGTGATCGTCGTCGGCGGCTTCGACCATGACCCTCACGAGCTGTTCGGTGCCCGACGGACGCAGCAGCACCCGGCCGGTCTCACCGAGTTCGCTCTCGGCCTCCGCGACCGCAGCCGCCACCGCAGGATCGTTCGCCACGGCGACCTTGTCGTGGACTCGCACGTTCACGAGGACCTGCGGGAGCGAGGTCATCACCGAGGCGAGCTTCGCGAGGGGCAAACCCGTCGTCGCGACCCGTTCCATCAAGCGGAGGCCGGTGAGCACGCCGTCGCCGGTCGTGCCGTGTGCGGGAAGGACGATGTGACCCGACTGCTCACCACCGAGGCCGTAGCCACCGCGCCGGAGCTCCTCGAGCACGTAGCGGTCGCCCACACCGACGGTGCGCACCTCGATCCCCGCCGCCCGCATGGCGAGGTGCAGACCGAGATTGCTCATCACCGTGGCGACGAGGGTGTCGTCGGGAAGTTCACCGGCTTCGTGCATGCCGAGGGCAAGGATCGCCATGATGGCGTCGCCGTCGACCACCGTGCCGGTCGCGTCGACGGCGAGGCAGCGATCGGCGTCGCCGTCGTGCGCAAGGCCCAGGTCGGCGCCGTGCTCGAGCACGGCTTCCTGCAGCACGGACAGGTGCGTGGAGCCGCACCCGTCGTTGATGTTGAGTCCGTCGGGTTCGGCATTGATCGCGATCACCGTCGCGCCTGCGGCGGCGTAAGCGGCCGGGCCTGCCTGGGAGGCGGCACCGTGCGCGCAGTCGACCACGACGGTCGTACCGGTGAGGGGCTGGTGCACGGCCGTCGCGAGATGCGCGAGGTAACGGTCGAGTGCGTCGGACACGGCGCGGACGCGGCCGATGCCGGCACCGGTCGGGCGTGCGGCCGTCTCGGCGTCGCCGTGCAGCACCGCTTCGATCCGATCCTCGACCTCGTCCTCGAGCTTGCGCCCGCCGGCCGCGAAGATCTTGATGCCGTTGTCGGGCATGGGATTGTGCGACGCGGAGATCATCACACCGAGGTCGGCCTCGTAGTCACCCGTGAGGAATGCGACGGCCGGGGTGGGCAGCACGCCCACCGACAGGACGTCGACTCCGGCGGCGGTGAGTCCGGCCGTGACGGCCGCCTCGAGCATCTCGCCGCTCGCACGGGGATCGCGACCCACGACCGCCAGCGGTCGCCGCTCGGCGGCCCGACGGGCCAGGACCGCTGCTGCAGCGCCTGCGAGGCGCACTGCCAGCTCCACTGTGAGCTCGGCATTGGCCAAGCCCCGGACTCCGTCGGTGCCGAACAACCGACCCATGTACACAGCCTCCCAGTCGTGTGCGGCCCCGCCGCGGGTGTCGATAGAGGACAGAATGCACGAAAGCAGGCGCCGGTAGGAAATGTCTACCGACGCCTGCTCTCGTGGTGGAACAGGTGCCGACTCTGACGAAATCAGCGTCGGCGGCACATCAGCGCTTGGAGTACTGCGATGCCTTACGGGCCTTCTTCAGGCCGTACTTCTTGCGCTCGACGGCACGCGGGTCACGCGTGAGGAAGCCGGCACGCTTGAGCGCGGGGCGATCCTCGGGGGTGACCTCGGTGAGTGCACGCGCGATGGCGAGACGCAGCGCGCCGGCCTGGCCGGACGGGCCGCCGCCGTGCAGGCGTGCGTGGATGTCGAACGACTCGGTGCGCTCGACCGTCACCAGGGGCGACTTCACGAGCTGCTGGTGCACCTTGTTCGGGAAGTAGTCCTCGATGGTGCGGCCGTTGAGGGTGAAGTTGCCGGTGCCGGGCACGAGGCGGACGCGGACGACGGCCTCCTTACGGCGACCGACGGTCTGGACCGGACGGTCGAAGACGATCGGGGCAGCGGGTGCCTCGACGACGTCCTCGACGTACTCCTCGGCAGCGACCTCGACGTTCTCGACGTACTCTTCGGGGTTCACGTTCTGTTCCTCGGGCGTCGTCACTGTGCCACCTGCTTGATCTCGAACGGCACCGGCTGCTGCGCGGCGTGGGGGTGGTTCGGGCCCGCGTAGACCTTCAGCTTCTTCGCGATGGCGCGACCGAGCTTGTTCTTCGGGAGCATGCCGGTGACGGCCTTCTCCACGAGGCGGTCGGGGTTCTTCTCGAGAACCTCGCCGACCGAACGAGCCCGCAGACCGCCCGGGTGACCGGAGTGGCTGTAGAGGAACTTGTCGGTCCGCTTGTTGCCGGAGATGGCAACCTTGTCGGCGTTGATGATGACGACGAAGTCACCACCGTCGACGTGCGGCGCGAATGTGGGCTTGTGCTTGCCGCGGAGCAGGTTTGCCGCCTGCACCGCGAGGCGGCCGAGCACCACGTCGGTGGCGTCGATGACGTGCCACTGATGGGTCACGTCGCCGGCCTTCGGTGTGTACGTAGACACAGATCTTCCTCGTCTATCGTTTCGCTGCTGGCCTGCATGTCGACGATGGTCACGCCCGGCGGCCAGTTGAGACCCGGGAGAGATGTTCGTCGCGCCACAGGGCACGACGACGTGCGACACGCCGAGGGGACACTCTACCGGGCCGACACCGGACGGGTCAAAGCGCCTCGGCACTCCCCCTGTGCAGGGAGCACGCTGCCCCGGAGACGCGTCACGTCCCGGTGGCCTCTCCACCACCGGGACGTGACAGCGTCGGATCCGACGAACCCGGATCAGCCCGGGAAGCGCTGCTGGTTCAGTCGCTCGACCTCCTGCATGTTGTCGTTACCGGTCGAGACCACCCGGCCGATGTCGTGCAGCACCTGGATGAGACCGGCCTCGGCCTCGTTCCAGCGGGCCTGCGTGGCGGCGTAACGCTCCTTCGCGTCGCTGTCCCAGCCGGCGACGAGAGGCACGACCTGCCCCTCGATGCGGTCGAGCGTCGCCTCGATCGCCTTCTGACCGGACACGAGCTGGGCGTGCAGGTCGGCGACGCCCGCGAAGTTCTGATAGATCTCGGACACGGATCGTTCTCCTTGTTCTCGAATGTGTGCCGGAAAGACCGGGGATCAGGTGAACGAGCCGTTGAGCACCGAACCGCCGTCGGGGTCGATCGCCGACAGGGACCGAGCCTGGTGATCCTCGGCGGCGGCGTACGACCGTCCGCTGGTGCGCACGGCCTCGGCCAGTTCGTCCAGCGCGTTGGACAGCTTGGTGTGGTTGACGTTCCAGCGCTCCATGATTCCGGCGAACTGTTCCGCCGAACGGCTCCGCCAGACTGCCGGCGCGGACTGCACCACACCCGTCAGCCGCCCGAGGATCGCATCGAGTTCGGCGCGGGAGTCCTGGAGTTGTCCCGCGACGACCTCCATGGTCGCCACATCGGTGGTGAGTTGATTCGAATTGCCGGTCGGTTGGCTCAACGGCGTACTCCTTCGCTCGTGCGTGGATCACCCGGCTCGGCGTCGAGCCGGTCTTCGCTCCTACATGTGGTTGGACGCGCCCGGTGCGGTATCGGTTCCACGGATTCCCGAAATGTGCAGATCTTCTTCGTCAGCCGACCCGGAGGGTGTGGACGGCCTGCTCGCATTCACTGCGGATACGAGTCCACTCCTCCTCGAGGTGCTGGCATCCCACCGAGACCTGGAGGCCGGGGAAGACGAGCACCGACCACCGCACCACCGAGTAGTCGTCGGGAACCTCCGTGTACGCCACGACCTTGCGGTCGGCGAAGGTGGTGTCGACGTCGAGATCGCGGATGACGGGTGCACGTTCGGCAGCCCGCGCAGCCAACGCCGATGCGACGGCACCCTCGTCCGCCTCCTCGGGAAGATTCCGATACACGACCAGGATCCGACGATCGGCCCCGCCGACCGGTATCAGTTCCGCACGACCGTCGATCACGGTCTCGGGATCCCGGATGCGCCAGCCGACGGGCAGTTCGAGATTCATCGGACCGACGTCGACCCGAGTCGACGCCGGAGGTCCGGGGTTACCGGTGGGCACCACCGCGGGCGACTCGACAGTTCTCGGTATCTCCTCCGCCGCAACGACTTCGGGCGGATTCCGAAAGTCCTCGTCGCCTCCTCTCGAGAGGAGCGGCCACAGGAATATCGCGGCGGCGAGCAGGGCCGGGACCACCGCGCCGGCCACGAACAGTGTGCGCACCATGCCGTCCCGCCCGGGACGACCGGAATCCGGGCGTGCGCGTACCTCGTTCAGCCACGGTAACGCCCGGTCGGGTCCGTCGATCGTCGGTGCGGCCGGCGTGACCTGTGCATCCGAGCCGCTGGTAGTCGGGGCAGACGGGGAACCGGTCACCGCGACGAGCATCTCCGAGGCCGCGACGGGCACGACCCGCCGGCCCGGGCCCACGAGATCGACTGCGAGGGCGAGCGGTTCGACACCGGACGGTTCGCCCGGACCGCCCGTCACCACCACGACCTCGGGCCCGGCCCCACCGCACACCGATGTCAGCAGGCTCTCGAGACACGCCGCGGCGTCCGGAGCGTGCAGCGACAGATCCGGGTCCCGCGCAACGCGCTCGACGGTCGGCCCGTCGAGGGCGGACCGAGCGACACTCACCGCGGTGACTCCGCCGGCGGCGAATTCGAGCACCGCGCACCGTTCGTGCGGAGCGGTGGCGGCGGCACGCGCGGCGGCGACCGCGACCGGGAGCAGGATCGTGTCCCCCGCGACCTGCCGCACGGCGGTCCGGAGAAGATCGCGTCGCCGCTCGTTCCACCAGGTGGGGTGTATCGCGCACGCCGGCCCACCCATGCCGGGCGCACCCGCGGTCGCCGCAGCGTACGCGACGAGTCCGGTCAGCAGCTCTCCGAGTTCGCGTTCCGTTCCGACCGCCGCCGCATCCACGAGCCCTGCGACGTCGAGCGGCCCCGGCGCCTCCCCGGCGGGGGCTCCGAATACCCGATGGTCGCCCACCTCTGCCGCGAGAGCGGGCACGCTGCGCGTCGTTCCGGGCCATCCGACGTGGATCGACCCGGATGTCAGCGTGAACGCGACCGCAGCAACCACCGCCTCGTCCCGACTCGTCATCACGCCTCCGGCGCCCATGCAGTCTGGACGAGCGACGTGCCGCCACGTCGTACGAGCGTGCCGCGACCCGGTGGCATCGGTGACGGGCGCACCGCGCCGACGAGCGTTCCCTCGTCGCGGCTTCCGCTCATGATCAGACCCGGGCTCGACAGCTCCCGCAGGCGTCCCAGGATCGGCTCGTACATCGCCCGTCCCGCGCCGCCCGAGCGGCGCGCGACCACCAGGTGCAGTCCGATGTCCCGCCCTTGCGGAAGGTAGTCGAGCAGCGGCAGCAAAGGGTTCTGACCCGACGTCGCGACCATGTCGTAGTCGTCGATCACCACGAACACCTCGGGCCCGGTCCACCACGATCGGTCGCGCAACTGTTGTTGTGTGGTGTCCGGGCCCGGCAGCCGCCGCTCGCAGATGGCGGCGAGTTCCCGGACCATGGCGGCGAGGACCGTCGCCGACGGCGCGTATCCCCCGAGATGGTCGCCGCCGACGACACCGAGCATGGTCCGGCGGTAGTCGCCGATGACGATCCTGATCTCGGCGCCGCTGCCGGATTCGGTCAACCCGCGGCACAGTCCCCGGAGCAGGTTCGTCTTGCCGCATTCCGAGTCGCCGAAGATCAGCAGGTGTGGGCTGTCGGCGAAATCCACCGATACGGGCGCGAGTTCGGATTCGTCGATGCCGATCGGGATGCAGAGCCGGGCGGGCCGGGAGGCGTCGACCGGCGGCGGCCATCCGGTGGGCATTGCCGCAAGGAGATCGGACCGGTCGATGCGCTCGGGCAGCATGCGGACCGGCGGCGCCGACCGCCCGGGCGCGGTAGCGCGGACGGCCTCGACCGCCGCGGCGACACCGACCGCGAGATCGGCCGGATCGGAGCTACCGTCCACCCGGGGCAACGCGCCCAGGATATGCAGACCGTCGCGGTCGATGCCGCGTCCGGGTCGCCCTTCGGGCACCGTCGCCGCTCTCTTGCGGCCGTACTCGGAGTCGGACGGATCGCCGAGCCGGAGTTCGAGTCGTGTACCCAGCAGGTCGCGCATGGCGGGCCGGACGTCACCCCAGCGCGGTGCGCTGAGCACCACGTGGATGCCGTAGGACAGGCCCTGCGCGGCCAGGATCCCGATCGTCTGCTCCAGCGCTTCGAAATCCTGCCGGACGCTGGGCCACCCGTCGACGACGAGGAAGACGTCGCCGAACCGATCGTCGGTGGCGAGTGCGATTCCGTCGGCGCGCATTCGTCGCAACTGGGCCATGGACTCGATGCCGTTCTCGGCGAAGGACCGTTCGCGGCGGCGCAGCAGCGACATCATCTCGGCGACGGTCCGGCGCACCCGATCGGTGTCGTGCCGTCCCGCGACGGAACCGACGTGTGGCAGGCCGGCCAGACCCGACAACGTGCCGCCGCCGAAGTCGAGACAGTAGAACTGCACCTGCTCGGCGGTGTGCGTCAGGGCCATCGACAGGACGAGGCTGCGCACCAGGGTGGACTTGCCGGACTGCGGGCCACCGACGACCACGACGTTGCCGGCGGACCCCGACAGGTCCACCACCAGCGGGTCGCGGCGTTGATCGAACGGCCGGTCCACGACACCGACGACGGTGCGTAGCGCAGCGTGACGCGGCACGTCGCCGGTAAGCACCGACCGGGGCAGGAGCATGTCCAGCGACGGGGATTCGTCGAGCGGGGGCTGCCACACCTCGTGTGCCGGTGCGCCGTGTCCCCGTATCCGGTCGACGACCACCTCGAGAACGCTCCGTCCGTCGCCCGCGGCGGGGACCGGGAGCGGTTCGGTGACCGGAGCGGGCGGGCCGGACTCGATCGGCACCGCCCGGGCCGTGAAGACGCGGGGCCGGGACGCACCGGCCGGCGCTGCCGAACGGGTGCGCCGGGAGGGACGGCCGGGTTCGTACGGTCCGGAGACGTACGCCGCGGAGAACCGCTGGATGTCGGCGGAATCGGTCCGGAGGTATCCCGCGCCGGGCGTCGACGGCAGGTGGTATGCGTCGGGAACGCCGAGGACGCTCCGCGATTCGTTGGCGGAGAACGTCTTCAGGCCGATGCGGTACGACAGGTGACTGTCGAGGCCGCGGAGCCGGCCCTCGTCGAGTCGCTGGCTCGCCAGCAACAGGTGCATGTGCAGCGATCGTCCCAGTCGTCCGATCGCCGCGAAGAGATCGGCGAATTCGGGTTGTTGCGAGAGCAGTTCGGAGAACTCGTCGACCACGATGAACAGCGCGGGCAGGGGATCGAGCGGGGCACCTGCCGCCCTGGCCTTCTCGTAGTCGCCGACGTTGGCGAAGTTCCCCGCGGTCCGCAGCAGTTCCTGCCGGCGGTTCATCTCACCCTCGAGGGCGTCCTTCATGCGGTCGACCATCGCGATCTCGTCCGTGAGATTGGTGATCACCGCCGCGACGTGCTCGATCTGTTCGAGACCGAGGAAGGTCGCGCCGCCCTTGAAGTCCACCAGGACCAGGTTGAGCGCCTCGGGTGGGTGCGTCGCCACGAGGCCCAGGACCAGTGTCCGCAGGAACTCACTCTTCCCCGACCCTGTTGCGCCGATGCATAATCCGTGCGGACCCATACCGTTCTCGGCCGCCTCCTTGAGATCGAGCTCGACGGGCGCACCGTCGATGCCCACGCCGATGGGCACCCGCAGACGGTCGCGTCCGCGGCGCGGAACCCACGCCTGCTCGGGGTCGAATCGGGCCACGTCCCCGAGCCCGAGCAACTCCTGCCAGCTCGACGGCCGGTCGTCGACGGCGCTGTCGTCCACCGCGCCGCTCGTCACCCGATACGGGGCGAGCCGCCTCGCCAGCGTCTGTGCCTGCGCGGCGGCGATGCCGTCGGTATCGGCGAAGACGTCGACGGCGGTGCCGGTCGCGACCCCGACATGTCCCTCCTCGACCACCAGACGCAGGCCGCGTGTCGCGCTCAGCCGTGCGGCGTATCCGGAGAGGTCGAGCACGGTCACCGCGTCGAGACCGTCGTCGAGCACGCCCGAACCCGAACCCGTGACCCCGCCGTCGACGACCACGACGAGGTGCGCTGCTCCCTCGGCGGCCGGAGCGTTCCGGACGAACCTGCTGCGACCGGCCAGGACCACCGCGAGATCCGTCTCGAGTTCGAGTACCGAGCCGAACACCGTACGGGCGCTGCCCGCACCGTCGCGCAGGACCGGGTTCTGCGCGTGCGGCAGCCACTTGATCCACTCCCATTCCGCGGCGGTGTCGGGCCCGCACACGACGGCGACGTGCAGCATGTCGGGTCCGTGGAAGGTGCACGCCTGCGCGAGCATCGCCCGCGCGAGCGAGCGTGCCGCCTCACGGTCACCGTCGATACCGATCGCGGCGAAACCTCGCAGCGACACGGCCGTGGGCAGTGCCGGCACCACCGAGTGTGCGCGCACGAACCGGCGCAGCGAGACGGCGGCGACGGGTTCGAGATCCTCGACAGGTCCCGTGTCGGGTGGCACGAGCCGGGTCGCGAGTCGCTGACCGCCGCGCCCCACCCTGAGATGACCGAAATCCGGATCGGCCGTGCGCCGCTCCCACATCCGGACGGTGCCGGCGAGGGTCCACAGCAGGGCCGGATCGGGATGCGTCCATTCGAGCGCCCGACGTTGTTCGTGCGCCGTCTCGGTGACCTCGCGCCGGAGTTGATCGAGATATCTCAGATAGTCCTTGCGGTCCTCGTTCGCCTCGGCGGTCTTCGTCCCGCCGCCGCGACCACCGTTGGCGAGCATGCCCACCAGGGATACGACCATCATGAGCGGGAAGATCATCGCCATGGGGCTGCGCGCGGCTCCCGTGGTGAACATCAACGCGACCATCCCGATCATCGCCGCGACCATCACGAGCGGGAGCAGTTTGGTCACCAGGTTGCCGGGTGTGGCCCGGGGGATGTCCGGCGGCGGTTGGACACTCACTTCGCCGCTGGGCACGCGCGGTGCCTCCCGCCGTGCTCTGCGCACGAAACGTACGGTGCTCACGTTCGCCACCCCCCGGAAGGCCGTCGGCCGCCCCCTACGGCCCTACGGTCGTGGAAGACTAACCTACGGCTGCGTCCGTCCCCACCTACAGCTGCGACCTTCCGTACCCCTCCTCGTCAGGCGGTCCCTCGACGGGGAACTCGGACGGGACACCGGCCGGGACGATGTCGTATGGTCTGCGTCGTTCGGACTGCAGTGACGGGGGGAACCGAGGCCGATGACATCTGTGCGTGCGCGATCCGAGACCCCGGGGCAGGTGGGAGCCCCGGATCTGTGCCGGATCACCGTGCTCGCCCGCCACACCGAGGTCGATCTCGCGCTGCCCCTCGACGTTCCGGTGGCGCTGCTGCTGCCGGGGATCGTGGATCTCGTCGCCGGGCACCGGCCGGACAACGACTTCGACGCGACACCCGAGCGCACGGAACCCGACGGCTGGGCGCTCGCACGCGTCGGCCGGGCTCCCCTGTCCGGTGCGCTGAGCCTCGACGAACACGGCGTCCGCGACGGTGAGATCCTCGTCCTGGAGGACGCCGGGTCACCCGCTCCTCCACCGTTGTTCGACGACGTCATGTACAGCGTCGCGTCCTCGGACCGGACGGCGACGCCGTGGGGTGCGGGTCCGTCGGGTCTCGTCGCAGCGGTCCTGGGCCCGGTCGCCCTCGCTGCGGGATGCCTGCCGTTGCTGTTCCTGCCCGACGGTGCGGGCCGCCTCGTCCTGGGTGCGATGTGCGCGGTGCTGCCGCTCCTGCTGCTGCTCGCCGCGGGCATCTTCGCGCGACTCCACGACGATCGACGCACCGCCACCGCGCTGCTGTGGTGCGCCTTCCCGCTCGCGTCGACGGCCGGCGCGCTGCTCGTCCCCGGGAGTTCGCCGGCGCCTCGCCTCGTTCTCGCGGCGGCACTCACCGGCGCGGTCGCGGTGATCGCCGTTCGCGTCACCCGCATCGGCCTCGCGTCGTGCACGGCGGTCGCCGCGACCGCTGCGGGTGTCGTCGTGAACGCCGTCCTCGCCTCGACCACCGGTCTCGATGCGCGCGCCCTCGGAGCCGGAACGGTGGCGACGGCACTGCTGCTCGCCGGGGCAGCACCTCGCCTGGCGGGGATGCTCGCGAAACTGCCCATCCCACCGGTCCCCGCACCCGGCGCCCCGCTCGAATCGGAGACCGCCGAGGACGGGAACATGTCGGGGCTGCCGTCACCGGCGGAGCTCGAACACCGCGCCGACCGCGCGCGGGGCGCCCTCACCGGGATCGTCCACGCCGTGGTCGTGCTCACGGCGGGCGGAGCGTGGTGCGCCGCATACCCCTGGGGCGGAGAGGTCTTCGTTCCCGCGGTGGCCCTGGCCGTCGTGGCGGCCGTCGTACTGGTCTTCCGGGGACGTACCTACACCGCGACCGCACAGGCCGCTCCGCTCGTGGCAGGCGGCGCGGTGCTTCTGCTCGGGTTGCTTGCGGGTGCATCAGCGAGTGGGGTGCTGCCCCCGTGGGCGGTGTTCACGGCGGCCGCCGGACTCGCGTGTGCCGGCTTTCTCTTCGGTGTGGTCGCACCACGACGGACGTTCACCCCGGTGCAACGCCGGATCGCCGAGATCGTCGAGTACGCGACCATCGCAACCGTCGTGCCACTGGCGTGCTGGGTCGCCGGCGTGTACGCGGCGATCCGCGGACTGTGACGGTGCATCCGCCACGTCGGTTCGCGGTCCTCCTCCTGGCCGTCCTGCTGGCATCCGCCACGTCGGGTGTCGCGGCCGCCGCGCCGCCGGTACCGGAC
This sequence comes from Rhodococcus sp. B50, assembly GCF_013602415.1. NCBI lineage: Bacteria > Bacillati > Actinomycetota > Actinomycetes > Mycobacteriales > Nocardiaceae > Rhodococcus > Rhodococcus sp. B50. The sequence continues at coordinate 59,750 of NZ_WPAG02000002.1, read as the reverse complement.
CCCGCGCACTTGCCTTCCGGAGCGGCACCCGCCCCTCCCGAGGCCACCGAACTACGGGTGCTGTGCGCGGAACTCCCCGACGCCCCCGACGGGCCGCAGATCCCCCGGGCACAACGGATCCTCGACTTCGCGTCGGTCTGGCCGATCACACGCGGGGCCGGACAGGTCGTCGCCGTCATCGACACCGGAGTCCATCCGCACCCGCGCCTGCCGGCTCCGATGCCGGGCGGCGACTACGTGTCCACGGGCGACGGCACCGAGGACTGCGATGCGCACGGCACCCTCGTCGCCGGACTGATCGCGGCGCGCACGGCACCCGGCTCGGGCTTCGCCGGCGGCGCCCCCGAGGTGGAGGTGATCGCCATCCGTCAGTCCAGCGGCCATTTCGCCGATCGCTCCCGGTCGGACGACGATGCCGCGCGCAACGCCACCGGGTACGGCGACGTGCGGACCCTCGCCGCGGCCGTCCGTCGCGCTGTGGATCTCGGCGCCACCGTCGTCAACATCTCGGAGGTCGCGTGCCGGACCGTCGCCGAGGGCCTCGCCGACGGTCCACTGGGAGCAGCGGTGCAGTACGCGACGGATGTGCACGACGCGGTCGTCGTCGCGGCGGCCGGCAACACCGACACCTGCCGCGAGGGCAATCCGGCCTCGGTGGATCCGGTCGATCCCGCTGCCGATACGTGGGATTCGGTCGTCACCCTGGCGTCTCCCGCCTGGTACGACGAGTACGTCCTCGCCGTCGGCGCGGTCGAGGACGACGGCACACCCGCCGAGTACAGCCTTCCCGGTCCGTGGGTCGATGTCGCCGCACCGGGGAGCGGGCTCGTGTCGCTCAATCCCGGTACCGACGGCCTGGCCGATCTGATTCCCGGCCCGCAGGGCGGCCGGCCGGTGTCCGGAACGAGTTTCGCGGCACCACTCGTCGCGGCGACGGTCGCGCTCGTGCGGTCTCGGCATCCGCAATTGTCCGCTCGGGAGGTGATGGCGCGCGTCGAGAGCACCGCCCACTCCCCCGCGGAAGGGTGGAATCCGCAGGTGGGGCATGGTGTCGTGGATCCGCTCGCGGCCGTCACCGCGCCGTTTCCGACCGATCGCGCGGAGCCGGTGCCGGCGGTGCCCGTCGACGAACCGAGCCCCGCCCCGGTGCCGGATCACCGGCCGCGCAGTATCGCGCTGGCCTCGGCTGCGGCTGTGGCGGTCGCGACCGTCCTCGTTCTCGTCCTCACCGCACCGGCACGACGCCTCACCCGGTCACGGACCTGAAGGCCTCAGTTGCCCGCCCGTACCGGGACCGCTCCCGGGTCGGCGGCGACACCGTCGTGTGCGAGCAGCGCCTGCTCCCGGCCGAGCGTGGGTCCCGGGGCGAGCAACTGCAGGACGGGCCACGGGACCCGGACGGGTGGATCCGTGAAGCCGAGTGCCACAGCGGCGTCCGCATCGGTGATGCCGTATCGCACACCGGTGTCGGCGACGAAGAACAACGACCCGAGGCGGTCGGTGCCGGATGTCAACGAGGTGGCCTGCACGTATCGGCCACGGCCCGGCGGGATGTGAATCGCGTCGACCTGTGGTCCCGCGCCGTCGGCCTGTGCCGGGGTCACGGGAACGGCGTCCTTCCCCGTGGGCAGCGCGGTCCCCGCGGAGAGCCGCAGGGCCGACCGATGCCGGTCGTCCTCACCCGCGTCGGGGTGCCAGGTCGAGCAGGCCACCGGTCTGTCCCCCGGATCGACGATCCGCGGGACGACCTCGGGAAACGTGTCGACCGGGAGTTCGTGCACCGTCGGCGCGGCCGCGAGGATGTCGGGCGGTACAACCGGAATCTCCGGTGCCCCTTGCGAATCGGAGAAGTGGATAAGGTGTGCGGTGGCCGGCGAGACCTCCTGCACACCCTTCTCGAGCACCACATGGAAACTCTGGCCGTCGGGTTCGGACACCGCGACGACCGACCCGACACGCGCACCCGGGATCGGCACGAGCGGAGGATCTCCCGCTCCGGCGATGGGAGGTGCCGTCAGCTTCGGTACCTCCGGTACGGCGGCGAGCAGTCCGGGGCTCGCGGGTCGTGCGCGGGAGATGTCGATGCCCAGCAGACGCACGAGCGACCTGTCGTTCGGATCGATCTCGGCGCGTCGTCCGTCGTAGAGCAGGTGATACCTACCGTCCTCCGTCACGAGGAGTGCTTCGTCGTGGGCGAGCACCGATCCTGCCCGATGATCGGGGGTGCCCGCGAGCACGGCGGTGGTCGAGGACTGCAGGCCATCGTGGTCGGCGACGTCGCAGACGGTCCACGGCGCGTCCTCCGCGTCGTAGCCCAGGGAGGACGGTGCACCCGGGATACCCACGAGCGGGCCGCGCGGGCGTTTCGTCAGTTCCTGGTCGGCCACGACCGCCGGTTCGGCCGGAGATCCGAGGATCAACCGCGCCGACGCCAGGTTCAGGACGGGGTGGAACGTCGTGTCGATCGCGACGTAGAGCGCACCGGAGTCGCGTCCGACCACGACGGCGGCATCACCGATCCGGTCCTGGGGGCGGAACAGGGCGAGGGCGGCGCAACCTCCCAGCACGACACACGCGACGACCACCCCGACGACCAGCGCCCGGAACTGGGAACGCATGGGATCGTGGATCATTCGTACGTCGCCCCGCACCAACGCATGATCCATGCGTCGTGCCAGGAACCGGTATCCACTGACCTGCCACCGTGTGGTCGGTTGCGCTGCCATCGATCTCCCCCCGTACGGCACGCTCTCTGGCGCAACACAGTACAGTCCTGTCGGGCGCTCACCGCACGCGCGCCGCGCGGCACAGGGGGAAGGTCGGCACCCCGTCGAGATGATTGCCGGCCGTCGTTCGGGGGGATCGATGCAACGGACCGTGGCCGCGTCGGAGCACGCGCAATTCGTGACCGCGTCGGAGCACGCGCAATTCGTGACCGCGTCGGAGCACGCGCGAGTCGTCACCGCGGCAGGTGATGCGAGAAGTCGTATCGCCGTCCGGCTGACGAGCGCACAGTGCGCGGCCGTCGTCGTGTGGGTGCTCGCGATGGCGCTCGGGTCGTCTGTGTGGGTGGCCTCTGCACTCGCCGTGCCGGTCGCCGCGGCGTGCCTCCTACGGATCGGCGGACGCGGCACGGTCGAATGGATCGCGACCGTTCTGCGTCGCCACCCCGGCGGCGTACCCCTGTCGGGTGTCCTCCGGGACTTCCCGACCGGGTCGGCGGCCCCGGTGGGGGTGCGATGGGACGGCCCGTACGCGACCGTCGTCCTCGAGCTTGCGCCACCGGCCGGCACGCTCACCAGGCTCGGCCGCGAGAGCGAGGAATCGGGACGAACACTCCCCCTCGGTGCGATCGCCGCATGCCTGTACCGGCACGACGTCGTCCTCGACGGGATCGACGTCGTGATGCAGGGGCGTCGGGTTCTCGACTCGACTCCCGCCGGACAGGCCTACGCGCAGTTGCTCGGGCCGCTTCCCGCCGCCGCCGAACGCACGGTCCGGGTGGTGCTCCGCCTCGATGTCACGTCCTGTGCGACCGCCGTGGCCCGCCGGGGCGGTGGTTCGGAGGGTGCCGCGCGCACGGTCGTCGCAGGGGCGCGGCGCGTGATCCGCGCACTCGGCGACGACGGGTACACCGCGCGGTTGCTCACCGCGAACGAGATCGAACAGACCGCGCTGCGGATCTCCCACGGTGTTCCGGCGACGGAATGGGCACCGACGCCTCGGCACGTCGCGTTGTCCTCCGCCGTCGATTCCGGAGGGGTGTTCGAACCCCGACGGATCGACCGTCACCACACGGCCGCGGTCTGGGCACATCCGACGTCGGCGTCGACACTAGTGCTCCGGCTGCGACCGGGCGACCACGATTCGGTCCGGATCGGGGCACTGGCACGGTTCACGACGCGCGAGTCGGACGTCCCGTCCGCTGCGGGCCTGCTTCCGGCGTACGGACGTCACGCCGAACTTCTCACAGCCGCACTGCCACTCGGTGTTCCGCATCTGGAGGAACGGGTTCCCCTGCGCGAGTCGGACGCCGAGGAACTCGACGCTCTCGCATTGCCGGCCGGCGGGTGCGGGCAACTCGTCGGGTCGGACGACGCCGGTCGCGCTGTCACCGCCCGCCTCACCGGTCCCGGCGTCCGTTCGGTCCACATCGCGGGAGAGTTGTATCTCGCCCAGCAGGTGGTCTTCCGCGCCGTCGCGGTCGGGGCCCGGGTCCTCGTCCACACCGACCGTCCCGGGGCGTGGCGCGGCCTGGTCGGATCGGCGGCAGGGCCCGACCGTCTGCGGCTGGCGGGCGAGTACGCCGGCGACCGCGATTTCGACACGGTCGTCTACGACGGGGTCCCGCCGACCTCCTCGATGCCGCACGCGACCGCGATCCACGTGCACATCCACCCGGACGGATGGCCCCGCGAGCGCCCTACGGTGTCGCTGCTGCAGCCCGGGGCCGCCGGGGATCGCGTCGTGATCACGGCGGGCGACGAACGCACGCCTCTCACCCTCGTGACGATCGCGGCCGAGAGCACCCATCTCGGCCGGTCGCGCATGCCGGATTCCCGGTACGACTCGCCGACTCGCTGACTCCCGGGCCGGTCAGCCGGGATACCGGTCGCGGTCGTGCCCGGCGCGGACGGTTCGCGCCCACCACGCGATCTGATCGAGCATGCGCTCCGCGCCGTCGATCGCGGCCTCGTCGGTCGCGGTTCCGTCAGCCGCGAAGGCGTGCTTGACGCGGTGGAAGCTCACCGACTGCCGCACCGGCACCATGTGGACCTCGACGACGACCTGCCGCAGTTGTTCGACCGCGCGCAACCCGCCGGAAAGGCCACCGTAGGAGACGAATCCGATCGGCTTGGTGCGCCATTCGTGCTTGACGGTGTCGATGGCCGTCTTCAACGCGGCGGGATAGCCGTGGTTGTACTCGGAGGTCACCACCACGAAGGCGTCCGCGGCGCCGACGCGGCGAGCGAAGGCATCGGCGTCCGGCCCACCCGAGAGGTCCTGTGGGAGCGGGATCTCGGCGAGATCGAGAACACCGACGTCGAACTCGGAGCGGCGCCGCGCGGTGGCCGCGAACCAGTCGGCGACGACCGGGGCGATGCGACCGGCACGGACACTCGCGACGACGATCTCGAGACGGATCGGATCGTTCGGTACTGCCGTGGTCATGAAGTCGATCGTAGGTGGGGCGCGGCGGACAGTCCGTGTGCGAGCAGCGCGGCGAGTTCCCGATAGGCGCGCGCGTCCTCGAGTCCGGTCGCCTCGGCCACCTGTCGTTGCTGGATGCGCACCATGACCGACGCGACGACGTCGGCGACGAAGGCCGCGTGCACGTCGCGCAGTTCGCCGGTCGCGACCCCGCCGGAGATGAGCTGGCGGACCCGGTCGGCCGCGAAGCGGGTGTTGCGCTCGTACACCTTGCGCGCGACCGGCGTATGAGCGATGTCCTCCATGAAGCGGGAGGACGCCGGTTCGAGTTCGCGCCCCACGGCCTCGAGATAGGCGCCGATGCGTGCCTGCGCGTCCGCAGCCTGTGCGACGTCGGCCTCGACCCGCTCGGCGGCGCCTTTGAAGAAGTGCACGGTCGCGGCGTAGACGAGCCGGTCCTTGTTCTCGGCGAGCGCGTAGAGAGTGGATTTCGAGCAGCGCAGGCGCGCCGCGATGTCGTCGAGGGTCAGGTGCGCGAACCCTTCAGCCAGGAACAACGCGACCAGATCGTCGAACAGTTGCGCCTGCCGGGCGGTGGGTCGCCGACTACCGACTCTTGCCATACGGAAAACAGTACGCCAGTATCGTACTCAGTACTATTTCGGTCCCCAGCCTTCCAGGAGGAACCACCGTGCCCGTCGAGCGTCTGCTTCCCACCCGCGAGGCCTACGACCTGATCGACCTCACCCGCGACGTCGCCGACAAGGTGCTCGCGCCGCGCGTCGACGAGCACGAACGCACGGAGACCTTCCCCGAGGGTGTCTTCCCCGCACTCGGCGCTGCGGGACTGCTGAGCCTGCCGTACCCCGAGGAGTTCGGCGGCGGTGACCAGCCGTACGAGGTGTACCTGCAGGTTCTCGAAGAACTCGGCGCCCGCTGGGCCGCCGTGGCGGTCGCGGTGAGCGTCCACGGCCTGTCGTGCTTCGCACTCGCCACCCACGGCACCGACGAGCAGAAGAACACGTGGCTCCCGGACATGCTGGGCGGCAACACCATCGGCGCGTACAGCCTCTCCGAGCCGCAGGCCGGATCCGACGCCGCCGCCCTCGCGTGCCGCGCGAAGCCCGTCGAGGGCGGTTACCGCATCACCGGTTCGAAGGCGTGGATCACCAACGGCGGCAAGGCCGACTTCTACACCCTGTTCGCCCGCACGGCCGACACCGGCAGCAAGGGCATCTCGTGCTTTCTCGTGCCCGCCGGCACCGAGGGGCTGTCCTTCGGCAAGCCCGAGGAGAAGATGGGCCTGCACGCGATCCCCACCACCTCTGCCCATTACGACGACGCCTTCATCCCGGCCGAACGCCGGATCGGCGCGGAGGGGCAGGGGCTGCCGATCGCGTTCAGCGCGCTGGATTCCGGACGCCTGGGGATCGCGGCGGTCGCGACGGGCCTGGCCCAGGCCGCGCTCGACGAGGCAACGGCCTACGCCAAGGAACGGCAGGCCTTCGGCAAGCGCATCATCGACCATCAGGGCCTCGGATTCGTCCTCGCCGACATGGCCGCCGCAGTCGACTCGGCCCGCGCCACCTATCTCGACGCCGCGCGACGCAAAGACGCCGGTCTCCCCTATTCGCGGCAGGCGTCGGTGGCCAAGCTGGTCGCGACGGACGCCGCGATGAAGGTCACGACCGATGCCGTCCAGGTCCTCGGTGGATACGGTTACACCCGCGACTTCCCCGTCGAGCGTTTCATGCGCGACGCGAAGATCACGCAGATCTTCGAGGGCACCAATCAGATACAGCGGCTGGTGATCGCGCGGTCGCTGGCGGGATAACCGATCGGACGACCGCCGCACGGCACAAAGGTCGCTAGAGTGCCTGCATGCCGGACGCCCGGGAGCGGCTCACTCCACAGCAACGCCACCTGCTGACACAGCGATTCGGCCGTACGGTCGTGGTCGCCGACATGAGCTGGGGCCTGGTGTCGACCACCGTCCTCGCGATCGACACCGATGAGGGTCGGCTCGTCGTGAAGGCCGGTGGGGTGCCCGATCGCCACATCGAACGCGAGATCAGCGCCCACGAGCGCTGGACCGCTCCGTGGGTGGGATGCGGGCGGGCCGCCCGGATGGTGTTCGCCGACCGGGCCACGAAACTGGTCGTGACGGAATACCTTCCGGGCCGGTTGATCCAGGGCACGGCAGCCTCGTCGTCCCTCGACGTCTACGAGCAGGCCGGTGCGCTGCTCGCGCAGTTCCACCGCCAGGAGCGGGCCGTGGACGAGGAGTACGAGCGATCGGCGAACGCGAGGACGCTGCGGTGGCTGGCGGCGCCGCACCGCATCGGTCCCGAGGTCGCCGGTCGGCTGCGTGCGATGGTCGAGGGGTGGCCGACACCGACGGTCATCCTGGTGCCCACCCACGGCGATTGGCAGAGCCGGAACTGGCTCGCCGACGACGCGGGAGTGGTGAAGGTGATCGATTTCGGCCGCGCCGCCCTGCGTCCCGCGGGTGAGGACTTCGAACGGCTCGCGGTGCGCGAGTTCCTCCGGGTTCCGGGCGCCGAGCAGGCCTTCCTGCGCGGCTACGGGGAGGATCCGCGCGAAGCGGAGGCCTGGTTCCGTCAACGCGTGCGCGCGGCGGTCGCGGTCGCGGTGTGGGCCTTCCATGTGGGCGACGACTGCTACGAGGCCGAGGGGCACCGCATGATCGCCGAGGCCCTTGCTCGCCTCTCGGCTGTAGCGCGTTGACGCATCTTCGTCGGATATTTGTCACACCCCACAAGGTTGCCTGCTACCGGCGGTTTCGATTGAATCAGCTCTGGACATACGTCCAATTCGTTTCCAGATGGAGGTCACCACATGCTTCTCGGTTCGCTCGATGCGCTCATCAGCAACGTCCTCAACTTCCTGGACTGGCTGATCTGACGAGCATGTGAGAACGCCCGAGGGGGTGAGGTCGCGGACCTCACCCCCTCGGCGCTCGTCGCGCAGTGTCGTCGTGTCAGGCGCCGATGGCCTCGCCGAGCACAGGCCACGACTCGTGCAGGGCCTCCTGCCAGTAACCCCAGGTGTGGGTGCCGTCGGGCCGGATCGAGTAGGTCGCCTCGACCCCGGCCGCGTCCAGCGCACCGCGCAGTCGCGTCGTGCAGTCGCTCACGCCGGCCTCGATGAGCCCCAGCAGAGCCACGTCGGGCAGGACGGCGACACCGGACTGCTCCCATGCCTTCAACTCGTACGGACCCGGGACACCGCTACTCGTGGAGACGTAGACGGCCTTGCCGCGCAGCTTCTCCGCGTTGCGCACGACGTCCTGTTCGGTCCAGTGCTCGCCGGCGACCGGTCCCCACATGTTCTCGACCTCGCCGCCCCCGAACCCGACGACGATCTCCGCGTAGCGCGAACCGGTCTCCGTGGCGGTCTCGGCGCATCCGCTGTACGAGCCCACGCCCTGGTAGAGATCGGGCGCGTGCTGGGCGAGCGCCAGCGCCGACGTCGCCGACATCGACACACCCGCGATCGCGTTCCGGCCGCTCGCGCCGAGCGTCTCGTCGACCACCGACGGGACCTCCTCGGTGAGGAAGGTCGTCCACTTGTTGCGTCCGAGAACGGGATCGTCCTCGAGCCAGTCGGTGTAGTAGCTGAACGCGCCACCGATCGGAGTGACGACGTTGACGTTCTTGTCGTCGAAGAACTCCACGACGTCGGTCTGCTCGCGCCAGGTCGCCCGGTCCTGTCCCCCACCTGCACCGTTGAGCAGGTAGAAGACCGGCCGCGGAGCGCTCGTGTCGGCCGGGCGCAGCACCTGCAGCTCGATCGTGCGATCCATCGACGGCGAGTACACGAACAACGACCAGTCGCGGTCCGTGTGCTTCTCCATGCGTTCGAGAGTCGCGCCGGCAGACCGGGTCTCGCCGGTCGCGGCAGCCGGGGACTCCTCGGCGTGGGCAACCGCGGCGCCGGGCAGGACCAGCGACGAGACTGCGAGCGCCCCGATCGTCCCCATCAACGCAAACCGTCGTGCGCGCACATTCGTTCCCTTCATCCGCAACAGCCGGGCGTGATGGGCCCGCGCATCTCCCGCGTCGCAGCGTTGCGCGCGGCCAGTTCCTCGTCAGCAGGGTAGTCGACTCGAACCAGCGACAAGCCGTGGGCCGGTGCCACTGCGACCGAGGCCGCACGTTCGCGCTCCTCGAGCAGGGCCGTAATCCAGTCGACGCTGCGTCGCCCCTCCCCGACGGCCAGTGCCGCGCCGACGAGGCTGCGCACCATCGACCAGCAGAAGGCGTCGGCGCTGACGTAGGCGGTGAGGATGTCGCCCTCACGGGTCCAGTCGTATCGCTGCAGTTCGCGCACGGTCGTCGCACCCTCGCGCCGCTTGCAGAAGGCGGCGAAGTCGTGGAGACCGAGCAGCGAGTGCGACGCGCGTCGCATCGCCTCGAGATCGACGGCCTTCGGCCACGAGACGGTGTCGCGCGCCCGCAGCGGCTCGGCGCCGTACACCGCTGTGGTGAGGCGATATTCGTAGTGACGCCGGATCGCCGAGAAGCGCGCGTCGAAATGCTCTGGGGCGACGGAGATCCCGGTGACACGCACGTCGCGGGGCAGGAACCGTGCGAGACGGCGGATCCAGCGCGACGGGTCGTCGGGCAGGGCCGCGGTCGGGACGTCCACATGGGCGACCTGTCCGGAAGCGTGCACGCCGGCGTCGGTACGACCGGCGACGGTCAGCAGCACGGGGGCCCGGACGATCGCGGAGAGCTTCTCCTCGATCTCCCCGCACACCGTGCGACGGCCGGGTTGCCGTGCCCAGCCGGAGAAGTCGGTGCCGTCGTACGCGATGTCGAGTCGCAGACGTGTCCTCTCGTGAGAAGCCACGAGCCCGCCACCCTCGGAAGGGGCGGCGGGCTCGTGAGCTTCAGCAGATGCCGAAACCAAGTGGACTAGTCCTTCTTGGCCTCGTCGGCCTCGGGTGCGTCGGCAGCCGTGGCGTTGGTGTTTTCGACACCCTCGACGACGGCGTCGGCGTTCGCGACCTCGGCGTCGGTGGCCTCGGCCTCGACGGCCTGGACCGCGTTGTCCTCGGCGGGTGCCTGCGAGGCGGCGACGCGACGTGCGCGGTCGGCCTCGGAGGTGACGGTCTTCTCGCGCACCAGCTCGATGATGGCCATGGGGGCGTTGTCGCCCTTGCGCGGCATCGTCTTGATGATGCGGGTGTAGCCGCCGTTGCGGTCCTCGAAGGAGGGACCGATCTCCGCGAACAGCGAGTGGACGACGTCCTTGTTGCGGATGACCTTCAGCACCTCACGACGCGAGGCCAGCGTGCCGGCCTTGGCGTGCGTGACGAGCTTCTCGGCGTACGGGCGCAGGGCCTTGGCCTTGGCCTCGGTGGTGGTGATACGGCCGTGCTCGAAGAGCGCGGTGGCCAGGTTGGCCATGAGCGCCTTCTGATGCGAGGCCGATCCGCCGAAGCGGGCGCCCTTCTTGGGCTTGGGCATGATTTTCTCCTAGTAACGGACCGTGAGCTGCTACAGCTGCTCGGTCTCGGCGTAGTCCTCGTTGCCGTCGTTGTCACCGAAGGAGCCGGCGTCGGTGTCGCTCCAGGTACCGGTCGCGGCGTCGTAACCGGCGACGGTGCTGGGGTCGAACGATGCCGGGCTGTCCTTGAGGGACAGGCCGAGCGAGTGCAGCTTGACCTTGACCTCGTCGATGGACTTCTGGCCGAAGTTGCGGATGTCGAGCAGGTCGGACTCCGTACGTGCCACGAGCTCGCCGACGGTGTGAACACCCTCGCGCTTGAGGCAGTTGTAGGACCGGACCGTGAGGTCGAGGTCCTCGATCGGAAGTCCGAAGGAGGCGATGTGGTCGGCCTCGGCGGGCGAGGGACCGATCTCGATGCCTTCTGCTTCGACGTTCAGCTCACGAGCCAGACCGAAGAGCTCCACGAGGGTCTTGCCCGCCGAGGCGAGCGCGTCCCGCGCGCTGATCGAGTTCTTGGTCTCCACGTCGAGAATGAGCCGATCGAAGTCGGTGCGCTGCTCGACGCGGGTCGCTTCCACCTTGTACGTCACCTTGAGCACCGGCGAGTAGATCGAGTCGACCGGGATGCGGCCGATCTCGGCGCCGGACGCCTTGTTCTGCACGGCAGGAACGTAGCCACGACCGCGCTCGACGACGAGCTCGATCTCCAGCTTGCCCTTGTCGTTCAGGGTGGCGATGTGCAGATCCGGGTTGTGGATGGTGACACCGGCCGGAGGCACGATGTCGCCGGCCGTGACGGTGCCCGGTCCCTGCTTGCGGACGTACATGGTGACCGGCTCGTCCTCTTCCGAGCCGACCACGAGACCCTTGAGGTTCAGGATGATGTCGGTGACATCCTCCTTCACGCCGGGAACGGTGGTGAACTCGTGGAGCACGCCGTCGATGCGGATGCTGGTGACGGCTGCGCCCGGGATCGAGGAGAGCAGGGTGCGACGAAGCGAGTTGCCGAGGGTGTACCCGAAGCCAGGCTCGAGCGGCTCGATGACGAACTTCGAGCGGTTTTCAGCGATGACCTCTTCGGTCAGTGTGGGTCGCTGAGAGATGAGCATCTGTTGCCTCCTTGTGGGCGTCCGCCATATGACGCCCTAGTGGAATGGAGCGGTGTCCTCCCGTCCGGGTGGACCGGAGGACACCACGACACCGAGGTGTCTTACTTCGAGTAGTACTCGACGATCAGCTGTTCCTGCAGCGGGATGTCGATCTGTGCGCGCTCGGGGAGCTGGTGGACCAGCACCCGCAGACGCGGACCGACGACCTGCAGCCAACCCGGAACCGGGCGCTCGCCCTGGGTCTCGCGGGCGACCTGGAAGGGCAGCGTGCTCAGCGACTTCTCGCGGACATCGATGATGTCGTACTGCGAGACGCGGTAGCTGGGGATGTCGACCTTCTTGCCGTTGACCAGGAAGTGGCCGTGGCTCACCAGCTGGCGGGCCTGACGACGCGTGCGGGCGAGGCCGGCACGGTAGACGACGTTGTCCAGACGCGACTCGAGGATGACCAGCAGAACCTCACCGGTCTTGCCGGGACGGCTTGCGGCCTCTTCGTAGTAGCGACGGAACTGCTTCTCCATGATGCCGTAGGAGAAGCGAGCCTTCTGCTTCTCCTGCAGCTGGAGCAGGTACTCGCTCTCCTTGATCCGCGCGCGGCCGTGCTGGCCGGGCGGGTAGGGGCGACGCTCGAAAGCCTGATCGCCTCCGACCAGGTCGACACGGAGACGCCGCGACTTACGGGTGACGGGACCGGTATAACGTGCCATGACTTAGAACCTTTTCCTTTCCCGTATTAGACGCGACGACGCTTGGGCGGCCGGCAGCCGTTGTGCGGCTGGGGCGTGACATCGGAGATGGTGCCGACCTCGAGGCCTGCGGCCTGGAGCGAACGGATCGCCGTCTCGCGGCCCGAACCCGGGCCCTTGACGAAGACGTCGACCTTCTTGACACCGTGTTCCTGCGCCTTGCGGGCGGCGTTCTCGGCGGCGAGCTGAGCGGCGAACGGGGTCGACTTGCGCGAACCCTTGAAGCCGACGTGGCCGGAGGACGCCCAGGAGATCACGTTGCCCTGCGGGTCCGTGATGGACACGATGGTGTTGTTGAACGTGCTCTTGATGTGAGCGGCACCGTGCGGAACGTTCTTCTTGTCCCTGCGCCGTGCCTTCTGGGTCTTCTTCGGACCGGTGCTGCGTGACTTGGGAGGCATTACTTCTTCTTTCCTGCGACGGTGCGCTTCGGACCCTTACGGGTGCGGGCGTTGGTCTTGGTGCGCTGTCCACGCACGGGCAGACCACGACGGTGTCGCAGGCCCTGGTAGCAGCCGATCTCGATCTTGCGGCGGATGTCCGCCTGAACCTCGCGACGGAGGTCACCCTCGACCTTGTAGCTCTCCTCGATGTACTCGCGGAGCTTGGCGAGGTCCTCGTCCGTCAGATCCTTGCTGCGCAGGTCCGGGCTGACGCCGGTGGCCTCGAGGATCTCCTTGGAGCGGGTACGGCCGATGCCGTAGATGTACGTGAGTGCGATCTCCATCCGCTTTTCGCGGGGAAGATCGACACCTGCGAGACGTGCCATGTGGCATTCCTATTCGGTGTGCGGAGGTCTGCTCCCAGCCCGTCCCCTGCGTCGAAGAACTGTGTAGGTCGTGAACCTGTATAGGTCGTGAACACAGTGGGGCCCCGGCCTCCGTACCGGGGGTTGATCGCGCAGCTCCTCGACGGATCGAGGATCGTAACCACGCGACTGGTGCTGGAAGGTCTTCGTGCTTGTTGCCAAGCAGATCTTCGAGACGAAGGTGGATCTAGCCCTGACGCTGCTTGTGGCGCAGGTTCTCGCAGATCACCATGACCCGCCCGTTACGACGGATCACCTTGCACTTCTCGCAGATCTTCTTGACGCTAGGCTGAACCTTCACGTAAGTCCGATCTCCTGTATGTGCGCCGCCGGACACGGCAGAAACCGGCCCGGCGACATGATTCTCCCCGACCGTGTGGCCGGGGAAGCTTCGTTACTTGTAGCGGTAGACGATGCGTCCACGCGTGAGGTCGTAGGGAGAAAGCTCCACGACAACGCGGTCCTCGGGAAGGATACGAATGTAGTGCTGACGCATCTTTCCGCTGATGTGGGCGAGAACCTTGTGCCCGTTCTCCAGCTCGATGCGGAACATCGCATTGGGCAGCGGTTCGATTACCCGGCCCTCGACCTCGATTGCCCCGTCTTTCTTAGCCATATCCTCCGCGATCCGTTGTTCGGCGTTGTGGTTGCATCGGCATCCGTTACCGTGACGCTCGGCAACTCCGGGACCGGACACGAACCGACATTCGACAGGAATTCGACACGGGACCGATCGGAGCGCAGCGCGCACCACCGATCAATGGTACGGGAAGTTGACCGTCCAGGACAAATGAGCTCCGGCACACGTGTGCCTGCAACTACGAGGAGGACGTCGCGTGCGGGCGTTGATTCAACGGGTGACCACGGCGGCAGTGGCGGTCGACGGGGCCGAGGTGGCCCGTATCACGCCCTCCGACGGCGGTCACGGCCTGCTCGTGCTCGTCGGCGTCACGCACGACGACGACGAGGCGAAGGCCGCGACGCTCGCACGGAAGGTGTGGACGATGCGCATCCTGGAGGACGAGAAATCCGCCTCCGACGTCGATGCCCCGATCCTCGTGGTCAGCCAGTTCACGCTCATGGCCGACACGAGGAAGAGCCGGCGCCCGTCCTGGTCGGCCGCCGCTCCGCGTGCGGTCGCCGAGCCTCTCGTCGATGCCTTCGCGAGCGCCCTGCGCGATCTCGGCGCGAGCGTCGAGACGGGGAAGTTCGGGGCCCACATGGAAGTGAGCCTCGTCAACGACGGCCCGGTCACGCTCCTCGTCGAAGTCTGAGACACCGAGGTGTGACCGCGGCGGTCATTCCGGCCGGAGGGTGAGGATGCGCGGCCCGTCCTCGGTGACCGCGACCGTGTGCTCCCAGTGCGCGGCCCGGCTGCCGTCGACGGTCACGACCGTCCACTCGTCGTCGAGGACCTCGGTCTCGTAGGTACCGAGAGTAAGCATCGGCTCGACTGCGAGCACCGACCCGACGACGAGCTTCGGGCCCTTACCCGGCTTGCCCTCGTTGGGGAGGAACGGATCCATGTGCATCTCGCGTCCGATGCCGTGCCCACCGTAGCCGTCGACGATGCCGTACGACCGGCCGTGCAGTTTCTCCGCGGCATGCGTGCCCTGCTCGATGGCATGCGAGACGTCGGTCAGGCGGTTGCCCGGAAGCATCGCCGCGATGCCGGCCTCGAGCGACAGGCGCGTGGCCTCGCTGAGGTCGATGTCGGCCTGCGACAGCTCCCCGAGCCCGAAGGTCCATGCGGAGTCGCCGTGCCATCCGTCGAGGATCGCGCCGCAGTCGATCGAGACGAGATCGCCCTCGGCCAGGATCACCGACGCCGACGGGATGCCGTGGACGACGACCTCGTTGACCGAGGAACAGATCGAACCGGTGAAGCCGTGGTAGCCCAGGAAGGACGGAACGGCCCCCGCATCGCGGATGACCGATTCCGCCACCTGGTCGAGTTCGAGGGTGCTCACGCCCGGCTTCGCGGCCTCGCGCACTGCGACGAGTGCGGCACCGACCACGGCTCCCGCCGCCGCCATCGCGTCGAGTTCACCCGAGGTGCGGAACGGAACCACTGAGCGCTTGCGCCCGAAACCCATGTCGAACTACCCGTCTACTTTCCGAGTGCGGACAGAGCCCGCGAGTTGATCTCCTCGACCTCACCGATCGCGTCGACCGTGATGATCGAGCCGACGTAGTAATCGAGCAGCGGGGCCGTCTCTTCACGGTAGACCCGAAGACGGTTGCGAATCACGTCTTCGGTGTCGTCGGCGCGACCGCGGGCGAGCATGCGCTCGACGACCACGTCCTCGTCGATGACGAAGGACAGGACGCCGTCGAGCTCGACGCCGAGATCCTTCAGGATGTTCTCGAGTTCCTTGGCCTGCTCCACGCTGCGCGGGAAGCCGTCGAGGAGGAAGCCGTTGGCGGCGTCCGGCTCGGCCAGACGCTCACGCACCATGTTGTTGGTGATCTCGGCGGGAACGAGCTCCCCCGCGTCGATGTACTTCTTGGCCTCGACGCCGAGCGGGGTGCCCTGCCCGATGTTCGCGCGGAAAAGATCGCCCGTCGAGATGGCGGGGACGCCGAGCTTCTCGGACAGAATCGCGGCCTGTGTGCCCTTGCCGGCACCGGGAGGACCGAGCAGTACAAGTCTCACTTGAGGAACCCTTCGTAGTTGCGCTGCATCAGTTGACTTTCGATCTGCTTGACAGTGTCCAGCGCGACACTGACGAGAATGAGAACCGCGGCGCCACCGAAGATGCTCGAGGCCGTCTGGCTGCCGGACAGGAAGAAGTTCGGCAGCGTCGCGATGAGACCGAGGTAGATCGAGCCCGGAACCGTGATGCGGTTGAGCACGAAACTGAGATATTCGGCGGTCGGGCGACCGGGGCGGATGCCCGGGATGAACCCGCCGTACTTCTTCATCTCGTCGGCCCGCTCCTCCGGATTGAAGGTGATGGCGACGTAGAAGAAGACGAAGAACACGATCAGCGCGAAGTAGATCGCGATGTAGACCGGGTTGTTCGGGTTGACCAGGTACTCGTTGATGATCCGCTGCCACCAGCTCGGATCCGGGTTCGTCGTGGCACCGGTGAGCTGAGCGATGAGGTTCGGCAGGTACAGCAACGACGACGCGAAGATGACGGGGATGATGCCCGCCTGGTTGACCTTCAACGGCAGATAGGTCGACGACCCGCCGTACATGCGCCGGCCGACCATGCGCTTGGCGTACTGGACCGGGATCCGGCGCTGACCCTGCTCGATGAACACGACACCCGTGATGAGGACCAGAGCCACGACGCAGACGATCGCGAAGACGAGACCACCGCGGGACTCGAGGATCGTGCGACCCTCGGTGGGCAGCGCAGCTGCGATACCCGCAAAGATCAGCAGCGACATGCCGTTGCCGACGCCGCGTTCGGTGATGAGCTCACCGAACCACATCACGACAGCGGCGCCCGCGGTCATCACGAGCACGATGACGACCATCGCGAAGATGCTGTCGTCGGCGAGGATCGGTTCGGAACAGCCCTGCAGCAGCTGCCCTCGGGCGGCGAGGGCGACGATGCCGGTGGCCTGCAGAACGGCGAGGGCGACGGCGAGATAACGCGTGTACTGCGTCATCTTGGCCTGGCCGGCCTGGCCTTCCTTGCGTAGCTCCTCGAAGCGTGGAATGACCACGGTGAGCAGCTGCACGATGATGCTCGCCGTGATGAACGGCATGATGCCGATCGCGAAGACCGACAACTGCAACAGCGCGCCACCGGAGAACAGGTTGATCAGCGAGTAGATGCCGGCCTGTTCGCTGCCGGCGAGCTGATCGACACAGGCCTGGACGTTGCCGTAGTCGACGCCCGGGGACGGCACGGTAGCGCCGAGGCGGTACAGCGCCACGAGCCCGAGGGCGATGAGAATCTTCCGCCTCAGGTCCGGTGTCCTGAGGGCCGAGACGAAGGCGGAAAGCAAAGATCCTCCTGGCGGGCCGATCGGGGACGACGGATCGAAACGGATCCGTCGGACGGTAGACAACTCTGAAACTCTAACAGTGGCCCCCGATGAGAGGGGTAGCCCGGTAGCCTATGTCACCGCTGAGAACGAGCGAACGGCCGCGGTGCAGAAGTCTGCACCGCGGCCGTTCTCAGCCGTGATTCATACGCGAAAGTTCAGGTCAGGCCTGGACGGTCGCGCTGCCACCGGCGGCAGCGATCTTCTCCTGAGCGGAGGCCGAGAACTTGTGGGCGGTGACCTGCACGGCCACCGTCAGCTCGCCCTCGCCGAGGACCTTGACGAGCTGGTTCTTGCGAACCAGACCCTTCGCCACGAGATCCTCGATACCGATCTGTCCACCCTCGGGGAACACGCGAGCGATGTCCCCGACGTTGACGATCTGGTACTCGGTACGGAATGCGTTCTTGAAACCCTTGAGCTTCGGCAGACGCATGTGGATGGGCATCTGGCCACCCTCGAAGGCCGGCGACACGTTCTTGCGTGCCTTCGTGCCCTTCGTACCGCGGCCGGCGGTCTTGCCCTTCGAACCCTCACCGCGTCCGACGCGGGTCTTGTCCGTCTTCGCGCCCGGAGCCGGGCGCAGGTGATGCAGCTTGATGGTCATTCTCAGACCTCCTCAACAGTGACGAGGTGACGCACCACGTTGATCAAGCCACGGTTCTGCGCATTGTCCTCGCGGACGACGGACTGGCGGATCTTCCGCAGACCGAGGGTCCGGAGGCTGTCGCGCTGATTCGACTTGGCCCCGATGGTGCTCTTGATCTGGGTGATCTTCAGCTCTGCCATTACTTCACGCTCCCAGCAGCCTGTGCACGTGCGCGCAGCATGCCGGCAGGAGCAACTTCCTCGAGGGTGAGGCCGCGGCGAGCCGCGACTTCCTCGGGACGCTGCAGACCCTTGAGGGCCGCAACCGTCGCGTGCACCACATTGATGGCGTTGTCGGAGCCGAGCGACTTCGACAGGATGTCGTGGACACCCGCGCACTCCAGCACCGCGCGCACCGCGCCACCGGCGATGACACCGGTACCGGGGGAAGCCGGACGCAGCAGGACGACACCGGCTGCAGCCTCTCCCTGGACGGGGTGGGTGATGGTTCCGCCGATGAGCGGGACGCGGAAGAAGTTCTTGCGAGCTTCCTCGACACCCTTCTGGATGGCCGCGGGAACTTCCTTGGCCTTGCCGTAGCCGACGCCGACCAGGCCGTTGCCGTCGCCCACGATCACCAGAGCGGTGAAGCTGAAGCGACGACCGCCCTTGACGACCTTCGACACACGGTTGATCGAGACGACACGCTCGATATAGTTCGACTTCTCCGCAGCGTTGCCGCCACGCGAGTCACGATCGCGGCGATCGCGACCGCCGCCGCGGTTGTCACCGCTGCTGTTGGGGTTCTGTCCGGCGGGGCCGTTGCCGCCGTCACGCCGCTGACGTCCCGGCATCAGGCGTTCCTTCCGTTCGAGAAAATGGTCATCAGAACTTCAACCCGCTTTCGCGAGCCGCGTCCGCGAGGGCCGCGATGCGTCCGCTGTAGGTGTGGCCACCGCGGTCGAAGACCACGGCTTCCACGCCGGCAGCCTTGGCGCGCTCGGCGATCAGCTGACCGACCTTCGCGCCGCGAGCCTTCTTGTCGCCCTCGAGAGCGCGCACATCGGGTTCGATGGACGACGCTGCCGCGAGGGTCGTGCCCGTCAGGTCGTCGATCAGCTGCACGTGCAGGTGACGCGACGACCGGTTGACGACGAGGCGGGGACGCTCGGCGGTGCCGGAGATCTTCTTGCGGAGGCGGAAGTGACGACGCGTCTTCGAAAGGCGACGCGTGGTGGAGGCGTCCTTGCCGCGCGGGATGCGCTTGGCCTTCTGGTTCTCGGTCTGGCTCATGATCACTTACCCGTCTTTCCGACCTTGCGACGGACCTGTTCACCCTCGTAGCGGATGCCCTTGCCCTTGTAGGGGTCGGACTTGCGCAGCCGGCGGATGTTGGCCGCGATCTGGCCGACCTTCTGCTTGTCGATGCCCGAGATCGAGAAGCGCGTGGGGTTCTCGACGGCGAACGTGATGCCCTCGGGCGCCTCGATCAGCACGGGGTGGCTGTAACCGAGCGAGAACTCGAGGTCCTTGCCCTTGAGGGCCACGCGGTAGCCGACGCCGTGGATCTCCATCTTGGTGGTGTAACCCTGGGTCACACCGACGATGAGGTTCTGCACGAGCGTCCGCGACAGGCCGTGCAGCGCGCGGCTGCGGCGCTCGTCGTTCGGGCGCGTGACGTTGATTGCCCCGTCCTCGCCCTTGGCGACGGCGATCGGCTCGGCGATCGTCAGGGACAGGTTGCCCTTGGGACCCTTGACTGCAACATCCTGGCCGTCGATGCTGACCTCGACGCCCGAAGGAACTGCAACGGGGAGTTTTCCGATTCGCGACATTGTGGTGGCCTCCCTTTACCAGACGTAGGCGAGGACTTCCCCGCCCACTCCCTGCTTGGCCGCCTGGCGATCGGTGAGCAGGCCGGAGGACGTGGAGATGATCGCCACGCCGAGGCCGCCCAGGACCTTGGGCAGGTTGGTGGATTTCGCGTACACGCGCAGGCCGGGCTTCGACACGCGACGCACGCCGGCGAGGCTGCGCTCACGGGAAGGTCCGTACTTGAGGTCGACGATGAGGGTCTTGCCCACCTCGGCGTCCTCGGTGCGGTAGTCGGAGATGTAACCCTCGCGCTTGAGGATCTCGGCGATGTTCACCTTGATCTTCGAGGACGGGAGCTTGACCTCGTCGTGGTACGCCGTGTTGGCGTTACGCAGACGCGTCAAGAAGTCTGCGATGGGGTCGGTCATGGTCATGGCTGACCTGTTCACCTTTCTCGATGCGGTTCCCATGCAACGCCGGACCATGCCGGCCGTGGGCCTACATCGAAACTCGGTTCGATAGCGGATTCGTCGGCCGGAACGGCGACGAACCCATGACAGCGTGAGAGTGGGCGGAGAACTACTCGGTCCTCCGCCCACCGCTCACGTCACCAGGAGCTCTTGTGAACTCCCGGAAGTTCTCCGCGGTGTGCCATCTCGCGAAGGCAGATGCGGCAGAGTCCGAACTTGCGGAAGACCGAGTGCGGGCGCCCGCAGCGCTGGCAGCGGGTGTAGGCGCGCACCGCGAACTTCGGCTTCTTGTTGGCCTTGTTGACCAGTGCCTTCTTAGCCATGGGCTCAGTTCTCCTTGAACGGGAAGCCGAGGTGCTTGAGCAGGGCACGGCCTTCTTCGTTGTTGGTAGCGGTGGTCACGACAGTGATGTCCATGCCGCGCGGGCGGTCGATCTTGTCCACGTCGATCTCGTGGAACATCGACTGCTCGTTCAGGCCGAACGTGTAGTTGCCGTTGCCGTCGAACTGGTTGCCGTTGAGGCCGCGGAAGTCCCGGATACGGGGAAGCGCGATGGACACGAGACGGTCCAGGAACTCCCACATGCGGTCGCCGCGCAGCGTGACGCGCGCACCGATCGGCATGCCCTCGCGCAGCTTGAACTGTGCGATGGACTTGCGGGCCTTGCGGATCTCCGGCTTCTGACCGGTGATGAGCGCGAGGTCGTTGACGGCTCCGTTGATGAGCTTCGCGTCGCGGGCGGCGTCGCCGACACCCATGTTGACGACGACCTTCACGACGCCGGGGATCTGCATGACGTTCGCGTAGTCGAACTCCGCGTTCAGCGCATCCTTGATCTCGGCGCGGTAGCGGGCCTTCAGGCGCGGCTGGGTCTTGTTCTCGGTGGAAGTCATGTCAGAGGTCCTTCCCGTTCTTCCGGGAAATCCGAACGCGCTTGCCGGTTTCCTCGTCGGTGCGGTAGCCCACGCGAGTGGGGTTTCCGTCCGAGTCGACGACCGCAACGTTGGAAACGTGGATCGGGGCCTCCTGCGTCACGATGCCGCCGGAGGAGGCGCCACGCTCGTTCGCAGAGACGGCGGTGTGCTTCTTGATACGGTTCACGCCCTCGACGAGGACCTTGCCGGTCGCCGGGTAGGCCGCGATGACCTTGCCCTTGGCGCCCTTGTCCTTGCCCGAGATGACGAGCACGGTGTCACCCTTGTGCACCTTCATCACAGCACCTCCGGAGCGAGCGAGACGATCTTCATGAAACGCTTGTCGCGGAGCTCGCGACCGACGGGTCCGAAGATGCGGGTGCCGCGAGGATCGTTGTCGCCCTTGATGATGACGGCAGCGTTCTCGTCGAACTTGATGTACGAGCCGTCCGGCCGGCGACGCTCCTTGGCGGTGCGCACGATCACGGCCTTGACGACATCGCCGCGCTTGACGTTGCCGCCGGGGATCGCGTCCTTGACGGTGGCGACGATGACGTCACCGATTCCGGCGTAGCGACGGGACGAGCCACCGAGAACGCGGATGCAGAGGATCTCCTTGGCACCCGTGTTGTCGGCGACGCGCAGTCGCGACTCCTGCTGGATCACTTACTTCTCCTTGACCTGGATTGGTGTGTACGTCAGATTTCCGACCTGGACGTACGCGGTCGTCGGTAGCTCACGGCGCACGCGCGAATAACACACGGGTCCCGTAAGCAACCCGTCCAGAGTAGGCCATATAGCGTATGCAGGGCAAATTCGCGAATTGTGATGTCACTCCCCACCCTGGAACCGGGCGTGTCGCAGCGACATCCATCGCTCCCCCGCAAGGGCGACCTACCGGACGCACAGCACCCCACCACCCGCGAGGCGGGCGGTGGGGTGCTGCATGGTCGTGCTCTCGTCGAGGACGAGGAGGCCTACTTGGCCTTCTCGAGCACCTCGACCAGACGCCAGCGCTTCGACGCGGACAGCGGACGGGTCTCCATCAGCTGAACGCGGTCGCCGATGCCGGCCAGACCGTTCTCGTCGTGCGCCTTCACCTTGGTCGTACGGCGGATGATCTTGCCGTACAGCGGGTGCTTCACGCGGTCCTCGAGCTCGACGACGATGGTCTTCTCCATCTTGTCCGAGACGACGTAGCCGATGCGGACCTTACGGCTCGCGCGCTGTTCCTGGTTGCTCACTGCCTTTTCCTCACTCATGCCACGTCACCCGCATTCGGGCCGGTGGCCAGTCCGAGCTCGCGCTCGCGCAGCACCGTGTAGATACGGGCGATCTCGTTGCGCACGACGCGAAGCCGACGGTTGTTGTCCAGCTGGCCGGTGGCCATCTGGAAGCGGAGGTTGAACAGCTCTTCCTTGGCCTCGCGGAGCTTGTCGGTCAGCTCTTCGTCGCTCAGCTCGCGGAGTTCCGCGGCGGGGGTACCGGTAGCCATCAGAACTGCTCCTCCCTCGTCACGATGCGGCACTTGCAGGGGAGCTTGTGCATCGCGCGTCGCAGGGCCTCGCGCGCAATCTCCTCGTTGGGGTAGCTCATCTCGAACAGCACGCGACCGGGCTTGACGTTCGCGACCCACCACTCCGGCGAACCCTTACCGGAACCCATACGGGTCTCGGCAGGCTTCTTGGTGAGGGGGCGATCCGGGAAGATGTTGATCCAGATCTTGCCGCCACGCTTGATGTGCCGGGTCATGGCGATACGAGCGGACTCGATCTGCCGGTTGGTGATGTAGGCCGGCTCGAGAGCCTGGATGCCGTAGTCACCGAAGGCCACCTGGGTTCCGCCCTTGGCGGCACCCGTACGGCTCGGATGGTGCTGCTTGCGGTGTTTGACCCGCCGGGGGATCAACATTGCGTCAGCCCTCCTTGTTCTCGGTCGAGGCAGGAGCGTCGCTCGATGCGGCGCGGCCGGCCTCGGTGCTCGTCGCGGTGGTGCCCGACGCGCCGGAACGACGCGGGCGGCTCGGACGCTCACGACGCGGCCGGTCGGCGGGAGCAGCTGCAGCAGCAGCGAGCTCACGACGGCCACCGACGATGTCGCCCTTGTAGATCCAGACCTTCACGCCGATACGGCCGAAAGTGGTCCGTGCCTCGTAGAGGCCGTAGTCGATGTCCGCGCGCAGCGTGTGCAGCGGGACGCGACCTTCGCGGTAGAACTCCGAACGCGACATCTCGGCGCCACCGAGGCGGCCCGAGCACTGCACGCGGATGCCCTTGACGTTCGGCTGACGCATGGCCGACTGGATGGCCTTGCGCATCGCACGACGGAAGGCGACACGGTTCGAGAGCTGCTCGGCGACGCCCTGCGCCACGAGCTGAGCCTCGGACTCCGAGTTCTTGACCTCGAGGATGTTCAGCTGGACCTGCTTACCGGTCAGCTTCTCGAGCTCGGCGCGGATGCGATCGGCCTCGGCGCCGCGGCGTCCGATGACGATGCCCGGACGAGCGGTGTGGATGTCCACACGCACGCGGTCGCGGGTGCGCTCGATCTCGACCTTCGCGATGCCCGCGCGCTCGAGGCCGGAGGCCAGGAACTTGCGGATCGCGACATCTTCCTTGACGTAGTCCGCGTACTGCTTGTCCGCATACCAACGAGACTTCCAGTCGGTGGTGATGCCCAGACGGAAGCCGTGCGGGTTGATCTTCTGGCCCACTACTGAGCTCCCTTCCGGCGGTTACGAGTCGACGCCGACCCGACGCTTTCCACGATCACGGTGATGTGGCTCGACCGCTTGCGGATGCGGAACGCACGGCCCTGGGCGCGCGGCTGGAACCGCTTCAGGGTCGCACCCTCGTCCACGTACGCCGTCGCGACGACGAGCGTGCTGGGGTCGAGGTTGTAGTTGTTCTGCGCGTTCGCAGCGGCCGACGCGATCACCTTGGCGACCGGCTCGGCCGCGGCCTGCGGCGCGAACTTGAGGATGGCCAGGGCCTCCTCGACGGACTTACCGCGAACGATGTCGACGACGCGGCGCGCCTTCATCGGGGTCACGCGCACGTGGCGCGCAACAGCCCGAGCGCTGTTGGTGGTGGTTTCAGTGCTCATCGACGCTTGCTCTTCCGGTCGTCCTTGATGTGGCCCTTGAACGTACGGGTCGGCGCGAACTCACCGAGCTTGTGACCGACCATGGACTCCGAGACGAACACCGGCACGTGCTTGCGTCCATCGTGGACAGCGAACGTATGACCGATGAAGTCGGGCAGAATCGTGGAACGGCGCGACCAGGTCTTGATGACCTGCTTGGTGCCCTTCTCGTTCTGCGTGTCCACCTTCGCCAGGAGGTGGTCGTCGACGAACGGGCCCTTCTTGAGGCTGCGTGGCATTCTCTAACTCCCTCCTTGACTAGCGCTTCTTGCCGGTACGGCGACGACGGACGATGAGCTTGTCGGACGCCTTGTTCTTGCGGGTGCGGCCCTCGGGCTTGCCCCACGGGCTGACCGGGTGGCGACCACCCGAGGTCTTGCCCTCGCCACCACCGTGCGGGTGGTCGACCGGGTTCATCACGACACCACGGACCGTCGGGCGCTTGCCCTTCCAGCGCATACGGCCGGCCTTGCCCCAGTTGATGTTCGACTGCTCGGCGTTGCCGACCTCGCCGACGGTGGCGCGGCAGCGCACGTCGACGCGACGGATCTCACCGGAGGGCATACGCAGCGTGGCGTAGGTGCCTTCCTTACCGAGGAGCTGGATGCTCGCACCGGCGGAACGGGCCATCTTGGCGCCGCCACCCGGACGCAGCTCGACCGCGTGGATGGTCGTACCCGTCGGGATGTTGCGCAGCGGCAGGTTGTTGCCCGGCTTGATGTCGGCGTTGGGGCCCGACTCGATCGGGGCGCCCTGCACGAGTCCCTTGGGAGCGATGATGTAGCGCTTCTCGCCGTCCACGTAGTGGAGCAGCGCGATGCGCGCGGTGCGGTTGGGGTCGTACTCGATGTGAGCGACCTTGGCCGGCACGCCGTCCTTGTCGTTGCGACGGAAATCGATCAGGCGGTAGGCGCGCTTGTGTCCGCCACCCTTGTGACGGGTGGTGATGCGGCCGTGCGCGTTACGTCCACCGCGACCGTGCAGCGGGCGGATCAGCGACTTCTCGGGCGTCGACCGAGTGATCTCGGCGAAGTCCGACACGCTGGAGCCACGGCGGCCCGGCGTAGTCGGCTTGTACTTACGGATTGCCATGAGTCTTCTCGTCCTCTATCTCTCGAGAGTTCCGATCGCTAGGCGACCGGGCCTCCGAAGATCTCGATGGGCTTGCTGTCGGCCGCGAGGGTCACGAGCGCGCGCTTGGTGTCCTTGCGCTTGCCGTAACCGAAACGGGTCCGCTTGCGCTTGCCCTGACGGTTGGCGGTGTTGACGCTGCTCACCTTGACGCCGAAGACCTTCTCGACGGCAATCTTGATCTGCGTCTTGTTCGAGTCCGGGTGCACCAGGAAGGTGTAGGTGCCCTCTTCCATCAGCCCGTAGGACTTCTCGGAGACGACGGGAGCCAGCAGGATGTCGCGAGGATCGGCGATCGTGCTCACTTGCTCTCCTCCTTCACTTCCTGGCCGGACTCGGCCGGCCCGTGGATGAACGTGTTGAGCGCCTCGACGCTGAACACGACGTCGTCGCTGTAGAGCACGTCGTAGGTGTTCAGCTGATCCGGCGCGAGCACGTGGACGTTCGGCAGGTTCTGCGCGGACTTCCACGCCGCGATGTCCTCGCGACCGACGACGAGCAGCAGGTTCTTGCGATCCGTCAGCTCACCGAGGAAGGTGCGGGCACCCTTGGTCGACGGGGTCTGACCCGCGACGAGCTCGGTGATCACGTGGATGCGTTCGTTGCGCGCCCGGTCGGAGAGGGCACCGCGCAGAGCGGCGGCCTTCATCTTCTTGGGGGTGCGCTGGCTGTAGTCGCGCGGCTGCGGGCCGTGGACGACGCCACCGCCGGCGAACTGCGGCGCACGGGTCGAGCCCTGACGTGCGCGGCCGGTACCCTTCTGGCGGTACGGCTTCTTGCCACCACCGCGGACGTCGCCGCGGGTCTTGGTGGCGTGCGTTCCCTGACGAGCCGCGGCGAGCTGCGCGGTGACGACCTGGTGCAGCAGTGCGATGTTCGCGGGAGCGTCGAAGATCTCGGCGGGGAGATCGACGGAGCCGGAGGTCTGGCCACCGGGGGCCTTGACGTCCAAGGTCAGCTTGGTTGCGGTCTCGGTGCTGGTCATGCCCGTGCACCACCCTTCACTGCGGTCTTGACGATCACGAGGCCGCCCTTGCGACCCGGGATCGCGCCCTTGATCAGCAGCAGACCGTTCTCGGCGTCCACCTTGTGGACCGAGAGGTTCTGCGTCGTGATGCGGTCGGAGCCCATACGGCCGGACATGCGCGTGCCCTTGAACACGCGGCCCGGGGTGGCGCAACCACCGATGGAGCCCGGACGACGGTGCACGGCCTGCGTACCGTGCGACGCACCCTGGCCGGCGAAGCCGTGACGCTTCATGGTGCCGGCGAAGCCCTTGCCTTTCGAGGTTCCGGTGACGTCGACGTAGGCGCCGTCCTCGAAGACCTCTGCGGTGAGTTCCTGGCCGACCTCGTACTCGGAGGCGTCCTCGACCCGGAACTCGACCAGGTGACGGCGCGGCGTGACGCCGGCCTTGTCGAACTGGCCGCGGACCGGCTTGTTGACCTTGCGCGGCGCGATGGCACCGTAGGCGAGCTGCACGGCGTTGTAGCCGTCGCGCTCCTCGGTACGGATCTGCGTGACCACGTTCGGTCCGGCCTTGACGACGGTCACCGGGACGACCCGGTTGTTCTCGTCGAAGACCTGGGTCATGCCGAGCTTGGTGCCCAGGATTCCCTTGATCTGGTTAGTCATGTGTTGTCTCCGCTGCGTCTTTCACAAGCTCGCTGTAATCGAATGTCACTGAATGTTGACGTCGACGCTCGCCGGGAGATCGATGCGCATGAGCGCGTCGACGGTCTTCGGCGTCGGGTCGAGGATGTCGATGAGCCGCTTGTGCGTCCGCATCTCGAAGTGCTCGCGCGAGTCCTTGTACTTGTGCGGCGAGCGGATGACGCAGTACACGTTCTTTTCAGTGGGCAACGGCACCGGGCCGACCACGCGGGCACCCGTACGGGTCACCGTCTCGACGATCTTGCGCGCAGATGCGTCGATCGCCTCGTGGTCATAGGCCTTGAGCCTGATGCGGATCTTCTGTCCCGCCACGCTTAGTGTCCTTTTCTTGCCGCGTTTCGTGATCCCCGGCGGAGCCGGAAACCACCTCGTCTGCACAGTTCCCCCGGGAACGGCGACCGAGAACAGCACTCGAAACACATTGCGAGCCGGACGTATCCGATCCGCTTGCCGCTGTTCATCTGTCATTGTTCTCCGGCCCACGCGGTCGGGCGTGTCGGCCCGCCGCTCATTCCCCGGCGTCGAGACTCAAAGGCTTCGACACCGCAAGGAACGGAACCGGCTGCGCTCGCAGGAGCACACAGGGGTACTGCTTCCGTCTTGCATGTGGCCGCGACCAGGCCGTGAGGCTCGATCCGCGACTGTCACGTCTTTCCCGTTCCGAGCCGCGAAACATCCATGGCCCGGTCAAGGCAACCCGACCAGTATGCAGGAGCACGGCCGAGAGTTCAACTCGCGACGGTGCGTGATGTGCGCCTCGAAAGACGCACCGCTCGGTCGGGCCTGCGCGATCGCGCCTAGCCGATGGGGTTCATCGGCAGTGTCCGAACCGGCGCAGCCGCTCCGATCGTATTCGTCGGATCGGGGCCGGGGCCGGGCGGGACCTGCGCGACCTCGGGAGCGCGCGCCGCGGCGGCGACGAGTTGCGGCTCGTCACGCCACAGGGGAAGCGCCTCCTGCAGTTCGAGTCCGATCCCGATGAGTCGCTCGTCCTGCCACGGCCGCGCACCGAGCTGCACGCCGACCGGCATCCCGGTCGCGGCGGAATACCCGGCGGGCAGCGTCACCACCGGGGCACCGGAGTAGTTCGCCCACCTCACCTCGCCAGTGACGCCGGCCGTGACGCTGATACCGAGGAACTCCTGGCGTCGCGCGCCGTCGACGGAGGCGCCGGGGAGCATGATCGCGTCGAGATCCTGTTCGACGAACATCCGGTTGTACTCGCTCTGGTACCGTAGGCGATCACGCTCGAAGGTGAGGTAGTCGCCCACCGGGACGACGAGCGATGCCACCGCCGTGCCCGCGGCCACCGCGTTCTCGGGGCGGTACAGACCGAGTCGATCGGTGAATTGCTGGTGATAGGCGCCCATTTCGACCTGATCGCCGGTCGCGAGCGATTCCGGCAGGGGTGGCATCGTCACCGGGACGGTGACCGCGCCGAGCGACTCCGCCACCCGCGCCGCGTCGTCGACCACACGCTGCACGGCTTCGGGCGCTGCGGGCCTCGCGGCCACCGGCAGCCCGATCCGCACGCCGGCGAGCGGGTTCGCTCCCCCGGCCGCCGCCACCGGATAGCCGTTCGCCGGAACGTCGGGGCCGAGCGCCGTGATCGGATCGGCGGAATCGGCACCCGCCAGCACGGTCATCATCAGGGATGCGTCCGCGACGCTGCGCCCCATCGGCCCCACGTGGTCGCGGGTCCAGGTCAGCGGGATCATGCCGTGCGAGGTGATGCGCCCGTAGGTCGGCTTGATCGACGAGACACCGCAGGCGCTCGCCGGGAACCGGACGGAACCGCCGGTGTCGCTGCCCAGCGCCAGGGGCGCGAACCGCGCGGCGAGCGCGGCCGCGCTCCCACCGGACGATCCTCCGGGCGACATCTCGGTGTTCCACGGGTTGCCGACCTGCGGGGTGGCGACACCGATCGCGAACTCGTCGGTGTGCACGTGCCCCATGAGCACCGCACCGGCGTCCTCCAGGCGGCGCCATGCACCCGAGTGCCCGGCCGCGATGTTCCCCTCGAGGACGCGACTGGACGCGGTGAGGGGAAGTCCCGAGACCGCGAAGATGTCCTTGAGGGCGATGGGGAGGCCGCACACGAGCGGCGCCGGAACACGATCCCGGCGTGCGCGCGCCAGCCGCTCGCCCGCCGCCCCGGCTGCCGCGTAGGCGACCTCGGGATAGAGACGGATCCATGCTCCGATCCCACCGTCGAACGAGCGCGTGCGGTCCAGGCAGGCGTCGAGCAGTTCGCGGGGATGCAGTTCGCCGGCGTGCAGCAGCGCTGCCGCCTCGACCGCACTCATCCTCGCGGGGTCGGAGGTGACGACCGAGTCGGGCGGAGGGAGGCGGCGCGGCGGCGCGGCGCGACTGCTTCCCGCGCTCGCGCCCCATGCGAGAAATCCGCCTGCGGCCCCTCCCAGTAACCGTCGGCGTGATACTCCGGTGCTCACCCGGCCACCAAACCATGAACCGTGCCGCCGTCCGGGCGGGCCCGGAAATGTGTGCGGCATGTCACCCCCGGCCGTGATGCCGTCGAGACCCGCCGGTGATAATGCAATCCATCGACTCCCGGAAAGGCGCGCCCATGAACCCGTCCGCTTCGTCCGGTTCGTCGAGATCCGGTGTGCTGCACAGGCGCCCGCAGCTCTCCGACGACGTCGCCGCGCACGTGAGAAACCTCATCATGTCCGGCGGTGCGCGACCTGGCGACTTCGTCCGTTTGGACGAGACCGCGGCCGAACTCGGGGTGAGCGTCACCCCGGTGCGCGAGGCTCTGCTGACCCTGCGGGGTGAAGGACTCGTCGAACTCGTCCCCCACCGCGGATACGTGGTGTCCCCACTCGACAGATCGGACATCGACGACATCTTCTGGCTCCAGGGCAGGCTCGCCGAGAGGCTCGTGGAGCGTGCCACGACGCTGATGACGGACGAGATCCTGGCCGAACTCGAAGAATTGGAGACGCGCTTCGCCGAGGCCGTGCGGGCCGGTGACGGTGCGCGCATCGAGGATCTGGAGTTCGAGTTCCACCGGACCCTGAACCGGACGGCGGGTTCGCGCAAGCTCGCATGGTTCCTGCACAACGCGACCCGGTACACGCCCGTGCACTTCTACTCGGACGACCGCCGCTGGGGCACGGAGGCGGTCGCGTCCCACGAACGACTGCTGCAGGCACTGCGCTCCGGCGACGTCGAGACCGCCGGGCGCGAGATACGTGCGCACTTCACCGACGGGGCCCGCCGCCTCGTCGATCATCTCGACGGGCTCGGCGTCTGGTCCTGACCTGCGGACGCGGACGAGCGTGTCCGTCCGCGCCTCCCGGAACCGTGCGTCCCGGTACGATTCCGACGGTGACGGACCGACCCGTCCCCGACGGGGACCGAGATCTACGGCGGGGTGTGATGTGAGCGATCACGACCAGGCAGTTCTCGTGGAGGACGTCCACAAGTCGTTCGGCGAGGTCCACGCGCTCGACGGGATCAGTTTTTCCGCGCCTCCGGGCCGTGTCCTCGGCATTCTCGGTCCCAACGGCGCCGGCAAGACCACGATGGTCAAGGTGCTGTCGACCCTCCTGCGACCCACCTCGGGGCGCGCGGTGGTCGCCGGGCACGACGTGGTGACCGAGGCCGCTGCGGTCCGGCGCTCGATCATGATGACCGGCCAGTTCGCCGCACTCGACGACACCCTCACCGGTCGCGAGAACCTGATCCTGTTCGGGCGCCTGATGGGCCTGGACAAGAAGTCCGCCACGCGACGCGCGGACGAACTTCTCGAGGAGTTCGATCTCGTCGACGCCGGGCGTCGCCCCGTCAAGGGCTATTCGGGCGGTATGCGCCGACGGGTCGACATCGCGTGCGGTCTCGTGGTCCGGCCCCGCGTGGTCTTCCTCGACGAGCCGACCACCGGACTCGATCCGCGCAGCCGGCAGGGCGTGTGGTCGCTGGTGGCGGCGCTCAAGGAGCAGGGCATCACGGTGCTGCTGACGACGCAGTACCTCGAAGAAGCGGATGTGCTCAGCGACAACATCATCGTCATCGACAAGGGCACGGTGATCGCGGAGGGCACCGCGAACCAGTTGAAGTCGTCCGCAGGCGGCACCCACTGCGAGATCGTCCCGGTCGACCCGCGCGCGATACCCGAGCTCCTCCGGGCACTGGACGGTCTCCTCCCGCAGGATCTGCGGGAGGGTACGGTCCCCGACGCGGATCGGGTGTCCGTTCCGGCGCCCGACGGTGCCGCGACCCTCACCGAGGTACTGCGGCGTATCGAGCCCCTGGGTGTCGAACTCGCCGACATCGGCCTGCGGCGTCCCTCTCTCGACGACGTCTTCCTCCGGCTCACGGGGCACTCGGCGTCCACTCCGGACGGCCGCGCTCCGGGGGCGTCCGACACCGACCCGACCGCGCTCGCCGACCGAACCGCTGCACCGGCGTCCGAACAAGCGGAACCTGCTTCGGCAGGGGAACGACCGTGACCGCCCGCACCGACGAGGTGATGGTGGGAAGCGCACCCGACACCTCCTCGTTCGCTCCTCCCTCACGCCGGGGCGGCGCGCACCGCCGGATCACCCCGTCGTCGGTCGACCAGTGGTGGGTGCTGACGGTCCGCTCGCTGCGCACGATGGCCAGATACGGCGAGCTGGTCCTCGCGGTCCTGGCACCGTTCGTCTTCGGCCTGGGTTTCTACCTGCCGCTCAAGTTCGTCATGCAGCTGCAGGGCATCGACTACGCGCAGTTCCTCATGCCCATCATCGTGTTGCAGTCGATGGCGTTCACCGCCATCTCCGCGGCGCAGCTGGCGGCGCAGGAAGGCACGACCGGTGTAACCTCACGCCTGCAGACGATGCCCGTCGCCGCCGCGGCGCCGTTGGCGTCGCGGATGACGGCGAGCACGGTGCGGTCGGTCATCTCCCTGGCGGCAGCGATCGGATTCGGTTACCTGATCGGCTTCCGCTTCTCCGCAGGGCTCGGGCAGGCGGTGTTGTTCTGCGCGACCGCACTGATCATCAGCCTGCTGTTGTGTCTGGGCGCCGACGCGATCGGATGCCTGTCCCGGAGCCCCGAAGCGACCGCGCAGGCGCTGACCCTGCCGCAGCTGATTCTCGGGATGCTGTCGTGCGGTTTCGTTCCCGAGGAGGGATTTCCCGAGTGGATCAGGCCGTTCGTCCGCAACCAGCCGATCTCCCAGTTCTCCTTCGCGATGCGCGACATGGCCCAGGACGGGGTGACCTGGGAGGTCTTCCGCCCGAGCCTGTTCTGGATGATCGGGCTCGCCGTGATCTGCATTCCGGGGGCCGTGTGGGCCGCGACGAGACGGGAGTGAGGCCATGAGCGAGACCGTCGAGACGTCGCGGGGACCGGGCCCGGCCTTCACCTACCCGGAACCGGATCGCATCCGCAGCGAGAGTTCGCTCGGTGCCCTGTGGGAGCACAGCCGTCTCCAGTGCGGACGGCTGCTGCTGAGGTGGGCCCGCGATCCCGCCACGATGATCCAGGCGCTCATCTATCCGGCGCTGACGCTCGTGATGTTCCGCATCGTGCTCGGTGACAGCATCACCGCCGCGACCGGATATTCGTCGATCTTCGGCACCGTTCCCATGATCGTGCTCGTCGGCGCGATGTTCGGCTCGGTGGTCAGCGCGGTGGGATTGCGCACCGAACGAGATTCCGGGCTGCTCGGCCGGTTCCACACACTGCCGATTCATCGTTCGGCTGGGCTCGTGGGCCGGTTGATGGCGGAGATGGTGCGCGTGTTCGTCACCTCTCTCGTGATCTTCGCCGCCGGCATCGCGCTGGGCTTCCGGTTCACGCAGGGCATCGGCCCCACCCTGCTCATCCTCGTGGTCCCGCTGATCTTCGGTCTGGGCTTCGCGATGATGGTGACGGCGCTGGCGACCTTGCCGGGGCGCACGCCCCTGGTCGAGACCGTCTCGATCCTGTGCACCCTGCTCATGTTCTTCAACTCGGGGTTCGTGCCGGTCATGGCGTATCCGAGCTGGTTGCAGCCCATCGTGGCGAATCAGCCGATGTCCTGCGCGATCGACACGATGCGCGCGCTGGCGATGGGCGGTCCGGTCGCCGAGCCGTTCCTGAAGACGGTCCTGTGGTCGGCCGGCATGGTGGCGGTCTTCGTGGTCCCGGCCGTCGTCGGGTACCGGCGGTCGGCCGAACAGAACTGAGCTCACCCCCGCCCGGCACGGGATCGAAAAAGGCCCCTCTCCGCTAGGGCGGAGAGAGGCCTTCCCGTGTGGTCGCGAGGACCGGCCTGTCGGGGCAGGACCTAGGAGGTCAGGCCGAGTGCCTTCTCGAGCACCGGCCACGAATCCTTCAGGTCGTCCTGCCAGTAACCCCAGGAGTGGGTGCCGGAGTCGCGGAAGTTGAACGTGGCGGGGATATCGAGCTCGTCGAGGCGGGTACGGAGATTGTGCGTGCAGTAGTTGGTCGCCGCCTCGATGACGCCGCCGACGATGATCTGGTTGGCGAGCACGTCGACCTCACCGTCGATCTGCGGGCCGGCGAGGGTGTCGTAGCGCCCGGGCAGGCCGGTGCCGTTGGAGATGTACAGATCGAGTCCGCGCAGCTCCTCGGCGTGCACGTACGGGTCGTTCTCGACCCAGGCGGGATCGTCCAGTTCGCCCCACATGTTGCGGGTGTCGCCGCCACCCCAGGTCTCGACGACGAGCTTGACGAACTGCTGGCCGATCGGGTCGGAGGTCTGGGCGCAACCGCTGTAGGCCGCGACACCCTGGTACAGGCCGGGAGCAGCGATGGGCAGCTGCAGGACCGACGTACCGGAGGACGACAGACCGGCGATCGCGTTGACGCCGTCGGTGCCCAGCGCGGCGTCGATCAGGGGCGGGATCTCCTTCGTCAGGAAGGTCTCCCACTTGTTGACGCCGAGGACCGGGTCCTCGTTCTTCCAGTCGGTGTAGTAGCTCCACTTGCCACCGACCGGCGAGACGACATTGACGTTCTTGTCCTTGAAGAACTCGATCGCGTCGGTGCGGAAGCGCCAGGTGGCGCTGTCCTCGCCGCCACCGGCACCGTTGAGGAGGTACAACGTCGGGCGCGGCTCGCTCGTGTCGGCCGGACGCCAGACGTCGAGCAGGATCTCCTCGTCCATCGAGGCGGAGTACACGTAGACCAGCAGCTGCTGCTCGCCGTAGTTCTCGATGCGGGTGATCTTCGAGCCGTTCTCACTGGTCACCGACTCGATCGGCTGAAGCGTATCCGCGACCGGATCCGCTCCGGCGGTCACGCCGCCGAAGAACAACGGCAGGGCGACGACCGCTGCGGACACCGCAGCGAACTTCGTCTTCCGAGCCCGCGTCCTCGACTGGACAACCTTCATTCCGACAACCTCCTCAGACCCGCTTCCGGGCGTGGGCTACAGACCTCGGGCGGGCCGAGGCGCGCCGTCCGGCGCAGCACAACGTGTATCGACGAATCGTTCGTGCACATTACCGTGACCGACGGTCTCCACCACTTTCGGCGACCACCCGTGTGGCGGCGTCGAGCGCCGGGGCGATGATGTCGATGGCGGAAGGATCCATCATCTCCCCGTGCGCCCCCGGCACGAACCGCGTCCGGACACGACCCGACACGAACGGCCTCCACAGATCGGCGGCGTCCGCCTCCGTCGGGTGATCCTCCGTCGCGCTGAAGAATTCCATGTCGCCGGAGAACAGCTCCGGTTCGTGGGCGTTGATCAGCTCGGGCGAAGTGACGGCCGCGGCGAAGATGCCCTGCACCCGCTCCACATCCAGGTCGATCAGGCCGTCCGGCATCGCGCGGACCAGCGATTCCGCGGCTTCGTGCGGAAGACCGCCGTCGAGTGCGGTGGTGTCCACGGAGACGCCGAAGGCACGCAGGTTCTCCGAGAGCTCGGCCGCGAACCGGTCGGTGTCGATCCGCGGGATGCTGTCGATCAGGGCGAGGTCCTCGACCTGCAACCCGCGCGCCTGCAACTCGACCGCGACGGCGTGGGCGAGCACACCGCCGAGCGACCACCCGATCAGGCGGTACCGGCTGTCGGGCGCGGCGGCAACGATCTCGTCCGTGTACCTCCGCGCGAGATCGGTGAGCGAGGCCGCGGTGAAGCCGGGTTCGCTCAGCGCCGGGGTCTGCACCCCGTACACGGCACTGCTCGTCGCGAGTCGCGCCGCGAGCGGCGCGTACGGCCAGGCCAACCCGATCATCGGGTGGAAGCAGAACACCGGCGCCGTCGCGTCACCCGGTCGCAGCGTCACGAGCACGGCCGAACCGGCGTCCCCACCCTCGACGGGCTCGGTACCGGTTCCGTTCACGGCCTCGGCGAGCCGCGACGCGAGCGATTCGACAGCCGGCGTCTCGAGCAGCCACGGGACGCGCACCTGGAGTCCGGTCTCGTCGCGCAGCCTCGCGACCACCTGGGTGGCCACAAGGGAGTTGCCACCGAGATCGAAGAAGTCGTCGTCGAGACCGACCTGTTCCACGTCGAGGGCGTCGGCGTACACCCGCGCGACGACCCGTTCGAGGCCGGTGCGCGGAGCACGGTACGGACGGGTCCGTGTCTCCGGGTCCGGCAACGCTGCGCGATCGAGCTTTCCGACGTGTGTCAGCGGCACGGCGTCGAGCACGACGAGGTCGGCGGGCACCATGTGCTGCGGTAGAGCTCGGGTGGCTGCGCGCAGCAGGTCCTCCGGGTCGACGACGTGGCCGGCCGTGGCGGTCACGTACGAGATCAGGCGAACACCGCCGGTGTCGTACCTGCGGGCGACGGTGACGGCGAAGTCCACGCTCGGCTCGCGCCGCAGGACGGCGTCGATCTCGTCGAGTTCGATGCGGAATCCGCGCACCTTCACCTGGAAGTCCGACCGTCCCACATAGGCGATCTTCCCGTCGCCGGTCCACCGGACCACGTCGCCGGTGCGGTAGAGACGTCCACCGGACCCGAACGGATCGGCGACGAAGCGCTCCGCCGTGAGCCCCGGCCTGCGGTGGTATCCGCGTGCCGTCTGCACTCCGGACATGTACAGCTCGCCGGGCACTCCGACCGGCACCGGGCGGAGACGCTTGTCGAGCACGAGCGCGCGGACACCCCGGATCGGTCCTCCGATCGTGATCGGATCCCCCGGTGCCAGCGGTTCGCTGATCGTGGTCACGATCGTGGTCTCCGTCGGACCGTAGACATTGTGGAACGCCCGTCCGGGCGCCCAGCGCGCCACCAGTTCCGGTGGCACGGCCTCGCCGCCGGCGGCGAGTACCCGGAGCCCGTCGAGCCCCTCCGGATCGAGGGTGGCGACCGCCGCGGAGGTGATGAACGCGTGCGTCACACCTTCCGACCGGATCAGCTCGGCGAGATCGCTGCCTCCGTAGATCCCCGGGGATGCGATCACGAGGGTTCCACCCCCGCCCACCGCGAGGAGCAATTCGAGGACGGAGGCGTCGAAACTCGGCGACGCGAAGTGCAGCGCACGCGTACCGGTGTCCAGTCCGTAGTGCTCACGTTGCGCCGCAGCGAAGTTCGCCAACCCGGAGTTCGACACCACGACGCCCTTCGGTAGACCCGTGGACCCCGACGTGTAGATGACGTAGGCGACGTTGCCCGCCCGCACCGGACGGAGCCGTTCGTGCGCGGCGAACGGTTCGTCGGACAGCGCTTCCAGCTCCGCGAGCGTGGACGGATCGGTCAGGTCGATCCACTGCACGTCGCCGGGCAGGCGGTCCCGCTCGGTCGAGAGGGTGAGACCGAGGACCGCCCCCGAGTCGGAGATCATGTGGGCGACACGGTCGGCCGGATAGTTCGGGTCGACCGGCACGTAGGCGGCTCCGGCCCGGGCGACCGCCCACACGGCGGTGATCGAGTCGAACGAACGGGTCAGTCCCAGCGCGACCACGTCCTCCGTCCCGATCCCCCGGCCGACGAGCAGCCGCGCCAGTCGCGACGACCGGGCGTCGAGTTCGGCATAGGTGAGCGAGCGTCCTGCGTGGACGACCGCGACGCCGTCGGGGTTGTGGGCGGCCGTGGCCGCCAGCAGATCGCCGAGCGGCACCGCGGGCAGCGCCGGTCCGCCCCACCGGTCCGTGAGGTCCTCGATCTCGACCGCGTCGAGATACGGCAGGGAGTCCACCGGGGACTCGGGAGCGGCGACGAGTGCATCGAGGATCCGGACGTACCTGGTGGCGAGCTCCTCCACGTCCGCCGCGTCCAGGATGTCGCTGCGGTACTTGAACGCGAGGGTCAACGCGTCGTCGGAGGTGACGACGACGGTCAGCGGGTAGTGCGTCGCGTCCCGGGCGTTGACGCCGGCGACGACGAGTCCGTCGATCGATCCCGCGGCCTCGATTCCGCTCCGGTCGACCGGATAGGACTCGTACACGAGCAGCGTGTCGAACAGCGCCCCCGTGCCGGTGCGTTGCTGGATCTCGGCGAGCCCGACGTGATGGTGATCGAGCAGTTCGGCCTGCTCACCCTGGATGCGGCGGAGCAGATCGTGCCCGGTGTCGGTGGTGCCGAGGCGCACTCGCACTGGAAGGGTGTTGATGAAGAGCCCGACCATCGACTCGACACCCGGAAGGTCCGCGGGCCGCCCCGACACGGTGGTACCGAACACGACGTCGTCGCGGTCGGTCGTCCGGGCCAGGAGCACCGCCCATGCGCCCTGGAGCACGGTGTTGACCGTGACACCGAGCCGCGAGGCCGTGTCCGTGAGACCGTCGGACCGTTCACGACCGAGGTCGATCCGATGCTCGGCCGGTGTGCCGCCGGTGTCGTCGGTGTTCCCCCCCGCCAGCAGGGTGGGTTCCTCGATCCCGTCGAGCGAGCGGATCCACGCCTGCACGGAAGCCTCGTGGTCACGACGCGCGAGCCATTCGAGATACGCGCGATAGGACGGTGCCCGGCCGAGGACGTCCGCGTCGCCCCGCGTCGCGTAGAGCACCAGCAGGTCCTTCATCAGCAGCGGCATCGACCAGCCGTCGAGAAGGATGTGGTGGCTCGTGACCGCGAGGGTCCAACCGTCGTCCCCGGTGCGGACCAGGACGAAGCGGATC
The DNA here is from genome assembly GCF_013602415.1 of Rhodococcus sp. B50. NCBI lineage: Bacteria > Bacillati > Actinomycetota > Actinomycetes > Mycobacteriales > Nocardiaceae > Rhodococcus > Rhodococcus sp. B50. The sequence continues at coordinate 21,682 of NZ_WPAG02000002.1, read as the reverse complement.
AGCGGCGGCTCGGCCATGTCGAAGGCGACGGCCTGTTCCGCCCGTAGCACCTCGGCGAGTGCCGCGGGGTCGTCGCTCCGGATGTCGAGTTCGCGCCACGGCAGGACGACGTCGTCGACGACGACCTGTACGGGGAGACCCGATTCGCTCGCCACGAACGCCGCGCGGAGGTTCGGGTAGCGCTCGAGCAGGGCACCCGCCGCCGCGCGCAGTCGCTGCGCGTCGACCACTCCCGCAAGGTGCACGAGCACCTGCGTGTTGTAGACGTCGGAGTGCCCCTCCGCCAGGTGTGCGTGGTAGAGCAGTCCGGCCTGGAGCGGAGCGAGCGGCCACGCGTCGTCGGCGCCGGAGTACCGCGACTCCCACAGGTCGATGTCGCGTTGGGTGACGTCGACCAGCGACAGGTCGGACGGGGTCCGTCCCCCGGCCTCCGGGCGCGTGACGTGCGCGGCGAGGGCTTCGAGTGCACGCACCCAGCGCTGTGCGAGGTCCTCGACGTCGGCGCGGTCGAGCAGCCCGGACGCGTACCCGAAGTTCGCTCCGAGTTCGCCTCCGAGGACGACGGCGTTGATGTCGACGGCCGCGAGGGCCGGTGCGTCGGGATCATCGGTTCCGGACAGGTCCCCGAGGTCGCCGGCGGGCAGCCACCCGAGTTCCGGCACCCGGTCGGTCGAGACCTCACCGGCGTCGAGCCGACCGAGATAGTTGAAGCTGATCTGCCCGGCGGGCGTCGTGGCGAGACGAGCGGACGTCTCGGGGTTGCAGTACCGGAGCAGGCCGTAGCCGATGCCCTTGTCGGGGACGCGGCGGAGATCCTCCTTGACCGCCTTCAGCGCCGCACCCGCACTCGCACCACCGGCCGCCGCGTCGTCGAGGTCGACGTCGGACAGGTCGAGCCGCACGGGGAACATCGTCGTGAACCAGCCGACGGTGCGCGAGAGGTCCGAGCCCGGGACGACGTCCTCCTCGCGGCCGTGACCCTCGAGACGGATCAGTGCCGACCGCACGTCCGTGCCCCGCGCCCGACGCCACTCGGCCAGGGCCAGTGCGAGACCCGTGAGCAGCACGTCGTTGACCGAGCCGTGGTAGAGCTCGGGCAGGGTGGTCAGCAGTGTCTCGGTGGTCGCCGCGTCGACCCGGACCGGCACCTTCACGACCGTCGATGCCAGGTCGACCGACGGGTCGAACGGGCGGTCGCCGAGCAGCGGGTCGGGTCCTTCGAGGACCGAGGACCACAGCGGCAGCTCCGCCGTGCGGCCGGACGCGCCGTCGACGAGAGCGTGTGCCCAGGTGCGGAACGACGTGCCGACGGGCTGGAGTGCGGGTCGCTGTCCGTGGCTGATCTGAGCCCACGCGGTGACGAAGTCGGGCACCAGGATCCGCCACGACACCCCATCGACGACGAGGTGGTGCGCCACGACGATCAGCCGCCCGGTACGCGTCGCCTCGGCAGCGGGATCGAGCCAGACGAACTGTGTGACGATGCCCTGCGACGGAGCGAGACGCCCCTCTGCAGCGTCGAGTTCGCGCGCGGCGATCGCGACCCACTCGTCGTCGCCCGCATCCGCAGGGACCTCCACCCGGGTCACGAGGGCGTCGACGTCGATACTTCCCGGCGCGGAGGTGGACAGCACCGACTCACCGGAACCGTTGTCCCGCAAGGTTGCCCGGAGCATGTCGTGCCGATCCACCACGGCGGCGACGGTCGCCACGACGTCGCTGCGGTCGATGCCGGCCGGCAGTTCGAGTGCGATGGTCTGGGTGTACCGGTCGAAACCGCCGCCGCGTTCGACCATGTACCGCACGATCGGGGTGAGCGGGATCTCGCCGACCCCACCCCCCTCGAGTTCACGCAACACCGGCTCGGATCCCGTTCCGGCGCGCGCCACCTCGGCGAGTCCTGCCACCGTGCGCTGCTCGAACACCTCGCGCGGGGTGAACACGACACCGCGGGCTTTCGCCCGGGACACCAGTTGGATCGATACGATGCTGTCGCCGCCGAGCGCGAAGAACGAATCGTCGAGCCCGACCTGCTCGAGGCCGAGCACGTCAGCGAAGACCTCGGCGATGGTCTGCTCGATCGGTGTCCGCGGCGCCCGGAACTCCCGGTCGCTGGTGAACACGGGGGCGGGCAGCGACCTGCGGTCGAGTTTGCCGTTCGGAGTCAGCGGCAGCGCGTCGAGCACGAGCACCGCGTCGGGAACCATGTAGCCGGTAAGGAATTCACCGACCCGCTCGAGCACCTCGGACGGGGCAACGGTGTGTCCGGCACGCGGGACGACGTAACCGACCAGCTTCTCCCCGGTGTTCTCGTCCGACCACACGGATGCGACGGCGTGCGCGACACCCTCCACACCGGTCAGTGCTGCCTCGATCTCGCCGAGTTCGATGCGGAAGCCGCGCAGCTGTACCTGCAGGTCGCTGCGACCGGCGTATTCGAGGTGACCGCGCGCGTTCCATCGGGCGACGTCACCGGTGCGGTACATGCGGGAGCCCGGCGCACCGTAGGGATCGGCGACGAACCGTCCGGACGTCAGCTCGGCACGACCGAGATAACCGCGTGCGAGCTGGCCGCCGCGGACGTAGATCTCACCGGGTACGCCCACCGGGACGGGCTGCAGACGGGCGTCGAGCACGTAGATGCCGAGGCCGGGGATCGCGCGGCCGACGGTGCTCGCCGGGTTGTCGACGTCGGCGGAGGACAGTTCGAGATGCGAGACGTGCACGGTGGTCTCGGTGATGCCGTACATGTTGACCAGGCGCGGCGCTCGCCCTGAATCCCCGTGCCGCCGATACCAGCCGGCCAGGCGACGCAGATCCAGTGCCTCTCCGCCGAACACGACGTACCGCAGGGACAGCGGCTGTGCGTCGGGATCCTGCTCTGCCACGACGGCGTCCGCCTCGGCGAGCTGGTAGAACGCCGAGGGGGTCTGGTTGAGCACGGTGACCCGCTCGCGCCGCAGAAGGGCGTGGAAATCCTCCGGGGAGCGCGAGGTGTGGTAGTCGACGACCACGAGCCGTCCGCCGTGGAGCAGCGGGCCCCACAGTTCCCACACGGAGAAGTCGAAGGCGTAGGAGTGGAACAGAGTCCACACGTCGTCGGCGTCGAATCCGAATGCGGGCGCGGTGTTCTCGAACAGCTCGAGCACCGTGCGGTGCGGGATCTGCACACCCTTGGGCCGGCCCGTGGAGCCGGAGGTGTAGATGACGTACGCGAGATTGTCGCTGCGCGGCGGTGCCACGCGCTCCTCGTCGGAGATCGGGTCGGCCGACCGCGTCGAGAGATCGAGCCGGTCGAGATCGATCACCGGGACGTCGGTCGCGGGCAGCGATCCGGACTCCCCCGCCACGAGCACGCAGACCGGTGCCGCGTCGGCGAGCATGAACGCGAGGCGCTCGGCCGGATAGGTGAGGTCGATCGGCAGGTAACCGCCACCGGCCTGCTGCACCGCGAGCAGCGCGACGACGAGTTCCTCCGTGCGCGGCAACGCGACGCCGACGAGGGTGTCGGGGCGGACACCGCGGTCGACGAGTTCGCGCGCGAGACGGTTGACCCGTGCGGACAGTTCGGCGTAGGTGAGCTGCCGGTCACCGAAGGTCACGGCAACCGAATCCGGATGCGCTTCGGCGGCTTCGCGGAAGCGGTCCACGAGCGTGACATCGGCGGCGCGGGCTCCGGGCTCGTTCCATGCCTCGAGCACCTCGCGGCGTTCGGCCGGATCGAGCAGTGACACATCGCCGATCACGGCCTCGGGATTCGTCGCCGCGGCCGTGAGCATCCGGCCGAGGCGGTCGCCGAACCGGCGCATCGTCGCCTCGTCGAACAGATCGACGGCGTAGGTCAGCACGACGTCGAGACCACCGGGAGCGCCGTCGGCGTCGAACCTCTCGACGACGGTGACCTGCAGGTCGAACTTGGCATGGGCGACGGGAACGTCGAACGCTTCGACGGCCAGGCCGGGCAGTTCGAATCGGGACCGTCCGAGATTCTGGAAGGTCAGCGCGACCTGGAACAGCGGGTGGCGTGCCTGCGACCGTTCCGGGTCGAGCACCTCCACGAGCCGCTCGAACGGCAGGTCGGCGTGTCCGAATGCCCCGAGATCGCTCTCGCGGACCCGGCCGAGGAGGTCGGCGAAGGTGTCGGAGGGACGCACCTCGCTGCGCAGCACGAGCGTGTTGACGAACATACCTATCATGTCGTCGAGCAGCTGCTCGCCGCGTCCGGCGATGGGGGCGCCGACGACGATGTCCTCGGTCCCCGACAGTCGCGCGAGGACGGCCGCCAGGGCGCTGTGGAACACCATGAACAACGACGCGCCGCGGTCGCGCGCGAGATGTTCGAGCGCCGCGTGCGTCTGCGCATCGATCGCCACGGCGGTATTCGCACCGCGGCCCGAGGCGACGGCGGGTCGCGGACGGTCGGCGGGCAGATCGATCTGCTCCGGGATGCCCTTCAGCGCGTCGCGCCAGTAGGCGAGCTGGCGGGAGATCGGCGCGTCCGGGTCGTCCTCGGAACCGAGCACCTCCCTCTGCCACAGCGTGTAGTCGGCGTACTGGACCGGAAGCGGCGCCCAGTTCGGCTGCAGTCCTTCGGTTCTGGCACTGTAGGCCACCATGACATCGCGGGCGAGCGGGCCCATCGAGAAGCCGTCGCCGCTGATGTGATGGAGCACCACGACGAGGACGTGATCGTCGGCGGCGACCCGCAACAGCCGGATCCGCAGCGGAACCTCCGCCGTGACGTCGAAGCCGGTGTCGAGGATCGCCGCGACCTGCGTCAGGACGTCGCCGGGATCCACTTCGGACAGCTCCACGGCGGGAACCACCGAGGACGCCGGGAGGACGACCTGGTGGGCGATGCCGTCGGTCTCCGGGTAGACGGTCCGCAGGGATTCGTGCCGCAGCACCACGTCGCCGACTGCGCCGCGCAACGCGTCGAGATCGAGCGATCCGCGCAGCCGGATCACGAGCGGCAGGTTGTTCACCGCCGAGTCCGGTTCGAACCGGTTGAGGAACCACATCCGCTGCTGCGCCAGCGACAGCGGCACGTGATCGGGCCGGGTGCGGGCCGTGAGCGGGACGGCTGCGGCACCGGCCGCCGACGACTCGATGTGGGCGGCGAGGGATTCGACGACGGGATGCTCGAAGAGCGACCGCACCGCGACCCGCGTGCCGAGCGCGGCACCGAGACGCGCGGCGACCTGCGTGGCAACGAGCGAGTTGCCGCCGAGGTCGAAGAAGTGGTCGTCGCGTCCGACCCGGTCGACACCGAGGACGTCGGCGTAGACGTTCGCGACGATCTCCTCGATCGGCGTTCGGGGAGCGCGGAATTCGCGAACCTCGAAGACGGGTTCCGGCAGGGCCTTACGGTCGAGCTTGCCGCTCGTGTTGAGCGGGAACGCGTCGAGCACGACGACCGCCGACGGCACCATGTACGACGGCAGGACGCTGCGCACGGCGTCGAGGAGCGCCGTCTTCTCGACGCTGTGCCCGGGCGCCGGCACGACGTAGGCGACCAGCTGCTCGCCGGTGGGAGTGGGCACGACGAGCGCGACGGCCTGGCTCACTTCCGGGCACCCGAGCAGAGCGGTCTCGATCTCGCCGAGCTCGATACGCTGACCGCGGAACTTGACCTGGAAGTCGGTGCGGCCCAGATAGTCCAGGACGAGTGCACCGTCGTCGGTGCGGCGCCACCGCACCAGGTCGCCGGTGCGGTACATGCGGCTTCCCCGCGCCCCGAGGGGGCTCGCGACGAACCGGTCGGATGTCAGGTCGGGACGCTTCTCGTAGCCGCGAGCGAGCTGCACCCCACCGAGATAGAGTTCGCCCGGCGTTCCCACCGGCGTGGGCCGCAGACGCGAATCCAGCACGTACACCTGCACGTTCGCTTCGGGAACGCCGATCGGCACGGAATGGTCGCCGCCCTCGGCGGGCCAGTAGGTGGCCGAGACCGCGGCCTCGGTGGGGCCGTAGAGGTTGTGGACCGCCGCGTCGGCGAGACGCCGGAAGGCCGTCACCGTCTCCGGCGGGAGCGCCTCACCGATCACAAAGACGTGACGCAGGCTCGCGCGAACACCGGCCGGGGCGTGCGCCGCGAAGACGGTGAGCATCGACGGGACGAAGTCGGTGAGTGTGACGCCGTACCGGACGATCGCCTCGGCCACGTAGGCCGGGTCGCGGTGCCCGTCGTGCGTCGCGACGACGAGCGTCCCCCCGGTCCGCAGCGGCAGGAAATAGCCCCACAGCGACACGTCGAAGGTCGTGGCGGTCTTCTGCAGGTACACGTCCCGGGCGGAGATGTCGTATTCCGCCGCCATCCACTCGAGCTGGTTGACGATCGCTTCGTGCGGCACCGACACACCCTTCGGGCGTCCGGTGGACCCGGACGTGAAGATCACGTAGGCCGGCGACGTGCCCCGGACGGTGCCCCGCAGTTCATCCTCACGCACGGGGCCGGCCGGGTATTCCGGCAGGTCCGGACCGTCGACGAGGATGATGTCGACGCCCTCGGGAAGGTCGCCGGCATCGGTGCCGGTGCTCAGCACACACACCGGTCGTGCGGTGTCGAGGATGTGCCCGATCCGGTCGGCCGGATGGTCGGGGTCGAGCGGCACGTAGGCACCACCCGCCGCGACGACCGCGTACATGGCGACGACCAGATCGATCGAGCGCCGGATCCCCAGCGCAACCAGCGATTCGGGACCGACACCGACCGAGATCAGATGCCGGGCCAGGCGATTGACCCTCGCATCGAACTCCGCGTAGGTGAGCGAGTCGTCGCCGAAGACGACGGCGGTGACGTCCGGTGTCGCGGCGACCTGCGCCCGGTACCGCGACAGCAGTGTCTGCGGGGCGATCGGGCGCTCGGTGGCGTTCACCTCGACGGTGAGCGCATGCCGCTCCGGCGGGGACAGCAGCTCGACGTCGCCGACGACCGCGTCGACGTCGCCGGTGAGCGCGTCGAGGACGGTCACGAGACGCGTTGCGAGAGACTGCACCGTCGACTCGTCGAAAAGATCGCTCGCGTAGGTGAACTGGGCACCCATTCCGGCGGGACGGCCCTCGATCTCCCGAGGTCCGACGGTGAGCTGCAGGTCGAACTTGGCGATGCTGCCGCCGAGGTCCACCGGCTCGACCTCCAGCCCGGGCAAGGCGAGTTCGGGCTGCTCCATGTTCTGGAAGAACAGGGCCACCTGGAAGAGCGGATGGTGACCGGCGGACCGGACCGGGTCGAGAATCTCGACGAGGCGCTCGAAAGGTAGCTCGGCGTGGGCGAAAGCGTCGATGTCCGAGGCGCGGACCTCGCGCAGGACGTCGGCGAACGTCCGCTCCGGGGTGACGGATGTCCGCAGCACGAGCGTGTTGACGAACATGCCGATGAGATCCTCGAGGACCTGCTCACCGCGCCCTGCGACCGGCGTGCCGATGGCGATGTCGTTCGCACCCGAGATCCGGGACAGCAGAATCGCGAAGGCGGCGTGCACGACCATGAACGGTGAGCACCCCGCGGCCCGCCCGAGTTCGACCACGGCCTCGTGCAGGACGGCGTCGATCTCGAATTCGACGGTGGCGCCGCGACCCGAGGCCTCGACCGGGCGGGGCCGATCGGTGGGCAGGTCGAGGCGATCCGGCAGATCGGCGAGTACGGATGTCCAGTAGGCGATCTCCTGCGAGACCGGCGAATCCGGATCGTCCTCGTCGCCCAGGACGGCCCGCTGCCACAGGGTGTAGTCCGCGTAGTGCACCGCCAACGGTTCCCAGCCGGGCGCAGCGCCGTTCGCGCGGGCGAGGTAGGCGGTGACGAGGTCGCGCACGAACGGTTCGATCGAGGTGCCGTCGGCGGCGATGTGGTGGACGACGATGATCAGGACATGCTCGTCGTCGCCGGTGGCTCCGGAGGCGTCGTCACGCGTGATGCGCAGCAGTTCGAGGCGCAGCGGCACCTCGGCGGTGACGTCGAAGCCGGTGGTCACCGCGCGCACCACGCGGCTCTGTACCTCGGCCTCCGTGACGACCTCGGCACGCAGCGCCGGTGTCGCCTGCGAGGCGGGCAGGATCAGCTGACTGCCCACGCCGTCGTGGTCCGGGTAGACGGTCCGCAGCGTCTCGTGGCGTTCGACGAGGTCGGCGACGGCGGCGCCGAGCGCATCGGTGTCGAGCTTCCCGCGCAGACGCAGCGCGACGGGGATGTTGTTCGCGGCCGAGGCGGTGTCGAACCGGCTCAGGAACCACATGCGCTGCTGGGCGAGCGACAGCGGGATCGTCTCGGGGCGGGGGCCTGCCACGAGGGGGATCCGGTCGTCGCCGGCGAGGGGTTCGACCAGGGCTGCGAGCGCGGCGACCGTCGAGCCCTCGAACAGCAGGCGGGCGGGCACCCGCACGCCGAGGCGCTCGCTCAGCCGCGCCGCCACGCGGGTGGCGACCAGCGAGTTGCCACCGAGATCGAAGAAGTCGTCGTCGAGGCCGACCTGTTCGGTCGCGAGCCCGAGCACGTCGGCGAACACCGCAGCGATCGCGAGCTCGGTGCCCGTCCGCGGCGCCCGGAATTCGGTGACGATCGGCCCCGGATCCGGAAGCGCGTCGCGATCGAGTTTGCCGGTGGGCGAGAGGGGGATCTCGTCGATCGACACGATGGCCGAGGGAACCATGTGGGCCGGAAGCCGTTCCGCGGCGAGGGCCGACAATTCCTGCGAGTCGACGGTCGCGCCGGGGGCGGCGTGGACGTACGCGATGAGCTGCGCCTGCCCTGACGGGCCGGTGCGCGCCAGCGTCGCCGCGAAATCCACTGCAGGCGAGGAGGCCAGCACGGCGTCGATCTCGCCGAGTTCGATGCGGAAGCCGCGGACCTTGACCTGGAAGTCGTTCCGTCCGATGTAGACGATCGGGGACTCGGCGTCGCGGGGACCGCGGACGAGGTCTCCCGTGCGGTACATGCGCGTGCCGCCCGGTGCTGCGACGAATCGGGAGGCGGTCAGCTCCGCCCGGCGGTGGTATCCGCGGGCCACGCCCGGTCCCGACAGATAGAGCTCGCCCGTCACTCCGGCCGGAACCGCGTGCAGCCGCGAATCCAGCACGTGCGCGGTGGTGTTGCGGATGGGAGCACCGATCGTGACCTGCTCACCCGGAACCAGCGGATCCGAGATGTTCGTCATGATGGTCGTTTCCGTGGGGCCGTATCCGTTGAAGAACCGGCGGCCCGGCGCCCATCGCGTCACGAGGTCCGGCGGGCACGCCTCCCCGCCGACGACGATGCAGTCGAGCACGCCCAGGCCCGCCGGGTCGACCGAGGCCAGGGCGGAGGGGGTGACGAAAGCGTGCGTGACTCCTTGTCGCACAACAAGATCGGCGAACTCCTCACCGCCGTACACGGAGGTCGGGGCGATCACCATCGTCGACGAGGCGCCGATCGCCAGCAACAGTTCGAGGATCGAGGCGTCGAAGCTCGGTGACGCGAAGTGAAGGGTGCGCGACGCGGAGGTCAGGGCGTACCGCTCCACCTGCTCGGCGCAGAAGTTGCCCAGCCCCGAATGGGTGACGACGACGCCCTTCGGCCGTCCCGTCGATCCCGAGGTGTAGATGATGTAGGCCGTGTTCTCGACCCGCAGCGTCCGCACCCGTTCGTCGAACGAGACAGGCTCGGACGGAAGGTCCGCGAGCTGCTGCTCGATCGCGGGGTCGTCGAGCGCGATCCACCGGGTCGTGACGGGCAGCGCCGCCTCGGTACGGGTGAGGGTCAGGCCGAGCGCCGCGCCGGAGTCGACCGTCATGTGCTCGACCCGGTCGGCGGGATAGTTCGGGTCGACGGGCACGAAGGCGGCACCGGTCTTCGCGACCGCCCACGTGGCGAGCACGGATTCGACCGACCGGACGATCGCGAGGGCGACGACGTCCTCGGGACCGATACCGAGGCCGATCAGATACCGCGCGAGCCGCGAGGACGCCTCGTCGAGCTCGGCGTAGGTGAGCGAGCGCTCGTCCTCGACCACCGCGGTCGCGGACGGGTCGCGTTCGACGGCCGCCGCGAGGAGCTGCGGAAGCAGTGCTGCCCGGGCTCCGCGACGCTCGGGCCGCCGGCGAGGCCGTCGCCGCTCGGCTGCCGCGGGACGGGTGTCGTCGGGGTCCCCGACCTTCACTCCGTCTCCCTGCTGCTCGCCGACCTTACGCAAGGCTTCACTCACCACTGGTCCCGATCCCTCGTATGTCCCGTTCCGGCCGCGACCCCCCGGTTGTTACCGGGCGGTCATGTGCCCATTAGAGCATCGGCGACCGGGGAGCCATGTTACGGCTGTGGGCACGCACGCCACGGTGGGACGACCCGGTCGGGGCCGCCCCACGGTGGAGGGATGTCGAGTTGTGGCTGGTCAGCGCCTCTCGTCGAGACGGCGGCCGATCGCGGGGCCGATGATCGCCCACGCCTTTCTCGTTGCCATGTCCCAATGGGAGACCGGCACCTCGCGCGTGGTCACCAGGCCGTTCACGTAGGGATACCAGGCCTCGGTGGAGGACATCGGACGATCGGCCTCGGCGACGAAGACGGTCAGGTCCCCGTCGTAGACCTCGGGACGATGCGCCGCGAGAACCGAGTACGAGTGCCGGACCCCCTCGACGATCCGCGTGATCCGCTCCGGCGACAGGCTGTCGAACGGAGCGGGCAGGGCCTGCACCACTTCCTGCGCGCTTTCGGCGGTGAGTTCGGTGAGGGGAACATCCGCAGCCGGGCCGTCCACCGGAATGCCGAGCACGTTCGCGATGGTCGGTGCGGTCACCTGCGTTCCGGCGGCGACAACTCCGGCCTCGGGGTAGGCGTCGAGGATCGTGAGGGTCGGGACCTGCTCCCCCGCACGCCGCAGACGGACGGCGACGGCGTGGGCCAGCATGCCACCCATGGACCATCCGACGAGATGGTAGGGGCCATGGGGGTGCGTCTGCCGGATGAGCCGGACGTACTCGTCCGCCCAGCTACCGATGTCGTCGGGCAGGTTGCCCGTCTCGCCGAGCGCGGGCGACTGCAGGCCGTAGACCGGACGGTCTCCGAGGTACGGGACGAGGCCGGCGAAACCCCACGCGAGTCCGGTGACCGGGTGGATGCAGAACACCGGTGCACCGTCCCCACCGGAACGCAGGGGCAGCAGCGGGTCGAGACCGGCGTTGCCGAGCGTGTTCGTCTCGGAGGTGCTGTGGGAATCGATCCGCGCGGCGAGTTCCTCCACGCCCGGATGCAGGAACAGCCACGGCAGCTCGACGTGGGCGTCGAGCCGGTCGCGCAGGCGCGCGGCGACCTTGACCGCGCTGAGCGAAGTGCCGCCGATTCCGAAGAAGTCGTCGTCGAGACCGGCCGGCTCGTCGCTGCCGAGCACTTCGGCGTACACCGACGCCACTGCCGTCTCCGTGTCGGTGCGCGGAGCGCGGTACGGCGCCGTGACGACCTCCGCCTCCGGGAGTGCCTTGCGATCGACCTTGCCGTTGACGTTGAGAGGAAGCGCGTCGAGTGTCACGAAGCCCTGCGGGACCATGTAGGACGGCAGCGTCCGGGCCAGCGCGGCACGGATGGACGTGATGTCGGGTGTTCCCGCGGCCGGGACGACGAACGCGACGATCCGGTCACCGTGCTGCACCGTCGCCACCGCATCGCGGATCTGCGGCAGTGCACGCAGCGCCGACTCGATCTCCCCCAGCTCGATGCGGAATCCGCGCACCTTCACCTGGAAGTCGGCCCGGTCGAGGTATTCGAGCGTGCCCGAGAGTTGATCGTCGTCGAACCGCCAGCGCACGAGGTCTCCGGTGCGGTAGAGGCGCGTGCCGGGCTCACCGAAGGGATTCGCCACGAACCGCTCGGCGGTCAGCTCCGGACGCCCGGAATAGCCGCGGGCGAGCTGGGTTCCGGCGAGGTAGAGCTCTCCGGCTACGCCCGGCGGCACCGGGTGCAGTCGTTCGTCGAGGACGAACACCTGCGTGTTGGGGATCGGACCGCCGATCGGAACGGAGCTCTCCCCCGTCTCGGTGACACGGTGCGCGGTCACGGAGACGGCCGCTTCGGTCGGGCCGTAAAGGTTGACGAGATCGGTGTGCGATCGTTCGAGGGTGCGTTCGGCGGTGTCGACGGGGAGAACCTCCCCGATCGCCAGCACCCGTCGCAACGACTCGGGCAGCTCGCCGTCCGCGTCGTCGAGCAGGGCGTCGAGCATCGACGGCACGACGTGCAGGGTCGTCACGTGCTCACGCCGGATCAGGTCGTTGAGGTAGGCCGGATCCCGGTGCCCGTCGGGTGCGGCGACGACGAGCTTCGCACCGGAGGTGAGCGACGACCAGAACTCCCACACCGACAGGTCGAAGGTCGCCGCGGTCTTGAGCAGGACGGCGTCGCCTACGCCGAGGTGGTATTCCTTCCGCTTCCAGACGAGCTGGTTGACGATCGCCTCGTGCGAGACGACGACACCCTTCGGGCGTCCCGTGGACCCGGAGGTGTAGATCACGTAGGCCGCGTTGCCGGCGCGCAACGGGGCGAGGCGATCGGCATTGCGGATCTCCCGGCCGCTGTAGGCGGTGAGATCGACCGTGTCGACCTCGATGACCGGGCGGTCGCCGGGCAGGTCGACGCCGTCGCGGCTCGTGGTGAGGACACACGCCGGATCCGCCGATTCGACGATGTACTCGACACGGTCGCGCGGATGGTCGGGGTCGAGCGGCAGGTACGCACCTCCCGCCTCGACGACGGCGTACATCGCGACGACGAGATCGATCGAGCGTCGGATCGGGAGCGCGACGACCGTCTCCGGACCCACTCCCTCCTCGATCAGCAGCCGGGCGAGACGACGGACCCGGTCGGCGAATTCGCGGTAGGTGAGTTCGCCGTTCGCGTCGACGAGCGCGCACGCGGTGGGCGTTGCGCGGACCTGGTCGGCGAACAGGTCGGCGAGTGTCCGACCCGGGCCCACCGCGATCTGCTCGGCCTCCCACGCTTCGAGCATGGCGGCAAGCTGGTCGGGATCGTGCAGGTCGATGTCGCCGACCACGACGTCGGGGTCCTCGGCGACGACCCGCAGGATACGCAGATAGCGGTCGACCATGCGCCGGATCGAGGCTTCCTCGAACAGGTCGGTGGCATAACCGAATTCGATGTCGAATCCGCCCGGTCCTCCGTCGATGCCCTTGTCGGCGATCGTCACGTGGAGGTCGAAACGGACCGACGAGGACGAGGCGTCGAGAGCCTCCACGCGCAGGCCCGGCAGCTCGAGCGCGTCGACCGCGAAGTTGTGGTACGACAGGCCCACCTGGAAGAGGGGATGGCGGGACGGGGACCGGACGGGGTCGAGCACCTCGACGAGTCGCTCGAACGGGATGTCGGCGTGGTCGAAGGCCGCGACGTCGACGCCGCGCGCCTGCTCGAGCAGATCGGCGAAGGTGCCGCCGAGATCGACCTCGGTGCGCAGCGCGAGCATGTTGACGAACATGCCCACGACACCGTCGAGTTCGGGCGCCGGACGTCCGGCGACGGGGGTGCCGATCACGACGTCGTGGGTGTTCGACAGGCGCGCGAGCAGCGCGGCGAGAGCGGCGTGTACCACCATGAACGGGGTGGCGCCCGCCCGGCGGGCGAGCGCGGTGATCGCCTCGTGGACGTCGCCGTCCAGTTCGACCCGCACGGCACCGCCACCCGCGCCGAGGATCGGGGGACGCACGTGATCGGTGGCGAGATCGAGGTGCTCGGGGACACCGCCGAGCGCTTCGGTCCAGTACGCGAGCTGACGGCCCGCGACGGATTCGGGATCGTCGTCGGTACCGAGCACTTCCCGCTGCCAGAGCGTGTAGTCGGCGTACTGCACCGGCAGCGGGGCCCAGCCGGGCGCATGCCCGGCCAGTCGCGCCGTGTAGGCGGTCACGAGGTCGCGCACAAGAGGTGCGAGCGAGGTGCCGTCACCGGCGATGTGATGTAGGACGAGGACGAGGATGTGCTCGTCGGGTGCCGTCGCGAACAGATGTGCGCGGACGGGAACCTCGGCGGTCACGTCGAATCCGCGGCCGGCGACGCGCGCGAGATGCTCCGGCAGTTCGTCGACCGACACCTGTTCGACCGACACGTCGGCGACCCGCGCGTGCGGCTCGAGGATGCGCTGCTCCCCCACGCCGTCGATCTCGGGATAGACGGTACGGAGTGTCTCGTGACGTTCGACGAGGTCGGCGAATGCCGCACGCATCACGTCGACGTCGAGCGCCCCGACCAGACGCACCGCGAGCGGGATGTTGTACAGGGCGGATTCGGGGTCGAGGCGGTTGAGGAACCACATGCGCTGCTGCGCGTAGGACAGCGGCAGGTGTGCGGGTCGCGGGCCCGCGACGAGCGGCACCGCGCGGATGGAGGTGGTCGCCGCGACGTGCCGGGCGAGTGCCTCGACGGTCGGCTCATCGAACAGCGCGGCCGCGCGGACGGCGACGCCGAGCCGCGCCCGGATGCGTCCCACCACGGACGTCGCGAGCAGCGAGTTGCCACCGAGATCGAAGAAGTCGTCGTCGAGTCCGACGTGATCGAGCCCGAGGACGTCGGCGAAGACGTCCGCGACGGCCTTCTCGGAATCGGTGACCGGAGCCCGGAACTCGGCGGCGGTCGCTCCCACCTCGGGAAGCGCTGCGCGATCGATCTTTCCGGACGGGGTCAGCGGGATGCGGTCGAGCGGCACGACCGCGGCGGGAACCATGTATGCCGGGAGCAGCCCGGCCACATGCTCCACGAGACTGCCCGGATCGAGGGGACCGTCGGTGCCGTGCACGTAGGAGACGAGTTGTGTCTCTCCGGCCGGTGTCTCGCGGCCGACGGTGAGTGCGAAGTCCACCCCGGGGAAGGACGCAAGTGCGGCGTCGATCTCCCCGAGTTCGATGCGGAATCCGCGGACCTTCACCTGGAAGTCGTTACGGCCCAGGTAGACGATGCCCGAGGAGGTCGTTTCCGGCCCTCGCACGACGTCGCCGGTGCGGTACATCCGCCCGCCTCCCGGTGCCGCGACGAACCTCGCCGCCGTCAGCGCGGGCCGTCCCAGATATCCACGGGCCAGACCGGGTCCGGCGACGTAGAGTTCGCCGGCGACCCCGACGGGAACGGGATGCAGTCGCGAATCGAGCACGGCCTCCGCGACATTGCGGATCGGCGGTCCGATCGTCACCTTCTCGCCCGGGGCGAGCGCATCGGAGATGTTCGACATGATCGTCGTCTCGGTCGGGCCGTACCCGTTGTGGAAGCGACGTCCCGGCGCCCACCGCGACACCAGTTCGGGCGGGCACGCCTCGCCGCCCACGACGACGGTGCCGAGCACGTCGAGGCCGGCCGGGTCCACCGAGGCCAGAGCCGCCGGCGTGACGAACGCGTGGGTGACCCCGTGCTGCAGCACGAAATCCGCGAATTCCGAGCCCCCGAAGACGGACGGCGGGGCGACGACCATGGTCGACGACGCACCCACGGCCATCAGCAGTTCCAGCACGGACGCGTCGAAACTCGGTGACGCGAAATGCAATGTGCGCGACTGCGGCGACAGGCCGTAGCGCTCCACCTGCTCGGCGCAGAAGTTGCCGAGACCGGAGTGCGTCACCACGACGCCCTTGGGGCGGCCGGTCGAACCGGATGTGTAGATCACGTACGCGGTGTTGTCCGCGTGCACGACACCGATGCGCTCGTCGAAGAAGACGGGATCCGGCGACATCTCGGCCGTCTCGGCGCGCACCTCCGCCGAGTCGAGCACGAGAGCGGCCACGTCGACGGTCACCGCGTCGGCGTGGGCCTCGGTGGTCAGGACGAGTCCGGCACCCGAATCGCCCAGCATGTACGCGACGCGATCGGCAGGATAAGTGGGGTCGACGGGCACGAACGCCGCACCGGTCTTCGCCACGGCCCAGGTCGCGAGGACGGATTCGATCGACCGTGTGAGGACGAGCGCAACGCGGTCCTCGGGGCCGATTCCGCGCGAGATGAGAAGACGCGCAAGGCGTGACGATTCGGCGTCGAGTTCGCGGTAGGCGAGAGCCCCGGATTCGGAGACGACGGCGGTGCCGTCCGGATTCCGTTCGACGGCAACGGCGAGCAGATGAGGCAACAGTGCGGTCGGTGCGCTACGGCGCAACCTTCGAGGCCGGTCCGACGGACGGATTCCGGAAGCCGAATCCCCGTCCGAGTGGGCCGAGTCGAAGTCCATCGCATTCGTCGTCATACCACTCCCCGCTTCGCGCCGGGGATGGTACGGCTGATGAACGCACGCCGAAATCGGCACGCGCTCTGGCTCATCGACGTGATCAGGCCCCCGACTGCCCGTTCACGTTCGCCGAACTACACGAGTCTTTCACAGTAGTACAGACGTTGCCACTTCAATCGCCGACACGAAGTTTCGAGTCGCGCTCGGATGCTTCACAATTCGGACATACTCGACGATTGCACCAGGAGGCGAGCAGCGGGCCGACGGTGCGGCACGCGTGCTCTCCCGTCATGGCCCAGTGCGAGACGTCGATGTCGTGGCGGTGCACCCTCCCGGTGACGAACTCGGTCCAGTCCCTGCGGGAATCGCCTTCCGGCGACGACGAACTCCGCGACCCCACGAAGAGCAGCTCGCCGTCGAAGCGGCCCGGGCAGTGCCGCTCGAGGACGTCGAACGAATGACTGATGCCGCCGAGAAACGACTCCATGGACGGAAATACGTCGTTGTCGATTTCGCCACGCCCGAGAATCGATGTGATATCTCCGACAGAAGTGACACCGCGACTGCCGTTGTCGAGACCGTTCAGTGCCGCGAGCGCCACCGACTGCGGATCGACGGACTCGGGCAGCGGCGCCGGCACATGCGCGTCGAGCAGGACGAGCGAGCCGACCGAACTTCCCCGCTGTTGCAGTTGCACGGCCATCTCGTGCGCGATCACCCCGCCCATCGACCACCCGACGAGGTGGTAGGGCCCTTCGGGGTGCGCGCGCCGGATCTCGTTCACGTACAGGGCCGCCCATTCCCGGATCGAGCCGGGAAGCTCCTCGGTACCCGACAACGCGGGCGATTGCAATCCGTAGACCGGACGGTCGGCGTCGACGAACTCGGCGAGCCGCGAGAATCCCCACGCGAGGCCGACGACGGGGTGCACGAAGAACACCGGTTCGCCCTCGGTGAGGCCCGTGCGCAGCGGGAAGACCACGTCGAACGCGTTCGACGCCGACTGCTCACCGTCGCGGTCGCCGCGTTCGATCCGCTCCGCCAACTCGGCGACGACGGAATGGGCGAACAACCACTCGAGCGGCACGGGACGCCCCAGGACCGTCCCGAGCTCGCTGACCGCCCGGACCGCGACGAGAGAGGTACCGCCCGACCGGAAGAAGTCGTCGTCGCGCCCGATCGACTCGACGCCGAGGACCTTCCCGAACGTCTCGGCGACGACGGATTCGACGCCGGTGACAGGCGGACGATGCCCGGTCGGTGCGGACGGGACGAGCGGGAGGGCCTTCCGGTCGAGTTTGCCCGTGTTCCCCTTCGGCAAGCAGTCGATCGCGCGGATGTCGGCCGGAACCATGTAGTTCGGCAGCCGCTCGCCCAGTGAGGTCCGCAGTGCGGCGGTGTCCGGGGCGCTGCCGTCCGCGGTGACGACGAAGGCCACCACGCGGTCGCCGCGACGTGCGTCCTGCTGCACCGTCGCCGCTGCGGCGATGATTCCGGGGCACGCGCGCAATGCGTCCTCGATCTCACCGAGCTCGATCCGGAATCCCCGGATCTTGACCTGCAGATCCCGCCGGCCGACGTACTCCAACTCCGGTCCGCGCGCCGTGGTCACCCAGCGCACCAGGTCGCCGGTCCGGTACAGACGTTCTCCGCAGCCGAAGGGATTCGCGACGAACCTGCCGGCGGTCTCGCCTTCCCGCGCGATATAGCCGCGCGCGAGCTGATCCCCGGCGAGGTACAACTCTCCGACGGTGCCGATCGGGACCGCGCCGAGGCGGTCGTCGAGGACATGGACCCCGGTGTTCCATACCGGCGTCCCGATCGGAACGGCGTGGACGTCCGCGCCGGTCACCGGATGATCGGTCACCGCGACGGCCGCTTCCGTCGGCCCGTAGAGATTCACCAACTCGGCGTCGCTGCGCGTGGCGAACGCCTGCGCGGTGGCGACGGGCAGGGACTCGCCGATGGACAGCACGTGCCGCAGGGTCGACGGGAGTCTCCCCTCCACACCCGACAGGAGCATGTCGAGCATCGTCGGAACGCCGTGGAAGGTCGTGACCCCTTCGCGCTCGAGCATGGCGGTCATGGCACGAGGATCGGGATGGCGTCCGCGGTCGGCGACGACCAGGCGACCACCGCACGTCGACCAGCCCCAGAACTCCCAGACGGACAGGTCGAAGGTCGCCGGGGTGTGCAGGACCGACACGTCGTCGGGCCCGAGGCCGAAACGTTCCTGCATCCACCGCATCTGGTTGGTCACCGCGCGGTGGGTGACCGCGACGCCCTTGGGGACGCCCGTCGAGCCGGAGGTGAACAGCACGTACGCGATGTTCTCCGGTTGCAGCGGGCCGCGCCGGTCGGCGTCGGTCACCGGCGCCGCGGACAGCGAGGCGTGGGCGGGGTCGTCGACGTCGATGACCACGGCGTCGCCGAGATCGCCGGCGGCAGGCTCCGCACCCGCACACACGACGACGGCGGGTCCGGCAGCCGCGACGATCTGCGCGATGCGTCCGGCCGGCAGGGACGGGTCGAGCGGAACGTAGGCTCCGCCGGCAACGGACGCAGCGTACATCGCGACCACCAGTTCGGCCGACTGCTCGATCATGAGGCCGACCCGGGTCTCCGGACCGACACCGGCGGCGATCAGGGCACGGGCACACTGGTTCACACGATCGTCGAAGTCCTTGTAGGACATCGATGTTCCGTCGTGGACGAGTGCGATCGCGTCGGGTCGGCGACCCGCCTGCGCCCGGAACAGATCGGGAAGGGTGCAGGCGTCCAGTGGACGCTGCGCGCCCCGGCCGGCCTCGAGCACCCGGGACCGCTGGTGTGCGCCCAGCATGTCGGCGTCCCCCACGGGACGTGACGGCGTGGCGACGAGCGCATCGAGCACACGCGCGAACATGTCCGAGAACGAGCGGGCGGTCTCCTCGTCGAACAGGTCGGCCGCGTACGTGAGCTGACCGGCCAGACCGGTGCACCGCCCGTCCCGGTCGAAGTGTTCGCCGACGACGAGATGCAGATCGAACTGCGACGTCCGGGTCTCGGGCACGAGGCTCTCGACGGCCAGGTCCGGGAGTTCCAGTCGCGACGGCGCCAGGTTCTGGAACGACAGGCCCACCTGGAAGAGCGGATGCCGGGCCAGGGAGCGGGCGGGATCGAGCGCTTCGACGAGACGCTCGAACGGCAGGTCGGCGTGGTCGAAGGCCTCCAGCACCGTTGTGCGGCTGCGGTCGAGGAGTTCCTCGAACGATTCGGCAGCGTCCACCACCGTCCGGAAGACGAGCGTGTTGACGAACATGCCGATGAGATCGTCGAGCAGCGGATCGGTGCGTCCGGCGATGGGTGTGCCGATCGCGATGTCGCGCGTCCCGGACAGTCGGGCCAACATCACCGCGAACGCGGCCTGCACGACCATGAACGGGGTCGCACCCCGGCTCGCGGCGAGTTCGCGCAGTCGGTCGTAGACGTGGGCGGCGACGGTGACGTCGACGCTTCCCCCGCGGTGCGACTGCACCGTCGGGCGGGGGCGATCGGTGGGCAGGTCGAGCTGGTCGGGCAACCCGTCGAGGGCGCGTCGCCAGTAGTCGAGCTGCCGTGCGGCGACCGACTCGGGGGCGGACGCGCTTCCGAGCGCGTCCCGTTGCCACAGTGCGTAGTCCGCGTACTGGACGGACAACGGCGGGAGATCCGGGACCGTTCCGGCCGCGCGCGCCGCATAGGACGCGGCGAGGTCGCGGGTCAGCGGAGCCAGCGACGCTCCGTCGGCGGCGATGTGATGGACGACCACGACGAGCACGTGATCGGTTGCACTGTCGCCACTTTCGCTACCGTTCCTGCAGCGCAGGAGCCGGGCGAGGACGGGAACCTCACGGGTGACGTCGAATCGGGTCGCCAGGACGGCTTCGATCTCGGCCTGCACGTCGCCGGAATCGACCTCGATCGGGACGAGATCCGGAACGAACGCCTCGACCGGAAGGACATCCTGCACCGGGACACCGTCGACCTCGGGGTAGACGGTACGGAGCGTTTCGTGCCGGGCGACGAGATCACGGACCGCCGCCCGTATCGCCTCGACGTCGAGCCGGCCGGTCAACCGTACGACGATCGGAATATTGTATGCCGCAGAGGAATCGAACCGACCGAGGAACCACATGCGTTGCTGCGCCAACGACAACGGCACCCGCTCCGGACGCCGCCGCGCCGCCAACACCACCCCGGCCCCGGCCGCAGCAGCATCGACACCGGCACCGACACCGGCACCGGCGGTGTCGTCGAGCCGCGCCGCCAACTCCAGCACCGACGACGCCTCGAACACCACCGGCACCGCCACCCGATACCCCAACCGCGCCGACAACCGCGCCACCAACCGCGTCGCCGCCAACGAATTACCCCCGAGATCGACGAACGAATCATCCAACCCGACCCGCTCGAGACCCAGAACCTGCGCAACCTCCGAGGCCACGGCCACCTCCATCGGCGTCCGCGGCGCCCGATACTCGGCCACCTCGAACACCGGCTCCGGCAACGCCGCCCGATCCACCTTCCCCACCGGCGTCAACGGCACCCGATCGAGCACCATCACCAACGACGGCACCATGAACCCCGGCACCACCTCGGCCACCGACTCCCGCACCCGCACCGGATCCAACACCGCCCCCGCCTCGGGCACCACATACGACACCAACGCCGACTCCCCCGACGCCAACACCGCCCCCACCGTCACCGCGAAACCGACCCCCGGCACCGCCGACAACGCCGCATCGATCTCCCCCAACTCGACCCGGAACCCCCGGATCTTCACCTGGAAATCGCTACGCCCCACATACTCGAACACCCCATCGCCACCCCGACGCACCAGATCCCCCGTCCGATACATCCGACCACCCGCAGTGAACGGATCGGCCACGAACCGCGCCGCCGTCAACCCGAACCGACCGTGATAACCCCGCGCCACCTGCGCCCCGGCCACATACAACTCCCCCACCACACCCTCGGGCACCGGACGCAGACGCTCGTCGAGCACGAACGCACCCACCCCCGCGATCGCCGACCCGATCACCACCGGCGCCTCCGGCACCAACTCCGCCGACGACGTCGCCAGAATCGTCGTCTCCGTCGGACCATAAGCATTGAAGAACCGCCGCCGACCCGGCACCGACCACCGCCGCACCAGATCCGGCGTGAACGACTCCCCCGCCACCACCACCACACGCAACTCGTCCAACCCGGCAGGATCCATCGACCCCAACGCACCCGGCGTCATGAACACATGCGACACCGACTGCGACGCAATCACATCCGCCAGATCCGGACCACCACCGACCCCCGCCGGCGCCACCACCACCGTCGCCCCCGCCGAAAACCCCACCCCCAACTCGAGCAACGACACATCGAAACTCGGCGAACACACATGCAACACCCGCGACGAGGCATCGACCCCGAAATGCTCACGCTCGGCCGCAATCACCCCACCGACACCGGCATGCGAGACCACCACACCCTTC